>JAJFFQ010000059.1 GCA_021776565.1 Robiginitomaculum sp. | reverse complement strand
AAAACATGACAAAAAAATGGACAATGCCAATTCAAAACTGGAACTTGACCCTCTCACAACTCGCCATATACTTCGATGGGCGTTTAGATGAAATACTGGACATCTAAACCCTAACCTGACACAGAATTTTGAACAGTCTCGTTATCCCCGATTACACCCCCTCCGGGCGCATCTGCGCCCACCTCCTCCGTAAACGGAGGAGGAAAGAAACCCAAGGCCTGCTTTTCTTCCCCTGCCTGCGGGGGAAGTGGCCGCGTAGCGGTCGATGGGGGATACCCCAGACTTATCCAACCTGGAACGCTATTGGCATATGATTATGGCTGGTTGGAATGATCCATCCTTCGAGGCTCGGCCATGCCTCGCACCTCAGGATGAGGATGAGTCTGAACCCTGGTGCAAACCGGCGTTTTGAAATTGTGAATACACGATCGAGATAGCTCAGGAGGTGCCAACACGGGCCACAAATTCACGCACTTTGGCCCCCAGGTTTTCTGTCTGAATGGTCATTTCCACTGTCGCTTCATGGCTTTCTGTAGATGTTTTCTCAGTCGATGATGATGCGTCAGAGAGTTGTGTAACCGCTTCGGATATTTGCTGTGAATGTTCTGCCGCACGGCGAATACTTTCACTGATTTCACCGGTTGTTGCTGACTGTTCCTCAGCCGAGGCTGATACAGTCCCAAGGCGCTCTTCTATCTGCCCAATTGAATGGGCAACCTTGCCGATTTGCTCGATACTGACCTGGGCAACTTCCTGTATTTCTTTTATTTGCATATTGATGTCATGGGTAGCCTTTGTGGTTTGCTCTGCAAGACCTTTGACTTCGGTAGCAACAACAGAAAATCCACGCCCGGCATCACCGGCACGGGCCGCCTCTATGGTTGCATTCAAGGCTAGTAGATTAGTCTGTTCGGCAATATCCTGAATAATTTAGACGATACTATCGATCCGGCCGGCAGCTTCGCCAAGACTTTTCACAACGTCATTGGATTCGCGTGCTGCCTCGGCCGCGCTTTGTGCAAATTCCGCAGAACTGCAAATTTGGTGAGAAACATCCTGAATTGAACTGCGCAATTCCTCTGTGGCTACGGCTACCATTTCTATGTTTTCAGCTGATTCGCGTGATGATTGTGCGGCACCACTTGCATCCTGGCCCGAAGATCGTGCTGTTTCCACCAATTGATGTGCACTGGACTGCATCTGCCCTGCTGATGCTGCCACAGTATCAACCATTTCTGTAACAGACATTTCAAAGTCATCGGCCAGTTGGTTCATGCTTGCCAGTTTTTCCACTTTTGCGCGTTCTTCGGTCTTTGCTTGCTCACTGCGCATACGTTCTGCATCCAGCATGTTTTCACGGAACACCGCCACGGCACCGGCCATATTGCCGATTTCGTCTTTTTGACCCTCTGAAGGCAGCACTATTGTTGCATCACCACCAGCAAGTTTAAGCATCGCAGCCGTCATCCGCCGTATGGGCATTACCACCAGAAAAAAGAGCGCCGCACCCGCCACTGCCAGTGTCGCCAGAACACCTAGAATAGCTGGTAGTGACATATTAAATGCTGCACGAGATGCGCCCAGTGCCGATTGCCTTGCCGTTTCGGCGCGAATTTCCAGATCAGTGGTTAATGTAGCCAGCGCCTGGTCAACTTCGCCAACCTGTTCACGAGCCTGGGCCATGAAAGCATTACCAGCAGCCCGTTCGTCCATAATAAATTCGTCCAGGGCAGAAAGAGATAATTCTTCAATCTGATTGGCTTTTGTGCGCACTGTATTTGCCAGTTCCGGTGTTTGAGCCTGAAGGGCATCCAGTTCTGCAAACAATTGCGTTTTCGCTTCTGCCGCTGCATCCACCGAACTGTCTTGCAAACTAATAGCAAGTTCGACATTCCAGTATTTCATATCGCCAAAGGCCTTGGATGCATTACGGGCGCGTTGCAAAAGGTCAAGCGTTTGGCCTTGTTCAACAATCGCATGTTCAATAGCTGCATTTTTGGCACGCATTGCAATACCAAACCCGGTTGATAACACCGCAATAAATGCAAGCAACACAGAAACCTTCACCAGTACGGGAAGGTTCAGAATAAACGTTGGCGTTTTCATATGTTTCACATACCCCGATAAAACATTTGGATTATTAGTCAGTGGAAAATTCGAAAAGAATTTTCCCACCTTCAATGGTGGCAGCTTCACTAGCAAGAACGACACCGAAGGCTCCCGGTTTTTTGCCGATTTGGCGTGACAGGATTCGGGCAGAACCAATACCGCGCGGCGGCGTTTCGCCGCGTATCTGCTTGAGTTTCAGCCAATGCCCTGCGAATTCACTATCGATCATGCCCAGAACCGATTTCATAAACGCAAGCTGTGCTGGTGAGCCGTCTTCACGGCCAAATGGTACCGCATCCTGGCCACCGGGCCAGGTTGATTGTTCCTTCAAATACAATCGTTTGATTTGTGTACGCAAAGCGCCATCATCCCCGGAAAACCCATTCTCTGCGTTAACAACAACGGCATAGGTTTCTGCCCGAGCATCCACAGACGTAAACAGCATGAAAACAAGTACGGTGCTGGTCAGAGCGAATTTTGAGAACATATTTAGCATAATTTCGCTCCTAGAAATTAAAGGTTGTGGAGAGTTGGAAAACATGAGTATCGGCTGCTGGAATACCGGCATCACTTGTTGCCCGCCTCCATCGATAAATGCCCCGCAAATGTGTATTAAAAATTGGTCGGAAGGTCAGGCCCAGAGCATTTTCAAAGCTCTCCCCGCCGAGCGCGCCAGTATCAAGATAGTCAAAACGATAAAACGCTGTCCATTTATCGGTGAGCTTGTATGCGGGCATTGTATAAAATGCATATTTGCTGGCCGCACCCTCTTCATCCGTTACATAAACTTCGTTTTTCCACGTCCATCGACCTTTTTGGAACAGGACATCGGCACCCAGCACAGCAAAGTTGGCGTCGCGTGTGCTGGAGCGATCGCCATAGGTGCCGTTCAGACCGAATGTCAGGCCTGCATCCTCAAAAGAATAAGCCAGGCGACCACCAACATTTATGTTGCTCGAATTACCCGCCCACGCAGCCGCGTAAGCATTATAGCTAAACTTGTTATTGCCGACGTATTTGGAACCATGCACATGCAAGCCATCAGAAAAGTTGGCAAAAATTGTCTGGGCCGGAAACGGACGCAAAAATTGTGGCTGTTCCGGATCCAGAAGATTGGCCGGAAAGTGCTCGATATTGATTATCCCGTGCGGCGTAATAAAGCGCCCAAACTGCACATTGAACATGTCACTTTTGGAATACTGCGCCCAGGCAATAACCGTATCTGTCACCACCGGAGAATTGTTATTGGCAAAGAAGGGTGAACGCCGCCCGGCCGGATCAGAAAACCGCAATGGCGCATTACGAATAAAGGCCTGGGCAACAAATAAATCCCATGAATTGCCAAGTTTGGCTTTTACCAACAGCTCGAATACCTCGCGATTAAAGGCGGCCTCGGTCTTGTCTTCACCAATTGCCAGTGTTGTGGCAATGTCAACAAATCCGCCAATATCCAGCTTGCTTGCATCAAAAGCATTGGCAACCGCACGGCTGCCGACACGGCCGTCGATGGTATCAACCGTGTCTTCAAGTTCCTCAACGCGCTCATCCAGTTCTACCATCATGGTTTCACTGGAAGATGGGTTGTCCGCTTTGGCATTTTGTATCGCAATCTCATTTTGCAACGTTGAGACCGTGCGGCTCAATGCCTGGATTGCAGCCATGGCCTCAGCCAGCTTGTCCTGCATTTCCTGCATTTGCTCGTCAGGCTCACCATCAGCAAATGCGGCAAAGGGCGTTGCAAGAACAAGCGATACAATCGCAACGCCTTGTAACAAGCGAATCGCTAATGCACCGTGCAGGTTGTTTTTTATGTGCTCTTTCTTTTTGACTGAATTCATAGTCCCCGCCTTTTCAATATTTGCGTCGACGGTGAACCAAGTGAGTAAAAAGAGTGTTATTTTTTTTCAAACACGCTTTTCTGTATAATTTTCAACAAAACTATATATACATATGGCAATGTTATTAAATAATAATTCTGTTTATTTATGTTTTACATGTTTTTATATATATTATTATACGTTTCCCCAAAATTATTTTATATACAATATTTTATTGTATATGTTGCTATTGAAATGACAATACGCCTCATAGAATAAACTATTTTCTTTGGGTTCCTAAACATGTTCAATATTCGACAATTTTACCTTTTCCATACTTGAGAAAACTTGATTTGAATACATTTCCGCCGGGCATAACCGAATTATATTTCAGTTTCGCCGTAATAAAGTGTCACCACATGTTTGGCTTCGGCAAAAAACAACCAGCGTTCCGTTGCCAGACCAAGCGCAACAAACACCATTGCCAATAGTGAAACCGGCAAACTATATTCCGGTGCCAACACCGCCAGAGTGGCCACCAGAGCCATTGGTATTATAAAGCCCAAAACCAGCGCCAGGCGCTTTAGAGCGTGCGCATGTTTTCGGGCAATTTTATAGCCCATTTCTTTGAGCAGAAAATTGTCTTCACTATGGGGGCTTTCAACCATGCGCACTTGGCCATTGGCCCCAAGCCCGCCAAGTCCGGTAGCCGTTGTCGCGGTACTACGCGCCGGAAGTGTGCTTAGCGAGTGCCAGTAGAGAAGCTTGATAATACCACCCAACGCCAAAAAAAATATCGCAATCTTGATAATCAAGCCGGACGCCCCAACAGTAAAAGTGCTTTGCAACACCAACATCAGAACAGAACCAGACATTAGCGACATAACCAGATAACCAATGCTGACCCAGCGATTGCTCCATCCCGGTATGGTTTTAAGAGAAGCATATATCATCGAAGTGGCAAAAACGGTCATCATGCACAACCCCGCGCCAACAAGACCGATAATGCCGACAAGCCCTGAATTTTGACCCAACAAAACCCAGGCCAGCGCATAAAGCCCGGTTGGCCCAAAGCTCAGGATAGCCAGCACACCTTCGCGCGATAACCAGGATGAACGCCATTGCGAGAGCGCCCGCCAGGCCCGTTCCGGTCGTCCCAAATGCCCGGTGGACGATAACAACCCCGATACAATCAGGAAAAAGGCAAGACCAAACGCTGCAATACCAAACGCGTGATCTGCGGGGACAAGTCCAAGCACACCAAAAACCGCCAGCCAACCCATAAGACCATAACCGGCACCGGTCGCAACGGTAAAATAGATAACTGATTTAGCCGGGTGCATTCTCTTACTCCGTTACGCCGACAGTACTTTATCGACCCAGCGGGCCAACAACCCTGCCCCGTCGGCGCTATCATCATGGTGCTCCAGCATACGCGGCGCGTGCCTCTCGCCCAGTTTTTTTGGCCGGGGCGGCAAATAACGATTAACCGGCGCGGTTCCCTGCTCTGGCATGAGCGCATAGCCGCCGCGTGCAGCCACCAGCTTGCTGACATCCGATTGCGGGTCGCCAAGATCGCCAAAACTGCGCGCCCCTGTCGGGCAGGTTGAAACACAGGCCGGAACGCGGCTCTCAACCGGCAGGTTTTCATTATATATTTTATCAATGCAAAGGGTGCATTTTTTCATCACCCCTTCGTCTTCATCATATTCACGCGCCCCGTATGGGCAGGCCCATGAACACAATTTGCAGCCAATGCAGATGTCTGTGTTAATCAGCACTATGCCGTCATCCTCGCGCTTGTAAGACGCGCCAGTGGGGCAAACGGTAACGCAGGGTGCATCATCGCAGTGCAGGCAGGATCGCGGAAAATGCACGGTTCGAGAAGTGCCAGCCGCCTCATCAACCGCTTCATAGGTGTGAACACGGTTGAACCACACACCGTCCGGCTGTGCTCCATAGGGATCCATATCGGTCAGCGGAGCCATTGTTCCCGATGTATTCCATTCCTTGCAATTGACCGCACAGGCATGGCAACCAACGCAAATATCAAGGTCAATCACCAGACCCAGTTTTACCTTGGACGGGTTTTGCGGCAGAGACGTCATGTTTCTCCGCCTTTAATTGTATTTCCCTTGCCATCGGCAAGACCGGTAATGCCCAAAGAATTTTCATGGCGATTACCAACCCAGCCGCGCGTGTTTGCCTTTTTGCCTGTTGGTGCGCCTTTTAAGCTGGCGCCATAGCGTGAAACGCCTGGTGCGGGGGTCGCACCGGGGCTTTGCGGGAACCGCTCAAATACCGGCTCTGTTGCCCCTGCTTCTGCGGGCGCACATTTGCTAATCTTTACCCGCAGATCAAACCAGGCCGCCTGCCCGGTCACCGGGTCGGAATTGGAATAACGCTGGCCATTTTTGCCGGGGGCCAGCACCTCGGAAATAATATGGTTGAGCAAAAAGCCCTTATTAGCTTCGGGCGCCGCTTCGGACAAGTTCCACGCCCCCTTGCGCTTGCCAATGGCATTCCACGTCCACACGGTTTGCGGGTTCACCCCGGTGATAAGCTTTACCGCGCCCTTCACCCGCCCATGGCGGCTTTCAATCCAGACCCAGTCACCATCTTTAATGCCCAGCGCACCAGCAGTATCCACATGGATATGCAGTTTGTTCGATGAAGTGATCTGGCGTAGCCAGGCGTTTTGCGACCCCCAGGAATGATACATATGCATGGGCCGCTGGCTAAGGGCATGCAGGGGGTATTGCTTGCAATCTACCTCTGCTTCTTCAAATGGCATGTACCAGATGGGCAGCGGATCAAAATAAGTTTCTATTCGATCCCGATGCTGATGGGGTGGCTGGCGCTGACCATGGCCTTGCGCGGCCAGGCGGAATTTCTGCAAATCCTCATTATACAGTTGAAAAATGACCGGGTCAGCATGGCCAATCCACCCCATCATAACCGCATGATTCAGATAGCTTTGGTTGACCGGCTTGAAATAGAGCTGTTCAGGCGCCAGGTCTTGCGTCCAGAAACAGTCGTTTTCAATGTATCGTACAATCTGATCCGGGTTAGGCTCTCCCCTGCCCTGCTCACCGCCATCCTTGCCGCGCCACCCGGCCAGTGGGCCAATGCCAGAGCCTGCCACGCGTTCATGATTGACCATGTAATCCACATAACCACCGGGATATTGCGGGTTGCCGTCCTTTTTGCTCATACCCTGCAGGCCAAGGCGGTGGCCCAGATCAAGCAACACATCGGCAAAGGGGCGCACATCACCTTCTGGTGTCAAGACGGGCTGGCGAATGGCATCACCGGCACCGTGCGCCGAAGATATGGGGCGATCCAGCATAGAGATGCAATCCCAACGTTCCAGATAGGTGGTATCGGGCAAGATCAGATCACAATAGGGAACCGTCTCTGACCAGAAGGCATCCGAATAAATTATTTTTGGGATTTTATAGGCGCCGCTCTCATCTTTGGCGGTAAAATAGTCCAGCGTTCCTTGCACATTCATCGATGAATTCCACGCCATATTGGCCATGTACATAAATAACACATCGACCTTGTAGGGATCAGCATTGGCAGCATTGTGCAGCACCATATGCATCATACCATGCAGGGATAGCGGATGTTCCCACGAAAATGCCTTGTCTATGCGTTGCGGTGCACCATTTTCATCAACAATCAGATCATCCGGCGATTTGATAAACCCGAGCGGTGGCCCCGTCAGTGTGTCACCCGGTTTTTTCGCCGGGCCAGCAGGGCGAACCCCTGGGGGAACGGGTTTGGGAAACGGTGCCTTATAACGCCAGCCCCCCGGTACATCGACAGACCCCAGAAGAACCTGCAATATATGCAGCGCCCGGCACGTATGAAATCCATTGGAATGTGCAGAAATACCGCGCATGGCATGAAACGAGACAGGGCGGCCAATCATTTTATCATGTTTACGGCCCCAGGCATCCGTCCATTCACGCTCGATCACCACTTCTTCTTCAAAAGCCACGTGGGCCAGCTCTGCGGCAATACGGCGGATTGTGGTCGCAGGAATACCGGTAATTTCCGCCACAGCATCGGGGCTAAACTCATCATCAAGATAGCGTTTTGCCAAAAGCTCGAATGAGGGAATAACGTTGCGTTTTTTTACGGTGCGCGCGCCGGCAAACGCGGGGGTAATATCAGCCAGATTGGCGTTGATGGCTTTTTTCCTGACCAAATCCCAAACCAGCGGATTGCCCTTCGCATCGCGCAGAAACAGGCCGTGATCGGGCTGGCCCGGCTCATCAATCACCAACCAGGGTGCATTGGAATAACGCGCCAGTGAGGCAAAATCTATTTTTTCAGCGCGCAAAAGCTCATGGATAATGGCGAAAATAAACAGACCATCTGTACCCGGGCGCACACCCACCCATTCGTCAGCAATGGCGTTATAACCATTGCGCGAAGGATTGACGGCAACGAACTTGGCTTCACCGCGTGTTTTTAACTTGCCAAGACCGATTTTGATGGGGTTGCTGTCATGATCTTCGGCAACCCCAAACAGCATAAAATATTTGGTCAGATCCCAGTCCGGTTCACCAAACTCCCAAAACGCACCGCCAAGCGTGTATAGCCCGCCAGCGGCCATATTGACCGAACAAAACCCCCCATGGGCGGCAAAATTATGGGTGCCATATTGTGTTGCCCACCAGCCGGTAAAAGACTGGCTCTGATCGCGTCCGGTAAAAAACGCCAGCTTGCCCGGATCGCACTCCCGCACTTCACCCAGCCAGTTTGTCGCCAGTACCAGCGCCTCATCCCACTCTATTTCCCTGAACTCGCCAGAACCGCGCTCACCTGTTCGCAGCAAAGGTTTTTTCAGTTTCGCCGGTGAGTATTGCTGCATAATTCCGGCGGAACCCTTGGCGCACAACACGCCCTGATTAACCGGATGATCTGGATTACCTTCGATATAGCGAATTTTGCCATCTTTAAGATGCACACGGATACCACAACGACAGGCGCACATATAACAGGTGGTACATTTGACCTCGTCAGCCACTTCCGGCGACAGATCAACATCTTCCTTGAGCGTTGCAAACGGATTAGCGTCCACAGGCAAGTTCCCCCATACCGTTTATTCGGTATTTCTAATATAACACTGCCATACCCAGCAGGAATATCAAATGGAAAATGCGCAAAACGCAACACGTTGAGTTAATACACAACACAATTTTTAGGACTTACGACTCTGGCTTACATCTGCGCCGGTTTGGCACATGCGGTATCAATTCTGGCATCTGCCTCAGCATAAATTGGTCAAACATTGGCACCGTAAAGGCCGTCTCGCCATGACGTTGGCTCCAGACCATTCCTTTATCAATTAAATTTTGTCTGACCACGGCTACGCTACTTGCTTCAACGCCTAAAGCCGCCGCAATATCGCCAGTTTTATATGGCCCGGAACCCAGTTCAGCCATGGCCCGCAGGTATTTTTGCTCCAGTGGCGTCAGTCGATCAAAACGCACACGAAAGAAGTTGGCATCCAAATGCTCAATCACACCAGGCGTCGTATTGACAACATCATCCAGTGTTATTGGTGTTTCTGGGGCAGCGTTCCATACTTGCGACCCCCATTCTTGAAGGAAATACGGGTAACATTTCGTTTGTGAAATTATCTCCTCAACCGCGCCCTTGGTAAACGCCACACCTTCAACAGCGGCAGGCTGTATTAAAGCGTTTTTTGCCGCTCCTGCAGGAAGGGGGCCAATTTCCGGGTAAGTAAACAATCGTTCTGCATAAGATTTTGCGTTTCCTGCCAACCGTGCAATTTGCGGTAAACCGGCACCTACGAAATAAAAGGGTAAGCCTTGTTGCGCAATTTCATGGCATGACACGACGATCGCTGCGAGTTCATCCCTTGATAAATACTGCACTTCATCCAGAAAAAAAGCGATCGCTGTATCGCTTTCTTTTGCAGCCTGCACGACCGCAACCAGAAGCATTGGCAAATCCTGCTCTAAATTACCGGTGTCGGCACGTCCTGGCGATGGTGATATACCAAACTCAAACCCACCAAAATTCAACTCAAATGCGCTTGCAAAATTCCTCAATACAGATGCGGCCTCGCGGACGAGTCGCTTCGCTTTTTGACGAAGGTCTAAATGATATATTATCTGCCTCAGTCCCGGAAGTAAGAGTTGAGCCAATCGCCCACTTTCCGGTGCTTCAATTTTTACAGTTTGAAAACCCAACTCCATCGCTTTTTCATGCAGTCGGTTAAGTAAGACCGTTTTTCCCACGCCGCGCAAACCTAGCAGCATCATGCCTTGAGTTGGACGCCGTTTAAGTGCCCGTTGCATGTCTATAGCGGCATCTTCAAGTAGCTGATCGCGGCCCGTTAATGTAGGAGGCTGTAGCCCTGCACCGGGTGCATATGGGTTATTTATTCTATCCATATGCCTATATTATATATATTATAATATTTATCAAGTTTTTTATTAATTCGTATAATTTATATATAATCAGAGCAACTCAACGAACAATCATCACCGAGTTGGCGGCCTTTTGCAGAACCTCATAAGCGGTGGAAGTGGTAAAAAAGCGCCGCAAGCCTTTGACGCTGGTGTCAGCCAGAACAATCAGTGAGTATTTTCTGCCCTTGCCTATAATGCATTCCACCGGATCGCCAATATCCGTGCCCTCGCCAGCAATGCTTAACCCTTCGGCCTCAATGGCCGCCTTGGCCCGGGCAACAACATCCCTGGCGGTTTCCACCTCATCTTCATTGGCAGCAACCGAATACAGATAGACCGGGCAATGACAGCGCGCCGCGATCTGCGCATCTTTTATCGCTGCCTGTATCGCCTTGTCCGAAAAATCCACACACATGAAGTGACCGTGGTCTTCTTCCAGTTCGCGAGCCACCAGAACAGTGCCGCGATGTTGTGTGGCGACCGCCATGGTCGCTGCAGGTGAAATATAACCCGCGTGTTTTTTGGCTTCATCGGTTTCACACATGGAAATAATTGTGATGTCATAATCGCCAACTTCACATTCATCCAGAATACCGCGATCAACGGAGGGAGAAACCAGGAGTTTCAGGGAAATACACGCGCCTTCATCATTTTTATAGACGGTGGTATTATCGCCAAGCGGGTCACCGGTAACGTCGGTATGCACAATTTGTTCTTTCCAGTCATCAGCCATAAAGCCCATTTCGACCAGCATATCCCGGCCTTTTTTCAAGGCCGTGGTGCCGGGCAATTGCACCCCCCATTTGAGCATATTTTCGCGTGCCACACGCATTTGCAGACCGCCAGAACTTAACCCCTGATCCACCGGACGCACATAAAGAAGCGTCAGATCGGCGCTGTTGTCTGAACCCATACGAACAGCATAGCGCAATCCTGAAAAAGAGGCGTCAGAGCCATCAATGCAGACAAGGATTTGAAAGCGATCTTCAGCATCGCTTTGCAAATCACTGTCAAATTCGTTTTCCAGCATCAGGCGTCCCTCCTCTTATCCATTTTACTTGTCAAAGTCCGAGCAAGGGCCAGTAAAATACGGCGGCACCGATCAGTATCAATGTTGACATGATGGCCATTTGGAAACCAACACGCAAGAAGTCTGTAGTTCTAAGATACCCGGAGGCATAAATGATAGTGCTGGCCGGCGTTCCAATAACTGTCAGATAGGCAAAGGCCGAAGATATGGCGGTAATAAAGCCCATAAGAATGGGACTTTCCCCCGCTGCATTGGCCAAGTTCAGCACAATAGGCCCCAGCACCGCCACGGCGGCGCCGTTGGACATGGTGTTGGTCACCAGTGTTGTTAACAGGGAAACAGAGGCCCAAAGGGGCGGGCCATGCTCCATAGAGGCTGGCATCAAGGTCAGGAAAGAATCAGCCAACCATAGGGCTGCCCCACTTTCCTTCATCTCCACCCCAAGGGATATGGCCGCAGCGTAGAGCAGCACCACGCCCCAGTTCACGCCCACATTGATATCTTCCCAATTAACCAGTCCCAAAACCAGAAAGGCAATCGCGCCCAACAGAGCCACAGTGCCAAGACCGTATTGGTCGGAAAACTTGATCCAGCCAATCAGCGTAATTACAAAAATAGCGACGGTGAGCCAGTCCTTGGGCTTAACCGGGCCTTCCTTTTCAATCTGGGTACGAAGTTTTACCACAGCGCGGGTCAGGTGAGCATGCTCGGGTTTGAAACTGAAAAACAGGATCATCATCATAAACGGCAATTGCGCCAGAAATACCGGATAGGCAAATGACATCCACCTTGTGTAGTGCATCAGGTATTTGATCGTTTCAGGAACGCTCGCATTGTAATAAAATTCGTGCCAATAGCCAACCATTATCGCATTGCGCGCACCGCCAGAGGGTGTGCCAATACCGGCAATTGAGCACCCATAGGCAATGGAAAACAACAAGATCGCAGCAAGATTACGCACCTTTTTTGGATCATCCGAGGTCAGCGAAAGCAAGGTAAGCACCACCGGCAACATCATCGCCGCGACTGTATGCTCACCAATGAACGATGCCAGAATACCTGACACAACCGCAATACCGGTTGCAACATTGACCGTTTTTGTGCCGGTAATACGCACAATCAGATAGGCGATACGCTTGTCCAGCTTTTGCTTGATAATGGCTACGGCAAGCATCAGGGAACCCATGATAAACAATACCGAATCGCTCATAAGTGAGCGCGCCACCGTGCTGGAATCCACACCCAGAACAAATACCTGGCCGACAATAATCATCAGGGCCACCGTGGGCAGGGGTATGGGTTCTGTTACAAAAAGAATGACCGAGACAACAGAAAGGATAAGAACCAGATGCCCTTCACGGCTTAAACCCTCTGGCGTTGGCATGACATAAAGTGACGCGCCAACAATCAGGGCAACAAACAGCCAGCGCCGGTCATTCAGGAAATGACCTAAAGCGCGAAAGGAAATTATATTACCAAGGGCCAGTTTAATTTGTGACATTATGACTGCCTCATTGGCGGGCCATAATGACGGGTATCGGTTTTTACAATACAAGAGCCAGGCGCACGCCAAAGACCACCCGAATGGGCTGGCCCAAAGGTTTGCGTAACCTCATTCATGCTCTCGTACCTTTTGCCCGTCAATTTGCAATCCAAAACACAAAACCAGTCTAGCAGACAAGCCGTAGACAGCAGGTTAATCATTATCATGCGGGATCAGGTGCCGCGCACCGGATGAATATGCGCATAGTCTAATATACTGCCGGACGCAAGAGGATCGCAATAAAATTCCACGAAAAAGAAGTGGTTTAATAAAAAGGCCGCCCTGCATATCACAGAGCGGCCTTATTCATAAATCGATCAGGGTTTACTGACCGAATTTCATTTTCCAGCCGATCGTGGCTTCCCACTGGCGCATACGCAGCTCAATCGTTCGATTGGGGTTGGGGCCAAACGGTGTGACCTCAATGCCGGAAACCTTGGCTGTTGGTGCATACATAAATGCAAACTCAAAGCTGTGTTTCTGGCTGGGGTTATATTCAAAACCCGTGGTCAAATGCGTTTTCATAACCCCGGGCGCAAGAATGTTCAGCGTTACATCAGGTGACTTGATCGGGTTATCATTTTTGGCGAAACCGGCCCGCCATGTCCATTGATCGTTTTGACGCCATTCAGCACCAAACTTGATTACGTCAACATTCTGCCAGCCAAAGCCTGCCGCACCGAAATTACCAAACAAATTGGGAATACGTGAGGAATTACCAATAGAACCAACCGATTGATAATTGATGCGTTTATAGTCGATAGCCACGGTAAAATCCGGGGTCGCATCAAAGGCAACACCCACGGTATAGTTTTTGGGAATGTTAAAATCACCACCATCAGCAAAAAGGCCGCGATATTTGTCAAAGCGGGACATATTGATCTCAGCCTGATAGGTGCCAGCGATGCGAAAGCCTTCTGCTGCGTCCAGTTGGAAGCCAACACGGCCACCAAGGCCGGTAGAAAACTCGCTGCCGTTATCAGTCAGATTTGCAGGATCAACCGATACACCGCCAAATGCCGCCAGGCCTCTGGCCCGAAACTGATTGATAGCCAAAATCGGCGCAACGCCTATAGTTAAGACATCAGCAAATTTATAGGCAAAATTGGCTGAAACCAGCAACTGATTTAGGTTGACCCCCATTCTGCCGCCGCAAAACACACCCGACGGTGCCGGGAATGGGCCGGTTCCACATACCGGGTTAGCAATTTCTGGCGCCCAGTTTGTGTTCATTCCGCCATTGCCAACGGCGGTAAGGGCAAACCCGACCTTGTCAGAAATCTGTCGGCTATAGGCAAACCCTGGCACCGGAAACAGGTTGGATTGAGACTTGAAATCACCGGCAGGCACAAATCCACCCGGGCCAGAGCCATTAAAATGCCTGTTCGGACTAAACGCTGACAAACTGAATTGTAGCATATCACCCGAATCAATCGCCCCGGCAGGGTTTAATGCCGCGCCAAAGGCATCGCGGGTATCGGCAATGCCCGCACCTGCCATTGCCTTGGAACGGGCGCTGATGCCGTTTTGAAAGTAACCCTCGGTGGCGTGCACAACAGGTACACCAATAAATGCGGTGGCCAGTGTCGCCAGTGCTGCCGAGGTCAGCAGTTGTTTAGAAAATCGAGCCATTGTCCCCTCCTGGGTTAAACTCATCAATAAAACCGCAAACCTCTATGGTAAACGGTACTGCGTGACGCTTTTTTGAACATCAAATGGGACGTGTCCTAAAACATGCCCCGATAATGGTCAGGCAATCCGTTTAATCAAAAAGCGATAAACCTCGCCATCCTTGTCATGCTCAATAAGATCATTTCCCGTGGTGCGGCAAAATGCTCCAAAATCGGCAACAGAACCCGGATCTGTGGACAGGACTTCAAGAATTTGCCCATTTTCCATTCCGGTCAGTGCTTTTTTAGCCTTGAGTATTGGCAGTGGGCAATTCAACCCTTTTGCGTCCAGTGTTTCATCAGCCATGATTATTCCTGTTCAGTATTATTGCTCTAGCGATTACATATAAAGGTTTATGTCAGATTCAAGTGCGCTTTCCATCCATGTGGCCGCACCACCAATTTCCATTTCATCAATCATGTCATCCTTGTTCATTTCAAAAAGATCGAGAGTCATCTGACACCCAATCATTCTGACATCCGACAAGGCCGCCGCTTCGCGAAGATCCTCGATCGAGGCGACGCCTTTTTTCTTGATTAGGTTTTTCATCATCACAGATGCCATGTCGGTAACACCGGGGATCATGCCAACCATATTAGGCATGGACATGTGCATACCTCCCACGGGCATGGCCATAGCCGGATTACCCAGAGGCGTAACCTTGAGATTCAATTCCTTGTTCAACAACACCAGACCATAAAATGTAAAAAACATGGTCACATCAACATCCATCGCGGCTGCGGTTGTTGCCAAAATAAAAGGTGGATAGGCCCAGTCCAATGACCCCTTGGTGCAGATGATGGTCATTTTCTTTGCATTTTTCAGTGCCTCTGCACCTTTTGCTTCAGCCATGGTCGCCGTCTCCTGTATGTGACAAACGTTTCCTGTTTAACAGGATTCGTATATGAGTGTTTGCTTTATTAGAGAAAATGTATGAAAGCCCCCCTCCAGGTCAAGGAAATTCACGAAAATGTGTGCATATCTGACCCGAATTCTCAAAATATGTGACATTTATAGACCCAAACACTCTTTTTCCTTGTCCAAAATGTAGGCTCAGGCATCATCTGGAAGAAATCTGAGAGAGCTTCGCCGCACCTATGCAACACAATGAGCACAACAAAACCCTGTTGCTGGATTTGTTACATGGCGGACTAGATGCGGTTAGCGCGACGCAAACTCTACCGTCACACCTGCCTACAATTCCACCAAAGGGTCGCACACTTATACTGGGCGCTGGCAAGGCGGCTGCAGCCATGGCAAGGGTAGCGGCTACGCACCTTGATGGCCCGGTCAGCGGCCTGGTCGTCACCCGTTCTGGTCATGTCTGTGACATGTCCGACGACGCAATCACCATCATGACCGCTGGCCATCCGGTGCCAGACATACGCAGTGAACAAGCGGCACAGCAAATGCTGGTCATGGTGCAAGATTGCGCAGCAGATGACCGGTTGATTTTTCTGGCCTCCGGCGGTGGCTCATCCCTGCTCTGCCTACCCGTTGCCGGGTTAGAGCTGGCGCAAAAGCAAGCCATAACCCGCCACCTTGTTTATTCCGGTTCCCCCATTGCGCAGATCAACTGCGTGCGTAAACATCTCTCGCGCATAAAAGGCGGGCGTTTAGCTGCGGTCTCTGGCACCAAGGATATACGCACGTTTATTATCTCTGATGTTGTTGGTGATGAACCATCAGCCATTGCCTCTGGCCCCACCATTGCTGATCCGACCAGTCTTGATGATGCCCGCGCCATCATTGCCCGCTATGGCTGCCCCTTTAAAAAACAGGTTATGGATTTATTGGGTAATGAAGCCAATGAAACCCCCAGGCCCGGAACCTTGTCCGGGCAACACACCATCATTGCCAGGGCCGCAGATGCCCTTGAGCGCGCCGCGACCCTGGCGCAAAAACAAGGCTGGCAGGTTCAAAGCCTTGGTGACAACATCGAAGGCGAAGCCCGTGAAGTCGGTAGAAATCATGCGCATTTGGCTCGTAAGCTAAAAGCACGCGGCGGGCGATGGCTATTGCTATCGGGCGGTGAAACCACGGTAACAGTTGCCAACAAAGACGGTTGCGGTGGGCCAAATCTGGAGTATCTGGCCGGGCTAGCCCTGACCTTGAACGGCGAGGCGGGGATTACCGCGCTGGCCTGTGATACCGATGGCATAGACGGCAGCGAAGATAATGCCGGCGCCATGATTACCCCGGACACACTGCGCAGAGCAGCAAAGCTGGACATCAATCTGCAAGATTGCCTGAGAACAAACCAGACATACAATTTTTTCAAGACGCTGGATGACCTTGTCATCACCGGGCCGACACTGACCAATGTCAATGATTTTCGTATCATTGCAATTGAGTCATTGAGTCATAAAGTGTGATCCGGGTTGCAGATTTGATAAAAACCTGCTCTTTGCCGTTTAACGATAAACCTGCTTTTGGAGACATATCAATGCGCGTCACGCTCACTGCACTAGCCACCATTTGTGCCCTAACCGCCTGCGGCCAGACCACATCCACCAACAAAACAGCCGCACCCGCAACGGTGGAATACACCGTAGAAATGGTCAAGGCAGAAACAGATCGCCTGAACGCCTGGTTCGAGATAAAATATGAAGAAAATGTGGCCTTTAGCCCCATTCAACAAACCTTTCTTGGCCGCGATACCAATCAGGACAAGATCGATGATTTTTCTATAGAGGCTCAGGACGAACAGCTTGAATGGCGACGCCAGAGCATTGCCGATCTGCGTGCCAATTTTGATTATGACAAGCTGACGCCAGATGCCAAAACCTCATACGACATCTGGGTCTATCAGGCCGAACAGGCAGAAGCCTCACTGCCCTTTAGAACCAATGGATATGTGTTCGAGCAAATGGGAGCCGTGCAGGGTTTTTTCCCGCAATTGCTGATCGCCTTTCACAAAATTGCTGACGCGCAGGACATGGATAATTACCTGTCCCGCATCACTCAATCGGCGCGCGCACTCGATCAACTGATTGTGCAATCCAAAATGAACGCCGCGACCGGCGTTCGCCCGCCCTATTTTGCTTTTGAGCAAGTCATTTTAGAATCGGCAAAAATCATCACTGGCGCACCGTTTGATGAAAGTGACGCAGATAGTGCCATCTGGGCTGATGCTAAAGCCAAAATCGCCACCTTGCTTGAAGAAGAAAAAATCGATCAGACCAAGGCCGACCAGTTAACCGATGGTATTCGCGCTGCCCTGATTGCCGACTGGCAACCTGCCTATGAACGCCTTATCGCCTGGCAGAAAGAAGACCAGATCAATGTCACGCCAGAGGCACACGGCGTTAGCGAACTGCCCAATGGATTGGCTTTTTATAATGAACGCCTGGCAAACCAGACAACCACCAACCTTACATTTGATGAAATTCATGAAATCGGCCTGACCGAAGTGCTTCGTTTGCGCGGCGAAATGGAGGCTGTAAAAAAAGATTTTGGCTTCAATGATACCTTACCTGAATTTTTTACCTTCCTGCGCAATACAAAAGATGATGAGCGGCTCTATTATCCCAATGATGATGAAGGCCGTCAGGGGTATATCAATGATGCCACCGCTGCGATTGACAAAATCAAGGCGCAATTGCCTGATTATTTCGGTATTTTGCCCAAGGCGGATCTGGTGGTAAAACGGGTTGAGCTGTTCCGTGAACAGGATGGCGCCCCCCAACATTATTTCAACGGCACACCGGATGGCTCCCGCCCCGGCATTTATTACGCGCACTTGTCCGATATGGCGGCGATGCCCAAACGTGAACTGGAGGTAATTGCCTATCATGAGGGTCTACCGGGCCACCATATGCAAATCTCGATCGCACAAGAGCTTAAAGACATCCCCACTTTTCGCACCCAGGCTGGTTTTAATGCCTATTCAGAAGGCTGGGGACTTTATTCCGAATGGCTGGCGATAGAAATGCCCGGCACCTACGAAGACCCGCTTTCACAGTTTGGCCGTCTGGGTTCAGAAATATGGCGTGCCATCCGCCTTGTGGTCGATACCGGGCTGCACGCAAAGGGGTGGAGCGAACAACAGGCGATCGATTATTTTCTTGCCAACTCTGCGGCAACAGAACTGCAGGTTCGTGCCGAAGTGCGCCGTTATATCGTCTGGCCCGGACAGGCGACCGGCTATAAAATCGGGATGTTAAAAATCCAGGAACTGCGCCGCAATGCTGAAGCTGAGCTTGGCGATAATTTTGATATACGCGCATTTCATGACACCATTTTGGGTGGCGGAGCTATGCCATTGACGATACTGGAACGGCGCGTCAATGAGTGGATTGCCGATACAAAGGCTGGCTAGTCTTGGCACAATCTGCATCCAGTGGGCGGCAAGTATACCAAAATTTTGGTCTTGTTGCCGGGCCAGTGACAGCCCTCTTGCTCGGTCTGTTTTTTGCGCCAGAAGACCTTGGTATTGTCGGACGCAACACGGCGGCCATGGCTGCCTGGATGGCCATATGGTGGGCCAGCGAAGCCGTGCCATTTGCAGCTACCGCGCTCTTGCCGCTCATCTTCTTTCCTCTTTTGGGAATCAGCGACATCCGCACCAGTGCGGCACCCTTTGCCAACCCGATCATCTTTTTATTCATGGGTGGTTTTATCGTCGCCCTGACTATTGAGCGATGGGATTTACACAAGCGCATTGCTTTGGAAATTTTTCGCTTTGCCGGCACACATGCCCGGGCGCTGGTTGGCGGCATCATGGTTGCTGCGGCCTTGCTCAGCATGTGGATTTCAAACACCTCGACCAGCTTGATGTTGCTGCCCATTGCCATGTCGATCATCGTTGTTGTTATCGACTCCGTTGATAACCTCACGGAAATTCAAAAACGCAATTTCGCCATAACCATGGTATTGGGCCTGGCCTATGGCGCAACGATTGGCGGGGTTGCAACCCCGATTGGTACCCCGCCCAATGCCATTCTTGTGGGGTTCATGCAAGATAATCTGGGCTATGAAATCGGCTTTGCCCAATGGATGATGGTCGGTGTTCCGGTCAGCATTGTTCTTTTGCCATTAGGCTGGCTGGTGCTGACCTGCATTGCCTATCCCGTGAATTTTGTCGCAACCGCAAAAACAAGTGAACATTTGCAAGATTTGAGGCAAGAACTTGGCCCAATAACCACGCCACAAATACGCATAGCCTTGATATTTATCGCCCTGGCCCTTGCCTGGGCGTTTCGTAAACAGATAACAGCGATAACGGGTATTACTGGCCTGTCAGATGCTGGCTTCGCCCTTTTTGCCGCTGTGCTGACCTTCGTTGTACCTAGTGGCGACAAGGATCAGCGCACACTACTGACCTGGGAACAGGCGGCACGGCTTCCCTGGGGCATTTTATTGCTGTTCGGGGGCGGTTTAAGTCTTGCGGCGGCGGTTTCCAGTTCTGGGCTGGCAGTATGGCTGGGCAATGCGCTAAGCGGTCTGGGCCTTATCCATTTTTCCCTTCTGGTTCTTGGGGCCACAGTGTTGGTGATTTTCCTGACCGAGCTGACCAGCAACCTTGCCACTACGGCGACGTTCCTGCCGGTTATGGCGGCGTTGGCTTTGCGGCTGGATCAGGATGTGTTGTTGCTGGCCGTGCCGGTCACCCTGGCGGCCAGTTGCGCCTTCATGTTGCCCATCGCCACCCCGCCAAATGCCATTGCGTTCAGCTCAAACCTGGTCTCCATCCCGCAAATGGCCCGCGCCGGATTTTTGCTCAATCTGGTGGCCATTGCGTTACTGTTTGTTGTGGCCATAATGATTGTTCCGCGTGTGTTTGGTGCCTGAGCTTGATTGTCAGCACCACAAAAACGTTCCATCGTACCCGCCAATTTGTCATTGCCCAACGTGTTCGGGCAATCCAGATATGAAGTGAAAATATCCGTCCTCAAAAGCGCACGCGATAGGACAACAGGAAAACTGGATTACCCGGATAAACCGGGTAATGACAGGTTGGAAGTGCCTGAGCCTAATCAATATCAATCATATATTTTCCCTCGTCCGGTTTGCCTTTTTGCATGCACCGGTACGCGGAAATCCCAACACGCCCATTTGGCGCAGAAAAGGCGTTATAGCGCATTTCGCCGCCCGCACGGCAACATGCCCCCCAGCGTTTGGGATTCTTGGAACCTTTGGCCACAGCCATGCATTGATCGCCGCCGCCAGTGCTCTGGCTACCACTTTGAGAATATGACAGCCCCGGAGCTGGTTTGGTTGGTACCCGTGGCGGCGCAGAATACTGTGGTACGGGTGGCGGCTTGCCACCACTTTTTTGGCACATGGCGCGCGCCACATAAGGGTCAGTAATCGGAAAATTGGCCCTGCTCATCAGATTTTGTTCACAGGATTTAAGTGCGCCGGAAAGTCCCGGATTCGGTTTGGTCGGGGTATATGTTGTACCCGAAGTTACTTGATTGAATGAGTTGTTTTTTTGCTGCACGGCCTGTTGCATCTCTGTCAGGCCTTGTGCCAGTGCTTGCATACCTGCGGCAAATTCCGCCCGCTCCTTGGCTTTTTGTATGCGCCGCCGTTCGCGTTCAGCTTCTATGTCGGCAAAATCCCGGCGCGCTCCGGCATCAATGCGCCCTGCATCTGCATCGACTTGCCCGGCCATCTGGTCTCGCACTGCATTGATCCGGCCCTCATCGGCACCATAAAGCGTGTCATCTACCTCATCTATGGTATCCCAGTCATCTATCTCTTCTTCGGTCGTATCTATGTCCTCATCTTCATAGTCTTGCGGGTTTGCATCGGCCTCTGCTTCTATGTCATCCCATTCGGATTGGTCGGTAACGCCGCCGGGCGTGCCTTCAAGTTCAAGGCCATCGAATGAAGGCTCCTGATCTTCGCCTTCCTGTTCCTGTCCATCGCTGGCATCATCGTATTCAGCATCCTCAGCATCATCATTCCCGACATCAATTATGTCTGTTTCATTGACAATCTCACCAGAACCAATTTCATCGGGGACATCCGCACTCGTGTTGTCCTCTTCATCGGCCTCCATGCTGTCACTTAAAAATTCCAGAAATTCATTCCAGTCTGCATCATCAATTTCCTCACTGTTGGCCAGATCAATTTGCTCATCTTCTGCGCCTTCCCCAGCAACATCCTCGTCATTCCCTTTTGCTTCTTCTACAGTTTTTTCCTCATCCTCCTTGTCTTTTTCTTCTTTCTCCTTGGCGCGTTTTGCCATTTCCACGCGGGCAGCCATGATTGTCTTTTCCAGGTCTCTCAGCTTGACTATTTCTCTGGCAAGAAGATCACATTTTTGATCCAGAAGAATTTCAAAATCGATGCGGGCTTCTTCGGCTTTTTCCTTAAAATAAAAATTCAGGCGCGGCACCAGAGCCTCGCTCATATAACGCGCCGCAAATGGTTCAGGATAGGTCGCCGATGCCAGCGCATCATTGGCCATGGCCCGCAATTTACCCTGGTTATTTGTGCCAACATTAAGGTACGGATCAGCCCAAAACTCACGCAGACGCGCATCAACACCGGCCTGGCCCCGGGTTTGATACAGCTTGGCCCAACTGGCCCGGGAATATGTACGGTTGAGATAGGTAGAATAACCCACCCACCAGTAATCCTCATATTTGACGTAAGCCGTCTTCATATACTTGTTCAGGGCATAGTCCATAAACCCCACACCAACCATAGCCAGCGAGAAAGATTGTGTGCCGTATTTTGCGGCTAATAGCCCCTGACTGGTTTTATAAATGTCAACAGCGGCAGCTTTTGATGCACTATCGTCACCACTAAACGCATCATAGGCATTCACTGCCAGAGACAGCCCCGTCAATGTATGACCTACAATTCCAAAAACCTCGACTGTCTTGGAAACCAGACCGGGCGGCGTTCCTCCAGGGCCAATTTTCACTTTCCAGCGGCTGAAATTGGCACTGGATGTATTCAACGCCACCACCTTGTTTGGTTCATGCCAGGCCTGAATGAATTGAAGCTCCCTGGTAAATTTTCCTACCTGTAAGTTATCAACCAGATCCAGGGCTGTTTTACTCAGGCCAAAATACTCCTTGAAACCATCAAAGGCCTTGCGTGGCTCACTGTTTCTGGCCGCCAGTTTATAGACTTCGGCCTGAAATCTGGCGTCACTGGTATCCAGCGTACACGTTTGGGCAATGGCGCTTAGCGGGCCAGCCACCAACAACATTACCAGTGAAACAAGGGTGATTATTGTGTTGTCAGAATTTATTTTTGAATCACTCATTGATCTAGTGGCACCACAACATCCAGATAGACAAGTCGTTTCAGGTTTTGAATATCAACACGCAGTTCAAGCCCTTGCCCTCGACCCTTGTTACGCGCAAAAACCAGCCCCTGAATAGTTTCACCAGGCAAAACCACACTGGCTTGCAGGCTTTTATCAATCAGATTGTTTCGCAGGATTGAAAGTCGCATGGCATTTTTATTGCCACTTCCAGACGGGCCGGTAGCCTTGGCAACATCGTCCAGACTTACGTCTTCAAGAACCATTTGGTTGCCACCGTCAACAAGAGCGATATCGTTCACATAAAGGCGAAAGCGACTATTATTGGAAATGGCAACTTCCAGCACGGCAAATTTGCTGCTCTGGTCGCCTAGCAGGCGTTTTTGCTCGGATTTGGACAAAAATTCCGCGCCAACCATTATGTCTCGCTTTTCAGCATTATTGGCAAAAGAACCTGCTTCGCGATAGCCAAGCTCCTGTCCTTTAGATTTCAGAAACTTGTCCTTGGCCTGTAAGGGGGCAGCGATAGCAAGCGTTAAAACGCAGAGGGTGAAAATGCTAAACAGGTGCTTCATTGTCTAACCTGTAAACCTATGGCGTGCATCGAAGTCGCCATGTCTATCAAGACTGTTTTCACAGCGTTATTGGCGCTATCACCATAGGCATCTGCCCTGACTTTTTTTGTGGCGTTTAGCTGGCCCATTTCGCGTACCACCGGTTCAGCCCACAAAATGGCCCCGCTTTGCGGGTCTATCAGTTGAGCAAACAGCCCAAAGCGAACTTTCACAGTGAAGTCCATACCCTTTTTCCTGGCCACCATTTTTTCACGCAGCATGGTAAAAATGGTCAAATCGGTTAGTAAAATATAATCTAAACCATATTGTTGTGCGATTGCTTTTAGCTCGTCACGGGTCATTCTGGAGCCAGGTTTCACAGGAACCTGCATCACCTGGGTAAAAGCGCGACCGGATTTTGTACCAAGATAGAGAGCGTTATTCAGCGCCTCCATTGTTGGTTCCTTGAAGAACGCATCTGAACCACCATAAAATTTGAAACCCCGGCGATCACGAAGTTGTAAAACACCAACTTTGCCTTGATATTTTGGGCTTTGTCGCGAAACCCCTGGGCGAAACGACAGGCTTGGCCGTTTCTTTACACTAGGTGCCTTGATTTTTTTGGCTTTTTTCTTGCCAGCATGGGCTTCGCCACCACCGCCAACAGTTTCCAAAACCAGTGGCGAAACAAGAACAATGGCAAGGGCAATACCCCAAACCAAAACCAGACCTTTTAAAGGTATGCGCATATTCAGTCCCTAGGGTTCAAACTCATTCAAATTATTGATTTCACGAGAGCAGGTTTGTTGATTAAGCAGGAGAAAGGGTGCAGGAAATATGGTGTATTTTCAAGACGTTTTGACGTATTTAAGCAACAAACCTGCCTCGCCTTCAGGTGCCCTTGGGAAGCATCGTCTGTCGAAAACAAGCCAGACAAAGGCCACCGGCCTTTCCTGCATTTGTTATCTTCCATTCAATACTCCCCAAGGGCATGAAATTAAACGATTTGAATGGGTTTGAACCCTAGTGCAAATCACGTGGATTTGCACTCTAGCACGTAATGTCAAGCCTGACCTATGGGACAAATTGTCTGCAGCTTTTGTTTTTTGAATTCAGTCTGATTAGTCACTATGAAGGTGCAAGTCCTGTGGTTTCTTCAAGACCAACGGCCAGGTTGAGGTTTTGTACGGCCTGTGATGCTGCACCTTTAAGAAGGTTATCCAGCACACAGACCATCACCGCCCGCCCCCCGTCTGCACTTAAGGCAAAGCCGCCAACTAACGCGCCCTGCACGCCGGCAATATCGCGCGGTTGTGGTGCGTCGTCTACCAGTGTGACAAATGGCTCATTATCATAGGCCTGATCGTAGAGATTACGCAGGGTTTCCTGATCCAAAGGCGTTTTGAAGCAAAGGTTCACGGTGACTGAAAGTCCACGAAAAAATGCCGCCACATGGGGCATGAAATGCACGGGCGTGCCCAGATGGTGGCTGATTTCGCGTTCATGAATATGTCCGCTCAAACCATAGGGTATCAAATTATCCTTAAGCAATTCTGGGTCATTACGCGGCGATGGCGTTGTGCCTGCACCGCTATATCCCGATACACCAAAAACCGCCGGTGGTGCCGATAACAACGCCGCCACGGGCGCGATAGCAATCTGCGCCGCGCTGGCATAACACCCGGGATTGGCAATATATTTTGCGCCGCGCAACACATCACGTCCATGTTCTGGCAAGCCATAAACCCAGTCAGGATCAAACCGGTAATCGGCGCTCATATCGATGAAGCGGGTTTTGGGTGCTGCCTGTACAATCACCTTCACCCAGTCTGCCGCCAGACCATTGGGCAGGGCCAGAAACACCAGATCAGCACCCCGCCGGGCCGCTTCTGCCGGGGTCAGCGTTTCATAAACCTTATCAGGCGCGCTGTTTATTGCCTCGCCAGCGTGTTGGCGCGAGGAGGCGTAGGCCAATTCCAGTGCTGGATGCTCCACGATCAACGACAACAGCTCTGCGCCCACAAATCCGCGTGCGCCAATCACGCCTATACTGTATCTGGCACTCACGATTTACCCTCATCCTGATCGATAAAAGACTGTGGCAAGGCAGCAATTATCTCAATATGTTTTCCGATTTGTACCCAATCGCTTGTCCCGCGCCAAAACACCTGCCACTCACCCACCTGAGCGGAACCCTGCGCCGTTCCATAATAAAACGCATTAAACGGATTATTTTTACGTGAGCGCCAATAGAGCACCGGCGCAGCGCCAATCACCTCTGCCCAAACGGCTGCGCCAAGGCCTTCGCCGCGTGCTTCTTCGGCTACAGCAAATTTGTCAAGGTAAAGCGCGTCATCCAGTGGGGTCAGCAGAGCCGCTGCCCTTGTTTGCTCCGAAACAATGGCCTGCTCAAGCGACAAATCAGACCAGTATGCCTCTTTCAGGGTGCGGCCAAAGGCCTGTTCGATCAAATTGGTTAGCTTTGGTTTATCCAGTGCAGACACATTCTTGTGCGTCAAAATCTGCTCACCCCGGCGCACCAGAGTACCCGAGCCACCATGGGTGAACAACTCTTTGACCAACGCACCGGGCCGGGTAATGGCCACAGATGCGCCAAGCGGCAAATCTGCCAGCAATGTCCTGATTTGCTCAAGTTTCAGGCGCATCCCGCCGTTTAACCAGTCTGCCGCCATCAGCCGGTCATAGTCATTGGCAAGATGAATAAAGGAAACGGGCTTGCCCTCACCATCCAGAATCGCACCGGTTCCTGTCAGAAATATAATTTTTTGTGGCTGTAATTCCCGTGTCAACGCCGTCACCAGCGCATCGGCATTGATATTGACCAGACGCCCGCCAGCTGTCTCACCAATACAGGTCAGAACCGGGATAGAGCCTTCATTGGCAACATCATGAATACTGCGCAGATCAAGTTCACATGGCTCGCCAACCCGGCCCAGCATGTCTTCATCAACCAGTTTCGCCTCGACAGCACCCGCGCCAATGGCTGTGGCATGGCCACCCTTGGTACGGATAGCATCCAGTAGATCCCGCGTCAGATTGCGTAAAGCGTGGGTAATCACCTGCATGGCCTCATCAGAGGTAATACGCAGACCTTCATGACGCCGGGTTTCAATGCCTTTTTCGTGCAGGGCATCATCGATCTGCGGGCCGCCGCCGTGCACAATTATTGGTGCCAGCCCCAGTTTTTGCAAAAATGCCAAAGCCCCGGCCAGTGCGTCCATTTCATCGCGCAATATGGCACCACCAACCTTTATAATGGCAAAGCGGGCGCGATCCATTTCCGAGAATTTTTGCAAATAAGCACGTACTTCACGCCCTTCACTCATCCCCGACAAAAGCTGGCGAATGACCTGTCGTGTTTGTTTGGCTTCTGCATCAAAATAATCAGTCATGATTGGCAAACACCTTCTCATATACTTCAAAGGCGGCAATCAGTTGCGCATGGCTGACCCATTCATCCACCGTATGGGCCTGGGCAATATCGCCGGGGCCAAAGACGAACACCGGTGTTCCCTCAGCAGCAAAGAGCGCCGCCTCAGTCCAAAAATCCACAGGGTCACCAACGGGCAGTCCCAGCAAACCAGCATAGTCCCGTGCCGCCTCTGCCGCTGCGCCCTGTGGGGAAAGAGCGGGCAGCGTATAGAGTGTTTCAAAGCCTTCCCAATGCTCAGCCGGGGCCAGAGCGTATAATTTACGGGCCACATCCTCTATGGCGTGTTGGGGGCCGGGGCGTACCCCAAAACGCACCGTGCAACGGGGCGCGCATATATTAGGTTTGATCCCCCCCTCTATGCGTCCAGCGTTGAAGCGAACGCCAGGCAATGCCCCGCCTTCGCGCTCGCTTGCCTGAGCCATTTTCCCCGCCGCAATTAGCCAGTGCGCTGCACGCTGGATGGCGCTTTGCTCAACGCAGCGCGCATCAGAGCCGTGCATTGACGTGCCCGCAAATTTTGCATCAAAACTGGCAATACCGCGATGGGCAAATACCGCCCTGGCACGGGTTGGTTCAGACACTATAACGCGATTAAAGCCGTGATCCTGCGCGGCAAAGTCACTGACACATAAGCCTGCGCCATTTTCTTCGTCCGTGGTAAACAAAAACGCTGCCGGGGCATCAGATCGCCGTGCTGCCTCAATAGCACATGCCGCCGCACCCTTGATGTCGCATGTACCCAGCCCGATAACGCGGGTCTCACCCCGTTGCATGGCAAAGGGTGAATGGCGCCAGCCCGGCGCATCAGGAACCGTATCCATATGCACATTTATCAAGGTTTTTGGCGCACCACGACGGGCCAGTATTTGCAGACACCCATCGCCCATATCGGTAATGTCCACGGTAAAGCCCGGCAATTCATCACGCAAAACATCCATCAATGGATGCGCACCATCAATGGCACGCGGCGGGTTGCGCGTGTCACAGGCCACCAGCTTTTCCAGCCGGTTCAATATGGATGACAGGACTTCAGACATATTCAGGAATGGTTCTCAGTTTTTGTCAAATCCCCGTTCAACATTTGAATAATGCCGGAAAAATCAGTGCCGCCACCGCCAAGGCTATCAAACATGGCATAAAGCGCCTGAGCCTCGGCTCCTAAAGGCGTTGCCGTGCCGGATGCTTGTGCCGCATCCTGCGCCAAACGCAAGTCCTTGAGCATCATTGCCGCAGAAAATCCGGGTTTATAGCCCGAATTGGCCGGGGAAGCCGGCACTGGGCCAGGTTCCGGGCAATACGAGGTCATCGACCAGTTTTGGCCCGAAGCATTCGAGGAAATATCGAAAAATCTCTGGGGATCCAGTCCCAGTTTTTTAGCCAGCACAAACGCCTCGGCAGTCCCGATCATGGTAATGCCCAGCAGCATGTTATTGCATATTTTGGCCGCCTGTCCGGCCCCGGCACCGCCCGCATGGATCACCGCCTTGGCCATGGGATCCAACACGCCTTGCGCCGCACCAAAGGCAGCATCTGTGCCGCCCACCATAAAGGCCAGCGTACCCGCACTGGCCGCCGCCACGCCGCCAGAAACCGGACTATCGACCATGTTGAAGCCCATTTTTTCTGCCTCGCCAGCCACATCGCGGGCACTTTGCACATCAATGGTTGAACAATCGCAAAATAAAGCACCAGCCCGGGCGCTGGCAAATATACCATCGCCGCCGCCATAAACGCCGCGCACATGCTTGCCTGCGGGCAGCATGGTGACAACGGCATCTTTGGCATTAACTGCCTCGGCCACACTTTGCGCCGTGGCGCAGCCGTTCTTTTTTGCCAGAGCCAGTGCATCTTCACTAAGGTCAAAGGCTGTGACTTCAAATTCGGCCTTGACCAGATTGGCCGCCATCGGCCCACCCATATTGCCAAGCCCGATAAAGGCAATGGTTTTGATAGTGCTCATGTCAATTTTCCTCGTCAAAAAATGTCAGGCGCTGTTCCTGCACCAATGGCACAAAATAGGTGGCAACATTCATCTCGCTTATATCCCCAAGTTTTGCAGGCTTCCACAATGGTGCGTTATCACGATCAACCAGCAAAGCGCGCACGCCTTCGGCAAAATCATCCCCGGATACAAATTTCAGGCTAAGACCCAGTTCCATAGACATACAGGCTCGAAAACTCATATTTCCCCCTTCGTACATTTGGCGCAAGGTGACTTTCAAAGCCATAGGGGATTTCGTCATCAGGAATTTTTTTTGTGCCCTGGCCCACTCTCCATCATCATATTCAAGAGCTTCTATAATCTCTTCCACGGTATCGGCGGCAAAGGTCTGATTAACCAGATCAAGCGGAACACGGCCCGCACCCGGGCGACCGGTCAGGCTATCGATAATTTCACCCATATCTGCTGGCGTTCGCGTATCCTCGACCAGGCGGGCAATGATCTGCTCATGCTGATCGGACGGGGCGTAATCTGTGGCAATGCCAAGCGAAAAAACGTCTGCCGCTTTCAGTCGTGCACCCGTCAGGGCCAACCAGATGCCAAGTTTACCCTCAAGGCGAGGCAGAAAATACGTTCCCCCAACATCAGGATAAAACCCGATCCCGGTTTCTGGCATGGCAAACAATGTGCGATCACCACAAATGCGGCGCGCACCATGCATAGAAATGCCAACGCCGCCGCCCATGACAATACCATCAATCATGGCAACATAAGGCTTGGGGTATTCTTTTATCAGTGTATTCAGGCGATATTCTTCGGCGTAGAACATGCGTGGATAGGCTTGATCGTCCGTGCGATCCCCGGTCAGCGCCAGAATATCGCCGCCCGCACAAAATGCTTTTTCCCCGGCTCCATCCACCACAATTCCGGCGATATTGTCATCATTACGCCAGTCCAACAGAGCCTTGGTCATGATCCGGATCATATCCAGATCAAGCGCGTTTAACGCCTTTGGCCGGTTGAGCGTCAAGCGACCAATGCGGCCCTCATCGCGGACAATTACAGAGTCTGTATTGGTCATCTACCTACCCAATTCATGACGGGCGATAATAACACGCATAATTTCATTGGTGCCTTCAAGAATTTGATGCACCCGCAGATCGCGCACAATGCGCTCCAGCGGATAATCCTTCAAATAGCCATACCCGCCATGTAATTGCAGCGCGTCATTGGCCACCTTAAAGCCAACATCGGTGGCAAAGCGTTTGGCCATGGCAGCGTATTTTCCTTTTTGCGGGTCATTGGCATCGATCGCCGCTGCGCCGCGATAGAGCATCATGCGGGCGGCCTCCAACTCGGTAGCCATGTCGGCGATTTTGAACTGACTGGCCTGAAATGCCCCGATGGGTTTACCAAACTGGGTGCGGGTGGCGATATAATCCTTAGCCAGTGACAGTGCCTCGGACGCTCCGCCCAGTGAGCAAGAACCGATATTGATACGTCCACCATCAAGGCCCGACATGGCAATTTTGAAACCCACCCCTTCCTCAGAAAGGCGATTGCCTACCGGCACCTTGCAGTCTTCAAAAATTACCGACGCAGTGGGCTGGGAATTCCAGCCCATTTTGCGCTCATTGGCCCCAAAAGAAAGCCCTGGTGTTCCCTTTTCCACCACAAATGTTGAAATACCGCCGGGGCCAGCCTCGCCGGTGCGCACCATCACCACATAAATGTCTGATACCCCTGCGCCAGAAATAAACGCCTTGGTGCCATTAAGCACATAATGGTCGCCGTTGCGCACCGCTTTGGTGCGCAAGGCCGCCGCGTCAGAGCCGGAACCGGGTTCGGTCAGGCAATAACTGGCAACAAACTTCATACTCATCAGGCCCGGCAGCCAACGGTTACGCTGATCCTCATTACCATAGGTGTCGATCATCCAGGAAGCCATGTTATGAATGGACAGATAGGCCGCCGTTGCCACACAGCCCATGGACAATTGCTCGAAGATCAATGCCGCATCAAGACGGCTAAGGTTAGAGCCACCATGTTCCTCGCCCACATAAATGCCGGCAAAGCCAAGGGCCGCTGCTTCGCGCATGACCTCGACCGGGAAAACTTTCTCCTCATCCCATTTGGCAGCATTTGGGCGCAATTTATCGGTGGCAAACCCCGCCGCCATGTCCTTTATCAGTCTTTGTTCTTCGCTAAGGGTGAAGTCCATGCTTCTTGCCCTTTCATGCTTGATGGAATTAGCTTTTTCTGTTGTACAATAAACCGGCAATTTAACCGAAAACCGGTTTCCACTTTTCGGATTGTACTTTACCCTGATAGGCAAGACAGTCTACACCGCCCGGAAGGAAGATGCACATGGCCAGTTTCCCTTATACCCGAATGCGCAGATTACGACAGGCAAAATGGTCGCGGGCGCTGGTGCGCGAAAACCATTTACGGGTCTCTGACCTGATCTGGCCAATCTTTGTCCATGAAGGAAAGGAATTTGAACCCATTGCCTCCATGCCCGGTGTTTCGCGCTACCCCCTGGCCAAAATTGGCGATGCCGCTCGCGAGGCACGCGCATTAGGTATTCCGGTTATCGCCTTGTTTCCAAAAATAAATTCTTCACTTAAAAACCTGACTGGGGACGAAGCCGCCAACCCGGATAATCTGGTTTGTCGCGCCATCAAGGAGTTAAAATCAGCGGCACCAGAGGTCGGCGTGCTGGCCGATGTGGCATTGGATCCATTCACCAACACCGGCCAGGACGGCATTGTTCGGGCGGGCAAGGTGGTCAATGATGAAAGTATTGAGATGCTGGTGCGTCAGGCTTTGGTGCAGGTTGTGGCCGGGTGCGACATCATTGCCCCCTCGGACATGATGGATGGGCGCATAGGGGCCATACGCGAGGCGCTGGAGCGCGAGGGCCACACAGACACTCTCATCATGGCCTATGCCGCCAAATACGCCTCCGCGTTTTATGGCCCGTTTCGGGATGCTGTTGGCTCGGGCGGGGCGCTAAAAGGCGACAAAAAAACCTACCAGATGGATCCGGCCAATGGCGAAGAAGCCTTGCGTGAAATCGCGCTTGATCTCGATGAAGGCGCCGACATGATTATGGTCAAACCCGGCATGCCCTACCTGGATGTGGTCGCAAGGGTCAAGGACGCCTTTGGCGCACCCACTTTTGCCTATCAGGTGTCCGGCGAATACGCCATGCTCATGGCAGCGGCCATGAATGGCTGGCTGGACGAGGAAGCGGTAATGATGGAAAGTCTGCTGTCGTTCAAACGCGCCGGTTCCGACGGGGTTTTGACATATTTTGCACCCAGGGCGGCAAAGGTTTTGGGTGGGTAAAGCCCCCTCCGTCAGCTTCGCTGACACCTCCCCCGCAAGCAGGGGAGGAAAGACTTGTTTTGCTCCTCAGTACACGGGGGAGCTGGCCGCGTAGCGGTCTGAGGGGGGCTTCCTAAACATGAATCACCCTGCCACAGGCGTAAGGTCACCTTATAACGTCATGTTATCAAGCACAGATATCATCGCTTTCCTTTTCAATGGATCCGGCTCATCCGACAGGCAGGAATGAATTTTTTGCGCGATGACGCCGCCAAGATTGGATGACTTAACCACCGACACGTTCATATAAACAAACATGAAAATCACAGGACAGGACAGAATACCCTGCTGCATGTCTGCCATGGACTGGTAGTGTTCTGTCAATGCTGCAAACAGGCGCTTATCATTTATGCGCGGACGCAGCAAAATTGCCGAGTTTGTCAAAATTATTGATATTTCTGAGCCCGAATAGCGGCATGTTGCGTGTTTTGAGGCTTGATAGACAACTTCATCATACTGAGGCAGGCTCTCGCTCTTATTCTGGTTGGTTTGTTGAAAATACTGATATTCATTCAGCATAGACGTCGTGACCAAGACGCCGCACACATCGTGCACAGCCTCAAAATTAGCGCGTAGGCTCCGCGTCTGTACACTGATTTTTCCTATATATAAGAAAAGCACGTCTATACCTGCGGCTTTCGATGTTTCCAGTTTTTCGTAGTCCACCAGGCTCGCGTAATCTTCCATCAAGGCATGACAGGCCGTACCTTCATCATAGGTGCGGGGCAAAGCTAAAAAGCACGAGCGTGTCTGTTCATCTGATGAAGAACAGCCATAAAGGATAAAGCTCAAGGCCATGACGATGAGGCAACGCATACCTTAATTCAAATTGCCTAACGGCAGATATTTACCAAATATTCTAAGCATTCCTGCCCCTGCAAAGCCTGTAAATGCTGCTTGTCCCAATACAAAGGCAAAGGCAATCGGCAAGTTTTTTAAGGCGTCAGCCGTTGTTTTTAATTTGACCCCGAACATTGTTATTCTTTCTGGATCAAGAAAAGCAAAAAGAACCCAAAGCATTACTACGAATAACCATGGTAGTATGGATGCCCAAAATACAATCTTGAACAGGCCGCCAAAACCAAGGTCGAGAAATTTTATAGTTGAGATACGCTCCGTCATAGTAAAGCTATAGATAATCACTTATTACTTGTCTATTGAAAACAACAAAATTTGACGGGTCAGCAGTTAATTTTGCTATGCCATATCCCCTCACCTCGATCCTCTCCCTTCCTAAAGCAAAGAAGGGGAGAGGAAGAAACCCTAAACATGGATCACCTTGCCATAGGCGTCCAGCACGCTTTCGTGCATCATTTCCGAGAGCGTCGGATGCGGGAACACGGTCTCCATCAGTTCGGCTTCGGTGGTTTCCAGCGTTCTGGCGACGGTATAACCCTGAATAAGCTCGGTCACTTCGGTGCCGATCATGTGCGCGCCCAGCAGCTCACCGGTTTTGGCGTCAAATACCGTCTTGATGAGGCCTTCGGGTTCACCCAGCGCAATGGCCTTGCCATTGCCCATGAACGGGAAGCGGCCCACTTTGACGCTATGCCCGGCATCGATGGCGGCGGCTTCGGTGAGGCCGACCGAGGCCACTTGCGGGCGACAATAAGTGCAGCCGGGTATATTGCCATGGTCAAGCGCGTGCGGGTTATTACCGGCGATTTTTTCAACGCAAATCACCCCTTCATGACTGGCCTTGTGGGCCAACCAGGGCGGCGCGGTCAGATCACCAATGGCATAAAGCCCGACCACATTGGTGCGCGAAAATTCATCTGTGACCACGTGGCTGCGGTCGGTTTTAACGCCCAAACTTTCAAGGCCGAGGTCTTCGACATTACCGACAATGCCAATGGCCAGAATGATGCGCTCCGCCACTATGCTTTGCACCTTGCCGTCCTTGGTCTTGATGCTGGCGGTGATGGTATCTTTTCCGGGCTTTACGCTCTTCACCTGCGCAGAGGTGAGGATGTTCATCCCGGATTTTTCAAACGCTTTTTGTGCCAGTGCGCTGATTTCAGCGTCCTCGACCGGTAATACCCGGTCCAGCATCTCCACCACAGTTACCTCGGCACCAAGAGCGTTATAAAACGACGCAAATTCAATGCCGATGGCACCAGAGCCGATAACCAGCAGAGATTTGGGCATCACGTCCGGCACCATGGCCTCTTTGGCCGTCCAGATAAACTTGCCTTCGGGGGCCAGACCAGCCGCCGGTATGGTGCGCGCCCGCGCCCCGGTGGCCAGAATAACATGTGCGGCGGTGAACGTGCTGTCTTTGCCAGCGTTATCCCGCACGATGACTGTTGGGGCTTTGGTACCTTTCTCCAGCCGCGCTTCGCCATCCAGGACGGTCACTTTATGCTTTTTGAGCAGATATTTGACACCGCCGGATAGTTGCCCGGCGATCTGGCGCGAGCGTTTTACCACTTTACCCAGATCAAAATCGGGCTTTGAACAGCTAAGGCCGTAGGCACTGGCATTTTCCATCAGTTCAAACACTTCGGCAGAGCGCAACAGCGCCTTGGTGGGAATACAGCCCCAATTGAGGCAAACGCCGCCCAGGTGTTCGCGCTCGACAATTGCGGTTTTTAGACCCAGTTGCGAGGCCCGGATTGCCGCCACATAGCCGCCGGGGCCAGCACCGATAATGACAAGATCAAAATTTTGCACACTCATATCATTGTTCCTCGTTTAACGATGGTGCGGGGGCCGGTTTACCATCACCCCCAAGCGCCACCATAATAAATTCGCCTATTGTGGCCTGGCGACGCTCCCCGGTTTGCAAATCCTCGGCGCAGAGCCGCACAGCAACACGCATGGAGGTGCGGCCAACGCTGACCACTTTTGCGATGATCTCTATCATCTCGCCCACATGGATGGCGGTAGCAAAGTCTATCTCTTTCAAGGCCGCCATCACCACCGATGTGCGGGCATGGCGAGACGCGGCAACAAAGGCGGCCTTTTCCATCAGGTTCAGCGCCCGGCCCCCGAACAATAGCCCGCGATGATCTGTATCGCCTGGAAATACCAGCTCCGCCGTGCGGGTCACACCCTTTGGCTCTGGTGCATAATCCGGCACCGGTGGCAAGGGGGTTTTGTTGGTTTTGCGATCACTGGCCACCATGATGAAATCACCCTGGGTGGTCAGACGGCGTTCACCGGTGAGCAGGTTCTCGGCCATCAGGCTAACGCGGACATTCATCGAGGTTCGCCCGACACTGCGTACTTCACCTGTCAGGTCAACCAGTTCGCCGACCAGAACCGGGCTTTTGAAATCCATCCGTTCAACCGCGGCGGTAACAAACCCGCGCCGGGCCAGACGCGCGGCGGCCAGAAAGGCCACCTTGTCCATAAAGGCCAGCGCCGCACCGCCAAACATATCGCCTTGATGATTGGTCTGATCCGGAAACACCAGATCAACCAGTCTGACTTTATGGTGTATCTCGCTCACAAAGTTTCCATCAGGCAAAAAAGACGTTTTTCACGCCATCAAAAATCAATTGCACCGAAAGTGCTGCCAGAATGACCCCGAACACCCGGGTAATCAGCGCCCCAACCGTGTGTCCCATGACCCGCAGCAGCCAGGGGGCGATCAGCAGCAGTATCAGCGCAATCAGAAGATTTGCCAGCATAGCCCCGACAACCACAAGCTGGGCCATGGGATGGTCATGCTGTTGCGACATAAAAATCATCACCGCCGCAATGGAGCCTGGCCCGGCAAGCAACGGAATAGCCAAAGGAAACACGGAAATATCCTCTGGCCCGTCATCATCTTCCAGCATGGTTTCGGCGCGGGTTTCACGTCGGGCCTGGCGTTTTTCAAAAAGCATCTCAATAGACATCAAAAGCAGTAAAAGCCCGCCCGCCGTGCGAAAGGCATCCAGACTAACCCCCATACGGGTGAGCAACCATTCCCCACCAAAGGCAAAGGCCAACAACAGTAAACTGGCATAAATCGTTCCGCGAATGGCCATGGATCGGCTGTGCGCGGCACTGGCACCGGCGGTCAGGGTGGCAAAGATGGGCGCCACGCCCAGCGCGTCAATCACTACAAACAGGGTGACAAAAGTTGCGATAAAAAGATCAAGCATGGCCATATCCATCAGAAAAACCCCCTTCCCTCACCCTGAGCTTGTCGAAGGGTGGGCACAAGGCCACATGGTTCGACAGGCTCACCATGAGGGCGGAATGGTTCACCATATTGAAGAAGTGAGAAACCATAAGTACCTAATGCGGGCGCACAAGTGCGACTGCGTGCGGGATAGCTATGCAAATTTGCCATGCCCATTTTATCTTGCCTCATTTTTCCCGGTATCAATAGGCTTGAATACTCTAAACATCGCATCTACCCAAATACCAAAAGTTGCCTGAAATACGAAAAAACAGAATAATATTGCCTGTGACCGTAATGCGGCTTGCTTGGCAGTTTCTTGAGAAAACTTACTCCCCAACTCTGATATTGTTGATAGTGACAATCCCTCATGCACCCACGATGCTGATATGTAGTAGGCAGGCAATAAAGAGCCGAAAACCACTATTAGATACCATCTTTTTTTATCATTCTCAGTTCTACTGAACCACCCATTATAACCGATAAGGAACCCAAAAAATGCCAATACGTAAAGCGCACACAGAAAGAGAAAAATATAAGGTTCCTCAACGTCACCACCCGGTATTGTGATGCCGTGATACGCGTCAAGCATATCGTTTAAGAAGAAGGTTAAACTTATGCTGAGAAACGCTAAAATAAAAAATCCAATCAAGGATATAAATATTTTTTCTGTAGCTTTATCTTTCACAGCAACATCATCGCCGGGTTTTCGATAAACTGTTTGAAGTATTTAAGGAATGACGCGCCGATGGCCCCATCCACAACCCGGTGGTCGCAGGTTAGCGTTACGCTCATCAGGGTGGCAATGCCCAACTCATCACCGATGACCACGGGGCGTTTTTCGCCAGCACCAACTGACATGATACAGCCTTGAGGCTGATTGATGATCGAGGCAAAGGATTTAATACCCATCATCCCCATATTGGACACCGTGAAGGTGCCGCCCTGGTATTCTTCGGGCATGAGTTTGCGAGCCTTGGCACGAACTGCCAGATCTTTGACCTCAGCAGATATGGCCGCAAGGCCTTTATGCTGCGCCTGCCTGACCACCGGGGTAATCAGGCCGCCATCAATGGCAACAGCAACGGCAATGTCTGCATCATGCCAGCTTCTAAAACCCTCGGGCGTATAGCTGGCATTGGCGGCGGGTTCTTTCTTTAATGCCAGCGCACAAGCGCGGATAATGAAATCATTGACCGAGATTTTTATCCCGTCATCTGCGGCGGCTTCATTGATGGCTTTGCGTGCGCTGAGCAGCGCATCAAGGTGGCAGTCAATGGTCAATGGAAAATGAGGCACATCACGAAATGATTCTGTCATGCGCGCCGCAATTACCTTGCGCATCCCATCAAGTGGAACGAGATCATAACCACCCGGGACTTGCGGTGGCTGTGCGCCAGGAGGAGCAGCACCTCTGGCCGGGGCGCTTTCAATATCGCGTTTGATAATACGGCCATTGGGGCCAGTGCCGGTAATACTGGCAAGATCAAGGTCGGCCTCTTTGGCAAGACGCCTGGCCAACGGTGAGGCCTTGATGCGATTTCCCCCCTCCGTCAGCTCTGCTGACACCTCCCCCGCAAGCAGGGGAGGAACAGGGACATCTTCTTTTTCTCCCTCTGCCCCTCTTTGCTTTGGGGAGGGAGAGGGTTGGGGTGAGGGGCTATTGTCTTTGGAACTTGCACTAACATCAAAGCCATCCAGTGCAGACGCATCTTCGCCGTCTTCCAGTAAAAGCGCAATGACCGTATTGATGGCGACGTTTTCACTATTGCCGGGAACCATGATTTTAGCCAACACACCTTCTTCAACCGCCTCAACTTCCATGGTCGCCTTGTCGGTTTCAATCTCGGCGATGACATCGCCGGAACGGATGGTATCGCCCTCTTTCACCAGCCATTTGGCCAGGGTTCCCTCTTCCATGGTGGGCGAAAGAGCGGGCATGAGTATCTTGATCGGCATGGCTTGTTCCTTATGCCAGATGGGCCAATGTATCTGCGTTGGCTTCCCAGTTCTGACCGTCAAACGGCTCTATGGTAATTTTGGTGAATTCTGTGCGGTCAAGACAGCGCAAATTGACTGACCACCCATTGGGATTTGAACGCGGCACATAAAATGCCTTCACGCCGCAGGTTTTACAAAAATAGTGCTTCGCGACGCCAGAATTAAACCGATAATCGGTTAGATGGTCTTCGCCCTCTTTGATTGTGAAGCGGTCTTTGGGAATAATCAGGTGTAAAAAACCAACTTTTTTGCACAGTGAACAATTACATTCATGGGCCGTAATATCATCCGGAAGGGCGACCGCAAAACGCACTGCACCGCAATGGCAAGCACCATCGTGCCACTCATATACAGAGGCCTTATCGGGCATAACACACACCCTTGGCGGCGCGGACAATATCGTCTGCGCCCGGCAAGGCCAGAGCTTCCAGATTTTCCGCATAGGCCAATGGCGCTTCAACCTGATGCACGCGGGCCGGCGGGGCATCCAGATAATCAAAGGCACCAATGGTAACGGCAGCGGCGATCTCTGCCCCCACGCCCATACACCCCCAGGATTCCTCTGCCGTAACCAGACGGTTGGTTTTACGCACCGATTGCAGTACCGTTTCCATATCCAGTGGCCGGATAGTGCGCAAATCAACAATTTCCGCGTCAATGCCCTCTGCCGCCAGCTTTTCAGCCGCTTTCAGGGCAAAGCCAACCATGCGCGAATAGGTGACGATGGTTACATCAGCGCCGGAGCGCACAATACGCGCCTTGCCAATGGGCAACACCCAGTCATCCACATCCGGCACGTCAAATGTTTCGCCGTAAATCAGTTCGTGTTCCAGAAACACAACGGGGTTGGGATCACGAATGGCTGCTTTGAGCAATCCCTTGGCATCCGAGGCATTATAGGGCGCAATCACGATCAGTCCCGGCACATGGCCATACCAGGGGGCATAATCCTGACTGTGTTGTGCGCCCACCCGGCTGGCCGCTGCATTGGGGCCTCGAAACACAATCGGGCAGGACATTTGTCCACCCGACATATACCGTGTCTTGGCAGCTGAATTTATAATGTGGTCAATGGCTTGCATGGCAAAGTTAAAGGTCATGAACTCGACAATCGGGCGCAAACCACCAAAGGCAGCCCCTACCCCAAGCCCGGCAAAACCGTATTCGGTAATCGGTGTATCAATCACCCTTCTGGGGCCAAATTCTTCCAATAACCCACGACTGACTTTATAGGCACCCTGATACTGGGCCACCTCCTCACCCATAAGAAATACCTTGTCATCGCGGCGCATTTCCTCGGCCATGGCGTCACGCAAGGCATCGCGCAGTGTAACCTGAACCATGCCTGTGCCTTGGGGAAGGTCTGGATCAGATTGGATGATTTGTAGCTCAGGAGAATCTCCCCCCTCCGACCGCTTCGCGGTCACCTCCCCCGCAAGCAGGGGAGGAAAAGCCACTACATCAAAACTCTCCAGTGCAGACACATCCTCGCCCTCCTCGGCCAGAATGGCAATCAGGGCATTTACCGCCACATTCTCACTGCCGCCCGGCACAAGAATTTTTGCCATTATGCCTTCATCAACCGCTTCAACCTCCATGGTCGCCTTGTCGGTTTCAATCTCTGCTATCACATCACCCGAACGGATCGTGTCGCCCTCAGCCACCAGCCATTTGGCCAGGGTACCCTCCTCCATGGTTGGGGAGAGTGCGGGCATGAGTATTTGCGTTGGCATTGTTAGTTAACTTTCATTCCAACTATAGGGCAACCACAACTGGTCATTGTCCGGCCTTTACCAGGTGCGAGCGCAGAAAATCCAGCTCATGTTTGATCTTGTCTATATCGCGTTGTGATTCGGCAATGGCGCTTTGACCGCCAACAAAAACTATTTCCTGCAATGCCTTCATATCTGTGCCTACTTCGCGCTCAACACAGTCTGCAAAAACATTTTGCGCGGACATATAGACCTCATAGGCCTTTACCGAGGCATTATACTCTTCAAGGGTATCGCCCTTGATTTTGGGATTATCCGGCCTTTCACATTCGCTGATTTTATATTTCATCTCCGGTTTGACTTTTTCGCCGCTCACTTTGCCGGCAACTGCCCTCGCAGGCGCGCAAAACAGCATAATAAAGCCGCAAACCGCCATTATGGTTTTTTGATAGGTCACACGCATTACACTACTCCCGGAGCCAGAATATCAGTCATCAAGTCACTATCCGGCGGCAGCGGACTGGTTTGTGCAAAATCTGCCGCATCACTGACCACACCGCGAACGGCCTTGTCTATATCCTTCAAGGTCGCCTCATCTGCCCATTTCTCCGTGAGCAGCCGCGCCTTGGCATGATCGATCGGGTCATGATGCTGCCTTACGCCATCTACCTCCTCACGGGTGCGATATTTGGCCGGATCAGACATGGAATGGCCCCGGTATCGATAGGTTTTCATCTCAAGAATCATTGGCCCCTTGCCGGAACGCGCATGTTTTACGGCCTTAAGACCGGCATCGCGCACCGCCAAAACATCCATGCCATCCACCTCTATACCGGGAATACCAAAGCTGGCCCCGCGTTTGTATAAATGGGTTTCTGATGATGAACGCTCGATAGATGTTCCCATGGCATATTGATTGTTTTCAATGACAAACACTACGGGCAAATCCCACAGCTTGGCCATGTTGAAACTTTCATAAACCTGACCCTGATTGGCCGCCCCATCACCAAAAAACGTCAGGCTAACCGCGTTGTTTTCCTTATACTGGTTGGCAAAAGCCAATCCTGTGCCAAGCGGCACCTGCGCCCCGACAATGCCATGACCACCATAGAAATTTTTCTCGACAGAGAACATGTGCATACTGCCGCCCTTGCCATTTGAATAGCCCCCGGCCCGACCCGTCAGTTCGGCCATCACGCCCGCAGCATCCATGCCCAGCGCCAGCATATGACCATGATCCCGATACCCGGTTATCATCTGGTCACCGTCCTTGAGCGCCGCTTTCATGCCCGTGACCACGGCCTCCTGGCCGATATACAGATGGCAAAATCCGGCAATCAGGCCCATGCCATATAGCTGGCCCGCCTTTTCTTCAAAGCGCCGGATCAGCAGCATTTGCCGGTAATAATCCAGCATTTCTTCCTTTTTGGTTTTGCCGGGTACCCGGCTCTTTGATGGGGTTTTATTTTTGGGTCTATTCGCCATTATTTCACACGTGAATTAAATTAAGCATGACTATGGTTCTAGCGCAGGGATTTTGCCTCTACAAGTCACCATGATAATGTGTGCAGGGCTGTCTTGCAAAAAAGCCGGATCGAACAGTCTTACTGTGAGCAGTTTTGGCCGTTTTGCTGCTCTGGCTCTGTTGTCGCCTTCAAGGGCAAGATAACATCCCTGACATCGGCAAGATAAAGAACCGTATGTGCACGTTCTTCCAGATAATCCAGATCCAGGCTGTGGTCATTTAATAGCTGAATTCGTTTTTCAAATGATGCGCGGCAGTTTTGCAATTGGGCAAGCCGCCCAACAAGAACCTGTTCGCGCTGATGATAGATCGTTAAACTGGGCAAGCCCTGATCGCCGGTGAAGGCATGATAGGCAAAGTATATCATTACCCAGACAAACCCGGCCACTGGCAACATACGTTTGAAGCGTGTCATTTCCAACCATTCACCGCCTCGCATTCTGCGTAATCCGGCTTTGTAATGCGTCAATTCTGTCGCTTGGAGCAGAGTGTGTTCAAAAGGTAAAAAAGTGGTTATTATCCAGTATGTTGCTGAAAACATTATCGTCACATAGAATTGATGAACGGGTATCAATATTATCAAACGTGTGTGTTTTTGCAGAATTGCCAAGATGTGATACAAGAGCACTAAACATGTACGGGCGTTGCTTTGCAGCCATAGCGTTGGCAAGACAAAATATTTGTAATTTGGAGAGACGATAGATGATAAAGTCATTGCGAATATTTCTGATTACCATTTTTGCAACAATTTCGTTATCCTCATGTTCTGAAATTATTGGTGCATTAAAAACGGGAACACCCATTGGCGGTGCTGCCGCGCCCTTTCTGGCCCCACTGATTTATCTGATAAATTTTACAAGTTATGCACTCGGTGCTGACACCGGATACACGCTAAAAACAAAAATGACCGCTGGTCAGCGCGAAATCCATTCTGCCGAAATATCAATACCCGGAGAATATACCTTCAACGGGTTTGATAAATTTGGCGCTGGTGCCAAGATAGGCGCATATGGCTTTGATTTTTCGGGTGATGATTCGATTGATCGCTACTTGCCTATTTTCGCTGTGAATCGTGACCTTGCCTATGTCGATAGCAATCTTAATGGAACATACGAGTCGGATATAGAGCCAAGAATTGAACACCAAATGGGGTCTGGAGGCGGTATCTGGATTGCTATTACTGCGCCCTTTGGCGGCGATGCAGACCAAACCACGGCCACAGCCCAGTTTAGTTCCAACATCGCTGCCGGATTTCGTACCGGAATTTTAACCAACCCTACTACCGCAGGAAATCACGTCATAACCAGCGATATTACCTCAATCGATCCTGACAATGACAATGAAAATGACAATGCCGGCGACCCACCTATTGTTCTCAATGCCATAACCAATGTGCCGATTAGACCCGATACAGTTTTTGCTTCTGCCCTGCCACTGTTTCGCAATCTTTCCTTTGACACAACCAGTACCCATTTTGCCTCAATCCTGAATGCTGGCACACTGAGCGCAACCAATTGCCAGATTATGCTGGCATCGCCCTTGCCCGCACACCTTGACTATACTCCCACAGATCCGGCCACCAACCTGCCCAACGGCCCGATGAATACACCAGTGGACATTGCACCGGGAACATCCCAGTCATTCGTTGTTGCTATCAAGGGACAAAAGGAATTCCTGGGCGCTGCCCAACAATCATTTCCTGATGGTCAGGTGGAATTTCTGTATGAATGTGACAACAATGTTGCCGCCAGTGCATTCCCTGGTATCAACACATTTGGTCTGTCATATGCCAACGACCCACAAACAGATATAATTCCGACCCTGCAAGAACCGTCAGGAACTGCCATCTTGACCATCGACCCGAATACCCGTACCGCCGCCATGGCTGCTGCTGCGGTAAACATTGGGGCCGCTGACCCGCATATCACTGTAAAACCACGCCTATCCATGGCATACTCGAAATTAACCCTGTCAATTTGTGACACCACCGGACAGGCGGGCGGTGCCTGCATTGATCCACCAGCACCCCAAATTATGATGCCTTATGGTGCCGGTCAATCGAGCACCTATTCGATTTTCTTCGTGGCCGATGCGGATCAACCAGCCATCCCGCTGGATCCGTTGAACAGTCGCGTTTTTCTTGATTTCACCGATGATCTGGGCAAGATACGTGGCTCAACCTCGGTTGCCTTGACTTACAATCCTGGATTTTAACCAAGAAAAATGGCAACACGACCAAAAACAACCATTACCCTCGCACTACTTGCAACAACCCTGCTTGCGTCTTGCCTGGAAGGAAAGAGTACTGAGGACGCTCCTATCGTTTTTGGCAAACCACAAAACGGTGAAAACGCTCCTTTTGATACACCAGCCGTTTTTGACATACGCCTGAGCAGTCTGGCACCCGGTGCTGATTTTGGTTTCATTGTTCAGTCACAGTTTACTACCGGGCAGCGCGAAATTTTCAGCGCAGGCAACACCCTGCCCACTGATATTGTATTCAACGGTTTTGACCGCTTTGGTGCGGGCACGCTGATCGGGGCATACGGGTTTGATTTTACAGGTACAACAGCCATAGATCGTTATTTGCCAATTTTTGCCATTGACCAGAACAATGCCTTCGTTGACAGCAATTTGAACGGTATTTTTCAAGAAGCACTTGAACCAAAAATCGTACATACCGGCGGCAATGGCGAGGTACATTTGGTGCGTGTAACCGCACCATTTGGCGGTGATGGAGATCAAACCACAGCCACAGCCGGGTTTAACAGCAATATCACCTTTGGTCTGCGCACTGGCCTGTTCACTCATGGTAATACCGCAGGGGTGCAAACGGTTGGCATGACCTTTACTTCCATTGATCCTGATACTGATGATGCCGATGACAAGGCCGGGTTTGCCCCGATCACCATTGTCGGTAATTTTCAGCCTGTTATACAGTTTGACACGCTCTCTGCCTCGGTTTTGCCTGGCACGCGATCCGTATTATTTGACACTGTTGCCACATTTTTTGCCATCATCGCCAATGCTGCGACAACAGAAGCCAGCAATTGCGGGGTTTCACTGGCCAGCCCGCTGCCGGCTGATTTTACCTTTCAAACCACCAATCCAGCCACCAACCAGCCCATTGGCAACGCCAATACCACCATTAACATAGCATCTGGCGGATTTCAGAGCTTTATCCTGTCCCTGACCGCCCGGCCCGAATTTTTCAACACAAGCCAAAGACCATTCCCGGATCAGGACGTGGAGTTTTTGTTTGATTGTGACAACACCAGCCCGGCCAGTGTTTTTGTGGGCATCAACACGCTTGGATTTTCGGCCTCAACAGTGCCTGTTCCAGACATCATCACCAATGCGGCCACAGTGCAAAACAATGGCATTCTCACCCTTGCACCGGACACAGGAGCAGGCGCATTTGCCCTTGCCGGGGTTAATATAGGCGCGCAGGACACCATAACAGTAACGCCGCGCACAAACTTTACTTCACCGCTGGTTCTCAATATTTGTGACACCACCGGACAGGCGGGCGGTGCCTGTATCAATCCGCCAGCAAGCAACGTTGTTGTGGTGTTTGAAAAAGATGTTGCCAGAACACTTTCAGTTTTCGGAAGTTCCGGCCAGGCCATCGCGCTTGATCCGGCTGGTAAACGCGTATTTGTCGATTTTGTTGATAGTGCCGGTAAAATTCGTGGTTCAACCTCGGTCGCCGTGCAGTTCTCACCCAATCCGTAATATGGATAATCTGGGTCACACAAACAGCACGCCCAGAACCAGCAACAATACCAAAGCTGCAATCAAAACAAATAGATATGAAATATCCAGCGCCAGTGTGCGGATAACAGTAACAAGCCTGCCGGTTTTATAAACCCTGCGTTGCAGAGAAAAAAGATAATAATTGCTCCACAAAACAAAGACAGCAGCAACAACTGCCATACCTGTTATCTTGCCAACCAGGATCAATGCGGCAAGAAGCAAAAACAGGAACGAATGGAAATGCAATGCCACAATCATGTGGTCATAAATGTACAATTGTTTTCGCCAAAAAAGGCTGGCTGCCAGCAACAACCCAAATACCGGAGCAAGAATAAAGACCAGTCGAGGCGCCCATCGCGCAAGCGTCCTGGTATATTGCTGGGGGTTTCGGATCGCTGTTTCAACATTATTGGCCAAAAAGCGACGGCTGTTTTGATTTATTTTTAACGGCGAACGCGCCTCTTGATTAAAACGGATATCCATTTGACCGCCATTGGGCGTGCTGGTGAACAACTTTTCAGGCGGTTCATCCATATCCTTCGTGACAGAATCCAGCTTTTGCTTGCAGTTCGCATTCAAATCTTCCGGCACAAGCCATAAGCGCATTCCGCAAATAAAGGTTTCCAGATCGACACTGATTGTTCCAGCATCATCCCCAACCACTTGCTTTTGGCTGTCATTCAATGTGTTGCTGGTTGTTTTACTCACATCTTCAATCACATCAATACGGCTTGGTGGGCCAATTTGTCCTTGATTGTTAATGGCCAGTTCAAAAACCAAAAAGAACAATAACGAAGTCAGTAAAAACAGTCTGAATGGTTGAATGAATGGCTCACGCTCACCACTCAAATAACGATATGTGAGCTGCCCCGGATAAATCACGAGTGGTTTTACCGTGCGCCAGATACGGCCATCCAGACCAAACAATCCATCAAAAATATCGGCAAGCAAAGCCCAGGCCGGGCGATGCCACGTATTGGCAATCTGCCCGCATGTATGACAATGTCGCCCCTGAAGCACGGCATGACAATTGGAACATTCTCCAATTTTTGTAGCCGATGCAAATTCCGAATGCCGGTCATTGGTTTTTGCGGACAGGCTATCCGCCACCACTGCATCACTCACAGGACTGACAAGGTCTTCTTCGTCCATTTTCACCTCGCGGCAAGTTATACCCTGCTCATCTAAAGAAAATGAGGCGTTACTTCAAGGCACAATCAAGAGTTCAGACCGAAAAGGCGTCGCCACCAGCATAGATCGCCATATCGTCCAGTTCTTCCTCAATGCGCAATAACTGATTATATTTTGCCAGACGCTCGGAGCGGCTTAAGGAGCCGGTCTTGATTTGCCCGCAATTGGTGGCCACCGCCAAATCAGCAATGAATGTATCTTCGGTTTCGCCGGATCGGTGCGACATCACCGCGCTAAATCCGGAACGATGAGCCATATCCACGGCGTCCAGTGTCTCGCTTAATGTGCCAATCTGGTTGACTTTTATCAGGATGGAATTGGCCACGCCGTCACCAATGCCACGGGCAAGACGCTCTGGATTGGTTACAAACAAGTCATCACCGACCAATTGCACTTTGTCGCCCAATGCTTTGGTAAGAATTGCCCAACCCTCCCAGTCATCTTCGGCCATGCCATCTTCAATGGAAACAATCGGGTAGCCCGCGCACAGGTCGGCCAGATAGTCGCTCATGCCAGCCCCATCAAGGCTGAGGCCTTCACCGACCAGTTCATAGCGGCCATTCTTGTAGAATTCCGATGCCGCGCAATCCAGTGCCAGGGCAATGTCTTCGCCGGGCTTGTATCCGGCGGCTTCTATGGAACCCAGGATGAAATCGAGAGCTTCGGAAGCTGAACCAATGCCTGGCGCAAAGCCGCCCTCATCTCCAACATTTGTATTCATACCGGCTGATGAGAGACGTTTTTGCAAAGCATGAAACACCTCTGCGCCCATGCGCAAACCAGTAGAAAAATCACTGGCACCCACAGGCATAATCATGAATTCCTGAATATCAATGGGATTGTCGGCATGTTCGCCCCCATTGATGATATTCATCATCGGTGTGGGCAGAACACGGGCATTTATGCCGCCAATATAGCGATATAGCGGCGCGCCTTGCGATTGCGAAGCAGCCCGCGCGACGGCCAGTGAAACCCCCAAAATTGCATTGGCTCCAAGGCGACTTTTATTGGGTGTACCATCCAGCGCCATCAGGGTTTCATCAATGCGGCGTTGATCTTCGCCATCCATGCCGCCAATGGTGTTATAAATTTCTACATTGACGTTCTCTATGGCTGTTTGCACACCCTTGCCGCCATAGCGTTCCCCGCCGTCGCGCAGCTCAACCGCCTCATGCTTGCCGGTTGAAGCACCCGACGGCACCGCAGCGCGGCCCATGGCCCCGTCATCCAGTACAACATCCACTTCCAGGGTCGGATTACCCCGACTATCCAGAATTTCACGTGCAATAATGTCTTCAATACCGGCCATGTTCGCCTCCAAGGGGGTTTGCATGCCGGATATGGTGAATATGTGACAGAGGCAAGTAAAAACTTAAATGAGATCGCCATCCTGTGCAAAATGTGGTAATTAAAGATACATGATCGATCAAGAGGAAAACCATCATGGGCAATAATTATAAAAAACTGACAACCATAGCCATTTTGGTGACAGGGCTTTCACTTGGCATACACCCAGCAATCGCTGCTGGTGGTGGTGGCAGTAGTGGCTCCGGCATGCCGTCAGCATCCGGTTCTGCGCCAGCGATCAATTTTGATCCGGCGACTGAATATCGTGCAGGTATAGACTCGCTACAAGCCGGGAAATTCCGTGATGCAGAACGGTCATTTGCCAAGGTTCTTTCGGTATTACCAAAAGATGCCAACACAAATCATTTGATGGGCTTGGCAAAAAAGGGCCGTGGTAAAACAAAAGCCTCAAGGCGGTATTTTGAAAAGGCAATCAAGTACAAGCCGGACTTTGTCGATGCACACAAGGAACTGGGCCGCGCCTATGCCCTGACCGGAAAGCCAGAAAAGGCACAAGAAGAGCTTACCTGGTTTGAGAATAAACTCAGCGAGTGTGCACAAACTTGCGCACAGGCTGATGCGCTTACACAAGGCAGCGCGGCTGTGACCAGGGCCATGGCGGGAGAAGATAACCAGGAAAAGAAAAGCGGCGCACTCGCCCTACCCACACAACAAGGCGACAATGCCTATCTGAAAGCCATCCGCCTGATTAACGAAAAGCGATATGATGAGGCATTGCTTGACCTGGAAAAAGCAGCCCGCATTATCGGCCCCCACCCTGACATTTTGAATTATCAGGGCTTTGGCAATCGCAAACTTGGGCGCTTTAACATAGCAAAACGTTATTACATGACCGCATTGCGGTTAAACCCGGATCATCTTGGTGCCAATGAATATCTGGGAGAGCTGTATATCGAAACCGGCGAGCTTAAAAAGGCAAAACGCCAACTTGCCAAAATAGGGCGGTTATGCACCTTTGCCTGCGCCGAGGAAGAAGAGCTGAAGCGTTGGTTATTAGCATCCGCGCAATAAGGTTTTACGCAGCCATAGCACTGGCGGGCATGGCCGTTATTGCCTGCAAGCAGCAGGCACAGCGCGATCCCGACCCCCAGGGCCTTGCTGAGCTTCGCTGGCTGACGCTGGATGCCGATGCGCTCAAGGCACTTGGCACCGCGCCGACGGAATGCCTGGTGAACCCGGATGATAAACATACTGCGGCCCTCATCCTGATTGGGCGAACGGCATTTGCCAGCCCGTTATTGCTGGGTGGTCAGGCGGCCAAAAGCGGCATGAGTTGTCAGACCTGCCATAGCAATGGCCATTCCAACAAAAATTTCTTTCTGGATGGCCTGTCAGACGCGCCTGGCACTGCCGATGTTACCAGTTCCATTTTTTCAACCAGTCGCGGCGATGGTGTTTTTAACCCCAAACCCATTCCATCACTTTCAGATAAAAATGCACACACCAGAACCCGCGATCCTGCCTCCCCTGAACTAGCTGATTTCCTTCATGGCCTGATCGAGGAGGAATTTGCCGGGTTTGAGCCTGAACCTCTTATATTCGACAGTGTGCTGAGCTATTTGCGGGCATTGGATAATACGGCCTGTGATAGCCCCATACCTGTCCGCCCACAGAGCCTTGAACGGGCGCTTGAGCGCATGGACAGCGCCACAAGGGCAATTGAATACGCAATGCTTCTGGATAACCAGACCCAGAGCACGCAGTTTTTGCTGGCCGCAGCACAAGTGCAAATTGGCCGCATCAGCGCACGCTATAACAAACCCGTCCACGCCAGAATTAGACGAGACCTTGCCTCTGCCAGTGAAAATTTGCGGGTGCTGCGCGAAAATATACCAGACGCCCATGCCGACAGGGCGTTACAAAAATGGCGCGAAGAATGGACAGGTATACAAAAGCGTTTACGGGCGCAGGAACACGCCTCGTTGTTTGACCTATCACAATTACAAAACTATCTGCAAGATGAACCTTGAATACTACATCACATGATTTTGATAAACTGAAATAGCTTTTTTATTGACATATTGACATGGCTCAATTTAGGTTAGGCACTGAACTGAACTTAACAGTGAGAGCATATAAATGCGTAATGCTATACATAAACATGGGAAAAGTCTGATATTTACGGCTGTCATAGCGACTGCCTTTGGCGTAACCATGCCCGTTATTGCGCATGACCTTGAAAACGAACACGTCAATACAAACCATAATGGTAGCGGCATACATCTTTATGGGAGGCCACGAAATCCTTATGTAACAGGTATATCTGACAGATACATTGGTACGGGATATAACTGCCGAAAAAGTGCGAGTCGTAATTATCGCATCGGCGTGTCATTTCTTGAAAAGGGTAATTACGCAAAGGCTGAAAACTATTTGAATTGCTCATTGATAAAGAGAGCCAACAACCACAACACTATTTACGTTTTGGCTCTGGTGAATATCGAAAAAGACGAAAAGGGCATTGCGCAAACATATCTGGAAGAAGCAATAACCCTAAAACCGGATTTTATTCTGGCGCACCGCGAACTTGGTCTTGTTCATGCGAAAAACGGCAACACTATAAAAGCGCAAGAGCAATTATCCTGGCTCGACAGACAGATAACTTTTTGTGACCAGAATTGCCCATCTGCGAGTGCGCTCACAAACGGACGTGATGAGATTGTAAAAACAATCGCCAACGAAAACGTTTAGTCAGTTTTGTTGATCTTCAACCTGGGAACTAATCCTTAGGCTCTAAAATTTGCTTGCCGCGATACATGCCGGTTTTCAAATCGATATGGTGCGGGCGGCGCAATTCACCCGAATCAGCATCTTCAATATAGGTGGCGGCAGGCAGACGATCATGACTGCGGCGCATGCCACGGCGGGATTTGGTGATTTTACTTTTGGGGACAGCCATCTGACCTAGCCTTGTATCTATGAGAATCCTTGAGGCGCAAATAGTTTCCGCCAAGCGCGGGGACATAGCGCAAAGCCCGGCATTTCACAAGCGTCTAGCCGCATGTTTTGCAGCCAGTAAGGGCAAACGTGCATTGATGCGCATTTTGTGTTATAAGGGGGGCAAGGTCGTCCCATCTGACGCACAATCGCAAACAATCTACTGGCCAATGCCAGGAAAATGGAATTGTCGCGATTCAGAGAAGACGACCTTTCCATTGGTAAAAAGCCATTTCATTTATGTTCTCAGGGTGTCATTGCCCGATTCATTCGGGCAATCCAGTGCAATGCACAGGATTGACTGGATCACCCGGACAAGCCGTGTGATGACAGCCTGGGATTATTTTTTTCATTTATACAAACACCATATATTTGATTTTTTTGACACTGGTAAAATTTACTGCACAGTAGAGACTCGCACAAAGGATCATCGCCCATGTCACTCATCCCCGCAGAAAATTCACTTGCCGTTATTGCTGCCCTGTTTGTTGTGGCCTCTTTGGGCTTTGCCGCAGAAAAAACCAGATGGGGCAAGACCCTGACCGGCGCAGTGTGGACAATCCTTGGGGCCATACTTCTCTCCAATCTCAACATTATCCCCAAAACCTCTCCGGCCTATGACTTTGTTTTTGGCTATCTGGTGGCAATTCTCATCCCGCTATTTTTATTTCAGGCCAATTTGCGCAAGATATTTTTTGAAACCAGCCGCATGGCGCTGGCATTCCTTATCGCCAGCCTGGGCACTGTGCTTGGGGCAATACTGGCATTTTATCTTGTTGATCTTGGCCCGCAAAGCGCAGACCTGGCGGGCATATTTACCGCCACTTATATTGGCGGGTCGGTGAACTATGCCGGCGCCATTGAAACCCTTGGCTATACCAATGCGTCAATGATTTCCGCCGCCACGGCGGTAGATAATCTGGCCAGTGCACTGTTTTTGGCCATGCTCGCCGTCCTGCCCGCATGGCGGTGGCTTGCCAGTCGTTTTGTTGCCATGGATCACACCCAAATCGATGATACCAGGGACGCATCCATGCATTCGGAATCAATAACCAGTGCCTCATTGGCCTGGGCGATCACTGTGGCTCTGGTAATCGCTGCGCTTGGCACCATGATCGCCGATGCCCTGGGCGCGCCATCGATGAAATATCTGGTGATAACAGTATTGACTGTTATTCCCGCAACCTTTGCGCCGCAGCTTATGGCCCGGTTGAGCGGCGCGTTCGAGGTCGGCACAGTGCTGGCATTTGTGTTTTTCGGGGCGATTGCTGCGGGGGCAGATATTGGCCAGCTAATTGCCGTCGCGCCTATGCTATTGGTGTTTGTGCTTATTTTGCTTAGCGTCCACAGCCTGGTTACTTTTGGGCTTGGCTCATTATTCAAGCTGTCCTTGCCCGAGCTTATCATTGCCTCAAACGCAGCCATTCTGGGCGCAACAACCGCCCCGGCACTGGCCGCAGCGCAGGGTTGGCGCGGCCTTGTCACCCCCGGCGTTCTGGTTGGCGTATTGGGTTATGCCATTGGCACATTCCTGGGAGTCGGGGTCGCTGGATTGCTGGGCTAGGTCACTTCAGGTGCGAATTATTACCAAAACATGACATTTATTCAAATTATCGCTTGTCGATAAACTTCTTATCGTCTATCAATAATTTACTGAGCATCTCTCACAAAACAAGAACGGGGCGACCGCGTGTTAAGTATTAAAAATATTTCCAAGGCGTTTGGTAAACTTCAGGCACTAAATAATGTATCTCTTGATCTCAAACCGGGCATGTTTGGCCTTTTGGGGCCAAATGGTGCCGGCAAATCAACCCTGATGCGCGCCATTGCCACCCTGCTGGAACCTGACAAGGGCACCATCACCCTGAATGGCACCAACATATCCAAAGACCCACAGGTCATGCGCCAGACCCTTGGTTATTTACCACAGGATTTTGGCGTTTATCCGCGCATGAGCGCACTGGCGCTTCTGGATCACCTTGCCATACTCAAGGGTGTTTCCAACGCCAAGGCACGCCGCAAACAGGTGGAAAGCCTGCTTCGTGCAGTTAATTTGTGGAAAATGCGCGGCGTGGCAGTGGCCACTTATTCGGGCGGCATGAAACAACGTTTTGGCGTTGCCCAGGCCTTGCTGGGTGATCCCAAGGTTCTGATCGTGGATGAACCCACCGCCGGGCTTGATCCGTTTGAGCGCCAACGCTTTCTTGACCTCTTAAGCGAAGCTGGCGAAGACAAAACCATTATTCTCTCAACCCACATCGTTGATGATGTGCGCGATTTATGCCCGGACATGGCCATAATGGGCGATGGCGAGATCGTTGCGCGCGGCGCACCGGAGGATTTGATCGCAAAAATCAAAAACAAGGTCTGGCGTAAAAAAGTCGAGAAGGCCGATGTTGATGGCCTCAAGGAAAAATACAAAGTGCTCTCCACCCGCCTGCTCATGGGCGGCGTCATTGTCAGTGTGCTGGCAGATGCTGCACCCGAGGCTGGCTTTGAAGCGGATGAGCCAAACCTTGAAGACGCCTATTTCGCCCACCTTTATCGTCTGGTTTAGGGGCTGTAGACATGCTTGGCAAACTTATAGGTTTTGAGATCAGGTTCCACACTCGCCAGGTCGGGTTCTGGATTACGGTTGGCATAATGTTTCTGGTTGGCCTGTTGGTCATTTCCACTGATGCGATCAACATATCATCGGCCACGGGCGAGCGTGTAAAGGCCAATGGCGCCATCACTCTTGCCCTGCAAACATCTATTTTTAGCCTGTTTTCCATGTTTTTCGGCGCTGTTTTTGTGGTTAGCGGCGTAATGCGTGACCAGGTCTATAAAGCCCTTGAAATGGTTCACGCCACGCCTGTGACCACGCGGGACATGACCTTATCGCGCATGGTCGGGGTATATGTTGCAACCTTTTTGTGTATTTTTGGCGCACTCATCGGCCTGTTTGCGGGACAGTTTGCCCCCTGGATTGACAAGGAATCATTAGGGACGATTAACCCGCTTTATTTTCTACAGCCAGCGTTGATCTATGTTGCCGTAAACACCCTGCTTATCAGTGGTATTTTTACCACAATTGCCGCGATCACCCGCGATCGTGCCCTGGTTTATGTCAGTGCCGTTGCGCTTTTTATCCTCTTTACCACCAGCGGTCTTTTCGTTGGCGAAGATGCCCCGGATTGGCTAACCTCGATTATTGATCCGTTTGGCTCCAACGCCCTTGCCCTGACCACAGAGTTTTGGCCAGCGGCAGAGCAAAACACCCGTATGTCACCCATTACCGGTCTTATTGGTATTAACCGGCTGGTCTGGGGTGGGGTTGGTCTGGCGCTGTATCTGGCAACATTTGGCCTGTTCAGACGTGGCCTCATTGGCGGCAAAACCAAAAAACTTGCTCAGGACGAGGAACAGGATACAGGGCGCATAATCCTGCACGGTGCGCCAACACGACAGTCTGGCTTTGGGACATTCTGGACACGCCTGAAATACGAATACCTTACCACGGTCAGAAGTATCCCGTTTATCATCCTGACCCTTCTGGCTATTGCCCTGTTTGGTATAACGATTTATTTTCAAATGGAATTTATCCCCAATCCAGCTCTGCCAACCAGCTTGTTAATGGCACAAACCGTTATTGGTACTTTGCTGATACCATTGCTGATTATCATTGTGTTCTTTAGCGGTGAAATGGTCTGGCGCGACAAGACAGCGCAAATTACAGAAATTCTGGATGCCAGCCCGGTGGCCAACTGGCCGCTTATGGCGGGCAAATGGCTGGCGCTGATCGGTGTGGTCACCACCTTGTTTGCTGTCGGCATTGTATTTGGCATGATTACGCAAACCGTGATTGGCGATATTCCTATCAACCCCATGTCTTATCTGCAATTTACTTTTGTTACGTTTGCACCACGCATTTTTCTCTTTTGCCTGCTGGTATTATTCATTCAGAACTTTATGCCCAACCGGGTTGTGGGGATGCTCACCGCCGGCGCCTTGATAATCTTTTTCTTGTTCATCATTGGTAATTTGCCCTTTGCGCACCCGCTAATGCGATACGGCGCCTTTAACAATGGTGGCCTTTCCGAGCTAAACGGTTATGCCGACCTGACTAATCTTAAATGGTTTGGGCTGTATTGGGGCTCACTTGGCGCGCTGTTTGTGGTGCTGAGTATCTGGCTCTGGCGTCGCGGGCTGCAAAGCTCGCTGCTCGTCCGGCTTAAAACTCTCGGTAACCGCCTCACCCTGCCCTCAATGGCAATCGCAACATTGTTATTGGCAGGATTTGTCGGTTCAGGCGCCTATATTTATAAGGGCTATAATATCAACAATAATTTTCGCACGACAAAGCAAAACGAGTTGCGACAAGTAAAATGGGAAAACTTGCTGGGCAAGGCTTTGAAAAAACCCATACCAAAAGTGCGCTCTGTTGAGGCTGACATTACCTTTAACCCGTCCGCGCAAACCGCAACGATCAAAGGGCGCTATGTTATTGAAAATACAACAAACGCCAATCTTCGTGATCTCTATATCAATATGCCTGCCCAGCATGTCGAGGACAACCGGAGCCTGACCATCAAGGGCGCCACCCGTGTAACGGATGATGAAAACATTACACAAATCGAGAATTTCGGCACCCGGATTTATCGCTTTGATCCACCGCTCGCCCCCGGCGAAAAAACGCAAATGGCGTTTGAAACATTCATTCGTGCGCCGGAACTGGGTGACCGAAGCCCGATTCAGCGCAACGGAACCTTCGTCAATAACTTCGCTGTGATGCCCCAAATTGGCATACAGGACAGACGGATGGTCAATCCTGACAGGCGCCGCAAGAATGATTTGCCCAAACGTGAAAAACGCGCTGATCGCACAAACACAAATGCCCGGCAAAATAATTTTATCACACGCTCAGCGGACTATGTTGATTTCAAATCCAAAATTTGCACGGACAAGGGCCAAATCCCGATCACCCCGGGCAAGCTGGTTCGTGAGTATGAGGAAAATGGCAAAGCCTGCCGGGATTATCAGGCGATAAATCCAATTTTGAATTTTTTCTCTTTTCTCTCTGCCGATTTTGAGGTCAAAAAAGACCTATGGGAAAACCCCAACGGGGATAACGTTGATCTGGCCATTTATTACCATAAAACCCATGGCTATAACGTTGATCTGATGATTGAGGCGATGAAAAACTCGCTGACCACATTTACCACAACCTTTGGGCCATACCAGTATAACCAGATCAGGATTATGGAATTCCCCTATGCCAGTTTTGCACAATCCTTTGCCGGCACTATTCCGTTTTCAGAAAACATCGGCTTTGTCATGGATCCGGGCGACCCGGACGACATCGAAAACGTTGATTTGGCCACCTATGTGGTCATGCACGAGATTGGTCACCAATGGTTTGCTCACCAGATTGTTCCGGCAAACACCAAGGGGTTTAATGTGCTCTCGGAAGGTCTGACCGAAAACGCTGCCATGACCGCTTATGAAGATGCCCTTGGCTGGCAAAAGGCCAGGCGTGTTCTGGAACAAAGGTCAATTCAAACCTACCTGACACGGCGCGGCGGTGACCGCGAAGATGAACCACCACTGGCCAAGGCCGGAAACCAGCAATATCTGGTTTATAACAAGGCTAGCTGGGTGTTCTGGGGTTTGAAACAATATATGGGCAAAGACCTGATGCAGGGTGCCATTCGTGGTTTCCTGGACGAATATGGCTCCAAAGGCCCGCCCTACCCGACCACCAAAGAACTTGTTGCCGCTCTTCGTGCGGCAGCACCTGCAAACATGCAGGGTTTAATCACCGATTATTGGGACAGGATCACATTCTGGGATTTGAAATTTGATGATGATATTACCGTCAAGCCCAATACTGACGGCGGCTATACCGTCGATCTGACAGCCATCGTGGACAAAAAGATCGCCTCTGAAGAAGACGGAAAAGAAACGTCCGTCAGCGAGATTGATGGCGAGTCGCTGAACGAGTGGATCGAGATAGGGTTTTACAAGGAAGACCCGAAAAAAACCCTGGGTGATGAATGGCTCAAGCTGGAGCGTGTGCGCATTACCGATGCAACAACGGCGCTATCTTTTGACCTGGATGAACGGCCCGCCTTTGTGCTTCTCGACCCTCGCCGGTTGCTGATGGAGCGTAATATTAAAGATAATGTAAAAACACTGCCAAAGGACAAGCTGGCTTCCAATGATTGACGTGCCGACCTAAACTAGGGTCTGTTAATCGGGGAAAGCATGTCCAAGCTCTATTTTAGCTATGCCGCCATGAATGCGGGCAAGTCCACAGTGTTACTGTAGGCCGCTCACAATTATGAAGAACGCGGCATGTTGACCTGTCTGCTGACCGCAGCCATTGACGGTCGTGCCGGAACAGGGCGTATCGCCTCTCGCATTGGTATTGCCAAGGATGCCTTTTCTTTTGAGGATGCGGATGACTTGCACGATAAAGTGCAAACCCTGCACACAGAGGCACCACTTGATTGCGTTCTCGTTGATGAAGCGCAATTTTTGACACCCACACAGGTCTGGCAACTGGCCGGCATTGCCGACGACCTTGGTATACCGGTTTTATGTTATGGCTTGCGCACCGATTTTCAGGGCAAACTGTTTCCCGGTAGTGAAACCCTGTTGGCCATCGCCGATCAATTGCGAGAAATTCGCACCATTTGCTGGTGTGGGGCCAAGGCGATTATGGTGTTGCGCCTTGATGAACATGGCCATCCCGTGCAAACAGGTGCGCAAGTTCATATTGGCGGCAATGAGCAGTATATTTCCCTGTGCCGCCGCCACTGGAAAACACAACAACTTGCAAAAATATAAGAGTATTCAGTACGGAGTTCATCATGTTCAAAACTTATCACCTCGCCTCATTATGCCTGTTAATGATCTTCAGCGCCCCCGCCGCCATTGCACAGGTTGACACTGATCTATGCAATCAGCTAACCGCCGAAGTCGAAGGCGCTCAGGAACAGATTGACGTCTCACGCGTGGCTTATGAGCGTAGTGCCACAGACATTGATGCCCGCATCGGGTTAGCCAATGAAGCGGCACAGAACGGTGAGAACCTAGATACGCTTTGGGCTAATGTTCTGCTTGCCCGCGATAATGTTTTGCCCCTTGCCCAAGACGCCTTGAAAACGCTCAATACCGGCTTTGCTCTCATGCAAAATTACGTTCAGGCGGGTTGCACGACTATGACTGCTGCTGAGGTTGAACAAAGACGTATCGCTGGTGCCAGCCATTACGAAGATGGCATCAAAATGCTAAACTCAATGCAAGACAACTGGAACATACGCTATGCTGAAATGAGCAAAAACCCTGATCCTGCCACGTGTATGGCATTAGACAGCGCCCATAAAGAAGCCGATGCCAAGGCCAAAGCCCACAGCCTGAAACATGATGACAATATTGCGGCCTATAACAAAGCCAGACTTGCGGTAAATCTGGCGATCGACCTGGAACAGGACTTTACCACAGAATGGGAAACCTTGCTGCTGGCACGACGCGCAGCCATGCCTGGCATCGACACATATCGCAAAGTCATAAGCGCAACTTTTGATCCGGTGAAAAAGGGATTTGACAATGGTTGTATCCAAATGAGTGACGCCGATAAAATTGCATTTGAAAAAAATACCACTGAGGTTCTCAAGGAAATTTCAGGCAGTAAAATTAGCATAATAAACATGCGCCTAGTGGCAGATGCCTATGTAGAGCGTCGCAAAGCAACAACGACAGCACGCATTGGCATCATCAATAACACAGACCAAATTCTCTGTATTTATCGGGAAAACCAGACCAAGGGAAAATGTAACATTAAGCCCAACGGAAGCCAGGTTGTTGAATTGCAATCCAAAGAAGAACAGGAAACTGAAGAGAGCGATGATCCTGCAAAAGTGTTTGTCATAACCAACAATAAAAGCTGGCTAAAAACTGCTGATGGAGAAACCCGGCCTCAGGAGATAAGTATTTGCGCAAAACGCACATTTGAGCACAAATCTGGCAGCCAGGCCTGGATCATAGAGGCTGGTGTTGAGGAAGGCTGTACACGCCCTGCTGCTGATGAATAAATTGCCTTAGGTACGTTTCCATCTCACGTCAAGAGTGCTTTTGTCACATGCCACAAAGCTCAATCCTGCAATAACCTACCCTTATGTAACAGGGAGGAAACGCATGACACACGTCCAGCACGAACTGGCCCAGAAATTTCCGGATAAAGCGGATCGTATACACGAATTAAAACTGGGCAACACTCATTTTGCACGGCTTTTTGACGAATACCATGAGTTAAACAGGCGCGTTCACCGTATTGAAACTCGCGGTACAGATCGCAGTCATGCAATGATGAAAGAATTGAAACTACATCGCATTACCTTGCTGGACGAGCTGACAACAATGATTGAGGCTTAGGGTCAGACCTACCCACATACCCGGGCTTTGGCCGCTTCATATTGTTCTCTCAGACGCGCAACCAAATCCGCAACTGGCGGCACATCATGAATGGCGCCAATACCCTGCCCACAGCCCCAAATATCGCGCCAGGCCTTGGCGTCGGATTTACCGCCAGAACCAAAACTCATCGCGCTGGGGTCGGCCTCAGGCAAGTTGGTGGGATCAAGACCGGCAGCACGGATTGAGGGGGCCAGATAATTACCATGGATGCCGGTAAAGAGCGACGAATTGACAATGTCTTCTGCCCCTGAATCTACCACCATCTGTTTATAAGCCTCTTGCGCACGGGCTTCCCTTGTGGCGATAAACAGGGAACCGGCATAGGCCATATCTGCACCCATGGCTTGTGCGGCCAATATGGCACCGCCGGTGGCAATGGAGCCGGACAGCAATAGTGGCCCATCAAACCAGTCGCGTATTTCCTGAATTAACGCAAACGGCGAAAGAGGCCCGGCATGGCCCCCTGCCCCGGCTGCAACCGCAATCAGGCCGTCGGCACCTTTCTCAATAGCTTTATGGGCAAAGCGATTGTTGATAATATCGTGCAGACAAAGCCCACCATAGGAATGTACCGCCTCAAAAACTTCCCCGCGTGCGCCCAATGACGTAATCACAATCGGTACCTTGTGCTTGACACACAGGGCTACGTCTTCTTCCAGCCGGGCGTTGGAGCGATGCACAATCTGGTTCACGGCAAAGGGGGCAGAGGGCGCATCCGGGTTTGCTGCGTCATGGTTTGCCAGCTCTTCCCTGATCTGTACCAGCCAGTCATCAAGCTGTTCAATAGGGCGCGCATTAAGAGAAGGAAACGCACCAACGATACCGGTTTTGCACTGGGCAATAACCAGCTCCGGGCCGGAGAGAATAAACATCGGCGCACCGATAAGAGGCAAACGCAGACGATCCTTCAAAACAGACGGTAATGACAAAATACAAACTCCCAAAAAAAATTTGGACACTGTTTACTATATCACACTGACATAAACTCACCCTGATACTTCGACAAGCTCAGCATGAGGATTAGTGGATAAAATAAAACCCTCATGCTGAGCTTGTCGAAGCATGGAAAAAAGCAATCCCTGCCCCTAATCCACCAGCGCCACTATTTCCCGCATCGCTTGTTGCATAGCGCCTGAGCATTTATTAAATCACTTGATTACCGCGCGACCTTGCATGGCAGGATTATGATACTTTGCAGGTCATAGGGTGGGCATAATCATCTGTCAGGAGTGTTGCGAACATGGTTTTCATATTCAGTGTTGCAGAGATGTCTGCTGAAGCACCGCTTGTACCAGACCAAGGCAATCCAATACCTATGACGGAAAAATAGTTTCCGGCGGTAGAGATATTTTCCGCTTTGCCGCTCCAGCAGCCCGAATAGGCGCATAGAGACAATCCGCCATCCGCATCTAAAGTCAATTCCATGGGCGTAAATTCACCGACCTGGGTCACATCACAAGTGTCGCCCTGGCAAGAAATTTCGACCGCAGTATTCCGGCATGACCATTGCATAGGCGGGGTTGGCGGGGATGTGCACCCCGCCAATATGGTGACTAGACTTAGTGAAATAAGATATTTTTTATGGCTTCTAATCATCTTCTGGATACTCCTGTTTCGAGTGGTGCAATCGCGCGTGTTTGGTCAACCATTTGGCAGAAAAGTCGCGCAAAGCTTGGCGTTATCCAAAGCACCATTATCCACAATAGCATCTGTCATATCAGAATTCGTCAAGTCCGTCCCATCCAAAACGGCCCCTGTCAGATTAGTATTTGGCATCCAAACTCCGGTTAAAATAGTGTCGGATAAGACAACATTTGCAAGGACAGCTTTCATCAAGTTCGATTCCGCCAAATTGGTTCCGGTGAGAATGGCTTCACCCAAATCTGACCCTTCGAGGTCAACCCCGTGTAAATTGGCAAAGAGGAGGTTGGCACCTGAAAAATTGGAAAATTGCGCCTGCGCGTTTGAAATATTGTTCCATATTATGTCCTTTGAGCTTTGTCCATTTTTCAAAAAGACCTGCATTTACTGTAGAGGCGAGCATACGCCTTGGTACAATCCCCGCCACCATCAATGTGAAATGGCGGGGCTGTGGAAACTTATTTACCGCAATATTTCACGGCTTTATTCCCTCATAACTACTTATAGCTCGGGTGAAACTTAACGCCCGTGGCACTGCTTGTAATGAATGCCTTCGGGTGGAGCCAAGGCCCATCTGTGCAAGACACACTATGCACAGTCATCGGGTTTGCATTGCCATTCAAGAACTGGAGCGTTCCTATTCCGGAATTACAAAAAACACTTTTTACTTTACCATGAAGATCAATACCAGGACCTCCAAGGTTTGTATATTTATTCCAATTATCTTGACCGCAAAGTTTAAGGGAGGTCCCTTTACCCCATGGTTCAGATGAGAACGTGGCGCATGTGGGCTCTCGTTCAGCGGCTTTTTTAGCGTCAGCCATACGAGCCGCTGCTGCGTTCGGTCCTTCGCCGCAACAATAACCTTGCCATATACTGACTCCCGTGGCTTGCGCTTTCACCCACGGATTAGGGTTAACGACATTGCCCCCTTTGCAAGACTCATTATGACGGCCCATGGGGTTAGCGTTGCCATTAATGAACTGCACGGACTTTATGCCGGAATTACATTTGAAGCTCTGAACCTGACCGTGGAAGTTAGTTCCCGCACCGCCAAGGTTAATATATTTCGACCAGTTATTGGCAGCACCACAAAGCTGTAGAGATGCGCCGCCGCCATTTGTACCTTTATAAAAAGTGACGCAAGATGGATCGCCAGTTTCTTGCAGATTATTTGCCCCGCCGCCAGGCCAGTCACTAAACGAGCTTTGATCTGATTCCATGGATCGCTTTGAAGCGAGCATCATATCATCACCGCAATCATTGACTTTCATGACCTTGAAAGGCGCGCCGCGCTTCAAATAGATAACGCCATCTTCATCGCGTTCAGGTTCAGGGCCGCCAATAATATGATATTCCGGCATTTCGTCACAACGAAACGGCCATTCATAACCTGCATATTGCCCATACAGCTCAACGCTGCCGGCTCCGGTGAGTAATTTGCCCAATTCGTCTTTCGCCAAGTCCTTGATTACTTTTTTGGCCGCAGACTTTATCGCCTTTTTGACCCCGGATTTCACGACCTCCTTGACCACAGTTTTGACCACAACCTTGCCGCCGGCTTTGGCCACTGCGGTTCCGCCGCCCGTAACCGCTGCCATGGCCACGTCTGCAACCAGTTCGGCCACAGGTTTCACACAATCCCAGTTTGATACCGGATCAACGCCGTCCGGCTGGATGGCAATTTTCAAGGTAAACCAGACCGCACCGGTATCAACTTTCAATTTACCGCCTTCTCCCTCGCCGGTCGGGATAATACCATGATGCAGGCAACCAACCTGATCCAGTGAATAGGTGAGCGGCCAGGCGGTTTTGTTGACAAAGTAAAATCCGGGGCTTTTACCATGTTTTATATCGCTGACATCATTCCACTCGTCTTCAGAAAAAATCCTGTAGGAGCCGCTCCACGCATTGATTTGAAACCGGGAATAGGAGGTGGCTGGTGACGCGTTGTAATTGACGATCGTGGTTTTTTCACCGAATTCCCCAACCGCGCCGACCATGGTTCCGGTAATGTCATCAATCAGGCAAACGCCCCGGCTGGATGCCGTCCAGGTCTGTCCCGGTGCGACCGTGTAGCTGTCATCACTACACGCTAGCGAGACATACTGAACCTCGCCGGTTACGGTGTAGGGTGTATTGTTGGTCACCCGGGCGTAGGGGTAAGCGGCATAGGCCGCGCCACTGGTACACAGTGCGCCAATTAGCAAGATAAGGAATTTCAAGATGAGAAGTTTCGGTTTGTGCCGCATTTTGGGATTCGGAAAAGGCATAATTTAGCTCCACTTGAGATTTAGTCGCACTCGCAGGGTTTTTATGGACATGCACAAAAAACAAATCCTGATGGTTTTCTGATGGTTTGGTCGCGCCCGGTTTTGCAATCAGGAGCAGATAAACTGTCCATCCGAACCATTTGTGCCTTCAATGGGCTGTATTTTTTTTGGCCAGCCATAAGTTTGCCAGGCGCGCACGAGGCCAATGTCCTGCGCGAATTGTGGAAAATCATTGTGGGTGCGGATGCGCTTTGCGTCTTCGGTTGGCGTCCATAATTGCGCCAAAGCCGCGCCCAAATAGGGGTGCGGGTGATTTTGCACACTATCCATAAACAATTGTGGATACCCTAACGCATAGGATACGAATGTAAGACCGGCGGAGGGCTGTGTATTCTTGTTCATTATTTTGTTTTTTTGGGCAACACAGACCAGCCAGCGGGCAAGCTGGTTCTTGCCATAGCACGCATGGATATACAACCTGAGGAGCAAAGAGGTCGGTGCCATCGACTTTGAAAGCGAACCCATATGTCTGAAATTCACTTTTAAAAAATCAATAGCTGATTTTAAACCATGCAAATGACCCAACAAGATTGCCTTCATGAACATTGCACCATCAAATCCCAAATCAAGGCTATGCTGGTAATCAGCCGCTGCACCTTCATAATCGCCCATCGCAAATTTTGGATGACCCAAACCATTTATCCAGCTTGCCGATAATGGTTCCTGGCTCATCGCGATTTCCATCAACGCCAACCCCCGTTCTGATTGCCCGATTGAGGCAAGAGAACTGCCAAATGTGTAGGTAAAGATTGGAGAATTTGGATTTAGTTTATGGGCTTTCTCACACGCAACAAGCCGCTCATCAATTTTGAGATCCAATAACGCAAGATAAGCTTGGGTAGAGTGTGCTAAATCCAGATCAGGGTTTAAACTCAGCGCACGTCCTAACGCCCGTCTGCCGGCAACAATATTACCGGCCCAATTTGGCGCTTTCGTATGTTCTAGACTATAGAAATTAGCCCGGGCCAGATAAGCCCAGGCTTCGGCAAATTCTGGATCAATTGATACCGCTTTTTCCAGCATTTCTATGGCTCTGGGCAGTATGTCAGGGCCATCCTGTTGCTGGGTTAGTCCGCGTCCATGTATAAAAAAATCATACGCTGGCGTGCTTTTTGTCATCGAATTTGTCAGGTGTTCTGGTTGATCCCTGTCAGTCACACTAAATATAAAATTTAGTTCACGCTCGACAGCACAGGCGATTTTTTCTTGTAGATCAAAAATATCATCACGCACCCCATCAAATGTTTCCGACCAGATATGCTCATCTTTGATCCCGTCAATAAGCTGTACCGTTATGCGCAATTGGTCGCCATGCTTGCGTACCGAGCCTTCCAGTATATGGGTCACATTCAATGTGGTTGCAATTTCGCGAATTGAAGTGCTTTCCCCCTTGAAGGAAAATGACGAAGTTCGCCCTGTAACGCGCAAAAATGGAAGCTTTACCAGTGTATTGATTATTTCTTCAGATATGCCGTCAGAAAAGTATTGCTGGTCTTTATTGCGGCTCATATCCTCAAAGGCCAATACGGCAATGGATAATTCTTTCTCCGTTATTATATCTTTTGCCTTTTTCTCGATCCTGGAGGTCGTTTTCGAGACGGGTGCTTTTAGCCGGTAACCGCGCTTGTAAATTGTTTCGATATAAGGGTCATCTTCTCCTGCTTTTTTGAAAGTTTTTCTTAAAATCGAGATGGCGCGGGTCAGGCTTTCATCCCCGCCGAATTCCACCTTCCAAAGACGGTCTATAAGGGTGTCCCGGGATAACACTTCGCCGGGACTCTCGGCCAGAACATAAAGTAAATTCATAACTTGAGGTTCTAGCGAATAGGTCTTATCGCTTCGCACAAGATGATTGCGCGGCCCGTCAACATTAAACGCACCTATTTTCAAGACCTTGCCGACGTCCCCTGTACCCAAATTCGTGCGCCCCCTCACTATGTTGTAAAGACAAATGAAAATAGGACAAGCGGTAAGTCGGTAATGCAGGGTATAACGGGTGTTCACCGCCAACCAGTATACGTACAAACCAGAGCATTTCCTGCTCCCTAATCCACCAAAGCGGCGATTTCCCGTACAGCGTTTTCAACCCCGCGCAAGCGATGCACCGGTTCGGGCCAATTGCCGCGCATGACCAGTTTTTGATCCGGGCGCAATTTATAGGCATTGCCGGGGCGGTTCATCAGTTCCACCAGACCTAACGGATTAGCAAAAGCAGACCCACGAAACGTCATCACCACGCCTTTGGGGCCAGCATCAGCCTTTTCAATACCGGATTTTTTGCATAGCGCCTTGATTTTCATGGTGACCAGCAAATGTTCTGCCTCGATGGGCAAAGGCCCGAACCGGTCGATCAGTTCAGCGGCAAAGGCCTCGCGCTCCTCATGACTATCGGCGCTAGCCAGACGGCGATAAAGCTGTAGCCGTACATCCAGATCAGGCACATAGTGTTCGGGGATCAATACACTGACACCGGTATTGATTTGCGGTGACCAATCATGGTCGCTCTCTTTCGTGCCGGTTTTCATCTCCGCCACGGCTTCTTCCAGCATTGCCTGATACAATTCCACCCCCACATCGCGGATTTGACCTGATTGTTCCTCACCCAGAAGATTGCCACCACCGCGCAAATCCAGATCATGGCTGGCCAGGGTGAAGCCCGCGCCCAGCGTATCCAAAGACGAAAGCACTTTTAAGCGCGCCTCGGCAGTTTTGGTGATTTTGAACCTTGCCGGAATGGTCAGGTAGGCATAGCCGCGCACTTTCGAGCGACCCACCCGGCCACGTAACTGGTATAGTTGCGATAGGCCAAAGCGATCAGCCCGATGAACAATCAGGGTATTGGCGGTGGGAATATCAAGGCCGGATTCAATGATTGTGGTCGATAGCAGCACGTCATAACGACCATCATAAAAGGCCGTCATAATATCCTCAAGCTCCACCGGCGTCATACGCCCGTGGGCGACAACATAACTGACCTCCGGCACGGCATCACGTAAAAACGTCTCAATTTCTTCAAGATCAAGAATACGCGGCACCACAAAAAAACTTTGCCCGCCGCGAAACCGCTCACGCAACAGGGCTTCGCGCACCGTCACCGTATCAAACGGTGCCACATAGGTGCGCACTGTCAACCGATCCACGGGTGGTGTGGCGATGAGGGATAGCTCGCGAATACCACTAAGCGCCATTTGCAAGGTACGCGGTATGGGCGTCGCGGTTAATGTCAACACATGCACATCGGCACGCAGTGATTTCAGACGTTCTTTATGGCGCACACCAAAATGCTGCTCCTCGTCAATAATCATCAGGGCAAGATCGCGAAATTTCACCTGCTTGCCCAGTAATGCATGGGTGCCGATAACAATATCGACCTGTCCGGATGCCAGTCCCTCGCGTGTGGCCCTGGCCTCTTTGGCTGGCACCAGACGTGACAAGCGCCGCACCTTCACCGGCCAGCCGGAAAACCGATCCGTAAAGGTACTATAATGCTGTCGGGCCAGTAATGTGGTGGGCGCGACGATAGCCACTTGCCGCCCGCTCATGGCGACGACAAAAGCAGCACGCAGGGCAATTTCGGTCTTGCCAAATCCCACATCGCCGCAAACCAGTCGATCCATCGGACGGCCCTTGCCCAAATCCTCCAGTACATCGGCAATCGTAGAGAGCTGATCCTCTGTTTCAATAAAAGGAAATCTGGCGCAAAACTCGTCCCACGCGCCTTGCGGTGGTGTAATAGCCTCCGCTGTTCGCATTTCACGCGCTGCAGCAATTTTGATAAGCTCACCAGCCATATCGCGCAGGCGTTTTTTTGCCTTGGCTTTGCGTGCTTGCCAGGCAACGCCGCCAAGCTTGTCCAGATTGGCTTGCGCCGATTCAGAACCATAACGCGATAAAAGTTCGATATTCTCTACGGGCAGAAACAACTTGTCACCGCCCGCATAGTGCAATTCCAGGCAATCATGGGGCGCACCATTTATGTCCAGAGTTCTTAAGCCCGCATAACGACCAATGCCATGATCCACATGCACCACCAGATCATCACTATGCAGACTACCCGCTTCGGCAATAAAATTGGCCGCGCGTTTTTTGCGCCTTGTGCGCGCCAGCCGATCGCCCAGAATATCCTGCTCGGCAATGACCGCAAAATCTGCTGTCTCAAAGCCATGTTCCAGCGGCAAAACGGCACGGGCGATCACCTTGGCTGGTAGAGCACCAAAATCAACAAATGCCGCGACATCCTTGATGCCCGTAACACCATGGTCTTCCAGCACACCTGCGGTGCGCTCGGTTGAACCTGTTGACCAACCGGCAATCAACACCTTCTTGCCCTGCGCGCATCGGTCATGAATATGCCCGCGCACTGCATCATATACATTAGTGTTGGTGGTGGTTCGTTCAGCGGTAAACACCCGGCCTGTCTTGCCACCTGCGTCCACCATTGCGCCACCAGGGGGCAAACTGAACGGAGAGAACTGGCGGGTGTCCAGCACCTTCGTTTGTTGCTCAAAATCCTCCTCGGTTAAATAAAACGCCTCTGGGGGCAAAGCCCGATAAGCCGGGGCAGATAATGCCACCGAAGAAACCTGTGCAGCGCCCTCGCGCCGTGCCTCGTAATAATCAGCGACCATCTGCGCCCGCTCGCCCAGGGCTTCACTGGCCAAATGATCCAGAGCGAAAAGTACCGAGGCACCCAAATAATCAAAAACAGTTTCGGTTTGCTCATAAAACAACGGTAGCCAGTGCTCGACACCTTGTGGCCGCGCACCAGCGCTAACCGCATCATAAAGTGCATCATCATGTGCAGCGCCAAACTCACGCACAAACCCAGTGCGAAACCGCGAAATGCTTTGTGGGGTTAGCAGAACTTCACTAACCGGTGCCAATTCAATCATTTTAAGGTTAGCAATTGAACGCTGCGTTTGCGGGTCAAAACTGCGCACGCTTTCCAGTGTGTCACCAAAAAAATCAAGCCGCACCGGAATGGCACTACCCGGCGGGAAAACATCCACCACACCGCCGCGCACCGCATAATCACCAGGCTCCATCACCGTTCCGGCCCTGGCATAACCATTGATTTGCAAGTGTTTTGTCAGCACATCCATGCCGATGCGTGCCCCGATACGGGCTTCAAATCCGGCTTTGCCAAGCTCATGTCGTGGCGGCACACGTTGGCATAACGCATTGATGGTGGTGACTACTAACCTCGTTGCAGGTTGTTTGTCTTGCGCCAGCGCCCATAACGTCCCGGCACGATTGGCCGCCAGATCTACCGCCGGAGATACCCGGTCATAGGGCAGGCAATCCCAGGCCGGCAGACGCAATATATCCATATCCGGGGCAAAAAAATTGCAGGCCCCCGCAAACGCCGCCGCCCGTGCGTCATCACGGGCAACAAAGACCCCAAGACCTCCGCGTGCGCGCACCGCATCGCAAAGCAGTAGTGCGTCAAACCCTTCCGGTGCATTACCAACAACAAGCGTGCCAGGCGCATTGGCAATTTGTGCGAGAACATAAGAAAGGTTAGCCATGCTTACCCGCTTCGGCCAGCTTTAAGCATATTTGCCAGAGGTTTGAAATTGCATATTTCGGCCATAATCGGGTTATCAAATTCCGGCGGCATCTTGTCTTTACCGGTTATCCATTGATAAAGCGGGGTATCTTCTGCATCGAGGATCGCTTCAAACTGATCCAGTTCGTCAGGCGTCATATCCGTTAACCGCCGATCAGCAAAGCAGCCCAAAATCAGATCCATTTCCTTAAAGCCCCGATGCCAGGCCCGAAACAACATCCGTTTTTTTCTGTGCTTGGTATCCATAGCGCACGCTATAGGTCAGAAATGATGCAAAACAAACGGTCATTGACAATAACTGCTGTTTTGATCTCACTTTTCACATAACTGCAATCTTTACTTTATCATAATTGTCTGGATATTTTCCAGCATTCATATATACACAAATTTTAAGGACACCGATTATAAAGTGACTGTGCAATGAAGATGATTCGCTACCCTTTTGCTCTGATCGGTACTGCGTTTGTTAGTGGCTTGATTGCCTTATCCACGCTGCAAGCACAAGCCGCAGAATCCACGCCAGACATACTGAGCATCCTGACCTACAATATCAATGCCCTGCCCAGTCCGGTGAAACGGCATAAAACCTCTCGCCTCAACCGAATTGCAGAGATACTAAAAGAGCGCAGAGAGAACGGGACACAACCTGATATTGTTGTTTTGCAGGAAGCCTTTGTCGATCGCAGCAACGTCATCATTGAGCAAAGCGGCTACAAATACGTTGTTCGCGGGCCTGGGCGAAAATCCGGTAAAAAACAAATAGGCACAAGCTGGAATGTTGAAGGTGGGCATTCTTACGCCAAAGGTCAGAAAATACAAAAATTTATGAATAGCGGCCTGATTATTCTTAGCGATTTTGAGATCACAAACCCGGTCTTTACCACCTTTGGCGCTGATGCCTGCGCCGGTCTTGATTGCCTGGCCAACAAGTCAATTGTCATGATTGAAATTTCCGTACCCGGCATGGATACACCGGTGCATCTGGTTACGTCGCATTTCAATTCCAACCGCTCATCCAAAGCGCCGGGGGCAGTGCGTCTGCGTGCCCACCAGAAACAGACAGACATTTTGGCAAAGTTTCTGGCACGCACCTCCAGCATCAAGGCACCATTGATCCTGGCCGGGGACTTCAACACCAAACCGCCACGGCGCTATCAGTATTTTCGAGAAAAAATTGATACTCTTGACGTGGCCGAAGTCTGCCTTGAACGGGGCGAAGTCTGCATACTGGACACCAATACCGAAATATCAGAGATACTTTATCTGACCAATGACAAGCAGTTTTACCGCTCCGGTAGCGCAATATTGCTGACACCGATATATATCGAGCGTAATTTTCGCGAAACTGTGCAGGGTCGCCCTCTTTCCGACCACACAGGATATGAAGTCCATTATGAATATGATGTGAGAAAGAATACCGGAAACTGAACGTGCTTTCCTTATCTACGGTTTTTAGAATTTGGCTGCTCATACTGCTTTTATGGGCGCTTTATCCTACCCATGCACGCGCTGCGGACGTTCGCACCAATACAGCCGGGCCACCAATATATCTCAAGGCCGTAGAATTTGATTTAACAGACAGCAAAAACCCATGGCATGGACGTTATGGTGCTGGTCTTGTGCTGGCACCAGATTTTGTTGGCTCAGAGGATTATGCCTTTAATCTGGATCTGGATCTCAAGCTATTTTGGAAAAACACGGTTTTCTTTGAAAACGGCACATTGGGCGTTATTGCCTTTAATAACAGAATTTGGCGAGCCGGGGCGCTGGTGCGCGGTGTGCAAGGCCGACGGCTCGCCAATATACCAAAGCCGATCAAGGGACTTGGTAAAATTGAAACCCGACTGGATGGCGGTATTTTTCTGGGTGCATCTCTATATAAATCCTATCTGACTGCCGAACTTTTTACCGATATTTCCGGTGTCACCAAAGGCGAAACGTTCAACCTTGAGGCCGGTTACACTATGGAATTGAGCCGCCAGGCCAGGCTGGTGCCCTATATCCGGCTCAAATGGGGGTCAGCGAGACACCTGCAAGCATTTTTTGGCGTTACCACCGATCAGGCCGCGAGCACAGGACTAGCCCGATTTACTGCCCGGGCCAGCATGCATGAAAGTTCAATAGGTATGATTTTTGAAAATCATCTGAATAAAAACTGGCGCTTTAACGCCAGTGCAAACCTCGGCCTTCTGAATGGTTCTGCTGCGGATAGCCCACTAACCAGGAGCCAATATGGTGCCCGGGAGCAAATCACCTTGCGGGCAAAACTATTGAAAACATTTTAATAGCACGCCTTGAACGTTGATCGTGTTGACACCAGCAAATGAATAGGATTTTCCTGTCTCCTCAATGCCTACGGGCATTTTTTTTGACAAGATTGGAAACCAATGACCAGTTCACTTTTTCGACCCTTTTTCTGCCGGGGTTTGCATTTACCAAACCGTATTGTCATGGCCCCGATGACACGCAGTTTTTCACCAAATGGTGTACCGGGCGAAAATGTTGCCGCTTATTATGCGCGTCGCGGCGCGGCAGGCGTTGGGTTAATTGTGACCGAAGGCACAACAGTAGATCGGCCCGGCGCATCCAGCGACACCAAAGTACCCGTGTTCCACGGTGAAGCTTCGCTAAACGGGTGGGCCAGGGTTTGTGAACAGGTGCATCAGGCTGGAGGCAAAATTGCCCCGCAACTTTGGCATACGGGCATGACTCGAAAGCCCGGCACCGGCCATAACCCTGATGGGAGCACAGACAGCCCGTCTGGCCTGACCCATAAAGGTAAGTTGGTCGCACAGGTGCCAACAGAATCGGATGTTGAGGATATGGTATCCTCCTTTGCACGCTCTGCCGCGCATGCGGCCAAACTTGGGTTTGATGCCATAGAAATTCATGGCGCTCATGGTTATTTGATTGATGAATTTTTCTGGAATGTGATGAACGTGCGCGAAGACAAATATGGTGGCGATTTAGCAGATCGCGCACGCTTTGCCGCAGAAATCATTGGTGAATGTCGCAAGGCTGTTGGCAATGACATGCCGATCATTTTGCGGTTTTCGCAATGGAAGCAGCAGGAATACAATGCTCGACTGGCGCAAACTCCACAAGAACTGGAGGCCTTCCTCAAAGTATTTGTAGATGCGGGTGTCGATATTTTGCATTGCTCGCAACGACGGTATTGGGAAGCGGAATTTGACGGATCAGACCTGAACCTTGCCGGGTGGGCAAAAAAACTGACCGGTTTGCCAACCATTACCGTTGGTTCGGTTGGTTTATCCAGTGATTTTTTTGGCGCTTTTATGGGCGAAGGCTCTGCAATGTCATCACTGGATGATATTATTGAGCGTCTGGACAGGCAAGAATTTGATCTGGTCGCAGTTGGCCGGGCCTTGCTGCAAGACCCAAACTGGGCGCAGAAGATCAAAGAGGATCGCGTTGATGAGTTGGAAAATTATGACGCAGCCGCACTCCAGAAACTCTATTAGGCGCAGAACCAAACTGACGCTATAATCCAAGAATGCGGCCACAAATTCTTTTTCCCCTGTTTGCCGACACCAGTGCCCTGCCCGGCGTTGGCCCAAAGGTTGCGGAAAATTTACAAAAACTGAACGCCAGCCGTGTTCTTGATCTGTTGTTCATGATGCCCGTCAGCCTGATAGATCGGCGCGCCAGCCCCGGCGTCGCCCATGCCGTTGATGGCCAGATTGCCAGTTTTAAGATCGAGATAGAAAAGCATATTCCGGCCCCAAGACGCGGGTTGCCATACCGCGTGCGAGGCCAAGACGATACCGGGTTTTTGACGTTAAGCTGGTTCCATGCCCGGCCTGATTATTTGATGCGGCAGTTACCGCCCGGTGAAACCCGTATTGTTTGTGGCAAAGTGGAGCATTTTAACGGCGAAATCCAGATGCTGCACCCGGACTATATCGTTAAATTTCAAGATGCAGACGATATTCCCGCAATCGAAGCGGTCTATCCCATGACCCAGGGGTTGGCGTCCAAAACCCTGCACAAGGCCATTGCCGGAGCACTGGATCGTGCACCTGAATTAAGCGAATGGATAGACCCCGGTCTTTTGGCCAAGCTAGGCTGGCCCTCATGGCGCGCGGCACTGACCGCATTACACCAACCCACCGATTTGATGACCCTGGAACAGGAAAGCCCGATACGGTGCCGTCTTGCCTATGATGAATTGCTCTCGCGACAACTGGCACTGGCACTGGTGCGTATACACAGGCGCTCCAAACCTGGCATGGCGCTGGTGGGGGATGGCAGTAAAGTTCGAGCTATACTGGACAGCGCACCCTTCACCCCGACAGGCGCACAAACCCGCGTATTTACCGAGATAGAGGCCGATATGGCGACGCCGGAACGCATGACCCGCTTGCTTCAAGGTGATGTGGGAGCCGGCAAAACCTTCGTTGCAGCACTGGCGGCGGCACGGGCCATCGAGGCCGGAGGGCAATGCGCCCTGATGGCCCCGACGGAAATTCTGGCGCGACAACACGCCGCCTCGCTAAAACCCTTGCTAAAAAGCGCAGGGCTTAGGCTGGATATTCTGACCGGGCGAGACAAGGGACAGACACGCGCCGATATTCTCGCAAAGCTGGGCAGAGGAGAAACAGACGTTATTTGCGGCACCCATGCGCTGTTTCAGGAAGGTGTGGAATTCAAGAGCCTGGCGCTGGTTATCATTGATGAACAACATCGTTTTGGCGTTTCGGATCGGTTAAAACTCACCGCCAAAGGGGCGCGTCCTGACCTTCTGGTGATGACCGCAACCCCCATACCGCGCTCACTGGCGCTGGCGGTTTATGGAGATATGGATATTTCCAAGCTTGATGAAAAACCACCCGGGCGCACGCCGGTAACAACGCGGGTATTGCCGCTTGTCCGGCTGGAGGACGTGATTACCCGCCTAGGGCAACTTATAAAGGATGGGGGGCGTGGTTATTGGGTTTGCCCACTTGTAGAGGAAAGCGACAAGGTTGATCTTGCCGCCGCAGAGGAACGTTATGCCGATCTCAAGGCCCGGTTTGGTGATTGCATTGGGCTAATCCACGGGCGTATGCCCGCGAAAGAAAAAGAACGACTGTCACTGGCCTTCAAGGCGGGGGACATACAAATTCTGGTGGCAACGACCGTTGTTGAAGTGGGCATGGATGTTCCCGAAGCCAGTGTCATGGTGATCGAACAGGCGGAACGCTTTGGCCTGGCACAATTGCACCAGTTGCGGGGCCGTGTTGGCCGCTCGGAACGGGCATCCTCGTGTCTGCTCCTTTATAAGTCTCCGCTTGGTGAAACGGCACGAAAGCGACTGGAAACCTTGCGCAACACTGATGATGGTTTTGTCATCGCCGAAACTGACTGGAAACTGCGCGGCATGGGCGACCTTCTGGGCGTGCGCCAAAGCGGTCTGCCACACAACCATTTTGCCCGCCTGGAAAGTGATACGGAACTTCTTGAGATCGCCAACACCCAGGCCCGCATGATTGCACAAGCTGACCCGGATCTGGTGGGCAAGCGAGGCAAAGCCTTGCGCCAGCTTCTCTATCTTTTTGAGCAGGATCAGGCGGTGCGTTTACTGTCCTCTGGCTGAGTGCCATTACTACCTGGATAAACCAGCCCGGCAGAAATAATCAGTTTGGCCCCGGCCTCGACCTGCATGTCGAGAAAGACCAGATTTTTACGCTTTTCATAGATTAAAAACCCGGAGGTCGGATTTGGCGCCGTGGGGATGAACACGCCCAGAATATCCTCACCCAGCGCCTTGGCAATTTCCCCTTGTGCCGGTGCGGAAACAAACCCCACAGCATAGCTGCCGTGACGCGGATATTCGATGAGGACAACCTTGTCGAATGAGCGATCTTGTTGCGACAAAACGGTTTGAACAATTTGTTTTACCGTACCGTAAATGCTGCTGACCAAGGGGACACGCTCAACCAGACGTTCACCAAACCTGAGCAATGAGCGCCCGAAAATGTTGGCGGTGAGTGCACCAAGCAATGTAAGGGCCACCACCGCGATCAAAAGACCCAGCCCCGGCACGGCAACAGGCAGATAAGTTTCTGGATTATATTCTTCCGGTATAAGCGGGACAACACGCCCATCCACCCAGCGCAAAAAACTCCAGACCAGCCACAAGGTTGCCCCAATGGGCGCAGAAACCACAATACCGGTTAGAAAACTGTTACGCAGCCACAAGAGCAAACCTTTGTGACGGGCCGGTTTGACCAGTATCTCCTGATCTTTTTCATCTTCATTGTTGATTTTCATCATCTTCACCGACGGTTTTATTATGATCTATAAATGGGAGGCGTACAACGTACTGCAAGTCCATTGCCTACCTCATATGCCTAGACCCTGTGACACAATTATGCTCTGATTCGGGCAGGAACAAGACCCAGGAAATCGTCATGAACATATCCAGACAAGAATTTATCCGCCTTGGCCTGTTTGGCGGGTTGGGTTTTTTTATACTGCTGGCAATTTTTGCGGTTGTTTCTCGCGACAATTTGTTTCGATTCATCAATGACCCGCGCATTCCGTTTCAAACCTACACCCCGCCACCACCACCAGATTACGCAGAGAATTCGGCATGGGCGATGGCACCGGTGCAGACAGATGGCGTGAGCATCTTTGTGGTCACTCCCACTATTTATTGGGGGGGCAAGGACTGGAACACCCCCCTTGGCGCGCCGCGCCCGTTGGAGCGTTTATGGCGCGACGCCATTCCCAATTGGGCCGGGCCGTTTCAAAAACTGGGACAGGTTTCCATTCCCTATTATCGCTCTGCCTCGTTGTTTTCTTTTCTGACGGTACGCAATGATGCACTGGAGGCTCGCAAACTGGCCTACAGCGACGTTCTAAAAGCATTTGATGCCTTTCTTGCGCAAACCAAGAGCAAGGGGCCGATCATTCTGGTTGGTGCTGAACAAGGCGGGTTGCATGTGCTCGGACTATTACAGGATCGCCTTGGTGATCCCTATCTACGTGAGCGCCTGGTGGCCGCCTATGTTCTGAACTTTGCTGTTCCTCTTGATCTTTTTAATGGAGGATTGAAAGAACTTACACCCTGCCAATCAGTAGAGGATACACGCTGTCTGGTGACTTATGGCGCGTTTCAGAAAACCCAAAGTACCGAGATTAAACGCTTTGCTGAGCGCACCATGGTCTGGGATGAACAAGGCAATTTACGCCAGACCAAAGGGCGCGCACTCACGTGCGTGAACCCCATCTTTGGTGGTACCACCAACAATTACGCCTCCAAAAACCTGCACAATGGTGCCGTGGCCGCATCGGGAATAGAATGGGGTATATCCCCTGCCCCGATCCCGGAGCAAACATCAACACAGTGCGTGGATGGTATATTGCTGGTGGATCGGCCCAAATCGAGTGCCTTGCGTAAAAAGTTCGGCTTTGGGCAACGCTTCAAACCTCAGCCGTTTAACCTGTTTTATGTGGATATCGCCCGTGATGCCAAAGCAAGAGTGGTACATTTACACAAACGCTTTGAGACAGAAGGACGTCTGGCACCGCCTTTTGAAAACACGCTGGAGATTATTGACAGCCCGATACGCGGTGTGCCTGGTGGTTAATCAGGAATCTGTGCCACTTTTGCCAATGCTGCCAAGGCCATCTCTTTTTGATCCATTTTGATAAACAAATAGTCAGTATCAAATGTGGATATGGCGAACAAGCTGACCCCCGCATCGGCCAACGCACCACTTAACCGGGACAAAATACCTGTTTCAGAAAATTCCAGTGGCCCGGCAACCATAAAACCAACCCAGTCTGGCTCTTGTTTTTGCACCTCAAAACTGCACTCCGCCGGATAGACAAGCGATAATTCATCATTCGTTCGCGTTGCCGAAACAAATCCTTCGCCAGTGAAGAAGTCAGGCGGAATAGCTACATCTGCAGCCAGGCGGGCAACGCAATAGCGCCCCGCCATTAGTCGCAAGACAAGCGACGTCTCAGCGGGTTTTGCTTTTGGCACGGGATTTTTTGCGGGGTTTGCTGGACGTCTTGCGTTTTGGTTCTTCTGGGAAAATTTCAAATTTTAACTTGTCAGCATCCTTGGGGTCAGTATCAACTTTCACCAGCCCACCATTTTTCAACTCACCAAACAGAATCGCATCAGATAATGGTTTTTTGATATGCTTCTGTATGGTTCGCGCCAAAGGCCGCGCACCGAAGGCTTCATCATAGCCCCGGGTGCCAAGCCAGTCACGGGCCGCATCGCTTAACTCGAAATTGATGTTGCGTTCTTCAAGCTGAAATTCAAGTTGCAACATGAATTTCTCCACCACCTTGCCAATGATGTCCGGGCCAAGGGAGATAAACGGTATTGTCGCATCAAGGCGATTGCGAAACTCGGGCGCAAACAGGCGTTTGATGGCCGCTTCATCCTCGCCTTCACGTTTGGCCCGTCCAAAGCCAATGGCATTTTTGGCCGCATCAACCGCACCCGCATTGGTGGTCATGATGAGGATCACATTGCGGAAATCAACGCGTTTGCCGTTGGAATCAGTCAAGGTACCGTTATCCATCACCTGAAGCAGGATATTGAACACGTCCGCATGGGCCTTTTCGATCTCATCAAGCAATAAAACACAATGAGGATGCTGATCGACCTGTTGGGTGAGTAGCCCGCCCTGGTCAAAGCCGACATAACCAGGCGGCGCACCAATCAGGCGCGCAACACTGTGTCGCTCCATATATTCAGACATATCAAACCGCAGCAGTTCCACACCCAAAACCGACGACAGCTGACGAGCTACTTCGGTTTTGCCAACCCCGGTCGGGCCAGAGAAAAGATAACACCCGATGGGCTTTAGCGGTTCACGCAGCCCGGCACGGGCCATTTTAATCGCCGAAGCCACCTGGCCTATGGCCTCATCCTGGCCAAAAACAACGCGAGCAAGATCAGCCTCAAGATTACGCAATGCCTTTTCGTCGGTTTTTGAAACCGATTTAGCGGGTATGCGCGCAATTTTTGCGATAATCGTCTCTATGTCTTTGACACCAATTATTTTTTTGCGGCGCGAAGCAGGTAAAAGTCTCTGCCCGGCCCCCACTTCATCGATGACATCAATGGCCTTGTCCGGCAGTTTTCGGTCATTGATGTAACGCGATGACAGTGTCACCGCAGCCTTGATCGCATCAAGGGTATAGCGCACATCATGGAATTTCTCGAAATAGGGTTTCAGGCCCACCAGAATTTTAACTGTATCGTCCTCGGAAGGCTCGACCACATCAATTTTCTGAAACCGTCGCGCCAGCGCCCGGTCTTTTTCAAAATGCTGGCGATGTTCTTTATAGCTGGTCGATCCCATGCACCGAAGCGTGCCAGATTGCAGTGCCGGCTTTAGCAAATTGGAGGCATCCATGGCCCCGCCAGACGTCGCACCAGCACCGATAACCGTATGTATTTCATCAATGAAAAGGATAGCACCTTCGGTTTTTTCCAGCTCTTTGACGACATTTTTCAAGCGTTCTTCAAAATCACCGCGATAGCGCGTTCCCGCCAGCAGCGCCCCCATATCCAGCGAGAAGATGGTACAGTCACTTAGCACATCAGGGGTTTTGCCTTCGGTGATTTTACGAGCCAGACCTTCGGCAATGGCGGTTTTACCGACCCCCGGATCACCCACCAGAAGCGGGTTGTTCTTGCGGCGACGGCAGAGGATTTGGATACAACGCTCGACCTCTGCATCTCGGCCAATCAGGGGATCAATATCCCCGTTTTTGGCCTTTTCGTTCAGGTTAATGCAGTAACTTTGAAGAGCGGTCGGCTCTTTTGGAGCAGGAGCTTCGTCATCCTCATTGTCATCACCAAAAAGAGGTATGGGCGCGCTCTCCTGCCCTTTAGGCACGCCATGAGAAAGATAACGCACCACATCAAAGCGTGTAACGTCCTCCTCGTGCAGGAAAAAAACCGCATGGCTTTCACGGGCCGCATAGATAGCGACCAGGACATTGGCCCCGGAAACTTCATCCTGGTTTGCAGACTGCACATGGATGACGGCGCGTTGCACAACCTTTTGAAACCCTGCGGTCGGGCGAGCATCACCATCATGATTTTCTACAACGAGAACCTGCAAATCTTCATCTATGTAATCGACTACACTTTCGCGCAAAGCCTCCATATTGGTTTCGCAGGATTTAAAAACCTCTATGGCATCCTCATCATCCAGAAGCCCCAGCAGCAAATGCTCCAGAGTGACAAACTCATGATTGCGGTCATTGGCATAGGCAACGGCGCGTTGCAGACTTTCTTCCAGTGCGGGTGTAAACGAGGGCATAAATTTTTCTCTTGTTTCAGGCTTTTTCCATTGTGCATTGCAACGGGTGTTCGTGCTGGCGGGCGATAGAGGCAACTTGCGCCACCTTGGTTTCGGCAATCTCGAAGGAATAAACCCCGCATACGCCTACGCCGCTTTGATGTACATTCAGCATAACGGCGACAGCCTCTTCACGGGATTTATGAAAAATCTGCTCCAGCAGTTCGACAACAAACTCCATAGGCGTGTAGTCATCATTCATCAACAAAACCCGGTACATGGAGGGACGTTTGGTACGCGTGCGTGTTTTTTGGGCAACGCCTGTCTGCGGCCCGTCATCCTCATCACGACCATCACGGTCACCGGCAAAAATATCTTTCTTGTCACTCACAACCAAAACCTTACGGGCAAACAATTACTTTTTCATCTTCACTAAAAAATAGGCACTATGCAAAGGATAAAAAGGGTAAATGCTGGCAAATTTGCGGCAAAGCCCAAATTTTGGCACTGGATTGCCCAAAGGCAGACCTTATCGATAGAGGGTTTGCAAATCGGCCAGCGCAGCTTCACCGGGGCAAAGCTCATCATACGGCAAGGTGTTCAGCGGGCGCGAGGTCAACCTGTTCATTGCCGCCATGTCGTCTTGCGTTTCGTCAATGTATAAAAGCCCGGTGACAATTTCGCCCTTGCTGGCGCGCTCTGTTATTTGCGCATAAGCCGCACCACGATCACGCGGATTATAGTCTTCATCAATTTTGCGCAATATTATGCTGCCGCCATCATGAAGCTCCACCGGCATCGCCTCACCAGCCTGATAGGAGGTTTTAATCTCCTCGTTCATGGGAACATAATCCGCATGAACGGCCGGGTGATAATATTTATAGGTATGCGCATAACTCTTGGTCGAGCCAACATGGTCATTAAAGCTGACGCATGGCGAAATAATATCAATCAGACCAAAGCCATTATGTTTCAGTCCGGCCTTGATAAGCGGCACCAGTTGTTCACGATCACCGGAAAAGGCACGCGCCACAAAAGTTGCGCCCAGCGACAGAGCCAGGGTCACCGGATCAATGGGGGGTGAAAGATTGACTTCGCCTTTTTTACTCTTGCTGCCAACATCAGCCGAGGCCGAGAACTGCCCCTTGGTCAAGCCATAAACTCCATTGTTTTCCAACACATATAACATATTGACGTTACGCCTTATGGCATGGGCAAATTGCCCCATACCGATGGACAAGGAATCCCCGTCGCCGCTCACGCCAATATAGGTCAGCCCGGCATTGGCCGCCGCCGCACCGGTGGCCACCGAGGGCATCCGACCGTGAACCGTATTTATGCCGTGGGCCTCGCGCAAAAAATATGCAGTAGTTTTGGACGAGCAGCCAATGCCGGAGATTTTGACCGCATTGTGAGGTTCGATAGATAATTCAAAAAAGGCCTTGGCCATACAGGCTGTCACACTGTCATGACCACAACCGGCGCACAGTGTCGACATGGCCCCTTCATAATCGTGCCGGGTCAGGCCCAGAGCGTTACGCTTGGCATTTTTCAGATTTATGTTGGGTTTGACAAAGGATGTCATGCGCTTGCCTCCGTCTTGGCTGCTTTGCGCACGTGTGCCTCAACAAAGTTCTGTACAAAATGCGAGGTCAGCGGTTCACCACTATAATGCAACAATGACACAAGCTTTGCCCGTGGAATTTCAGTTTCCAAAAGCATCAAGCCACGCATTTGCGCATCACGGTTTTGCTCGACCACAAACACTTGCTCATGGGCCTCTGTAAAGCGGGCAACATCATCGTTAAAGGGAAAGCCGCGAATACGCATGTAATCAAGATGCAAGCCCTCTTTGGCCAAAGCATCGCAAGCCTCAAGAACTGCGCAATCGGAACTGCCATAGGCGATAATGCCCCAGCGCGCCTTACCGCCGCTGGCTGGCCTGACGATGGGTGCAGGGACATGCACTGCCGCGCCCTGCCATTTGCGATGCAGGCGATCCAGAATTTCCTGATATTCAGTTTCATTTTCCGTGTAACCGCCATCGGCATTATGGCCTGAGCCGCGCGTAAAGTACGCGCCTTTTGGATGGGTGCCGGGCAAGGTTCGCCAGGCAATTCCATCACCATCAGGATCGCGATAGCGATAAAATTTATCCAGTTTTTCAATCTCTTGCGCGTTCAACACTTTGCCACGATCAGGTTGGCGCGCATCATCCCAATGCAACTCATCAACCATCCAGTCATTCATGCCAATATCAATATCAGAGAGCACAAACACAGGTGTTTGATAGCGTTCGGCCAGATCAAACGCATCGGCGGCCATGGTGAAACATTCACCCGGGTGAGCGGGGAACAAAAGAATATGGCGGGTATCGCCATGGGAGGCATAGGCACAAAGTTGTACATCGCCTTGCTGGGTTCGGGTTGGCATACCGGTTGATGGCCCGACACGTTGAACATCAAACAACACCAGTGGAATTTCAGCATAATAGGCATAGCCGATAAATTCGCTCATCAGCGATATTCCCGGGCCAGATGTAGGTGTGAACGAGCGGGCGCCGTTCCAGCTTGCCCCCAGCACCATGCCAATGGCGGAAAGTTCATCTTCGGCCTGAATAATACAATAATTGTGCTCGCCGGTTTTGGGATCAATGCGAAATTTTTCGCACCAGGACTTGAACGCATCCATTAACGAGGTTGATGGCGTTATTGGATACCACGCCCCCACCGTGGCCCCGGCATAAACACAGCCAAGCCCGGCGGCGGTATTGCCATCGATCATGATTTTACCAGCCGTCTTGTCCATTTTTTCGACGCGAAACGCCAACGGACAATCAAAATGCTCTTTGGCATAATCATAACCCAGAGCAATGGCCTGCATATTCAGATCAACCAGCTTGGGTTTTTTGGCAAACATCTCGCGGACAAGACCACGTATGATATCAGGATCAATATCCAGCAAAGCTGCCACGGCGCCGATATAGGCCATGTTTTTCATCAGCACGCGCGAACGCGCCGCAGAAAATGTGGCATTACACATTTGCGCAAACGGCGCGCCAAGCACCGTAACATCTTTACGAGATAAAACATGCTGGCGCGGCCAGGTGCTATCATAAATCAGTACGCCGCCGGGGCGCAGTTCGGCAATATCGCGGGCATAGGTGTTAGAATTCATCGCCACCATCATGTCCACAACGCCAGAGCGTGCGCCATAACCTTCGCCGGTTACCCTTATTTCATACCAGGTTGGCAAACCTTGAATATTGGAAGGAAAAACATTCTTGCCCACAACCGGCACGCCCATACGAAAAATGGATTTCATCAGCAGACCATTGGCACTGGATGAACCGGTACCGTTTACATTGCCAACCTTGATGACAAAATCATTGATGTTTGGGGCATTACTCATGTGGAGGCTCCGGGTACCATGTCTTCAACATGGTGAATTATAATTTCTGATTCTTGCATATCCCATGCCGCCGTCGGGCAACGCTCGGCGCACAGACCGCAATGCAAACAAATGTTTTCATCTTTAATCATCACCCGACCGGTTAATGGCAACCCCGCAGAAACATAAAGCGCCTGCTCTTCATTCAGTGCTGGGTTTTCCAGCACATTACGCAAAACTGCCTCATCCGCATCCGGCGTCATGCTCAGGCAATCCACCGGGCAAATATCAATACAGGCATCACATTCAGTACATAATGGCGCATCGAAAACCGTTTGAATATCGCAATTCAGGCACCGTTGTACCTCGGTGGCGGCTTGCTCGGCGGTAAACCCCAGTTCAACCTCGGTGCCCAGATCCTTGAAACGTTTGGTCAGTTCCACATGAGGCATTACCCGGCGCTCTGCCCCGTCAAAGCTGTTGGAATAGCGCCATTCAAACATGCCCATTTTGGTGCTGGACAGTTTTACGCCATTGGTCAATCGCTCGCTCACCGGCTTGCCCTGGCAATGCTGATGAATGGATATGGCTGCCTGATGGCCGTGCTCTACCGCCCAGATAATATTTTTTGGGCCAAAGGCGCTGTCGCCGCCAAAGAACACATTGGACAGGGTGGACTGAAACGTCACCTCGTCGACCACCGGCATATCCCATTTGCCAAAATCCAGCCCGGCGTCGCGCTCAATCCACGGAAAACTGTTTTCCTGACCAATGGCAAGGATCACATCATCGCACGCAATTTCCACTTCGCCGGTAACCTTCTGACTCTTGATCGCGCCCGCCTCATCCAGCTCATAGTTCATCATTTCAAACAACATGCCGGTCAGCACCCCGTTTTTGATGATAAAGGCCTTGGGCGAATGATTGACAATAATATCGACGTTTTCCGCCTCGGCGTCTTCAAGCTCCCAGGCCGAGGCCTTGAAAAATGAACGCGGTTTACGCGCCATCACCTTCACGTCATCTGCACCGAGGCGCAGGGATGTTCTGCAACAATCCATGGCTGTATTGCCAACACCAATAATCAGCACCTTTTTGCCTATGGATTTTGTGTGCTCAAACGCCACCGACTCCAGCCAGTCAATACCGATATGGATGTTGTCGCTATCCTGACGACCCGGCAGGTTCAACTCCTTGCCCTTGGGCGCGCCGGTGCCAACAAACACCGCATCATAGCCCTCATCCAGCAGCGCCTTCATACTGCTCACGGGTGAGTTCAGGCGCAGTTCCACCCCCATGTCCAGAATATACCCAAGTTCCTCGGTCAAAATGTTCTCTGGCAGACGAAACGCCGGAATGTTAGAGCGCATCAATCCGCCCGGAACCCCATAACGCTCGATTATGACACATTCATAGCCCAGAGGCGCCAGATCATTGGCTACGGTAAAGCTGGCCGGGCCGGCACCGATCAGCGCAATGCGCTTGCCATTGGTCTGGGCCGGTTTTTTGGGCAATCGGTCGGTAATATCATCCTTGTGGTCTGCGGCCACACGTTTCAGGCGGCATATGGCCACCGCTTCATCCTCAACCCGATCGCGGCGACAGGCCGGCTCGCACGGGCGATCACACACCCGGCCTAAAATGCCCGGAAACACGTTGGATTCGCGGTTCATGATGTACGCGTCTGAAAACCGCCCTTGCGCAATCAAGCGAATATAACCCGGTACCGGCGTATGCGCTGGACAGGCCCATTGGCAATCAACAACTTTATGAAAATAATCTGGATCAGTTGTGTCAGTTGGTGACGCTGTGTCTTGACGTTTGAACCCGTCTGGGGCGTTCATCCCTTATACTCCAACGGCCAAACGCCGCTTATTAGGGTCTGAACCCAATTCGATTGCCCATTCTGCTCTGGTGCATTTGCGCCCTGAACAGGAGGAAGGGGGCAGGAAATGTGGTGCATTTTCAACACCTTTCGACACACTCAGGACGCAAATTCATTTCGCCCTTAGGGTTTGGCGAGGAAGGCCAATCTGCGGCGCAAAGTGTCCTTGAAATAGGGGTAAACCTGTCCATCGTCCACCTTGCTTGCATCTTAGCCTTCCTCGCCAAACAGAATTGTGTAATCCAATTGAGTTCAGACCCTGGTTACCGTCCAAATTCTTTACCGACCACGGGCCATAACCGCAAGTGGTTTCGTAAGGCCGCGCAAACTCGCTTGGGTAATCAAAACCCATTCATCCATAACCTCTTGCTTGCGAATAAGCTGCAAACTGCCTAGCGTGCAGGTCAAGGGGAGCAAGACGCATGAAGTCACTGATAACACGGCGGCGCGTATTGACCGTAGCACCCAGCCTGTTGGCAAGCACCAGTCTCGCTGCCTGCCTGCCCAAAACCTCTGCCGAACACAAGGATATTGCCATGTCTGATCCGCACAATGTGCAACCTCTGGTTATCGCCCATAGAGGCGCGCCAGGTTATTTGCCCGAGCACACAGCGCAAGGTTATGACCTGGCGATAAAACTGGGGGCGGATTATATTGAGCCGGATCTGGTATTTACCAAAGACGGCCACCTGATCGCCCGCCACGATCATTATCTGTCCACCACCACCAATGTGGCCGACCACCCGGAATTTGCGGATCGCAAAACACAAAAAAACGGCCATGAAGGAGCGGACTGGTTCTCCGAGGATTTCACTCTTGCGGAGATCAAGACTTTACGCGCCACACAGGCTTTCGCAACGCGCAGCCATAGCGCCGACGGGCAATTTGAAATCCTCACCTTTGCCGAGGTCATTGCCGTCGCTCAGGGGCGCATTTCCATGCAGGGTAATCCGGTTGGCATATACCCTGAAACAAAATTACCCTCTTATTTCAAATCATTGGGCTATGATTTTGAAGTGGGCGTTTTGGCGCAATTACAAAAAACTGGATGGGATAGGCCCGGTTCACCGGTATTTATCCAGTCATTCGAGGATAGCATTTTACGCTCTTTGCGGAACAAGACCGCGCTGCCTCTTATCCTGTTGCTGGCAGAAAGTAAGGGCGTGGACTTGGCTGACATTGCCAATTACGCAGACGGCATTGGCCCGTCCAAGGCGTTGCTGGTGGGTAAGGATGGACGCTCTTCTGGCTGGATCGAGGCCGCTCACAGGGTAGGCCTGAAAGTTCACCCCTGGACGTTTCGCTCTGACCAATTGCCTGATGTGTTCCCCAATGCCCAGGCAGAATATGATTTCTTTTTCGACCTGGGTGTCGATGGTGTGTTTAGCGATTTTGCCAACGATGCCCGCGCTTCCCTCTTGGCGAGAGGCGCTCGATCTGATTAACTAAACGCTGTTCACTTTTTTGGAGACCCCATGCACTCGATCTTGCAAAAACAGCGCGATGCCTTTCGCGCCCAAGTCAACCCGTCTTTTGAAGTCCGCGATCAGCGCCTGGCGCAATTGATGAAACTCATTATGGACAACGCGGATGAAATTGCCGCAACGATCTCTGAGGATTTTGGTCATCGCTCAACGGTTGAAACCCGACTAGCCGATATTGCGGCGCTGATTACCGAGATTAAACACACACGAAGCCATTTGCGCAAATGGATGGGGATTGGGCGCCGCCCGGTGGCCTTGCAATTCAAACCCGCCCATAATGAAATCCGTTATATGCCCAAAGGCGTTGTCGGCATTATAAGTCCGTGGAATTACCCGTTTCAGTTGGCTATCTCGCCGCTGATTGCCGCGCTAAGTGCGGGCAATCGCGCCATGATAAAACCATCCGAATTAACGCCGCGCACATCAGATTTGACCAAACAATTACTAGGCAAAATTTTCGATGAGGATCTGGTTGCGGTCATCACCGGTGATGCATCAGTCGCGCAGGAATTTTCCACCCTGAATTTTGACCATATGTTGTTTACCGGATCGACCAGGGTTGGCCGGTATGTCATGGAGGCGGCAGCCAAAAACCTGACCCCGGTAACGCTGGAGCTGGGGGGTAAATCGCCAACGGTGATAGACCATGACTATTCTCTGAAAACAGCTGCAGAGCGTATTTTATCTGGCAAGCTGCTCAATTCCGGCCAGACGTGCATTGCGCCGGATTATGTTCTAACACCGCGCGACAAAGTTGAGGCAACAGCAGATGAACTGATGCAAACCTGCCGACGATTTTATCCCGGAATCCATGAAAATGATGACTATACCGCGATCATCTCTGAGCAACATTTTGCTCGCCTGAAAGGTCTGCTGGATGACGCCCGTAAAAAAGGTGCCAACATTATTGAAATCTACCCGGATGAGGCAGAAACCAGTTCCAACTTGCGCAAAATGCCGCCCAAACTGGTGACCAACGTCACACCGGATATGACCATTATGAGTGAGGAAATTTTCGGGCCGCTTCTGCCCCTGGTTCCCTATGACAGCATAGATGATGCCATAGATTTTATCGGCGAACGTCCGCATCCTCTGGCGCTCTATGTGTTCTCGGACAATAAAATTGTCGTCGAGCGCATGAGCAATGAAATACTGGCGGGCGGTATGGCGGTCAACGATACCATAATGCACATAGCCCAGAATGATTTGCCCTTTGGCGGTGTAGGCGATAGTGGGATTGGCGCTTATCACGGCCATGACGGATTTCTCACTTTCTCCCATGCCAAAGCCGTGTTTCGCCAGTCAAAAATCAATGGCCGGAAAATGCTGTTCCCGCCCTATGGGAAAACCATTGAACGCATATTGGGTTTCATGTCCTGAAAGAGGGGTTATCATCATGCCGGATTTGTTACTCGTTGTTTTGCCTTCGCTTTTTGCTATCGTCTTGATTGTATTGCTCATCCGGATGACCGGCATTGCCCATCCGGTTGTTCTGGAAACTGACGTGCCGGTAGAAAAGACAATTGCCGAGCATTTTGAAGGTGCACGTATTGATCGCATCATTCGCAGCGCAGACAAGTTCGGGGCTTTGGTTTACCTAAACAATGCACCAGGGCTGGTACTGGTTCGCGCCATAGGTGATCGCATGGCCGTACGTGCGCTAAACGCATCCACAATCAAATCACTTGAAGGTGACGGGATGAGCCTTGGCATCAGCTTGCATGATTTCACCTGGCCCAAAATGCATCTTGATTTTACCGATGAGGCTGTGCGCGTGGCCGAAGAAAGTGCCATACATGCCGCCATAAAGGAACATGCACATGCCTGAGTTTTTGCAAGGCACCCCTGTGACCATATTGGCTGCGCCTTTTTTTATAGTGTTAATTCTGGCCGAGATCATTCTCATCCGTGTGCGGGGTACAGGCGGTGAGTATGAGAGCAAGGATGCCGCCACCAGTGTATTTATGGGCCTAGGTAGCTCCGTCATCAATGGAATTACCGGGCTGGCGTCCGGGGCGCTCTTGCTTCTGGCCTATTTGCTCGCCCCTTATAAAATGCCGTTTAACTGGTTCACTTTATTAACCTGTTTTGTATTGGTTGATTTTACCTATTACTGGATTCACCGATACATGCATCGCTGTCGCTGGGGCTGGGCGTCGCATGTTATCCACCATTCCTCACAGCATTATAATCTGACCACTGCGCTTCGCCAAACCTGGACGGGATTGATCTCAGGCGGGGTTTTCTTTTTTATCCCGATAACGTTAATGGGTTTTCACCCGGCATTGCTGGGGTTTTGTTATGGACTAAACCTGATTTACCAGTTCTGGTTCCATACCGAAGTTATCAACAAATGCCCGCGCTGGTTCGAGGCCATTATGAATACCCCCTCGCACCATCGGGTACACCATGCCAACAATCCGCGATATCTGGACGCCAACTATGCGGGCGTTTTCATCACTTGGGACAAGATGTTCGGCACTTTCGTGGCCGAGCGTAACAGTGATGCACCGCGCTATGGCCTGGTCAGTGATCTGGGTACGTTTAATCCCTTGCGCGTTGCCACTCACGAATATGTGGGCATAATCAAGGACGCCGGGCAAAAAGGCCTTAGCCTGAAACAACGCCTCTGGTATATTTTTGCTGAACCCGGCTGGTGCCATGACGATGGGCGCAAATCCTCGCGCCAGATCAAGACCGACTATGTTACCCGCCACCCCGAACACAAGGGCGAACCGGGATTGTAATGATTCCAGCTCGGCAACCCGGATTTTGCAGTAATATCATTATCCAAATTGCACGATTATAACTGGTCTTGAGAGGGTGGGGATAAAGTGTGCTCATAGCCACGGTTTACCGTCGCGATAGCACAAGAATCACGTGCTCATAGCCACGGTTTACCGTCGCGATAGCACCAGTAAGTAAGAGACAATAAGGGGCATTTGAGGGACGTTTAAGGGACAAATTAGCGCACTCAAGGGTCAGTTAAGGGACAGATGAAGGTCAGCCAAGGGTCAGGTCGTGTCCCTTAAACGACCCTTGGGAGGGTGAGCGGGGATAAGTTGGTGGTTATGCCCGATTCACCATTCACCGTCATTGCGGCCCTCACTTTCGTAAGAATAAACTGGCCGCAATCCATCTTGACGCATCACAATAGGTTGCGGCCTGCGCCGCAATGACGCCGCGTTGGAAATCACAAAATTCCCCATACTTATCCAACCGGAGACGCTGATGGGGTATAGTTATGACCAGTGGAGTCATTCACCCGTTGACAGACGCAGGGTGAGGAAGAAAATAGTGTGACAACACCTCATGCTGAGCTTCTTCATCCTGAGCCTGTCGAAGGACGAAGCATGGGGTGTGAGGCCACAAAATCTCTAAAGTGGAATGTTATCGTGTTTTTTCCAGGGATTGCTTAAGTCCTTGTTGCGCAAAGTGCGCAGCGCCCTGACCACGCGTTTGCGGGTAGAGTGCGGCATGATAACATCATCAATATAGCCGCGCTGGGCGGCAATGAACGGATTGGCAAAATTATCTTCATATTCTTTGGTGCGTTTGGCAATTTTTTCCGGGTCACCTGCTTCACCTCGAAAAATGATCTCAACCGCCCCCTTGGCCCCCATAACGGCGATTTCGGCACTGGGCCAGGCATAGTTCACATCACCGCGTAAATGTTTGGACGCCATAACATCATAGGCACCGCCATAGGCCTTGCGGGTGATGACCGTAATTTTGGGCACCGTGGCTTCGGCATAGGCAAACAGCAGCTTGGCACCATGCTTGATAAGACCACCGGATTCCTGCCTGGTTCCCGGCAAAAAACCCGGCACATCAACAAATGTTATCAATGGTATTTCAAAGGCATCGCAAAAGCGCACAAACCGTGCCGCCTTTTTGCTGGCATCAATGTCCAGCACCCCGGCCAGAACCATGGGTTGATTGGCGACAAACCCCACCGTGCGCCCCTCAAGGCGGCCAAAGGCAGTAATAATGTTGGCACCAAACTCGGGCATGATCTCGAAAAAATCGCCTTCATCAGCCACCGCCGCGACCAGTTCTTTCATGTCGTAAGGCATGTTGGGATTGGCCGGGATCAGGGTATCCAAAACAGGAACCTGCCGATCTGCCTCATCAAAACTGGGCCAGTCGGGGGCACTTTCGCGATTACTGGACGGCAAAAAATCAGTCAGACGGCGCACCTGGGTCAGTGCCTCAAAATCATTGTCAAAGGCACCTTCGGCAACACCGGAAACCTTGGCGTGCATTTTGGCACCGCCAAGTTCCTCATGGCTGACCACTTCATTGGTCACGGTTTTGACCACATCGGGGCCAGTAACGTAAAGATAGGATGTATCACGCACCATAAAAATGAAATCAGTCATGGCCGGGGAATACACATCACCGCCCGCGCACGGCCCCATAATGACAGAGATTTGCGGGATGACCCCGGAGGCCAGCACATTGCGCTGAAATACTTCCGCATAGCCTCCCAAAGCATCAACGCCTTCCTGAATACGCGCCCCGCCCGCATCAAAAAGGCCAATAATGGGCGCGCCGTTTTTCAGCGCCATATCCTGCACTTTGCAAATTTTTTGTGCATGAGCCAATGAGAGTGAGCCGCCCATGACGGTAAAATCCTTGGCAAACACATAAACCAGACGGCCATTGATGGTGCCTTGCCCCGTGACCACGCCATCACCCGGCACGGTTTTATCTGCCATGTCAAAATCATGGCAACGATGCTCAACGAACATATCATATTCTTCGAAGCTTTCCTCATCGAGGAGAATTTCAAGGCGTTCACGCGCCGTCAGCTTGCCCTTGGCATGTTGCTTTTTTATGCGCGCCCCGCCGCCGCCCATTAGTGCCGCCTCGCGCCGGTTTTCCAGCTCGTCCAGAATATGCTTCATGACCAAATTCCTTTTGCCCTGCCATAGCATCGCACACCCCTGCGCGGCAACCAGAGTATGGATGTAACTCATGGCTTTGCATTTTCTCGCTGGCACGGTATTTTATTGTTATCAATACCGGAGTCTTTGCCATGACCGTTCCCGTTAACCTGTATTATTTAACAACCGCCCTGCTGTGCAGTGCATTTTTGGTGTTTGTCGGCTGTGCCACCTCAAACACCCCGGCACAGGTCACGCAAAAAGCCGGGCCGGTTGTGGTGCGTCATGATGGCACTCAAAAAACAAAACCAGATAGCACGAGGCCTGACACAGAGAAGGGTACCATAGAGAGGACACGAGAAGGTCTGCCCGGTGCCGCCTCATCACCCTTGCACGATCTGAATTTGAGAACACCCGTTCCACCGGACTTTCTGGAAAACCTGGGCTATGTTTACACCATGAAACCGCGTCTGACGTGCGAACAGATCGCTTATCAGATCGCTGACCTTGATGAAGCTTTGATCGAGATGGACACGGATATTCTTGCGGCTGAGCAAATCGCTCACAAAAACGATAGCGCAAGTGAAACCACCCTTGATGTTATTGGTGGTATCGCCAGTTCCATCATACCGCTACGCCCCGTCGTGCGAACCATAACGGGCGCACGAAAAGCCAAAAAGCATTACGACGAACGCTTTGACAATGGTCGCAGACGGCGGGCTTTCCTAAAAGGTTATGGTCTTGCCAAGGGTTGCAAACCGCCATCGGCCCCGCTTGTTACCTATGCGCCAAACTGGGGGCAGGAAAAACAGGTTGATCCAAACGCACCCAACAAACGCTGGAAAGACAGCCAGGTGCCGCCAGCCGGAAGATAGGGTCTGTGGACATTAAGATTTCGGGCGTGGCGCGGTCGAATTTGGTCGCCAGACAGGAAAAGGCGGTGCCGTGCAGTGATCTTCACAAGCCGGTTTTGACGCCTTTGGTGGGTAAATGCGTCGCATCCCCCTTCTTTAGCTATTGGGGGGATATGGATTAAATTATCCATTTTTGCGTCATAAAACCTTGAAAGGGATCGCCCTTCCTGCGGCTTTACTCCTGAAACTGTATAATTTTCTCTCATACCACGCTCCAAACCCTTAAT
>JAJFFQ010000058.1 GCA_021776565.1 Robiginitomaculum sp. | reverse complement strand
GCAGGAAATATGGTGTATTTTCAAGACCTTTTGACGCCTTTAAGCGAAAAAGAGACCTCGCCTTACAGGTGCTTTTATGAGAAGCTGTCTGTCGAAACCCAGCCTTGCAAAGGCAGTTAGCCTTTGCTGCATTGACTTTCTCCATTCAGCATCCCTTAAAAGCATGAAATTAAACCATTTGAATGAGTTTGAACCCTAGAACGTACACAATGGGAAAATGTGGCTCTGCACTGCTTTCTGATCCGATATGAGAATGACATCCGTCCATCACAAACTTGGCCCATTGCGACAAAACCGATTATTTCGGCAGGCAAAAGAATTATGCGAAAATAGCCCGTTCGAGGCACTCGACCATCTACATAAGTTGATTGATGGCGGTGTACACACGGCAGAAGTATTTCATTTACAAGCCAATTTGCTGTTGCAACTTGGTTGCGGCACTATCGCTGCGCGGGCAACGGAAAATGCACTCAAAGCGGGCGGGGATCGGCTAACGCTCTTATTACTGCTGCTTAAGTGTCATTTGACGGCGTATAACAGAAAACCTGCTGCAGTTATTATTAAGCGGCTTCTGGAAATTGATCCTCTGACTGAGGAAGCCAAGGCAGAGATTGCCCATGGAGCACAGGAAATTCACCAGTATGAACTGGCAGAGCGGTTATATCAGGAATTGCTAGACCGTGATCCAGAAAATTGTAAATACCTGATAAATCTGGGTTATGCATGTCAGAAAAGAGGTAATATGAGCCAGGCTACTGATCTGTATCACCAGGCGATAAGGATCAAATCAAACTCAGCAAATGCCCTACGTTTATTATCGTCAGTAAACAAGCAAACATCCAACGACAATTGCATAACATTGGCACAGGAAATGTTGCCGACGTTTGATGAAAATTCCGAAGAATATGTCACAGCCGCATATGCTCTGGGTAAAACCTATGAAGATATTGGTGAGTTTGATAACGCTTTTCAGCTCTTTAACGCGGGTGCCACGGCTATGCGACCAAAAATGCCCTACAGCACCAAGGCAGTTATCGCTGCATTTGAAATAACAAAAAAATATTTTGAACACCCGTTACAGCAGCGTGAAAAGCAAGATTTAATTAAACCGAAAGAGAAGTTGAAACAGTCAGAACAACCCCGCCCCCTTTTTATTCTTGGAATGCCACGCACGGGCAGCACCTTGATTGATCGCATTCTAAGCAGTCATTCACTAGTGACCTCCATGGGAGAACTTGGATGTTTTAAAGAGTCGATGAAGGTTGTAACCGGGTTTGGTGGTGGCGACGGTTTCCATACACATTTTTATCAACAATCTGAGCGTGTGATAGATTTTGCCGCGCTGGGTGCTTCTTATATAAATTCTGCATCACCTACAGATTTTTCTGGCCGATATTTTACCGATAAATACCCAATGAACTTCATGGATCTGGGCTTGATTGCTGAAGCTTTACCTCATGCACGATTTATCCACACAATCAGAAATCCAATGGACACGGTATTTGGTAATTTCAAGCAGCTTTTTACTCTAGGGTTTTATCATTATTCATACACATTACAGGAATGTGCTGAATATTATGTTCAATATCAAACTCTTATGAGATATTGGCATGACCGCTTGCCTGGAAAAATTCTCGATGTCCATTATGAAGACCTGGTCAATGACACAGGGCCGCAGGTCAGGCACATACTGGGTTTTTTGAATTTGGAATGGGAAGAAAACTGCCTCAGGTTTTACAAAAATAAAAGCCCGGTAGACACAGCCAGTCTAAGTCAGGTGCGTCAACCCATTTACAAGTCAGCCATAGGGCATTGGCAACATTATACCCACTTTCTTGATGACGCGATCGATGTTTTTAAAACCGCAGGCATAGATGTATATGCTAATCTGCCGACAAATAGTGCAGGTGGGCATAGTCAATGAACTTGCAATCTGACGTAACGAAACTGGGGGATTTTGATATCTCCGCTTTGGTTGGCAAAGTTGCGGCCTTGCCTGAATCTGCGTGGGATGAAGATCAAAGTCGGCAGGAAATATTTGAAGCGCATACACACACGCAAACCATAAAGTTATTATTTGATCCTGATTACCGACATGAAAACCCAACTACCCACGCGGCGCTTGATGATTTTCAAGCGTTGATTGACCCTTTTTTGACGCACATAGCGTCCAGCTATTGCAAGACCATGCGACAAAGAAAAGTGATCGCAAAAAATGGGGCGGGGTATTTTATACGGATCATACTTACACGTCTTTTGCCATCCAGCGAGATTACGCCCCATGCTGATGATGGGTATTCGCTGAAACGCTGTCATCGCATCCATGTTCCAATTATTACAAATGACCAATGCACATTCAAAGTGGGGGCGTCAGCCATCAATATGCATGTTGGGGAGATGTGGGAAATTAACAATCGAAGAGTACATGCGGTCAAAAACAACGGTCATGAAGCCCGGGTACATCTTATTATGGATTATGTACAACCTGGTGAAGTTGTTTTCGACCAGGAAGGCCCATTAACGGCATGAGACCAGACCCTAATATAAACTGTGGAGAGAAAAGATGGCGGAAAATACCAAGCAGGTGGATCAGGAATTCATAATTAAACGTATATATGTAAAGGATTTTTCGTTTGAAGCACCGGGCGGTGCGCAAACCTTTACCAATCCATGGAAACCAGACATCACCATAGATGTTGATGCAACGGACGAAACACTGGGTGAAAACGTTTACGAAGTCGTATTAACCCTGACCGTGACGGTGAGCAATGCAGGCAGTGCGGCATTCATGATTGAGGTGCTGCAGTGCGGCATATTTTCGTGTGTGGGATTTACTGATGAGCAATGTCATCGAATTTTGCACACAGCGTGTCCCAACACACTGTTTCCCTACGCCCGTGAGGCGATAGACAATATGGTATTAAAGGGCAGTTTTCCGGCATTGATGATCGGGCCTGTCAATTTTGAAGAATTGTATAACGAGCACAGTGGTAAAGACGGTGATTTACCTGCTTGATTATTGACAGATCAGGAGTTTAGCCTTGGACGTTCGTACCAGAAAATTTGCCAAAAGACTGTCATCACAATTATCGGTTGACGAAATCCTTGGATATTTCGCCAACCCAGTTTTTATCGTATCGGCGCCACGTTCAGGCAGTACGTTATTGTTTTCCTTGCTGGTCAACAGCCCTGATATATGGACAATTCGTGCAGAGAGCCATGGGGTCTATTCGCAGTTCCCACACCTTAGCGGGGAAAACGATCAACTTGATTCTGGTCGGCTTGGTGCCGCCCATGCGGATGAAGCAACCTGCGAGCGCATGAGATTGCTCTACCTGGCACTTTTGAAAGACCGGGATGACCGCAGCTTGTATGACGCCCTACAGCAGGATCGGAAACGAAAAATTGTGTTTCTTGAAAAAACCCCAAGAAACGCCCTGAATATCAATTTCCTGATGACCGTATTTCCAGATGCACACTTCATATATTTGTATCGTGATCCACGTGAGAATATCAGTAGCCTCATAGAAGGGTGGGAGCGCGGTGCAAAGACAGGACAGTTTGTAACGTTTCGTAATTTACCTGACTGGCCAATCGGCTATTGGTGTTTTCTATTGCCACCAAATTGGCAAGCCAAAAAAAACAAGTCTTTGGCAGAAATAGCTGCGTTCCAATGGCAAGCGTGCAATGAAATAATTATGGATGATTTGGCGGCACTGGATACCAATCAATGGAGTGCCGTCTCTTATCATGATCTGATTAACAATCCGCAGGCACAGTTGAATAAATTATGCCAATTCTGCCACGCAAAAACAGGGGAATACCTGGACACAAGGGCAGCAGGAAACCTCCCCCTTTCAGCATCAACCGTTACACCGCCACTCAAGGACAAATGGAAACGCCATGAGCACGAAATCATGAACCAAATGCCGAACCTGCAACAAACCGTAGACCGGATCGCTGCATTTAAATGAGAAAGAAATTCAAATGAACCTGAAAACAGTTTTAATCACTTTTATTACTTGTATTGTGCTTGGTGGGTGTAGTCCCGCTGTTCGTGTTACTGAAAAGGCGCAAGGCAAGTTAACGCAATCTCAGCTTACTCGTTTTGCAGAGACCCTACACGTCCAGTATACGGTACTTAATAATCGGGTGAAAAATGTCTGCGGCTCTAGCGGGCGTTGTTTTTCTTTGCGTATTGATCTGACCAATAACGAAGCAATACGAAGTGGTAACTGGCAGCTTTATTTCAGTCAGTATTTCCCATTACACAAAGTGGAAAGTTTGGAGTTTGACGTTGAAACAATCAATGGTGATCTAAAACGGATCATTCCCAATGAAAACTACCATGGCTTCAAAGCTGGTGAGCGCAAATCGCTGGTTTTGTATATTGCCGGAACCCATGGCAACGAATTTGAGATTATGCCAAATTATTATCTCGCTGCGGATGATCTTGAGGCACGCACCGTCAAAAGTACCGTGCCCATAATTGATCCGGTGACTGGGCTGGAGATTATGCCGCACCTTACATCGTTCACTGATGCAGAAAAGCAGTTCAGGATCACTGATAGAGAGAAGATAGAATGGGCAACCAGCAGCGTTCTTTATGCGACTAATGACAACGCTTTATACGACCCTTCATCTGTTAGGTCAGCCATTATTCCAACCCCATATTCTGTTGAGATTGATAAAAAAAATCAAAAGCTCGATTTGTCTTCCGGGATCAAAATCACCCTGTCTGGGGTGGAAGAAAAAGCACTTGCCGCGGCCATAAATCGACTTGAACAGTTTGGAATAAAGCGGAGCAATGATGGAGCATTATTGCATATTGAAATCAGTGAGAAACCCTCTGCCGTTTCTGGTTCCTATACACTTATCATCAACCCAGGTGATATTTTAATTACCGCCAGTGACAGCAGCGGCGCATTTTATGCGCTGCAATCGCTCGCCTCACTCGTGACCCTTGCAGATACATCGGTGGCTGTAATGAAAGTTATCGACCGGCCTCGTTACCTGTTTCGTGGTTTGCATCTTGATGTGGCCAGAAATTTTCATTCAAAGGCGCTGGTCATTAAATTGCTCGACCAAATGGCAGCATACAAACTCAATAAATTTCACTTTCATTTGGGCGATGATGAAGGGTGGCGCCTTCAAATCCCTGGCCTTCCTGAATTGACCGACATAGGCTCAAAACGCTGTCATGATGTAACAGAATCGCGCTGCGTGTTGCCTCAACTAGGAAGTGGCCCTGACGGCAATAGCGAAGTTAATGGTTACTTTTCAACACTGGATTATGAAGAAATACTGGCAGAGGCTTCGGCACGACATATTCAGGTCATTCCTTCTTTTGATATGCCAGGTCATTCTCGAGCGGCGGTTAAATCTATGGAGGCACGCTATCGTACCTTTATGGCTGTAGATAATGAAGACGAAGCCCGTCGTTATTTGTTGAGTGATCTGGAAGACGCAAGCATCTATACCAGCATTCAAAATTATACCGATAACACGATGAACCTGTGCCTGGATTCTGCTTATGTTTTTGTCGAAAAAGTTATTGATGAATTACAGGCCATGCACGAACGCGCTGGCCAACCCTTGACACGTTATCATATTGGCGCTGATGAAACCGCCGGTGCCTGGAAAAATTCGCCCGCATGCGAGAAATTTTTTGCTGATAATGATGTTGGTATTACAACACCAAAACAGCTTGGCCCTTATTTCATTGAACGGATCGCCGGTGCTCTAGAAGAAAAAGGTATAGAAATTGCTGGCTGGGGAGATGGCATGGGACATACAAATATTTCCAATATGCCCCCGGTGGTGCAATCAAATGCATGGGGGCGACTTATTGATCCTGCCCATTTTGGTGCACATAAACATGTCAATGACGGTTGGGAAGTCGTCATTTCCACACCCGACGCAACCTATTTTGATTTCCCATATGAAGCAGATCCCAAGGAACGTGGTTTTTATTGGGCATCTCGGGAGTTAAACACCCGCAAGGTCTTTGAATTCATGCCTGACAATCTGCCGGCACACGCAGAGGTCTGGGGCGATTCTGAAGGGCTGGATATGACCTTGCAGGATCAGCTGCAAATTGGTGATAATCAAGAAATTCTTCACCGGCCAATGGGAGAAGGCAAAGGCTTTGCCGGGATGCAGGGGCATATTTGGTCAGAAACCATGCGTACCGATAAGCAGGTGGAATATATGGCCTTTCCAAGGCTATTGGCATTGGCTGAACGGGCCTGGCATGTTGCTCCCTGGGAGGTACCATATCGCCATGAAGGGGCCAGTTATAACCGTCAAAGCGGTTTTTTTACAGCAGCCAATCGTCAGCAAAGAGGTGATGATTGGAATAAATTTGCCAATGTTCTGGCTGGCAAGGAGTTGGCAAAACTTGATGTTGCGGGTATTGCCTGGCGCATACCAACGGTGGGGGCAAAAATAGTTGCAGGCACTTTACACTGTAATATTATTTTCCCCGGACTGGCGATAGAATTTCGCCGCAATGGGGCGAAGTGGCAAGTATATTCAGGGCCAGTAGAGGTTGGCGCTGGCAAAATTGAAGTGCGGGCAATTTCATCTGATGGAAATCGTAAGGGTCGATCCTTAATCGTACAATAACGAAGGTATGGGCAGAGCAGAATTATCCATTATGCTAGTTTGGCGACTTAAGCTTTAAGTCATTGTATTGTAATGCAATAATAGAAAAAAATGGCGGAGAGACAGGGATTCGAACCCTGGGAACGTTCGCACGCTCAACGGTTTTCGAGACCGCCCCATTCGACCACTCTGGCACCTCTCCGCGTAAGGCGTGGCACGCTAACGGCGGGGGCGGCACCTGGCAAGCTCAATGGTCAGAAGGCATGGTACAATCGATAACAAGTCCAACTTTTGCACAGGTTTGTTTGCCAGACATTAACCCAGTGCATTAGCGGGCCTTTAAGCCTTATGCGCTTTAATGGAGCACTATTTTAGCGGCGAAGGGTCGTTGATGGGTCATGACAGCAAAGATACATGGGTTTGTATAATCAGCATAAATGGTTTGCCTCATTTTTAGGTCGGTTTTCACGCGCCAGAACCGGCGCAACTGCGGTTGAGTTTGCCCTGGTTGCCACGCCGTTTTTCTTTCTGCTTTTTGCCATTATTGAAATTACCATGGTATTTTTCACCTCAACGGCCTTGGAACATGCCAGTACAGAAATTGCTCGCAAGGTGCGTACCGGTGAAATCCAGTCAACCGGTGGATCCAATACAGATTTCGTCAACGAGGTTTGTGCGCAAATGAGCGGCCTGATTGCCTGTAACGGTAATGTATCTGTGGATATACGCACCTTTGTTGATTTTGGTGATGTGACAACCAGTGATCCTGTGGATGTGGATGGAAACCTGGATACAGGGTCATTCCAGTTTGACCCAGGTGATGCCGGCGATATTGTTCTGGTGCGGGTGTTTTATACCTGGCAGCTTAACACTCCGATGATCGGTACCGTATTTTCAAACCTTTCAGGCAATAAGCGGCTCATCATAGCCTCTATGGCCTTTCGTAATGAACCATTTTGATCCCGTTATGAGCAGTAATCTGATGCGCAATGTAGAAACAATGAAATGTCGCTGGTCGCAACTTTGGTCAAGGTTATGGCATGACCGACGCGGGGTCAGTGCCGTTGAATTTGCACTAATTGCGCCGGTGATGATTGTCATTCTCTTTGGTACGATCGAGGTTAGTCTGTTGTTGACAGCCGATCGCAAGGTTACCCAGGCGACCAGCGCCGTAGCGGATCTGGTGGCTCAGGATGATGTTATAACCGCTGATGAAATACTTGATATTTTTACGGCCTCCAGCGCCATTATGCAGCCCTATGACACTGCCGGTTTGCAAATGCGGGTAACCAGCGTGCTGATGGATGTTGATGGTGCCATTGCTGTGGGCTGGAGTGAAGGCCAAGGCATGACCCCGCTTGCCCCTGGCTCCAGCGTCAGTGTTCCGGCGGGAATTTTGCAACCAAACACCAGCATTATCATGGCCGAGGTCAGTTATGATTACACCTCTACGCTGGGTACGTTTCTGACGGCACCTATTGGTCTGGGCGATACCTTTTATTTGCGCCCCCGCCGCTCACAAAGTGTCACGGGGCCATAATCGCATCAATGAGTGTGACGATTTGTGAAGTATTTTGCGAAAATGTTACCTGTTTTTCCGGCCCAAAGTCCAATCCACCAAGCCATTGTGTACCCAGAAGCGCGTTAGTTATAAACGCGGCCTTGGCGTTCAATATGGCATCTGGTTGATACATACCTTCATGCACACAAATCCCTGATCGATATGCACGATTCAAAATTCTGGCTCGCATGATGCCGGGCAGAATCGCGCAAGCAAGCGCCGGAGTGTGTAAATGCTGACCATCCCACCAAAAAATATTGGCAACACTGGCGCAGGCAATATGACCATGGCTATCAAGGATAACCACCTCATCCTTTGGGGTTTGGCTCTGCTGATGCAGACGCGCGGCGATATTATCGATATAAGAAAGAGTTTTATGTGATGCAGAAATAGAGCTTGCGTTTCGCCGGACGGATGAAAGCCCCAGAACCGGCGGCTGCGCAAAAGACGGCAAGCCGGATGTTATGGTGATGGTAACCTGCGGCTCTTGCCTTTGGGGTAGAGCCAGCCCGCGTGGACCAGTGCCACGGGAGACAGACAGGCGTGCTGCCCCAGAAGTGATATTGTTTTTTCTGGCAAGTTGACCAAGGGCATGATCGAGGGTCTGGCGGTCATAGGGTATGGGAAGAGCCAACACGTCTGCGGATGAACAAAGACGTGCATAATGGTCTGCAAAATAACAGGGTTTGCCACCAACTATTTTGATGGTTTCAAACAGGCCATCACCAAGTGCGCTGCCCCGGTCTGTGGCCGTGAAGACAGGTAAAGCTGCATCTTGCAGTTTACCGTTGATCCAAAGTTTCTCATCGCCTTGGTTCATTGTCTCGCTCCGACCGCGCGCATAAGTGCCTGTGCCTTGTCCAGCATTTCCTGATATTCCTGCGCGGGATCAGAATCGGCAACAATGCCGCCGCCCGTGCAAAAATCAATCCTGCTTTTGCCCTCCTTTATTGTGTGTTCTGCCGAGCGGATCAAAACATTAAATTCAGAGACACCATGGCGACTGATATACCCTAGCGAGCCACAATAAGGGCCACGAGAGCGTGCTTCGAGTTCAGCAATAATGTGCATTGCCCGAATTTTTGGTGCGCCAGTAATGGAACCAGCCGGAAAACAGGCGGCCAGCACATCAAGCGCATTTTTGCCGGGGGCTAATTGTCCCTTAATTGTCGAGACAAGATGGTGGACATTGGCAAAGGATTTCAGCGCACAAAGTTCAGGAACACGGATGCTGCCAGGTATGCAAACACGCGATAAATCATTACGCATTAAATCCACAATCATCAAGTTTTCAGCCCGATCCTTGGGGCTTTGTAATAATTCTTCAATCAATGCCCTGTCCAGGGCAGCAGTTTCACCTCGCGGGCGTGTACCTTTTATGGGCGATGTTTGTACCTTGCCGTCCTGGGCAAGTGAAAAAAAACGCTCCGGTGAGTTAGAGATCAGTGCCTGGCTGTCTGAGCGATGAAAAAAAGCGGCATAGGGTGCGGGGCTTTGCCTGCATAGTTGTCGAAAATAAGAAAACGCACTCTCTTGTGGCCCCGGGTCAATACGAAAGGCCTGACTGATATTGGCCTGAAAAATATCGCCCGCACGAATATAATCCAGAGTGCGTTTGATGTTTTGCTCGCATTTGTCCTGTGATTGCAAAAACCGTACTTTGGTTGGTTCTGGTTCATCAAGCGTGGGCAAGGCTTCATCACCCAGAAGTTTTGCAAAACTATTTGCTTTTTGCTTGTCTGGCCCTATCGCCCAAAGCGATTTTGTCTGGTGGTCAAAAATAGCGGCACACGGGTAATCGCCAAAGGCCAGGTCGGGCCAGTTTCCCCCATCCAGTCGTGGCACCTGGTCAAGAGCAGCACCCAGTTCATAACTTGTAAGGCCCGCATACCCCCCCACAAAGGGCAGGCGCGGCGAATGTTCAATTGATGACAAGGGTGGTAACTTATCCAAAGCCTCTGGGCCGCTGGTCTCAAAAACCGCCTCTGGTCGGGCCAGCAAAATTGACCAGCGCCCATTGTCATGGCCTTCATTTCCGGGGCCAAGAAGCAAGGCATAAGGTTCATCGCAAAGTGGCGCAAATGCCATTAACGGATCGCGCCATTGCAAGGCAAGGCTGACGCACTTGTTTGTGCTCACCGGATCAGCGCGTCATGCAGCGCCCTTAAATCGTCCTGGCTTAACCCAAGTGCAGTTTCAAAATAAATGTCCAGTGGCCCGGTGGTGGACAGCGCCGCATCCAGAAAAGCCTCTTCCACGCCCAGCATGGGCCGCAAGGCTTCAGGCTCAATAGGTTCGCCGGTTTGTTTTGAAATACGGGCCGCTATGGAAGGCAGAAGCGTATCAATATCCACCGCCTTGTTGGTCAACATATAATCCTCGAACACCTGTTGGCGATCAACACCCAACGCAGACAGGATCATGGCCGCCAATATGCCAGTTCGGTCTTTGCCTGCGGCACAATGAACCAGCAAAGGTTGGCCATTGGCTAACTGGCGAAACACATCGGCAAAAACATGTTGATGATGCACTTCCATGGGGATGCGTTGATAAGCACCAAGCATATAAGCCTGAACTGACTTTACGGTCAGATTTCCATGGCGTAAAAACTCTAAATGCGGGGCTTCGCTGTGTCCGCCATGGTTCGTTTCAAATACGGTTTTCGGTTCAATTTGAGTCAGACAATTAGGTTCGCGCTGGCGTTCGCTGGGCTGGCGCAAATCTGCCAGTGTTGTCAGTCCCAATCCCTTTATTCGCTCACGGTCTTTTGGTGTGGTACGGGCCAAATGTCCCGACCGAAAAAGTCGCCCCCGGGTGATGTCTCTGCCATCTTTGGTTTTCCAGCCGCCAAAATCCCGAAAATTATGTACGCCATCCAGCGCGATAATGCGCGAATTGTTCATCGAAATGGTGGTTCGTTAAAGGCACGCAATTTGCGGCTGTGCAGGGCGTTGGTAACGTCTGTTTTTACGATATTGATGGTTTCCAGTCCAATGCGTAAATGCTCGGCAATGGAGCGTTCGTAAAACACGTTGGCTGCGCCCGGTAATTTGATTTCGCCGTGTAAGGGTTTATCGGAAACACATAATAATGTGCCGTAAGGAACGCGCAGACGAAACCCGTTGGCGGCAATGGTGGCCGATTCCATATCGACAGCGATGGCGCGTGATTTATTAAATTTTTTCGCTTCGTCGCTATACCTAAGTTCCCAATTGCGGTCATCCTTGGTCACCACCGTGCCAGTACGCAAACGGTATTTAATCTTCTCTGCGCTTTGACCGGAAACCCTGCTGACGGCAATTTGCAGGGCGGTTTGTATTTCGGCCAGAGGGGGAATGGGTATTTCCAGGGGCAGACAATCATCCAGTACATGGTCATCACGCAAATAGGCATGGGCAAGCACATAATCGCCAAGGCGCTGGGACTGGCGTAATCCGCCGCAATGACCAATCATCAACCAGCATTGTGGGCGCAACACCGCCAGATGGTCAGTAACTGTTTTTGCGTTTGACGGGCCGACCCCGATGTTGACCAGGGTTACCCCGCGCCCGCCGGGGGCTTTCAAATGATAGGCCGGCATTTGATATTTGCGCCATGGTGCCGCGTTAATTGTCTTGGCAGCGTTGGGTGTATCACGGTCAATGGTCACAAATCCGGCAGCTGAAAGTGAGGTATACTCCCCGTCCCCGTTTTGTACTTCATCAACCGCCCATTTGACGAACTCGTCAACATAGCGGTGATAATTGGTAAACAGGATAAATTGCTGACAATCCTCATAGGGTGTGCCGGTATAATGTTTCAGGCGAAACAAGGAATAATCTGTGCGTGGGGCATCAAACAGTGACAAAGGCATGCTGAGGCCGTCGGCCTCCATCTCTCCATCGGCAATTTCATCCCCGACCGCAACCAGATCTGCGAACGGAAATATATCGGCCAGCTCGCTGGGCGAGGCATTGCTCATGTCCAGATCGTCGGTGCCATCCAAAACGTAGGAATAGGGAATTTCCTGCTCGGAAGGCCCGGTGCGAACCTCAACGTCATAATCCTTGAATAACAACTCCAGTTGCTCGATCAAATATCCGCGAAAAAGCTCCGGGTTGGTGATGGATGTTGCATAAACACCGCCCGTGGAAAGCTTGCCATAACTGCGCGAAAGATGCGGGGCCGGGCCATCGGGATTGTAGAGGATTTTCAGTTCAGGATAGGCAAAGACACCCCGTGCCCGATCAGCCGCTTTGGGTAGCACACCCCGCTCCAGATAGGCTTTGAGTGCAGTGCGCAAATTCTGTACAGACGTCGCATAAAGAGACGACAATTCATCGACGCATTGAGCGGCTCGTATTGACGCCTTGGCCGATGATGTTCCCATACCGGTTCAGTCTTCCTTCTTGACGAAGGTCACGGCAAAATATTGATTGCCATCAAACAAATCTTTTGGTGGCTCCATACCATCAATGATCTGAAACACATGTGGCTCTATTCGCCCTTCCATGCGGTATCCTCTGGTGGCCATTTTAGAGCGATGAAACTCCATGGCAACCTCGGAAAAGCTTTTGGCAAGTATAGTTACGCGATCCGGCATGTCAGACATCGACATCTCCTCATTGTTCATGAGGCTTGTCTAACGCGGAACGATTGCGCCGTGAAGGGGAATGGGTGAGAAAGAGGCGATTGTTGCGGGTCAGGCCGCCCTGGATTTGCTCTTTACATCGCGCGCCCGGGACTGGGTGGCCGCACGGGCGATAGCGGAATAGAGCGCACGTGGGTCAATTGGTTTGGACACATAATCACTCATGCCGGCCTTAAGGCAGGTTTCACGATCGCCGAGCATGGCGTTGGCGGTCATGGCAACAATCGGCGTATCAGCATTTTTACCGTTACCAGCGCGCAATTCTTTGGTTGCGGTCAGTCCGTCCATAACCGGCATTTGAATGTCCATTAAAATAACATCAAACTGGGCAACACTTGCAAGCTCCAGGGCTTTTTCGCCGTGTTCTGCCCAAACAATTTCGCCGCCAACCGGGCGCAGAAAAGAAGCCAACACCCTTTGGTTGATGGGATTATCCTCAACAGCAAGGATACGAACACCTTTTTTGATCGCCTCGGGTTTCTTGCTCTCGTCACTTTTGGTTTCAATACTGGAGGTAACGACTTTTGTGTTCAGAGTCAGGGTAAAAATGGTGCCCTGATCGGGTATTGAGCGCACGGTAATATCGCCATTCATCAAACGGGAAAGCTTGCGCGATATAGCCAGGCCCAGCCCTGAGCCGCCAAAGCGGCGGGTGATGGAATTGTCAGCTTGTTCAAATGTGGTGAACAGGCGGTCTTGTGCTTCTTGCGACATGCCAATGCCCGTATCTCGTATTTCAAAGACAATTCTGGTTTCTTTGTCTGAGGCAGGAGTGGCCTGGACGCGCACACTAACGTCGCCCTTTTGGGTAAATTTTGTGGCGTTAGAAAGAAGGTTATAGAGGATTTGCCGAATACGAACAGGATCACCTTCAATGGCCGATGGCACATCGTCGGCAATGCTAACCTTGAAATTAAGCCCCTTGTCTTCGATATTTGGCCGCCAAAGCCGCTCAAGCTTGCGCAAGGTATGGCGCATATCAACATCAATTTTCTCGATCTGCAGTTTGCCGGCCTCAATCTTGGATAAATCCAGGATGTCGTTAAGGATTGACATCAATACATCCCCGGCATCCAGCAAGGTTTTGACGTTTTCGCTCTGCTCGTTATCCAGCTTTGATTTGGCCAGCAGCCCGGCCATGCCCAAAACCGCATTCATCGGTGTACGCAATTCATGGCTCATCATGGCCAGAAATTCAGACTTGGCCTTGTTGGCGTTCTCCGCTGCTTCGCGCGCTGCATCGGCACCATGCGCTGTGTCATCAAGGATAGTAACTTCGTTGAGGCTCACCATTAGACCATTGCCATCCACGGCAGAAAATTTGGCTTCAATGACATTTCCCGAAGGAAGGGCCAGTTCAATGCACCCTTCCCGGTTTTGCCGCACACGGTTGGTAAGTTTTTCAATTGTTTCGCGAGGTTTGCCAGGAAAAAGGTTTTTGGCAAAATCAGCAAATGACGCCCCGGTTGTTATACACCCCGGTTGCAATTCGAGAAAACAAGAGGCTTGCTGATTGATTTGGGCAATGGTGTCGTTTGCATCAAAAATGACCACCCCTTGTGGCACAGCTTCAAGAAGCGCCCGCAATTGTACATTGCCAGTGTCTGGTTTTGTCTGAAGAGAAGAAGTATCCACGTATCCCACCCATAGTTAACGCTAAACCAACCCCGATCAGCGTTTCATTCTTGTAGAATTATGATGGCATGCACTGAATAAGCGGTTAACCAGGAGGTATTTGATCCAAAATCAGAGCGTTTCTTCTGGCACACAACGTTGAAAGCCTTGTGCCTCTGTGGTTTATGGGCCTGTACCCTTTTGGCGGAGCGAACATATATGCGTATTATTGTCGGTATAGCCGGGGCCAGTGGTGTCATTTATGGCATCCGGCTGCTGGAATATCTAAAAACCATGCCCGATATTGAAACGCATCTGGTGCTGACAAAAACCGCGAAACTGAATATCAGTGTCGAGACTGACTGGAGCATTACTGCGGTAGAAAACTTGGCTGACAGAGTGTATCGCAATACTGATCTTGGCGCCACAATCGCCAGTGGTTCTTACCAGACAGATGGCATGATTGTCGCCGCCTGTGCCATGAAAACACTTTCGGCCATTGCTCATTCCTATGCAGATGATCTGATTGTTCGCGCCGCAGATGTGGTGCTCAAGGAACGCCGCAAGCTTGTGCTCATGCCCCGCGAAACGCCGCTACACACCGGACATTGCGACTTGTTGAGCAAGGTCTGCGATCTGGGTGCTATTGTCGCGCCGCCCATGCCCGCCATGTATATACGCCCGCAAAGCGTGGATGACCTTGTGGATCATTCGGTTGGCCGGATACTGGATTTGTTTGGGCTTGAAACACCGGACATGCACCGCTGGGCCGGCCTTGCCGATGCCCGCAATCGCCTATGAGCATGGCAGAAAAACAAGAACAATCTAGGCTTCAAATATACGAACTGGCCATGCCAGGCGTATATCTTCTGGAGCCAGAGAAGCACGGCGATGATCGCGGGTTTTTCTCGGAAACCTATAATAAGTGTGTATTTGAAAGTTTTGGTCTTGGTACGGGTTTTGTGCAGGATAACCATTCCCTCTCTGCTCAAAAGGGCACGGTGCGTGGGCTGCATTTTCAAACACCGCCAGATGCACAAGCAAAACTTGTTCGTGTTTTACGTGGTGCCATACAGGATGTTTGTGTTGATATACGCCGTGGCTCGCCCACATTCGGGCAGCATATTGCTGTCACATTAACTGCAAAAAACTGGAAACAACTTTGGGTGCCTGAGGGTATTGCGCACGGATTTTGCACCCTGGAGCCTGATACAGAGGTGCTCTACAAGGTCTCCCGATATTATGCGCCTGCTCATGACAAGGGACTGGCATGGGATGATCCTGATCTGGGCATAAGCTGGTCGCTGGATGAGGGCGCAACGCCTGTGCTGTCTGACAAGGATCGCAATTACCCGTGCCTGTCTGCCTTGCCGGCATATTTTGACACTGCCAAAGCATGAGCCAGAAAGGCCCTATCCTGGTCATTGGCCGGAGCGGACAACTGGCCAACGCCCTTGCTGAACTGAATGGTAACGGTGTTGTTGCACTTGGTCGCCCGGACGTGGATATTACCCTGCGCAATAGCCTTGAAAACGCCATCAAGCGTATCAGACCAGCACTGGTCATCAATGCCGCCGCCTATACCGCGGTGGATAATGCACAAACCGATGAAAGACAGGCGTTTGCCATCAATGCCGATGGCCCGGCGGTGCTGGCCGCATTATGCGCGAGGTATAATTTTCCGCTTATACACGTTTCCACAGATTATGTATTTGATGGCTGCAAAACAGCTCCTTATGGCGAGGATGATCTACCGGCTCCTTTGGGCGTTTATGGCGCCAGCAAACGCGCCGGTGAAATTGCAATTTGCAAGGCTTGTCCCCAGCACATCATTGTTCGTACCGCCTGGGTGCATAGTGCAATGGGCAAGAACTTCGTCAAAACCATGTTGAGCCTTGCCAGTACACGCGATGAAATCAGCGTGGTCGATGACCAGTTCGGCAACCCGACATTCGCTCCCCATCTTGGGCAAGCCATTTTAGGTATTGCAGAGCATATCCTTGAAAATTCCGATTTTGAAAACTGGGGTGTTTATCATCTCGCCGGGGCCGGGCGAACCAGTTGGGCCGACTTTGCCAAGGAGGTTTTTGCTGCCTCCAAGCGTCTTAATGGCCCTTATGCGCGGGTGCTGACTATCTCAAGCGAGCACTATAACAAGGCATTTCAACCGGCAGCACCCCGGCCAGAAAATTCCTGTATGGATTGCCACAAGGCCCATGATCGGTTTGGTATTTTGATACAGGACTGGCGCGACGGCGTTCATGATTGTGTAAAAGCCATTCTGTCACTAAAATAATGATCCCTGGTCGGAGGGGTTAGTCGGCGTTTTGCGGGGCTTGCGCTGCGGGTTTTTTGCGCCGCCTTCTATGCGTGCCGGGCGGCTGGTATCAGCAAAATGCAAACTAACCGGCTCACCAGGTGACAGCACGGCACCGGTGCGGGCAATGCTGCCATCGCGGCGATGCACCAGTGCAAATCCACGCGCCAATACGCCTTCATGGGAGAGGGAGCGCAGGAGTTTACCGGCGCTGTGCACCTGCCGCGCTCGTTCGGTTAACCCCCGTTGGAAAGAAATGTTTGCCCGCCCTGCAAGGCTGGTCAATTTTTCCACACGTCTTTGCACATCAAAGAGCAAGTGTTGCGGGCGTAATCGCCCGGCAATCAGGTTTAATCGTTCGGCTCTTTTGTTCAAGCCCGTATCCAGTGCCCGCTTTAGGCGCTCGGCGGTGAAATCAAAGCGTTGCGATAATACACCCAGCAAATCCTCCGGGCGGGGAAGGCCGCGTACGGCGGCACGTAATTCAGTTTGCTTGCGCGTGCCGAGCTGGGTCATGGCACCGGCCATTCTTGCTTCATGGCTTTGCAATATACCAAGTAGTTCAGTGCGAACTGGCACGGCCATTTCTGCGGCGCCTGTGGGTGTGGGTGCGCGCCGGTCAGCCACATAATCAAGCAGCGTCCAGTCGGTTTCATGACCGATCGCCGAAATCAGCGGAATGGTTGACCGCGCCGCCGCGCGTACAACAATATCCTCGTTAAAGGCCCATAAATCCTCAATAGAGCCACCCCCGCGCGCCACAATCAGCAGGTCAGGCCGGGGGACAGAGCCTGCCGCATCCAGCGCATTAAACCCGTCAATGGCGGCACTGATTTGGCTGGCGGCCTTGTCCCCCTGTACCAGCACCGGCCACAGCAAGACATGGCGCGGAAACCGCTCACGCAAGCGGTGCAGAATATCGCGAATAACCGCCCCGGTGGGCGAGGTGATAACGCCTATGGTATGCGGTAAAAACGGCAAGGGTTTCTTGTGCGCATCATCAAACAGACCTTCGGCCTGAAATTTCTTGCGCCGTTCCTCAAGCAGGGCCATCAATGCCCCGGCACCGGCTGGCTCCATGCTTTCAATGATAAGCTGATATTGTGAACGCCCCGGATAGGTGGACAACCGCCCCTCAGCGATAACCTCCAAACCTTCTTCGGGGGCAAAGCGCAGCTTTGAGGCCACACCCTTCCAGATGATCGAGGCGATCACCGCCCGGTCATCTTTCATGTCCATATAAACATGGCCAGAGCGAGCAATAACCACCCGGCCAAGCTCTCCGCGCACGCGCACATGGCCATAATTGTCCTCAACCGTGCGTTTTAGCGCCCCGGCAAGTTCGGATACGGTAAATTCATGAACATTGGATGCAGATGGTTCTGACAAGACGGCGAATCCCCTTAAAAGTAATTTTAGCCAGTATAACCAGGCTGGGCGGGAGGAAACAGATGAAAGTTCTGCTGATCGGTGGCGGCGGGCGTGAACATGCGTTGGGCTGGAAGATTATGCAAAGCCCGCTGGTGACTGAACTGGTCAGTGCGCCGGGCAATCCGGGGCTGACTACACTGGGACGCTGTGTATCTGTTAGCGCCGAAAATGTTGCGGCTCTTGTCAGACTGGCGATTAAAGAAGCTCCGGATCTGGTGGTGGTCGGGCCGGAAGTGGCACTGGCTGAGGGGTTGGTCGATCAGTTGCAGGCACTCAATATCGCCGTTTTTGGCCCCTCGGCGGCGGCGGCGCAACTGGAAAGTTCCAAGGCCTTCACCAAAGAGCTTTGTGCTCGTCATAACATCCCGACGGCCCGGCATCGCACCGTTCAGACCATGGCTGACGCGAAAGTATTTTTGCGCACTCTTGCCGCGCCTTTTGTTCTGAAGGCGGATGGGCTGGCGGCGGGCAAGGGTGTGGTCATCGCACAAGACATGGATGAAGCCGTGGCGGCGGCACAGGATATGCTGGACGGCCAGTTTGGTGCGGCTTCGCAAACTCTGGTCATAGAGGAATTTATGCACGGGCTTGAGGCATCGTTTTTTGCCTTAAGCGATGGAGAGGCCGTTATGCCCCTGATCGCCGCGCAAGACCATAAACGTGCCTTTGATGGTGATCTGGGGCCAAATACGGGGGGTATGGGTGCATTTTCGCCCGTGCCACACGTTGATGAGTTTATGGCAAAACGGATTATGGACGAGATCATCATTCCCACCATTGCCGCGATGCGAGAAGAAGGCAGGCCGTTTACCGGGGTTCTTTTTGCCGGCCTGATGATTGGAACCGATGGGCCAAAGCTGATTGAATATAATGTGCGCTTTGGTGATCCTGAATGTCAGGTTTTGGTGATGCGGCTGCAAAGCGATCTGGTGCCACTTCTTCTTGCCTGTGCCAATGGCAAGCTGGCGCAAACCTTGGCACCGGATTGGGACAAACAGGCCTGTACGACGGTGGTGATGGCCGCCAAAGGCTATCCGGGTGCCTATAAAAAAGGCTTGTCTTTGGGCCTACCAGAACCAGGTACTGACGGTGTGCAAATGTTCCATGCAGGAACCACACTGGACGAGGATGGAAACCTTGTTTCTGCGGGGGGGCGCGTATTGGCAATAACTGCCTTTGGTACGTCTGTTGGTGATGCTGCGGCCAATGCCTATCGGCAATGTGAACAGATAGAATTTGACGGCGGCTTTTACCGCAAGGATATTGGCGCTAAGGTTTAGAAAAAGATGGGTAACAACCAAAGTAGAAAATAAAAACAGGCCGGTCTGGAGCATATCAACGACAAGGCCGGTTAGCGGCCTAAAGAAATAGAGAAACAGGCCGGTCTGGAGCATATCAACGACAAGGCCGGTTAGCGGCCTAAAGGGAAAAGGGAAACACCATGAGCATCAAAACAGTTTCACTCACGCTTGCTATATTCACAGGTTTCGCCGCACCGGCATGGGCACACACCAAAGCCGTGCAATGCGGGACAGTTCTGAACCAGCCGGGCAAGGCCCCGCTGGGTGCCTCGACCATATTGGTTAGCCATGACGGTAAAATTCTTGAAATTCAGGACGGGTTTCAAGCCCCGGATGGCACTGAAGTGGTGGATTTGAAAGACAAGTTTTGTCTGCCCGGTCTGATTGACAGTCATGTGCATCTAACCTCGGAGCTTGGCCCCACTGGAAGGCTGGATACGGTGACCCGCTCGGATGCTGACAATGCCATGTATGGTGCCAGCCATGCACGCAAGACCTTGCTGGCCGGATTTACCGCTGTTCAGGATCTGGGCGCACGGGGTGATGATGCCATTTATGCGGTGCGCGATGCCATTAACCGTGGCGACATTCCCGGGCCACATATTCGTGCCGCCGGGCAAACCATTAGCGCCTCTGGCGGTCATGGTGATCCGCGCCACGGGTATGCGGAAATGGTGGCCGCTGCCCTGCATCGCCCGGCCATTTGCAACGGGGCGGATGATTGTCGCCGTGCGGTGCGTGAAAATGTGCGCAAGGGTGCCGATGTCATCAAAATTACGGCCACAGGCGGCGTTCTGTCCAACACCGCCGCTGGAACCGAACAACAGTTTTTTGATGATGAAATGGAAAATATCGTCAAGGCGGCGCATTTTATGGGTCGGCAGGTCACTGCTCATGCCCATGGTAAAGGCGGTATAGAGGCGGCCTTGCGCGCCGGTATAGATTCTATTGAACACGGCACCTATCTGGACAAGGAAACCATCAAGCTGTTCAAAAAATACGATGCCTATCTGGTGCCGACGGTTCTGGCCGGGGCAACGGTGGTGGAAATGGCCAAAGACCCCGATGGGTTTTTGCCGCCACCATCGCGTGCCAAGGCGCTTGAGGTCGGCCCGCAAATGATTTCCATGTTACGAATGGCTCATGAGGGCGGCGTTAAAATCGCCTATGGCACCGATAGCGGTGTCTCGAAACACGGGGATAATGCCCGCGAATTTGCCCTGATGATCGAGGCCGGGTTTACCCCCATGGAGGCCATTAGCGCCGCCACCATCATTGCCGCAGAGCATTTACAGATGGCTGATAAAATCGGCTCACTGGAAGCCGGAAAACAGGCTGATATTATCGCCGTTGGCTCCAGCCCGCTTGACGACATCAACGAATTACTGGATGTGGATTTTGTCATGAAGGGCGGCAAGGTCTATAAAAACAAGGACTGAAAATGCCTGATACTTTCTCTGGTCTGCCAGCCGATTATTTTGATTTTTTCAATGAGTTGAAAACCAATAATAATCGGGAATGGTTTGGTGATAACAAGGCACGGTTTCGTACTTCGGTTCAGGAACCATTGGCGCTGCTGGTTGAGGCCGTGGCCCCGCGCCTGCGCCGCATATCAAAGCATTTTAATGCTGATCCACGCCTGAACGGTGGATCGGTGTTTCGCATTTACAAGGATATGCGGTTTTCAAAGGATAAAACGCCTTACAAAACCCATGGCGCCATTCAGTTTCGTCACATGCTTGGTAAATCTGCCCATGCGCCGGGGTTTTATGTTCATCTGGCCCCGGACGAGATTGTTTGTGGTGGTGGCATCTGGCACCCGCCATCCCCGCAATTATTGAATATCAGAACTGCAATCCGCGAAAACCCAAAAGAATGGCAAAACATCATTGGCAATGATGTGTTTACAGGCCGCTTTGATGCGCTTCGTGGTGACGGCATTACCCGGCCTCCGCGTGGATTTGATGAGAACGACCCTCATATCAAGGACATTATGCGCAAAAGCTTTTTTGCCATGCAGGATTGCCTACCGGCAGATACGCAAAAACCAGGGTTTGCTGACGACCTTGAAGGCGTTTTTCAGGACGCAGCGCCCTTGATGAAATTTCTTTGCAAGGCGGTTGATGCGCCGTTTTGAGAAACTTTATTCCTCTGCCTTAAACACCGTTTTCCCGTCGACCACGGTCATCACAATTTTGGTGGACAGAATATCCATTTCCGGGATGGTCATGATGTCATCGGCAAAGATGGTAAAATCGGCGCGTTTACCAACCTCAATAGTACCCAGTTCATCCTCGCGAAATGAGGCATAGGCCGGCCAGATGGTAAACATTTTTAGTGCCGTTACCCGATCTACGGCCTCCTCCTTGTGCCAGTTCTTGCCCTGATAACCTTTGAGGTCATGGCGCGAAACGGCGGCGTAGAATTCAATCCGTGGATCGCCGCGCTCTACCGGTGCATCAGAGCCACCGGGGATAATCGCGCCAGATTTTACCAGTGTATTCCAGGCATAGGCACCTTGCAGACGTTTTTTGCCAACCCGGGCACTGGCAAAGTGCAAATCACCAATAGCATGAGAAGGCTGCATGGACGGAATGATACCAAGAGCGGCAAAACGCGCCAGATCATCCGGGTTTATCATTTGTGCGTGTTCAATACGCCAGCGCGGATCGGCAACCCGGCGCTCATCAAGGGGAACATCGGCAAAGGCACCTGCCATCCAGTCAAGCACAGCGCGATTGGCCGCATCACCAATGGCATGAACACTTAATTGCACACCGTCCCGAAGCGCCCGGGCAAACAGGGTGCGGCTTTCGTCTGTCCCCCGCACCATCAAACCCGAAGTATCCGGCGCATCATTATAAGGTGCCAATAGCGCCGCACCCCGCGAACCCAATGCCCCGTCTGCATAAACTTTCACAGCCCGGGTTATCACCCGGTCATTGCCGGCACGTCTTGGCCCATTGGCCAGTAATCGCATAACATCTTCATCAATGGCATTATAAACCCGAAGCGGCAGAGCGCCCTGATCGGCCATGTTTTCCAGTAATTGCACATCATCATTACCCACTGACATATTGTGGATACCTGTCCAGCCATAGGCGGTCATCACTTGTGCGCCGGTTTGCAGTGCGTCTTGTCTGGCCTCGCCTTGTAGATCGGCAGCCAGCCCAGCCACCAGCGCCATGGCATTGTCGATTAACATACCTGTGGGCATGCCTTCTTCATCGCGCTCAATACGGCCACCTTCAATTTCCTGGGTGTCTGGCCCCACACCTGCCGCAGTTAGGGCTTCACTGGACGCCACCAGGGCGTGGCCATCGGCGCGCCTAAGAAGAACAATGCGCCCGGGGGCCGCTCGATCCAGATCAAAACGGTTGGGAAAGCGCCCCTCAATCCAGCCAGTTTCAATCCAGCCACGCCCGATAATAGCACCTTCTTCTATGCGTGCTGCTTCTTGTTCAACACGCTGGATCAGGGCTTCCAGTGATGGCGTGCCTTCAAGATTGAGCGTGGTTTCGCGCCGACCAACGCCATATAGATGCGCATGGGCATCGGTAAAGCCGGGGAACATATGGGCGTCATCAAGGTCAATTGCATTGGCAGGTTGATAACGCTTTGCTCCCTCTTGACTGCCCGCATAGAGTATACGCCCATCCTTGACCAATACGGCCTCTATGGTGGGTTCATTATCCAGACCTGTGTGAATAACACCGCCGCTATACAGCGTATCGGCAGGTTCTTTGGCGCCGCAAGCACCGATAGTCAGGATGACAAGGCACAGTAGAATAAATCTAGGCATGGAGCACTCCGTGATTTTCCTTATTCTAGCCCGTTTGCACACAATAAAAAAGGCGGCTCGTCTGAACCGCCTTGTAAATTTTATATCGTCGCGCTTTAGGCACTGGCTTCAGCTGTTTCAGCCAGCTTTTTTTTCAACTCTTTTTTGATCTTGATGGCTGCCGGGGAAAGCTTGTCATCTTTGGCTTTGACCAAAAATCCGTCCAGGCCACCATTATGATCTACAGAACGCAAGGCCGCTGCGGTAATGCGAAACTTGAAGCTCTGACCCAGAGCTTCAGAACCAAGGGTCACATTGCATAAATTGGGCAAAAACCGCCGACGTGTGCGATTATTGGCATGGCTGACATTATTGCCGGACATTACACCGACGCCAGTGAGTTCGCAACGACGTGCCATGGGCTTGATCCTTATTATATTGTGACGCAGACACAAGACTCTGCGCAAGGCGGGTCAGATACAAAAGGCTGTGGGTGTCGTCAAGCGATAACACCATAACAGTACAGGCTTTGCACAGGCTTTTGCGCTTGAGGTGAAAATGAGAAAGGGTAATGTGCGCCAATGGAAGTTGAACTCAAGGCCGCCCTTGGCCCCACCAATACCGGCAAGACCTATTTGGCTGTCACCCGTATGCTGGCCCATGCCAATGGCGTTATCGGTTTGCCATTACGTCTGCTGGCGCGTGAGGTTTATGACCGTATTGTGCGCGAGAAAGGCGTGGCGTCGGCGGCCCTGGTTACCGGCGAGGAACGCATTATTCCCAAAACCGCCCGCTGGTTTGCCTGCACAGCCGAGGCTATGCCCACCCATTTGCGTGGTAAGCCATTTTGTTTTTTAGCCATCGACGAAGTGCAACTTTGTGCTGATCCTGAGCGTGGTCATGTGTTCACCAACCATTTGTTACACAGCCGGGGCAGCGGGGAAACACTGGTGCTGGGCGCCGCCACCATGCGTAACGTTTTGGGTGGCCTGACCAATGCTGACCAGATAGAGCCAAGAGAGCGATTTTCCAAACTCACCCATACTGGTGCCAGCAAAGTATCACGTTTACCAAAGCGCAGTGCCATCATCGCCTTTTCTGCCGAGGACGTTTACGCCCTTGCCGAACTGCTTCGTCGTCGTCATGGCGGCGCAGCGGTGGTGATGGGATCCCTTAGCCCGCGTACCCGCAATGCCCAGGCCGCGCTGTTTCAGTCCGGCGAAGTGGATTATCTGGTGGCCACCGATGCCATTGGTATGGGGCTGAACATGGATGTGAACCATGTGGCCTTTGCCTCAACAGCCAAATTTGACGGGCGACAGCGCCGGGCCTTGCGTGCGGACGAGTTGGGGCAGATTGCCGGACGTGCCGGGCGCTACCAAACCGATGGTACGTTTGGCACCACGAACAGTGCTGCCCCCTTTGATGAGGCCATGGTGCGCCGACTGGAAGATCATTATTATGAGCCGGTGCGTATGCTTTATTGGCGTAATCGCAAACTGGACTTTTCCAGCACTGATGCGTTATTGGCAACCTTGAAGCAGATACCTACGCGCAAAGGCCTGATCCGAACAACCCGCGCAATTGATGAACAGGTGTTTGCCGATCTGGCCGGTGAAAATGCTTATGCACCCTATCTGGATGGAAAGGACGGGGTGCGGCGATTATGGCAGGTCTGTCAGGTGCCGGATTTTCGCAAAAGTGGCCTTGATGCCCATACGCGCTTGCTGGGCGATATTTTTGCCCAGCTTGGCGGCCCTCGCCAGCGTATGGGTGAAGACTGGCTGGCGGGTAAATTAAAAAACCTCGATCGTCTTAACGGCGATGTGGATGCAATTTCCGCCCGTCTTGCCCATGTGCGCACCTGGGCGTATTGCACCCATCGTGCAGACTGGATCAGCGATGCTGTGCATTGGCAGGAACGCGCCATGGCACTGGAAGAACGTCTTTCCGATGCTCTGCATGATCGTCTGTTGCAGCGTTTTGTCGATCAGCGTACTTCCGTGCTTACCCGCGCGTTGAGCGCAGGAGAGGAAGCCGACGTACATGTGTCACCAAGCGGTGACGTTAAAGTTCTGGATCATAGTATTGGTCAACTGGATGGTCTGTCTTTTCGACCCGGCAGTAACGCCCGTGATCTGGCCGGTAAAACCCTGCGTATGGTGGCCAGTGCAGCTCTGGCCCCTGAAATCAATCGCCGTCTGACGCTTATTGAGGCGGCCAATGATGATGACCTTGCGTTGACCGATAATGGCAAAATTATGTGGCAAGGTGCTGCCATTGCCCAGCTTGAGGCTGGTCATGATGTCTTGCACCCCAAAATTGGGCTGATCGGGGGGCAATTAGGCCATGAGGCCAAGATTGAACAGGCTGAAAGCCGCTTGCAGATATGGTTGAAAACTATGACTGAACACGAGCTAAAGCCGCTTGTGAATTTACAGACCAAGGTAGATGCCGGTGCGCTCAAAGGGCTTGGCCGGGGATTGGGCTATGGTCTGGTTCAGGCACTGGGCGCACTACCCCGTGCGCAAATTGCCGATGAATTGCGTAATCTGGATCAGCAAGACCGGCATTATTTACGTCAATGCGGTGTGCGGTTTGGTGCTTTTCATGTGTTCATGCCAGCCCTTATCCGTCCCGCACCGGCGCGCCTTCTGGCATTGTTATATGCGATAAGTCAGGACAATGCCGAAAAAGCTTTTTTACCAAGGCCGGGGCTGACAGCCTATGTTACATCCGAGCCGGTATCGCAGGTGGCCGCACGCGCAGCGGGCTATGGATTATTCTCCCGGCGCCTTGTGCGCCTTGATATTCTGGAGCGTCTTGCTGATCTGATCCGCGAAGCGCAAAAACTACATAAAGGTGGCGTTTTTGCCCCAAACGAGGCCATGTTATCGGTTTTGGGCTGCAGTCATGATGATCTTGGTGCTATTCTTGTGGCCTTGAAATACAAGCGAAAAACCAAAGCTAATGAAGCAGGCCAGGGCGAAACCTGGATACCGGCCCGCAGCAAGCACAACAAGCAAACAGGCAATACCAGACCAGAGCAAGCTGCCCCCGATGCCTCGTCACCGTTTGCGATTTTGAAGGCACTAAAATAAAGCTGACGCATGTCACAAAGTCCATGTGCTTTGACCTTTGGGTAAAAACAGAAGATGATCCTGATACAGGAGGACATAGATGTTTGAAGCAATTAAAAAGCTGTTTGGTAGCGTAGCAGATGATGAACGACAACCAAGTGACAGCGATATTGCCCGCGAGTGTGCTGTTGCGCTGCTTGTTGAGGCCGCTCTTTCAGATGGTATTTATGCCGACATAGAACAGGAGATGATCCTGAACATTATTCGCGAAAGTTTTTCCCTGGAGGACGAAGCCGCCGCCGCACTTTTGGAAGCCGCTGAAGCACGCGCGGAAATGGCAGTAGACCATTATGCCTTCACCCGGGTTATCAAGGCACACATGCTTAAAGAGGAGCGTGTGGCACTGGTTGGCCATTTATGGGATGTCACCTATGCAGATGGAGAAGAAAGCCCGTTTGAAGACAGTTTCATCCGTCGGGTTGGCGCTTTACTGGCGGTTACCGACCATGAACGTATCGCCGCCAAAAAGGCGGCACAGGAGCGCAGAAACAGCAGTTGACAATCAGGTCATACCCCCCACATACAGGCGCGTTTTCGTCTTGGATTATTACTAGGCCTGACCCTAATGACCTATATCGTCACTGATGCCTGCATTGCTTGCAAATATACCGATTGCGTCGAAGTATGCCCGGTGGATTGTTTTTATGAGGGTGAAAATTTTCTGGTTATCCATCCCGACGAGTGCATTGATTGCGGCGTGTGCGAGCCTGAATGTCCGGTTGAAGCGATCAAACCGGACACAGAAGACGATCCGGACGGTAAATGGCTGGCACTGAATACTAAGTTTGCAGATATATGGCCCAACATTACCCGCATTATTGATGCGCCGCCAGATGCCGATGCCCGGGCCAATGAAACCGGCAAGTTTGATAAATATTTTTCTGAAAAACCCGGTGAGGGTGATTAGTCTCTGAACCCTAAGTACCCTAAAATTGAGCATTTCATCCAAAGCCTTTGAAATTACTCATTTTTGTGTTATAAGCTACAACATAGGCGTCATCCATGCGGCTATGAACGTACAGGTATGCGGGCTTCGGCAATGCCGGGCCGCCAAAGCGGAAAGATATTTAGAGATAAAGAGCGTGAATAATTTCACCCAAAAGGTGGACGGGGTTTCCTCGTATTTTTTTCCAGCATGAAAACAACAGTGAGTAAAAATTGACTATGGCTAAAACCAGTTCTGCAAAAAAATTCAAAAATAATGATTACATCGTCTACCCGGCCCATGGCGTAGGCCAAATTTCCGGCGTTGAAGTGCAAGAGGTCGCAGGCATGAACCTTGAGGTTTATGTGGTGCAGTTCGAGCAGGACAAGATGATTTTGCGGGTGCCGGTGCCGCGCGCCGAAAGTGGCGGCATGCGGGCGCTCTCTGACCCCAATGTTGTGCAAAGCGCCATGAAAACCCTTAAAGGTCGTCCGCGCATCAAGCGCACCATGTGGAGCCGCCGTGCCCAGGAGTATGAAGCCAAGATCAATTCCGGTGATTTGATTTTTATTGCCGAAGTGGTACGTGACCTGCATCGCAATGCAGATCAGCCCGAGCAATCTTATTCTGAGCGCCAACTTTACGAATCAGCGATTGATCGCATGGCCCGCGAAGTGGCCGCTGTTGAAAAGATCGAGCGTGATGTTGCTTTTGACAAACTGTCCAAGACCCTGATTGCTAAAGCCACACCCGCTGTCAGCGCCGCATAACGCATATTGCCATTTATACAGGATTGCCCGGCATCATTCGATGTCGGGTTTTCTTTATTCGGGCAGAATTTCCAGTGCCTGGGAATGGTCAAGATAAAGAATTGGGCCGTTTTGCTGGCGGATCAGACCGCGGGCACGCACTTTTGCGCCCGATAGCCCGGCAAGGATAATCCCATCCCGCTCAAAACGTTTTTTGTCTTTGGGGGCGATGCTAATGGTGAAATCCTGGCGCCAGTCGGCCCCAAAATTCAAGTATACGCGCCCGCGCACTTCGGCGACATCAACGATGCGCCCTTGCACAATTTGAAACGAGCCGATGGATACGCCAACACTTTGCGGGTTACGCACGGCATAATACTGTTCAGCCCAGAGACCGCGCCGCGCCTGTCTTGCGCTCTCCTCCAGCGCCAATAATGCGTTTGTGTGGGTGTTGTCGTCACGCCAGCTACGCACTCGGGCAAAGCCGAGGCGGATCATCTCTGCCTGCACCCATACCGGGTTTCCTGCATTGCCATTATTGGCAAAAACTTGCGCCCGTAAACGTGAAAACTTGTCTGGCGCGGGATCAGAAAAATGTAATGAGCGATTGCTGACAAGGCGTTTCAAAGCCTCACGCGCCTGCATGGCAAGGGGTTCTGCACGTATATCTTCATAGGCCATGCGCGGGGCCAGAATACCGGCAAGGCGTACCCTGCGCTCATCTTCCAGTATAAACCCCTGGCCGCTTGTCACCCGGGATGCGCGCCCGGGGGCAATAACCTGTTTTTTTGATTTTGCCAGCGCCGGGCCAAAGCCGGCAAGCCATAACACCCCGCCAAGGATGGCGCGCCTTTGGGGATGAAATTTTATTCTCATCACACCCACTTTAAACCCTTTTCACAAACTCGGATTTGAGCTTCATCGCCCCGATACCATCAATCTTGCACTCTATGTCATGATCGCCATCAACAAGGCGGATATTTTTCACCCGGGTGCCAACCTTAACAACCATTGAACTACCCTTGACCTTCAAATCCTTTATGACTGTGATTGTATCACCATCCATCAAGGCATTACCATTGGCATCCTTGATCGCCTTGCCCGTATCTGCCTGACTTTGCGCGTCGGCGCTCCATTCATGGGCACATTCGGGGCATACCAGCAAAGCGCCATCTTCATATGTATAGACAGATTGGCATTTAGGGCAGGGCGGTAGTTCATTCATTTTTTTTCCTTTTGTGCTCAAATAGCGAAGCGGTAGCACGAGATAAAATGTGCTCAAATAGCGAAGCGGTAGCACGGGAAAAAAGAGCTTATTACGGTAATTCGCCCCTGAGCAGGTTAGGTAGGGTTCCTATCCCACCGCCGGCTTCTTTGGCAAAAAATCGTCGTGCGGGGCCGAACTTGTCCACCGCCGCCATACCCAGACCGCGCAATAGTCGTATCGGTGTCGAATCGTTGGAAAACAACCGCACAAAACCTTCGGTCGCCGCCAGCAAGGCAGTGTTATCAAAACGGCGCCATTGCTCATAGCGTTCCAGTGAAATCGGATCGGCTATATCCAGCCCCGCGCGCACCGTTTGTGCCAACACATCGGCTAGTGCCGCTGCGTCGCGAATACCAGCGTTAAAACCCTGCCCGGCTATGGGGTGCATGCCGTGGGCAGCATCGCCCACCAGCGCCAGGCGTGGGGCGATATAGCGTTCAACAACCATCAGGGTCAGTGGATAGGCCCAGCGTGGGCCAGCCGGTGTTAAATCACCCAAAAACGAACCAAAACGGCGCATCAGTTCGGCCTGAAAAAAGTCATCGGGTGCAGTTTTCAGATACCGTGCCGCCGCCGGGGTTTCCGTCCATACAAGAGATGAACGATTGCCCGGCAGGGGCAATATGGCAAACGGGCCATGAGGCAGGAAGTATTCATGGGCAATGCCATTGTGCGCTTGTTCATGGGCGACGGTGGCGACCACGCCCCATTGCCCATACCCCCAGCCATGATGGCGAATACCTGCCTCTTTACGTGCAGGTGAGTTGCGACCCTCTGCACCAACGATCAATGATGCGTTTATTGTTTTGCCGCCACTAAGAAGAACGCTGGCATGGGAACCGGTATCAGTATTGGCAAAATCAAATTTTATGGCCCGCACCGGTGCGATCAAATGAATATTTTTATGCTTACGCGCTTCACTCAGGAGCGCCATGCGCATATGCCGGTTTTCCACCATCCAGCCCAAAGGCTCGCCAGCCTCTGGCCCGGTAAACTCGCCTGCATCAAAATGCAGGAAAAACCGCCCTGGCCCACCTTGGCGTAATCCGTCATGGGGCCGTCCGTCAGAAACCAGAATTTCGTTGATCGGGCCTTTGTTGTCACCAAGCCGTTTAGCAACACCCAGGGCTGTTAACATACGCATATTGGCAAAGGAAATGGCCGAAGAGCGCCCGTCAAACTCGTTTGCCAACTGGGTTTCAAAGGGCAGGGCATCGACGACACACACGCGCAAACCCGCACTTTCCAGCGCCAGCGCGGTGGTCAGGCCAACGAGGCCGCCGCCGCAAATGATTGTGTCAAAAATTTCGCCCTGCTTACTCATAACGCCAACATAACCCATCAGGATAAAATGGCCATCATAGAAGCTGCGACATATACCACTGGAATGAGCCATTGTGCATTGATCTTTGGGGCACACAAAGGCACAAGAGTTCACATCTTGCAGGAAAGAAGATATGCCAAAACCACGTAATGATATTGCTGCCAATACTCTTGAGTTTGAAGAACAGGCGTTAATCGCGCCCACGGGATTTCGGGAATATGATGCGCGCTGGTGGTTTGGACGACTGGATAGCAATAAGCCGCCGCAGATTAACCTTTTGGGTATTCAAGCCCTGGGGTTTGGGTTGGGTACGTTAATTCATGAACTTGATAAAACCCCTGCCATTGTGGTCGGGCATGATTATCGCTCTTATTCGCTTTCGATAAAACAGGCACTTTGCCTTGGTTTGATGCGCGCCGGGATACGGGTGTATGATATTGGGCTGGCGCTCTCACCAACGGCTTATTTTGCACAATTTGACCTTGATGTACCTTGTGTGGCCATGGTCACGGCCAGTCATAATGAAAATGGCTGGACTGGCGTTAAAATGGGTGTGGAGCGCCCGCTAACTTTTGGCCCTGAGGAAATGGGCCGTCTGAAAGACATTGTGCTTGGCGATGAAGGTATTGAACGCCCGAATGGTTCACTGGTGTATGAGCGTGGTATGCGGGATCGTTATCTGGCTGATCTTGCCGGTGAAAAATTAAACCGTAAAATCAAGGTTGTTGCGGCATGCGGTAATGGAACTGCGGCGGCATTTGCCATGCAGGCGCTGGAAAGCATTGGCGCCGAGGTTATACCGCTGGACTGTACACTGGATTACAGCTTTCCGCGCTATAACCCCAATCCCGAAGACATGACAATGCTGCATGCCATGGCCGATGCGGTGCGCGAGACAGGTGCCGATCTGGCGCTTGGGTTTGATGGCGATGGTGATCGTTGCGGCGTTGTGGATAATACCGGCGAGGCAATCTTCGCCGACAAGGTGGGGGTTATGTTGGCCCGTGATTTGTCGGCGCGTTTTGAAAATGCGGTTTTTGTGGCAGACGTTAAATCCACCGGCATTTATGCCATGGATCCGGTGCTCAAAGCCAATGGAGCCACTACTGATTATTATAAAACCGGACACTCCTATATCAAACGACGCACCAATGATCTTGGGGCCATTGCCGGGTTTGAGAAATCCGGTCATTATTTTTTTCGCCCCCCCATCGGGCGTGGCTATGACGATGGTCTGGTGACGGGGATCGCCATTTTACGCATGCTGGATCGTAATTCAGGTATGAGCATGAGCGACCTTAAAGATACCTTGCCCAAAACCTGGGGCAGCCCGACCATGTCTCCGGCCTGTGCTGACGAAGTGAAATATGACGTGGTGGCGAAAATTGTTGCGCAATATGAAGCTGCATTTGCAGCACAGGAACAAATTCTGGGGCAAGTCATTGCCAATGTGGTTACCGTCAATGGCGTGCGTGTTACGCTGGAAGATGGAACCTGGGGTTTGGTGCGGGCATCGTCCAACACCCCCAATCTGGTTGTTGTTGTTGAAAGCCCAACCTCAGAAGATAATTTGCGCGCCATGTTCGCTGATATTGAGCGGCGTCTGGCTGCGCATCCGCAAATTGGCGCTTTCGATCAGAAGCTTTAGTTTTATCGTAAAGGACATTTAAATGCGCGTGGCAATGGTAGGAACGGGGTATGTTGGCCTGGTCTCCGGTGTGTGTTTTGCCGACTTTGGACACCAGGTCGTCTGCGTTGATAAGGATGCCGCCAAGATAACCCTGCTGGAAGAGGGGGGTATCCCCATCTTTGAGCCAGGTCTTGATGATCTGGTGGCAAAAAATGTGGCTGAAGGCCGTCTGAGTTTTTCCACTGATTTGCAAACTGCTGTGGCCGAAGCCGATGCTGTTTTTATCGCTGTTGGCACACCATCGAGGCGCGGTGACGGATTTGCCGATTTGTCTTATGTCTATGCCGCCGTTAAAGACATTGCAGCGGCCATGGATGGGTTTACCGTCATTGTTACCAAATCTACTGTGCCGGTAGGCACCGGTGATGAAGTTGAAAAAATCATTCAGGACGTGCGCCTGGACGCAGAGTTTGCCGTGGTTTCCAATCCGGAATTTTTACGCGAAGGGGCGGCAATCAGGGATTTCAAACGTCCCGACAGGGTGGTTGTCGGCACAGAAGATGCCCGCGCTCAAGAGGTTATGCGCGCGCTGTATCGGCCTCTGTTTCTTAATGAAACACCGATTATGTTTACCTCTCGTCGCTCGTCCGAGATGATTAAATATGCGGCCAATGCGTTCCTTGCCACTAAAATTACTTTTATCAATGAAATGGCTGATTTGTGCGAACAGACAGGCGCAGACGTGCAGACGGTTTCACGCGGCATAGGTCTTGATAAACGCATCGGATCAAAGTTTCTGCATTCCGGGCCGGGTTATGGCGGATCGTGTTTTCCCAAAGACACACTGGCACTGGTGCGCACAGCCAAAGAGGTTGGCACCAGGTTACAACTTGTTGAAGCCGTTGTCGCCGTTAATGACCAGCGTAAAAAGGCGATGGCCAAAAAAGTGACCGTCGCCTGTAATGGCAGTGTTAAAGGAAAAACCATTGGTGTGCTGGGCCTGGCTTTTAAACCCAATACCGACGACATGCGTGATGCACCAAGCCTGGACATCATTCCGGCCCTGGTTGAACAAGGCGCAATTGTGCGCGCCTATGATCCCGAAAGCATGGAAGAAGCACGCAAGCTGATCGCGGGGGTATCCTTTTGTGATGGGCCATATGAGGTGGCCGAAAACGCAGACGCGCTGGTGATTATCACGGAATGGGATCAGTTCCGCGCTCTTGATTTTGAACGGATAAAAACGGCCATGAAAATGCCGGTTATGGTGGATTTGCGCAATATTTATTCTCCCAAAGAAATGGCCGGTCTGGGGTTTTCCTATGAGGGGATAGGTCGTCCGAAAAAACCCTAGGTTCACGACCTAAAGCGCACTTAGCGCATCGGTAACAACTTTGATGGCCTGACGAGCCGTATGCGGGCTTTCACACTCTGCCATAACCCGGATCAGCGGCTCGGTGCCTGATGGGCGAACCAGCAAACGCCCGGTTGTCCCCAATACGTCTTCGGCCTTGCGACAGGCCTCGGTTACGGTTTTCTCTTGCATAGGGTTTGCACCCTTGGGACGCACAACATTTTGCATAAATTGAGGTAGCGCTGTAAATGGCCTCAAGGCTTTGCTAGCTGGCAAAAGAGACGCACCCAAAACGTTAAGAGCAGCCAATCCGGCAATAAGACCATCCCCTGAAGGACACAGATCCGGCATGCGCAAATGTCCTGATTGCTCGCCGCCAAGGTTGGCACCAAGTTCGTTCAGACGCGCAGCAACATAACGATCACCTACCGCTGTGCGCTCCAAAGACAGACCAATGCTTTTCAAATACTGCGCCAACCCTAAATTGGACATATGCGTCGCCACCACCGTGCCGCCTCGCAATAACCCACGTTGCGCCCAGTCATGGGCTATGCTGGCCAACAACTGATCGCCATCAATAAGCCCGCCTTTTTCATCAACCAATAGCACCCGGTCAGCATCGCCATCAAAGGCAATGCCAGCATCTGCACCTACGGCAATAACTTTTTGTTGCAAGGTTTGTGGTGCCGTAGAACCACATTCCAGATTGATATTTTTACCATCAGGTTCGGCGTGCAATACATCTATTTTCGCCCCCAGATCAGTCAGCATTTTGGGTGCCAGAAAAGAAGCCGCGCCATTGGCGCAATCGACCACCAGATACATGCCTTTTAACGGGGTACCCGGTGCGGAGGCCCGAACGGCCTGTGCGTATAATTCGCTAACCGCTGACGTCTGGTCAATACGGCCAATAACGCAATCTCTGTTGCTTTTTAATGTTAAATCCTCATTGATCCTGTCCTGCAAGAGATTTTGTTCGGTCTCGTCAAGTTTATCACCAGAGCGCCCAAAAAACTTGATACCATTGTCTTCTGCCGGATTATGTGAGGCGGTCAGCATAACGCCCATTTCTGCACCGCGTTCTCGCACAGCCAGACCCACAGCCGCCGTAGGTACTACACCGGCCAGCAGAACATTGGCTCCACCGGAGACAAGGCCCGCTGTTAATCCTGCTTCAAGCATGGGGCCAGAGGCACGGGTATCGCGACCAATGAAAACCAGAGCGCCCGGCTCCACCACACTGGCGACCGCCTGACCTATACGGCACATACTCAAGGCATCAATGGGTGCCTTGTTGGCCTTGCCGCGCACACCGTCCGTCCCGAATTTAATTGTGCGCATTGTAAACCCTGAAAACAACAATGAGTATTGTCATTGAGATGACATGATTTTGCATGGGTACGACTGCCCGGCAAGGGCCGATACTGATTTGTATTGCTTTGACCTTTCCAATTGCCTAGATGAATAACAACAAATTTCTCTTTGAGGTGTTGTTAATGAAGCCGCTACGTAAAGCCGTTCTGCCCGTTGCCGGTCTTGGCACACGGGTGCTGCCTGCAACCAAGTCCATACCAAAGGAAATGTTGCCCGTGGTGGATCGACCGGCAGTACAATATGTCGTGGACGAGGCTTTTGAAGCGGGCATTGAACATATTATCTTTGTAACGGGCCGGGCAAAAAGTGCCATTGAAGATTATTTTGATCGCGCGTTTGAGCTGGAAACTATATTGCAAGGCAAAGGCAAAGACGACGCGCTTAAGACGCTGGCGGCCATTCTTCCAGAACCAGGGACAATGAGTTTTGTGCGCCAGCAGGCACCTTTGGGTCTTGGCCATGCCATCTGGTGCGCGCGCGACATTATTGGCGATGAGCCATTTGCCGTTCTTCTTCCAGATGTGCTCATTCAGGGCCAGCCTGGGTGCCTGGCACAAATGACCAGAATTTACGAGCAACACGGCGGCAATATCATTGCCGTGGATGAAGTGCCAAAGGCAGAAGTAGACAAATATGGCGTAATTGACCCCGGTGCAAAAACAGGACGGTTAAGCGAAATGCGCGGCATGGTTGAAAAACCAGCCATTGACGCCGCCCCGTCAAATTTGAAAATCACTGGCCGTTATATTTTGCAGCCGGAAATTATCGATCTTCTTGAGAATCAGGAAACGGGTGCAGGCGGTGAAGTGCAGCTTACCGATGCTATGGTTAGGCTTATGCAAGAACAGCCGTTTCACGCGTATGAATATGATGGCACTGATTTTGATTGTGGTAATCGCCTGGGTTATTTGCGCGCTATTGCTCATTATGCGATCAACCACAAAGACCTGGGCGCAAAGGCGCGCACTGTTCTTGAAAATGCACTGTCGCACTAGACAAGGATATTATCCATGCGGGTTCTGATTTTAGGTGGTGATGGGTTTTGCGGTTGGCCAACGGCTTTGCACCTTTCTGCCAACGGTCATGATGTCACCATTATTGATAATCTTTCGCGGCGCAATATCGATAATGAACTGGAGGTAGGCTCGCTTACCCCAATCCGCTTTATGAGTGAACGTCTGGATGCCTGGAAAGAGATTTCAGGGCGTGAGATTGCCTTTGAACGTATTGATGTAGCAAAGGAATATGGCGCATTACTGGCGCTTATAAAGAGCTTCGCCCCCGATACTATCGTGCATTTTGCCGAACAGCGCGCCGCGCCATATTCGATGAAATCTGCCTGGCATAAACGCTATACTGTCGATAACAACCTGAACGCCACCAACAATGTTCTGGCTGCCATTGTAGAATCCGGTGTTGATGCTCATCTGGTGCATCTGGGTACTATGGGGGTTTATGGTTACGGAACGGCGGGGGCAAAAATTCCTGAAGGCTACCTTACCGTTCGCATTGAAAACGAAAACGGTGAGCTGGTGAAGACTGAAATCCTCTATCCAGCCAATCCGGGTTCCATCTACCATATGACCAAAACCCAGGATCAGCTTTTTTTCGCGTTCTATAACAAGAATGACAACATCCGTATCACCGACCTTCATCAAGGCATTGTCTGGGGTACGCAAACCGGGGAAACGCGCCAGGACGAACGCCTGATTAACCGGTTCGACTATGATGGTGATTTTGGCACCGTACTGAACCGGTTTTTGATGCAATCTGCTGTGGGTTATCCGTTAACCGTTCACGGAACGGGGGGCCAAACCCGTGCGTTTATTCATCTTCAGGATTCGGTGCGGTGCATTGAACTGGCCGTAGAAAATCCACCGCAACATGGCGAACGCGTGTGTATTTTTAACCAGATGACCGAAACTCACCGGGTGCGGGATCTGGCTAAAATGATTGCTGATCGCACCGGCGCTGAAATTGCTTTTGTCGACAATCCGAGAAATGAAGCTGCTGAAAACGAATTGATGGTGGAAAACCAGCGCCTTTTGGGTCTTGGATTAAACCCTATTACGCTGGAAGAAGGCCTTCTGGATGAAGTTGTCGGTATCGCGCGCAAATATGCAGATCGCTGTGATGTGAGCAAAATCCCTTGCGTGTCCTACTGGACTGCACGCGAATAACTTATTGACTATCAAACTTTCCTGAGCGCACAAGTTTTTCAAGGCGCTTTAACCGCACCTTTGCTTTGCGCCATTCCCACCAGACAAAAGCAATCTTTGGCCCATCGACCAGATAGCGTCGCCACATCCGTTTTGGCTCGCTTAATAACCGGTAAAGCCATTCAAGCCGGGTTTTTTGCATCCAGCGGGGCGCACGTCTGACCTTGCCGGCAAGAAAGTCCAGGGAAGCGCCAACACACAGGCCTGTACCTTCGCAATCACCCCGGCGCAAACATGACCGGGCGATCATTTCCTGTTGCGGCGACCCCACGCAGATAAACGAAAACCGGGCCGGGTTTTTGGATACAAACTCGGCGCATTGTTCAACGGCCAGCAGGTTATGTCGTAACCCCATTGGCGGTTCATACCAGCGCACATCTGTTAGGTCGTATCGTGCTGTGATGGCCTCAATCGTTTGCGCGTTGGCACCGATAATCGTTATTGTTTCATCGGGATCAATGACGGTTTCAAATAAATGACGGGTCAGGTCTGAGCCAGGTGTAACGTCCACCTTTTCACCGCTAATGAAGGCAATCAGTTCCAGTATGCGCGAATCACAAACTGTCAACCAGGCTTGGGCGTATAACTGACGCACCCAGTTTGATTCTGTTTGCAATCGCACCAAATGATCCACATTGGGGGTCACCACAAACTTGAATGCTGATCCGGCCGGACGCTCGGCAATACGGGCCGTCGTTTGCCCAAAATCGACGCGATCAAATGTTGCGTTCAAAAACCATAAATGACGGCTTTGTTGTCGCCGATCCGGTTCAATACGGTCAATGTTGCGGCGATCCGGTTTTGCCGCCGGTATCTGATCTGTAACACTCATGGGTTTTTAACCTGCCTGTATTTTACCCGTATATAACAAAGCCCTTAACGTAGCCCTTAAGTGAAAAAATTTCTGCATCGCAATATCCGGGTGGCACGAAATCCAAAAGAGACTAGGGTCAGGCTATGAACACATCTGAAAATGATTATCAGCGCGTCACTATGGCTCTTGGGTTTTTAGACACTCATTGGCGGGATCGACCTGATCTGGAGGCGATAGCGGCTCATATCGGGTTAAGTGCGGCGCATTTTCACCGCCTGTTTTCGCGCTGGACGGGTACCAGCCCCAAACGGTTTATGGACGCACTTGCTCACAATCATGCACGCACATCCTTGCTGGAGGGATTAAGTGTGCTGGATGCAAGTTATGATGCCGGGCTGTCCTCACCGGGGCGTTTGCACGATCTTTTTATTGCTTATGAAGCTATTACGCCCGGGGAAGCCAAGGCACGCGGAAAAGGACTGGAATTTACATGGGGTGTCGCACCATGTCCGTTTGGTCTTGCGGTTATGTTGATGTCGCCTCGTGGGCTTTCGGCGCTGGGTTTTGCCGATCCGGGCACAGAATTGAGCACATTTGAAGACTTGCGCGGGCGTTACCCGGCCGCCAGCTTTATTCGTAATGACCAGCAGGCAATAGCTTTATGTACGGATATTTTCAAAGAGGAAAAATCTGTTCCACTGGCGCTTTATGGTACGCCCTGGCAAAGACAGGTCTGGCGGGCCTTGTTGTCCATTCCGCCGGGCAGGACAACAGGCTATGGCGATATTGCAAAAACAGTTTGTTCCGCCAAGGCTGCAAGAGCCGTGGGAGCCGCCGTCGGGCGAAATCCCGTCTCCTGGCTTATTCCCTGCCACAGGGTGTTGGGAGCCGATGGACGTCTGACCGGTTATCATTGGGGTGTAGAGCGTAAGCGATCCATGCTGGTCTATGAGGCAATTACAGCCTAAAACAACCCGATGAATACCGGCCCATTGATTGCTATCGCGCTCATCGCGCTTGTTTTTGCTCTGGCCGTCTTGCGCGCCGGGCTGGGGTATAGGGGCGTGCGCCGTGATGCCGCCGAGGAATGGCCGGAGTATAAAAAAAACTTGCCACACCTTGCCAAAGGGCTGGATGCGATAAAATTTCAACACGCCTATGTTCGCGCACATGGCCCACGAGGGCCGTTATATGGCGCGGTCATGCTCGTGGCTGCGGCTGTTCTCACGCCGCTTATCATGCTGGCGCTTACAGGGCTTTATGGGGTTTTGATTGCAGAACCGGCGGGGGGTTCCGGTTTAGCCAGTGCCAATCTGGCCAATGAAGTACAGCGCCAGTTTCGCCGGGACGGGCCGTTGGTTTACGCGTTTTTTTTGTTTTTTGGATTGATCGCCTCATGGGGGTTGATCGCCTTTATTGTTGCCCACAGGTTTCATAAGTACCGACCGGGTACATTGGAGGAGGAATTACGTGTGGCACGCGGCGAAGCTGCACTGCCCGATGCCCCCACAGCGCGCCCTCGGCCCAAATGGTCGCCTCTGGTGCAAACCGAAGAAGGTTTGAAGCTACCAAAAGACTTACCCGATAAGCCAAAAGAGGGATAAATAAAGAATGGATTATCTGCATACCATGGTTCGCATAAGCGACATTGGTGCGTCTTTACAGTTTTATGTAAAAGGGCTTGGTTTGGAAGAGCTTCATCGCGTGGATAATGAGGCTGGACGCTTTAGCCTTGTTTTTCTGGCCTCACCGGAAGATGTTGCCCGCAATGCACCCCATGACAGTCATGGCTTTTCCGCTGGTCTGCCCTTGATTGAGTTAACCTGGAACTGGGATGAGGCAGGGTATGACAGCGGGCGTAATTTTGGCCATTTAGCCTTCCAGACCAGTGATATTTATGCGCGTTGTACGCATTTGCAAAAGATGGGCGTTACCATAAATCGCCCGCCCCGGGATGGGCGTATGGCCTTTGTGCGCTCTCCGGACGGTATATCCGTTGAGCTTTTGCAAAAAGGGGAACCTCTGGCCCCGATAGAGCCATGGCAAAGCATGAAAAATCAGGGCGAGTGGTAAAGCGTCAGTGTTAAAATCGCTCCAGTAACCGATCCAGATATTCCAGCTCTTTTGCAGAGCGGCCTTGCTCTGCTGCCCGGTCGCGCAATAGCTGTAATATCTCTCTGGCGCGTTCTGCATTGATGACATCGGGAACATCCGTTCCATCGGCAGATTGTGAACCACCGCCGCGTGTTGGCCGCCCGAACGGATCACGGTCTTCACCCGCCCCCTGCCCATTTTGTTCCTGAATATGTCGAAAGAGATCCGAGGCCAGTGCCTCTGAACCATCCCGCAAGGCCGACAAGGCATCCTTGCCCGCCTCTAATGCGCCGTTTATATCGTCCTCACGCAAGGCGTTGGCCGCCTGATCCATATCGTCTGCACCCTCGCCCAATGCGCCGCCCGCACCCTCGCGACCTTCCTCGCGCTGACCGTCGGCCAAGGCCCGAAGCCGTGTGCCCAACCCCTCTTGTTCACCAGCAAGACCAGTGCCTGGTTGTCCTCCCGGTTGCCCACCCGGGCTTTGCGCACCTTGTTCTTCACTGCCGCCCTCAGGCGAACCGCTACCCTTGGCTCCTTGTTGCTCACGGAACATTTCATCCAGCAGTTCGCGTTGCTCGGCGGTAATATCACCCAGTGCCTCCAATGCCTTGCGCATGGCTTCACTGGCCGCATCATTTCCCGGGCCAGAGCCAGCGGTCAATTGCATTTTCATGTTTTCAAGAAGATCAGATAACGCCTGCAATAACTTGCGGGCATCACCCCGTGCGCCGGTTTCGGATAGTGCCTTGAGGGCATCCAGCATTTCCTGCAATGCATTGGCATCCATGCTGCCACCTGCACCGTTGCCGCCATCAATCTTTTGTCCCCGGCGCAGTGCCTCTTCGGCCAGGGCTTCAAGATAACGCTTCACCGCACGCTCATAATTATACATCAGACGAGCCAGTTCATCCGCCGGTGCGCCCCGGGCCAGGGCGCGGCGAAACGCACGCTCTGCGGCCTTCATGGCCGCACGGGCATCGGCCAGTGCGCCGCCTTCTGCCCAAAGTGCCAGCGCCCACAATTCGTCATCCAATCCTACATAATCGGCACTTCGGCGCGCCAGGCGCAGATTTTCAGCCGCATAACGCAACCCCACATAAACCAGAGGGTCTTCAAAAAACATTTCCGGTGCGCGCAAACTGGCCCGCATCAATGCCGCCGAACGTTGAATAGGTGCTGGGGCGCGTTCCAGTCGTTCGGCAGGATTATCAATGGCAAAGGGTGGTTGTTCACGAACGCTCTGTTCGGTTTGCACAGGGCGTTTCGGCATTGGTTTATATGGTTCGTCAACGCGGATAAGCAAGGTGCGTTGTTCGGCAATGGCTTTGGCCATCGGATTAACAAAAAGCTTGTCAGGCAAAATGAGGGAAACGGTTTTTGTTGTGGCCTGTTGGCCCGTACCGTCACGGGCAATCAGTCTGGCAATAACCGAAAGACCAGCCCAGCGGTGGCGGGTGAAATCCAGCATGGCTTTTTCATCAAGGCTCCTGGCGTTTTTTGCTGGCAGGTCAAGCGCGGTTCGCTGCGGCTCTGCTGAACTATCTGCCAGGGCAAGTTCCAGCTCTATGGTATCGATGCCCACATCATCTGAAACTATATACGAGAAAATCAACGCATCAGCCGTATCCCCTTTGGGCATAGTGGTAAAAAGCACTTTTGGCGGCAAGTCTGCCCGGGTATTGATTTGCCAAAATTTTGATAAGGGGCGGTTAAGTGCAAGGGTGATGTTTTTATCCAGCAATACATCAAGGTCAAAATTCTGTGGGCCGGTTTTTTGCATTCTCAGCCGACGTTTTTTACCACCATTACGCATCTGCAACACAGGTCTTTTGCCAACACCGCTGACCTTCAGGTGAAACCGGGAACCGGCAAGAACCTCAACAGCTTCATTATCGTTTTTTCTTAAAAACTTTGGTGCCAGCAACGCATAATCAGGCCCGGTAATCCACGCCTCTATACGTGCAGTCGTAATGGCATGGCTCAGGATACGCGGTGCAAAGGCTTCTTCAAGACGCCCTATTGCCCGTGGCCCTGCCATTATCGCGCCAGCAAAAACCAGAAGCATTGCGCCCGCACGCAAACCATAAACATCGCGCCTGGCAAGCATTGCCCGGGGTTTTCGTGGACGTAGCCGGGTTAAGGTTTGCCGCGCACGGGTCTGCTGTTCCTGCCAAAGCCTCCGGCCCTCTTTGTTTGCACCCTGCACTGGTTGGTCACTTAAAACCTCCAGGGGTCGACCACGCAAATTTACATCTGCTTCGAGCCGTCTTGAACGTTCATTGCTAGCGGGCCAATGAAAGCCGCGTAAACCAAGATAACCGTAATAAACCGTCAGGCCAGCACTTGGGATTAAAACCAATAGACGCCACGGATCACCAAACCGCTCCCACACGCCAAAAAAAGCAAGAGCAATATAAAGCGCGGGAAACAAAAGGGCAGGAAACAGTACCGGCACAGCGCGTTCCCATGTCAGCGCCAACACCACGAATAATCGTGCTGTGGCAATACGAATACGGGACATAAAAACCATGACTGCACTATCCTTAACGGGTGCATTATAGGCGGAAACTCCACAGATCGAAGCCTAAATGGCATTACAAATTAGTGAGGTCTGATCTTTGGGCTACGCTCAATCAAAATTTAACTCTGATGGGATAGGTATGCTTAGATCGTATTAGGGGATTATTACATGCGCATCATCGGTCTTTGTTTTGCTCTTTTGGGTATGCTCACTCTTGGTGGGTGCTCGGTTATGAGCGCCGGTGTCAATTTGGCCAGCGGCGCGGTATCAACCACAGGTCTGGTGGCCAAAGGCACGACGAAAGTCGTCAAAAAAACTGCCGGAACCGTGACCAAAAAAGTCATAGGAAAAAAGAAAAAACCTTAGGATTGTCACACTTGCGACCCGTGATCCTGTTGATGCGTTAATGGTATCAACTAATAAATAACGTCCGTTATTTATTAGTAATATTTAATCAAAAATATCTTGTTATTTAATGATAACGTATGTTATTATACGGTATGAAAACAAAAATTATTGATGCAACACTTCGGGTTCTGGGGCAGGGTCAAGCGGTCGCGTTTTCCATGCGGGACGTTGCCAAAGCGGCGGGCATAACTCCGACCGAAATTTATCGCCATTTTCAGGACAAGGACGCCCTCAGTCAGGCTTTGGTTGAAGAGGCCCGTCGTTTGTTAAGTGCTTATCAAATCAAGGCGCTTAACGAAGCAACACCGCTGGAACGTTTATGGAAAACCGGCAGGCAATATGTTTGTTTCGCTATTGATTATCCGCAGCTTTACCAGCTTTTGTTTGTGCGCCCGATTAGCGGTAGTGCGCCGCATTTTCCCGATGAAATGGGGCCAGAGCACGATCTGCCGTTTCAGATGGTCGTTGATCGGGTTCGTGAATCTATCGCTTGCAGTGATCTAAAAAAGGGCGATCCTGCAGGTCTGGCCCTGATTGCATGGGCGCAGGCCCACGGCCTTTGTATGTTGCATCACAGTGGCCGGTTTAATGCTGCGCAGTTGCGACTGATGTCGGATCAGGCCTTTGCAGACCTGTTAAACGGCATAGGTAATTCACCTGCCATAAAAGCGGGAATTCCGTCGTCACCCCCGGGAAATGGAGGCGGAAATGCTAACTAGAGTTATTTCTATTCTATGCCTTGGTGTGATCCTGCTATGGGCGTCTTGCGGGTTTGCACAAGACCATCAGCACTATCAGGTTTTGTTGAATGAAGCGCGCTATGAAGATGTTCTGGATCAGATCAAAGCAGACCGGGCCAGGGGCCAGGATAATGCTGAACTGGGCGTTTATGCCGCAAAAGCCTATGATAAAATCATCCGCCGATCCGGGCCACTAAAGCGTTTGAGCTTGACCAAAAAGCTGCGCGCCGAGTTAAATCATGTGCTTGAAATGCAACCAGGGCATGTTTACGCGCTGGAAGAACTGGCAGATTTTTACCATTACGCCCCGGCAATTGGCGGTGGTAGCGAAAAAAAGTCTGAAATTTTTGCTCTGCGCCTGAAAGCGGCAAATATCGTGCGTTATCATATAATGAAGGGTCGCCATGCCCATGATGCCGACGATCTGGCCGGTGCAATCGGACATTTTGAGAAAGCCAAATCCCTTGCCCCTGATAATGCCGAGGTGCGGGCAGGCCTTGGCAATGTGCTTGTCTTTGACCAGCAATTCACCAGTGCCTTCGTCTTGTTCGATGGATTGATTACCGAAGGTAATGCAAGGGTGGATATATATTACCAGGCGGCGCGAGCGGCACAATTAGGCAAAATGGAAACCGCAAAAGCCTATGCCTATCTGCACCACTATATCAAGCACGCCAAGCCAGCCACGCGTTTTTCCAAAGCGGCGGGGCACTATCGCCTAGGCCATCTTTATAAGGCTGATAGCAAGGCCAATGAGGCACGAGCAGAATTTGAGCAAGCTCTGGCGTTTAATCCAAAACTAAAACAGGCAAAAACAGCCTTGAAGGAGTTGAACAATGAATAAAGCGGAAATTCAACATAATCACTGGCTGAAATACGCAATTGTAATTGGCGTCATTGCTATGGCGTCTTACTTTCTTGGGTCGGTTTTCAATGTTCTGCCATGGAAAGTGGGTCGCCCATTATTCCTGATCTCCGGCCCGACATATGCGTTGAGCATTTACTGTCTCGGGCAATGGATGAAACGTGATTATGACAGTATCGCGCTGCGGTTGGCGATCATGATGAATGTCATTGCCGGTGTGGTAAACGGGGCCATGGCAGCGGTGCAAAGCCTGAATGGCGCGGTAATCTCAGAAAAAATAAAAGCCACTGCGGATGAGGGGAAAATTGATCTCTACAGGGCCGCCTTCCTTGGCACCAATAACACCCAATTGGGTCTGGATATTGCCTGGGACGTGTGGATCAATCTTGGCACGGCCTTGTTTGCCTTTGCCATGATCCGTCATTTTCCCTTGCGCCCCTGGTTGGGAATTATCGGCATGGCCATCGCCCTGGGGTCTTTTATCAACAACATGATTTACTTTCCGTGGCCGCCTGCGGATAAGGGCAGCATTGATCTGGGGCCGTTTATCGGGGTTTGGTGGGGAGCGGTACTGGTGGTAATTATCCTGCAATACTGGCGGCAAAACCGTAAGGTAAAATAACCCAGGCCGATCTGAATTTCTCACAATTTTCACCGCTAATGTGAACAGACGTGTTTCGCCCGTCATCCTGGCCGTCTTTATGCTGCTTTTTGTAAATTGCATCAGACGGAGTAGACAAAAATGATTGTATCGGCCTTTCGGTCGCTGAACATGACCAGCAAGACCATGGCGCTTATCCTTGGCCCCCTTCTGCTTTTGGCAATTCGGTTATGGCTGGCGCAGATTTTCCTCCTGGCGGCGGCGGTGCAGTTTGCGGCACCGGGTCAGCCGGCCCCATCGAATATATATGCCTGTTTTGAGCTATGGTTACATGCTGGTTCACCAGCGCAAATGCTGGCTGTATGGGTGGCGGTGTTGTTCGCTCTGTTGCTGGCGGGTGGCATGGCCACACGTGTGTCTGCGCTGTTATTGGCGGGCGTATCCCTGGCGGCATTTTTGTTTGATGTAGGGCAAGAGCAAAACATTTTATGGGCATTATTGCTGCTACTTGTTGCCGTGTTTGGGGCTGGCCCTATTTCCCTTGACGCTGTTTTTGGGCGCATTACATCGCGCAATACCGGTCTTGGCACCATGAAGGCCGCTGCGTCCAGACATTCGCTCTGGCTGGGTCAGGGTTTGTTAACGGGATTGCGCTTTTGGTTGGTGTGGGTGTTGCTGGCCAGCGCCCTGACTCCATCGGGTGTAGGTACTACCCCCGTCGTTCTGGCCCCCCTTTCCATGGTGTTTGGATATTATGGTGAGGTGATACATTTAGCCCTGGCAGGACTGGCGATGCTCTTTTTGGCACCGGGCTTTTTAACCCGCCCGGCAGCGGGGCTGGCGGCTGTGATCCTTTTGATTACGGCGTTGAATACGGGTCGGGAAGAAACACTTTATATCGCGGCATTATTGGGGTTTCTGGCCCGGTCAGGGCCGGGGTTTCTAGCTCTGGACGGATTGCTGAAGCTTGATAAATGGCCATCGGCCAGCATAGGCAAGAACCAAAAGGTGCCGCATATTGTAGTTATCGGTGCAGGGTTTGGTGGTCTGGCGGCTGTCAACAGATTGATGCGCCAGAAATGCCGCATCACGCTGATCGACCGGCGTAATCATCATTTATTTCAACCCTTGCTTTATCAGGTTGCAACGGCGGCCTTGTCGCCAGGTGAAATTGCCTTGCCGATCAGGGGTTTGTTTCGCGGTCAGGACAATGTGCAGGTGCTGATGGGCGAAGTGATCGGCGTTGACCGAGAGGCGTTTGAAGTCAAGCTTGGCGATCGCCGCATTGCCTATGACCATTTGATCGTCGCCAGTGGTGCCCGGTCTTGCTATTTTGGCAAGGATAGTTGGGAAAAATATGCGCCTGGGCTAAAGCAGATCGAAGATGCCACCTATATGCGCTCCCGGCTTCTGGCCGCGTTCGAGCATGCCGAGGACGCACAGAATGTAGACGCGCGGCAGGCCTGGTTGAACTTTGTTATCATTGGCGGCGGGCCAACCGGTGTTGAAATGGCGGGGGCGCTGGCCGAGCTGGCACATCATGGGTTGAACGGTGAATTTCGCACAATTGACCCGGCCAAAGCGCGCATCATCTTGCTGGATCGTGGGGCAAGATGTCTGACGGCATTTCCGGCGGCATGTTCTGCGCGGGCAATAACAATGCTGGAGGCGCTGGGCGTGGAATTGCGCTTTGGTGCCAATATAACTAATATTGATGATACTGGCGTAACCCTGGAAGATGGTTCCAGGATTTTAGCGCGCACGGTATTGTGGACGGCTGGTGTGCAGGCCTCTCCTGCCGCGAAATGGCTGGCCTTGGCGCCTGGCCCCGGCGGGCGTGTTCCGGTGACCTCCCGGTTGTCACTGGAAGGTGATGACCGGGTGTTTGTAATTGGTGATACGGCGGCCATGCCTCTGGCGGGTGGTGGTCTGGTGCCAGGGCTGGCCCCGGCGGCCAAACAGGCCGGGGTTTATGCAGCACGGGTGATTAGCGCAAACATGCGGGGCAAACGTGAACCTAGCCCGTTTCGGTACAAACACCAGGGTTCGCTGGCCACCATCGGGCGTTCATCGGCCATTGCTGATTTTGGCTGGATACGATTATCAGGGGCACCGGCATGGTGGCTGTGGGGGGCCGTGCATGTGGGATTTTTAACCGGGATGCGCAACAGGATTGCTGTAGCCCTGCAATGGTTCTGGGCCTATATCACCTATCACCGTTCAACACGGCTGATAACCGGGGCAGGGGGGCAACTTACCCCCCATTCAGCAATACCTGCATCTGATCCAGATATGTGATCCAGGCTGAGCGCCCGGCCTGGCTTAGCCCTACCATGGTCAGGGGTTTTCGACCCTGAAAGCTTTTGCTTACCTGCACATAACCGGCATCTTCCAGTTTGCGTAAATGGGTGGAAAGATTGCCATCCGAGGCATCCAGTATTTCTTTTAATTCACCAAAGCTGGCGATCTTGACCGAGGCCAGATAGGCCATCATCCCAAGACGCACCCGACCATGGATCACCTTATCCAGCGCATTGGTGTTAAATTGCGGCTCCATTGTACCGCTCCTCAAACGATTTGTGATGGTTCTTGACGCATGGAAATTATGCCCGGCACGATTGTGACCAGAACCACAAACCCGGCAGAGATCAGGTAGGCAAGGGGTTGATGGATCAGGGCACCATTGATGATCGCAGCGATAAAGCAAAGTGCGCCAATGACATACATGCTGCGATTGCCTGAAAGGCCACCGGTGGCGAAATAACAAATGCCGTAAATGCAAAAGGCCACTATCAGGATGGTATCAAAAATAACATAATCAGCTTTGCCAACTAAAACACTGGCCATGACCGCTAGCCAATAAACAAAAATAGCAAATCCGCCGGCTGACCAGACCACGCTTTCTGCGCGGTTGCCAACGGAGCCAGCGCCCGGCTTACCTTTTAGCGAGCGCACCAAAAGTGTTGAGCCAATCCAGCCGGTAATAATCATGCCAATCCAGACAAAACCAAGCTTGTCAGAGCCAAAGGGAGCCTGACCGGTTAAAACCAGCCATTGGGTTATCAGCGCCGCCGAGAACAGCACGCCCCACATTATGGCAAAGCGTCCGCCCAGAAGCGGGGCGTGTTGCCCTGCTTCAGCCAGGTTACGCAAATATCCCAGATCATTCGCCGTCTCTTCAGTCATTTTTAAATCAGCCATTTTCACCTCTAACAAAGAGCTTTGCAATACAAAGTAATATTTTTTGTTTGGTATGTCAAACACCTGAGTCTGAACTCTGGTTTTATGGATTATGGTTTCTCTATCCGGGCTTTTACGGCACTGGAATCAATAATAATGACCATGACCGTTAACAGATAAATGCCGGCAATGGCAGCAGGAATATATACCAGTTGCATCTCCGGGATTTTCCACCAGATGTAAAATGAAACCAGTGCTCGAATAATTGCATGTGCACTGAAAATTGTAGTGCGTCCATAGCTCCACCCTATGACGGGCCAATGGAGTGACATGCCTATTGCTAATACCAGCGGGAATAAATCTGTTGCTCTCCACAGCGCGGCAATTGCAATTGGCCAAAACAACAGCATACCAATAAACGCCGGGCCAATTACGCTTGTAGCGGCGGTACTATCTTTTATGAAATTATTCTTGAAAATATTCGCATATAATAGCGCCAAGGGGAATATTGTGCCACTTCCAAACAGGGCAACCCAATACCAAATACTGGGTGCCAGCATGTGTCCGGCAATGGCCAGCACCGCCCAATAGGTGGCACCCGCCAGAGGAACAGGAAAGCCTCCTCGCAAACGCGCATATGCGCTAAGTCTTTCGGTTTTTAATGCCGCCGCAAGATTGCCCTCAAATTTTGTTGTGGTTTCATTGGTCATTACTCATTATCTTTCATAAATTTTATGAAAAGTTCTTTGTATTACAAAGTAAATGGTATGAACAGGAATGTCAATAAGGGGCAAGAGGGGGGAGTTTGGGTATGCGGCGTTTTTGTAGGCGTGGTGACCAGCTTAGGATGGTCGCTCTGCACCAAGGCCAAATCCCATACCCAACAACATTGACCAGCCCAGCGCAATTGAGGGGACTTGCAGGCCATAATCGACCATGCCATGAGCCAGAATCAACAAGGTAATAGACAAAATTGCCCGTATCCATGTGCGCATTCTGCGACGGTGCTTAAGACCTGTAAAAATAGCCCGAAAAATGAGAACCAGCGTCGCCCACATCAAAATAGCGCCAATGATGCCGGCCTCTTCCAGCCATTGCAAATACACATTATGGAGTGCTCCGGTTGCGTGCAATGAACGCCAATTTTCGGTGTTCAGCAATGTGTCATTGACCAGATAAAAGCTACCCATGCCATAGCCAGTCCATGGTGCGGCCAGTATCGCTTGCCAGTGTGCGACATAGATAGAATTTCGTTCGACATTAATCCATTTTTCAGCGGACAATCTGTCTAAAAATAAATCACCTGAGGTCATAAAGGCCAGTATAAACAGCGCCATAGCCAGCAATAAAATGCCGATAGAGTTTTTGGTGTTTCCCCTACGGCTCTTGCGACCAGACAGTTCCCAACCAATGAACACAAGCATGGCAACCAGGCTGGCCGCTATGCCGCCTCTTGAAGCGGTAAGTATCAACGCGATAAGTGATAGAAGAAGTGCAATAAAGGCAATCGGGGAGCGGATAATAAAACGTTCAATAAATTGCGCCGAACTTGATGTCTTGTGGGTGATTTCTTTTACCGAACGTATGAGAGAGGCCAGGGCCAGAATAGCCAAAATGCCCATTACCGTGGCCGCGTTGTTTGCCGATTGAAAACTGGCGTGTAAACGCAAATACCCCTGTACATACCCATTGGGTGCAGAACGGGCATCTGCTGTATAAACAAAAAATGCCCAAAGCGTGAATATTACACCGACAACAAGCGTCATTTTGATATAAAGCAAGGCGCGACGATCATCGGCTCCAATAATCATCCCTACTATAAAAACAGATCCCAAAGCGGCCAGTTTAAGCAGTTCCCTGTAGGTTGCGTCCTTGTCCAGTGTTATAGCCTCAAGGGTGCTCGTCCATGCCCAAAAGGGGTGTCCGCCGCTCGGCAAATATGGCGTCAATTGCAATCCAACATAAATCAGGGTGAGCACAAAGAGGGCCGCAATCCACTTTAGAGATGGCTCTGTAAGTACCCAAAGTGACTGTGGAATAAGCGCAAGGCCAATCAGGCACAAGACAAGGGTCAGAACTGAAAAACCCATGGCAAGAGCACTGGTGTTGGCACCATCGGCCAAATGCGCCCCAAACAGGAATAAAACGCTCAAACCCGCGTACCACCAGCCACTTACACCGAATATTTTTCGCAACCTGTCTCTCCGGCTTTCACTATCATTGCGTTGGAAACACTACTAAAACAGCTTATAAATAAGAATATGAACAGGCTGGAAAAGCAAGCGTTTCTGTGCCTTTTAGTTCACCAAACAGCCTGCCCAAAGTGAACACTCCTGTTGCAATTCAATGTTTTTAGGGCACTCGTCACTATTTCTGCATGAGGTCGGCGTTCATTGTTTCCCATTCATGTTAGTATCGTGCTTGTTCCGATAATCCAGTTTTATTTCGTATCTGGATTGCCCTAACCACCTAACAAGTCGGAGGGTGGCCGGGCAATGTCATGTGTGAGGTTGCCAACCAGTCATAATCTTACCCGATCAGTGCCAGCGTTGGATAAGTTTGGGGTTTTTGCATGAAATACAAACGTCTTTCATCCTTCGACAAGTTCAGGATGAGGCTTTATGTGAGGTTGTTATATTTCCCCTCATCCTGAGCCTGTCGAAGGAGAGGGGGAAGCCGGGGATAGCCAGTCTCTTATCCCCATTCACATGCTCAAGGGTCACTTCAGGGTCATGGCCTGACCCTCGGGCACCCTTCATCTGTCCCTTGACTGACCCATAAATGATACTCAAATGACCCTTATTGTCCTTTATTGACTGGTGTTATCGCAGTGCTGGCGCCCGTTATATGAGCACGTGATTCTTGTACTATCGCGACAGTAAACCTCGCTAGATGAGCACGTGAAAAATACTTATCCCCACCCGCTCAAGACCCGCTATAATCGTGCAATTTGGATGGTGAAAATACTTCATATCAAGTGGCAATTGTCCCGGGTGCAGCCATGCCACGCCAGATAAAATCAGTATGAAAGCGGATTATGTCTTCTCTGGTATAGTCGTTTTCATGGGTGACTCCGCCGGGCATTGTCGGGATCTGGATCAGTAATATCGTCAGGCCATGTACGGCAGCCCATACCGCCTTGCCGGCCAGGGCCAGATCAACCTTGCGCAAAATACCCTCGTCAATGCCTTGTTTAATCATGCACTCCAGTTGTTCTGCGGCGGCATAACCAAAGGTGCCCTCAACAGGTCTTGTGTCTTCTTTAAGGCCCGTAAAGGCCATCATAAAGGTGCTTGGTTCTTCCAGTGCGGTTTCAATATAGGAACGCCCGCATGCTTCAAAAAGTTCCTGAGTGGTGCCAGAGCCGTTTAAAGCCTGATCCATACGCTTGAGAAGACGTTCAAAAAATTGCTCACGCACGGCTTCAAACAAATCGTCCTTGGAGGCAAAATATTTGTATAATGCCGCCGGGGAATAATCGATGGCTTCGGCAAGACGACGCATGGAAAGACCAGCCTCGCCGTCTTTGGTAAAGATGGCCTGGGCCGCTGTAATAATAGTATCGCGCATTTTTTCGCGCCGACGCTCCGCTGGCGTTGCACAACAACATTCCGGTGCCACATCAGTACTACTCATATAAATATTTTTCCCTTCCTGCTTTGCCTGCTTGCAAAGCGCGCCCCTTTTCCTGAACCTTATAAGGCCTATATGCCTGTGGCGTCAAAGTTTATGAGTTCACACCTAACCTGAAAGAAGCTCTATGCCTATCATACCACCACCACCTGCCACGGATGCCATGCTGGCATGTGCGCAACCCAGTGATGAGGTGTTGGCGTTTCTCAATACCCGGCGGTCATGCCCAGCCCCGGCCTTGAGTGAGCCTGGCCCTGACAGGATCGAGCTTTCAAAGCTGTTGCGCTTAGCCACGCGGGTGCCCGACCATCGTCGGCTTGCTCCCTGGCGGTTTATAATTTTTGACGGTGCCGCACAGCAACAGGTCGGTACGGTTTTTGCCAAGCGGTTTTTGGAACTGCACCCGCAGGCAAGCGCAGACGATCTGACCCGGGAACGCCGCAGGTTTAGTTGCGCGCCGGTTGTGGTGGCGGTTATATCCAGCCCTGATCCAGCGCATAAAACCCCGGTGTGGGAGCAGGAACTGTCTGCCGGGGCGCTTTGTTATAATTTGCTGCTGGTTGCCAACGCCGCCGGGTGGGCTGGAAACTGGCTTAGTCAGTGGATCGCATTTGATACGAAAATCGCGTCTGACCTTGGTCTGATCGCGAATGAGCGGGTGGCGGGATTTATTCATCTTGGCACAGGGCAAGAGCCGATAAGAGAGCGTCCCAGGCCAGAAATTGCCCCGTTGATTTCCTATTGGCGCTAACTTGCGTTTCTGGCAAAGAATACCTAAATTGTGTAAGTTGGGGAGAGGAGATTAAGTTGGATTTTGAACCTCTCGATACCGAGAATGAAACACGCAAAGAGGCGTTAAAACGCAAAGCCCGTATCGCGGGCGGTGTGGCGCTCATTGCTGTTGGTATACCGCTCATTCCCTTTCCGCTTCCGGTGGGTGGTATTGTTACCGCCAGTGGTGTGGTGGTACTGGTGCGCAACTCAAAACGGGCACGAAAAACTATGGGCAGTTTTTTGGCCAAATACCCTAATACAGGAAAGCATGTCCGTGGATTTTTTGCCAAAACCAGAAAGCGCAAATAAGGCGAGTAAGCCTATTGAAGGCTGTTTCCCAGTTCCTCAATGCTATCATTAACCAACTTGCCTTGGGCAGTTTTGGTCAAAGACTGCGCTAGGGCAATTTCTGCAATAGTGCTGGCCAGGGCGGCGGCGTGCTCACGCACATCGGCTGCTGCGCGGGTTTCTGCCTGGGCGATTTTACGCTCTGCGGTTTCGGCACGACGGGCCAGAACGTCTTGCAGTTTTTCGCGGGCATCCTGGGCGAACAGTTCGGCTTCGTGCTTGGCCAGGGCAATAATATCTTCGGCCTCAATTTGTGCTTCTCGCCCGCGACGCTCATATGAGGCCAGCAATTCCTGGGCTTCTTCGCGCAACCGACGGGCATCGTCCAGCTCGCTACGAATGAGATCAGCCCGCTCGTCCAGGGATTTCATCAAAAGCGCAGGAACTTTTTTCCACACGACCACAGCCACCAGAATGGCCAGCGAAAAAAACACCCAAAGGCGTGGATCTGAAAGATCAAAAATACCCGGGGTCGTTGCACCGTGCTCGGCAGTTTCTAAAAGAATGGTGTTCATCAAGGTCATGGTGCTGCACTTCCTGCACGTACGGTCTCAAGTGCCTTTTCCAACTTTCTGGGATCAGCTTTGATACCGCCGAGTATAGCCACAAGCTCGCCGGCAACATCCACCGCAATCTTTTCTACGTGTTGCATTGCTTCTGCTCTGGCTTTGGCAATTTTGGCCTCGGCCTTGGAGGCAGACTTATCCAGTTCAGCTTCCTGTGCGGCACTTTCTTCGGACAGTTGCGCATCCAGTATGGCACGGTTCTCGGCGGCGATTACACTGGCTTTGGAACGGGCCTCGGCAAGGCTTTTTTCATAAACGATGATGGCCTCATCGGCTTCTGCCTTTTTACGGGCCGCCATATCCAGATCGTCGGCAATGCGATCCTTGCGTTCTTCAATGGCTCCGCCAATGCGCGGGATCAAAAACCGGTCAAGCGCCAGATACAACAATCCAAAGGCAATCGCCAGCCAGAAAATCTGGCTGGGGAATGTGGAAATATCGAGCTGCGGCATACCAGAACTGGTATGCTGGGCCGCTTCCACGGCGTGCTCTGTGGCCTCTGCGGCATGTTCTGCTGCTTTGCCGGTATCGAAAAACACAATCATCATCATCATCCGATGCGTTTAATAGGAAAACCCTAAAATACGAACAGAAGAAGCATGCCCATCACAAAGCCCAGAAGGCCGGTGAATTCGGCCAAAGCAAAGCCGATAAGCAAGTTTGTGAACTGCCCTGCGGCGGCTGACGGATTGCGCAATGCACCTTGCAAATATGCGCCAAAGATTGTGCCAATGCCGATGCCGGCCCCGGCCAGAGCGATACAGGCAATGCCCGCACCGATAAGTTTTGCTGCTGCTGGTTCCATTATGTTTCTCCAAAATAACCAGTTAATCCAAAGGTTCAGTTAGTGACCAATATGTTCGCCCGAGACGTCGCTAAGATAAATGCACGAAAGAAGGGCAAACACGTAGGCTTGTAAAAATGCGATTAGAAACTCAAGCCCGACCACCGCAGTATTGGTCAAAAATGGCAAAATGGCCAGAACACTAAACGCTCCGGCACCACCCAGCATTATAACAAAGCTGGCAAACACTTTCATTAGTGCGTGACCAGCCATCATGTTGGCAAAAAGTCGGATGGAAAGGCTGAACGGACGCGCCAGAAACGAGATGATCTCAATCGGGACAATAACAAAATATAGCGGTATTGGTAGGCCTGAGGGAGCGAATAATTTGAAAAACTTTAATCCGTGCCGAGAAAATCCGTAAATGAGAACAACGCTGATAACCATCAGCGCCAGTGCGCCAGTGACGGCTATATGGCTTGTGACCGTAAAGAAGTAGGGAAACATGCCCAGCAGGTTAGAGGTCAGCACAAAAGCAAAAAGAGAGAAAATTAACGGGAAGAACCGAAAGCCTTCCTGGCCCATGGTTGAGCGTACCATTTGTGCGACAAACTCATAGAAAAGTTCGGTCAGTGATTGCATACGCCCCGGCACCAATGCGCGTTTGCGCGACCCAAAGGCCAGAAATGCAACCACCAGAGCCACCGCCAACAGGGCAAAAAACGAAGAATTGGTAAAGGACAAATCCATCCCGAAAAGATGGAATTCCCCATAACGTTCAATATTAAACTGGTGAAGCGGATCCACTAGCCCATTTCCCTCAAAAGTGCGCCCCATATGAACTGGCGCAATTAACCCGTTTTATCGTCCTTACCATCCCGCTTTGCGTGCATACGTTTCGCGGAACGGATCATGTTTTTCATCCCGGCTGCAAAGCCCAAAAAGATGCCCGCGACCATGAACCACGGCAAGGTGCCAAGCAGTTGGTCGGCCATATAACCCAAACCGGTGCCGACGACCAGTGCTGCAAGCATCTCAACTGCAATTCTAAATCCACCGCCCAGAGCTTGCGTTGCGGTGCGCCGTATTTCATCTTCAATTTTAGCTGCCCGTGCTTGTGCATCCAGGCGTGCCCCCAGGCTTTCAAGTTCGGCAGAGGCTTTGGGTAAATCGTCATCATCGGTCATCAGGTTTGATCTCATAACACCTGAGAATTGCCCAGGATCGCGGCGCAATTTATCTGCGCTCTTGATTCAAGTCAAGACAAGTATGATTTCTATAATACATTGATATTAAATAAAAAATTATAATTATTTTATTGCGCAGCAGCCAGGGTTTCTGCACGTTGCAGGTCTACAGAAACCAGTTGTGATACACCGCGCTCGGCCATGGTCACACCATACAATCGATCAACCCGTGACATGGTAACAGCATTGTGGGTGATGATGACAAATCGGGTATTGGTGCGCCGACGCATCTCGTCCAGCATGGCGCAAAACCGATCCACATTGGCATCGTCCAGCGGCGCTTCGACCTCATCAAGCACACAAACCGGGGCCGGGTTTGATAAAAATACTGCAAAAATAAGTGCCACTGCCGTCAGTGATTGTTCACCGCCAGAAAGCAATGACATGGTATCCAGCTTTTTGCCGGGCGGGCTGGCATAAATTTCAAGACCGGCATCCAGCGGATCATCTGATTCTGTCAACCGCAACTCTGCCTGTCCGCCGCCAAAAAGTGTCAGGAACAGGGATTGGAAATGAGCGTTAATTTCATCAAAAGCGGACAGCAGGCGTGTGCGCCCCTCGGCGTTCAAACTGCCAATCCCCTGTCTTAATTTGTTGATGGCCGCCATTAAATCATCCCGGTCAGCGGTCATGGCTTGCAAGCGTTCTTCGGCCTCCTCGGCCTCCTCGGCAGCGCGTAAATTCACTGGCCCTATGCCATCGCGCTGACGGCGCAATGTATCCAGTTTCTGTTCTGCTTCGGGGGCATTTTCTGGCGTTTGATTTAAAATTTCACCCTGGGCAGCCAGGGCTTGGGGTGGACAATGCAAAGTCTCGCCAATGCGGGCAACAATTTCACCAAGACGTTCTTGCGCCGCCACAAGACGTGCTTCACTTCCTGCGCGGGTTTCTCGCAGTTTTGCTGCTTCTGCTTCGGCCTCTCGTGCTTGTGTTTCTGCTGTGCGGCGTTTGGTTTCTGCCTCGTCCAGTGCATTGGCGGCAACTGTTCGGCGTTTTTCGGTTGTTTCAGAGGCGGCAAAGGCTTCTGCCCGGCGCGTATTGATTTCATCAGGCGCAAGGCGAGCGCGGCGCAGATCTTCGCTAATCGTTGTTTCGCGCACGGCTAGGGCTTCACTGCGCGACGCCGCATTTCTGGCCCGAGTTTGCCATTGATCCAGTTCGGCCTCAATGGCGGTTAATCGCAATGAGCGCGCCTCGGCCTCTCGAACCAGCGCCCGCAAGGCACCATCGGAATCGGCGGCGTTGGCACGGGCCGTGGCTGCATGGTCTTCTGCTTGCGCAATGGCGCGTTCACCAGCTTCATTATCCGTCACTGGCAATGCGGCCAGTGCCGTGTCCGCTATTGTTGCCTCCTTCTGCGCTTCATCAAGCACAGCTTGCCAGCGCACCAGGGCTTGTTTTTGCGTTTGGGCGCGGGCGGCCTCGGCGCTGTGCTGGCGATCCAGTTCAGCTGCTTGTGCCAACACCAGTCTTAATGCCTGTTCTGCTTCGGGCAGGGTTTTTCGGGCGTTTTTTTCTGCCTCGCGTGTCACGCTGACCGTCTCTTTGGCTTGTTGCCACAAAGTGCGGGCATTTTGCGCTTCATCCTGCGCACTTTGGCAAAGCGGCAAAAGTGCAGCAAGGCGATTACGTTGCTCCAGACGGTGAGCGGCGGGGGCCGGGGCTTCGGCGCTGGTGCGCAATCCATCCCAACGCCATAATTGGCCTTCAATGCTGACAAGGCGCTGGCCGGGCGTTAAAGCCTCCGCCAGCGCGGCACCTTTATGGGCCTCCACCAGACCGGTTTGTGATAGTCGGGCGCCAAGCACAGCAGGGGCCTCTATAAAACTGGCCAGCGTTTGCGTGCCTTTGGGTAATGGTGCGTCTGGTTCTGAGGCACCGTGCCAATGTATCGGCGCACCCTTGTCGTCCGAGGCCTGTAAATCATCACCAAGAGCGGCGGCAATAGCGCGCTCATAACCCGGGCGTACATTAATTTGTTCAGCAATGTCGGGCCAGTCCCCGGTTTCCTGCCCTGACAAGGCTTTGGTCAGTCCATCGGTTTCTGCTTGCAGGGCAGCATGATGGCGCCGCGCATCATCAAAGCTCTCCCGGTTGGTACGCTCTGTCTCTTCGCTGGCAAGGCGCGCCATTTCAAGTTCAACCAGGCTTTGCCGCCTGGTTGCCAGTGCGGTTTCAGCATCCTGAACCGCCTGTTTGGCCTCCTGATAACCGGTAAGGGCGCTATCGCCCTCAATCATGTTTTCAAGGGCAGATTGTGCCCGTGATACCTCATCACGGGCGCGCGAAAACTGTGCATTGGTCTGGGCGCAGCTTTGCTCTGCGGCACGGCGATTTGCAATCTGCCCGGCGTGCTTGATTTGAATTTGAGATAATGTTGCCTCGGCCCTGGTGCGTGCTTCGGCGGTTTCATCGCGGCGACAAGACAGTTCTTCTACGGCATTTTCATCTATGCCGACGCTTTGCAAGGCCCGTGCTTCATTCTCAAGGCGGGCGATGGTGTCCTTGCCATCTTCAATCAGAATTGTTTCATGCTCACGATCACGGCCCAGTTCTTCAAGGCGCGTTTGCAATTGTTCTATGCGAGTTTGCGCCTCTTTGGCATCGCGTTCAATAACCTCTACGGCGGCTGTTGTGCGGGCCAGCAAGGCGGCGGCAACGGCCTCTTCCTGGCGCAAGGCATCCAGCCCTTCGGTGTTTTGCTCAGCCTTTGTCCGTGCGGCGGCGGCGGCACTGGCTAGTTCGCCGGTCATGGCGGTAATGGTGCCTAGTTCGTCTTGCAGGGTTTTTACCTGTGCTCTGGCTTCACTCCAGCGTAAATGCGCGGCAAAGGCTTCCAGCGCGCGGATCTGTGTTGACAGGTTGCGATAACGCGTGGCCGCGCGCACTTGCCGTTTTAACTGTGCGTGCTGGGCCTCGATCTCGCCAAAGACATCATCCAGCCGTGCCAGGTTGTTTTCTGCAGCACGCAAGCGCAGTTCAGCTTCATGACGGCGGTTATGCAGACCGGAAATACCGGCTGCTTCCTCGAGTACCCGGCGGCGGTTTTGTGGCTTGGCAGCGATCAGTTCGGATATTTGCCCCTGACGCACCAATGCCGGGGAATTTGCCCCCGTTGAAGCATCGGCAAACAATAATTGCACATCGCGCGCCCGTACCTCGGCACCATTTATGCGATAGGTGGAACCCGCACCACGGGAAATACGGCGCGAAACCTCCAGGGTATCATTATCATTAAAGCGCGCCGGGGCGCTACGATCTGCATTGTCAACAATAAGTACAACCTCGGCATGATTACGTGCCGGGCGACCAGCCGAGCCTGAAAATATCACCTCATCCATGGCACCGGCACGCATGGCCTTGGCAGAATTTGCGCCCATCACCCAACGCAAGGCCTCCAGAATGTTGGACTTGCCACAACCATTGGGGCCAACCACGCCGGTCAGCCCCGGCTCTATGCGAAACTCCGCCGGGTCGATGAAGGACTTGAAGCCCGCCAGTTTGATTGCAGTGAATTGCACGAGCCTAGTGGTCTCCGCTCTCTACATCATCTGTATTTTCTTCATTATTCTCTGTTCTGGGTTCTGTCTTAATCCCCAGTATCGGGTCAATTATTTCAACAAAGCTTTCTATTGTGCGCACCCGTGGCCGCAATTTACCATTGATAATAAAAGATGGCGTGCCGGTGATCTTGAACTCATCCTGGGCGGTTTTGCTGACCTCCTGAATACGTTTGATATTGGCTTCATCACTGACACAGGCATCAAAGCTTTCCTGGGATATGCCGGCCGTAGCGGCAATATCCATTAAGGCTTTGCGTGGATTATTGGATGTGACCCAGTAACGCTGTTTCTCATAAAGCACATCTAAAAGGTCAAAGTATTTGTCCGGCCCAGCACATCTTGCCACCGCTTCGCCGCCAACGGCATAGGGAACCGGCGGGGTTGGGAATTGCCTGAAGACAAAGCGCATTTTGCCGGTATCGATGTATTTGTTTTTCAGTTCCGGAAACACATCTTCATGAAAATCCGCGCAATGGGGGCAGGTTAGCGAGGCATATTCAATCATAACCACTGGGGCTTTGGGATCGCCCATGGCCATGTCATCATCGCGCTCGGCGGATGAACGTCCATCAGTATCAGAACCACCACCAGAACAGGCGGCAAGTCCGGCACATAAGGCAAGCGGGGTCAGGACGGCAAGGAAACGACGTAAACTAAACATGAAAATTCTCCACAATGGTTATAAACTTACGATTCTTGGGTCTGTGCAAGACTCTAATTGTCGAGATGATCCAGCAGTGGATCAATGACGGCGGTAAAATCTTCAAGACCATAGGGACGGCCCGCAACATGGGGCCGCCGCTCGCCGTTAATGACAAAAGACGGTGTACCGGTGATGTTAAAGTCTTCATTGGCGATTTTACTAAACGCCTGTATGCGGGTGATGTTGGCTTCATCACTGACACAGGCATCAAAATCCTCCTGAGATATGCCAGCTGTGGCGGCAATTTCCATCAGGGCGCTGCGCGGGTTGCTGGCCCGCACCCAATAGTTCTGTTTTTCATAAAGCACATCCAGAAGACCAAAGTAGTTATCAGGGCCAGCGCATCGCGCCACCGCTTCGGCACCAACGGCATAGGGAACCGGTGGGGTGGGCAGTTGGCGAAAAATAAATCGCATCTTGCCCGTATCGATATATCTGGCTTTCAGTTCAGGAAAAATATCTTCATGAAATTTCGCGCAATGGGGGCAGGTCAGCGAAGCATATTCGACCATTACAATGGGTGCCCTGGGGTCACCTATAGCCATGTCATCATCGCGCTCGCCCGAAGACCGTGCGTTTTCACTGGTGCTATTACCAGAGCACGCTGTCAGTCCGGCACATAGGGCAAGCGGAAGAAGCGTAACAATAAACCGACGTAAAACTTGCATGAATAATCTCTCTAAAATTGGCAATCTAATTTTTCTGAACAGTGCGGGTTAGCATGGCAAGACCCAGTTTTCGTGCTGCTTCGCGTAGCGGCCCGGCAGGCAGTCGATCCAGTTTTTCTTTTAATACAGACAGTTGCGCAGGAGACGGGCCGATCAGTTGGGTTGATGTGTCTGTTTGTGCAATTGGGGCACCTATTCTGCCCTGACGGATACGCAGGTGAGCAACAAAATCCCGGCCAAAGGCGGTGTTGATCCGTGAGATCAGCGCCTCACCTTCCAGTTCAACCAGTGCTGCGCCCGCACCGCCGCGCGCGACAATGGTCAGGACCGTGCCCTCCCGACTGCGCGATAATTTTTCCGGTTGGCAAATGCGCAAGAGCCTGGCCCCGGCCAGTTCCGGCCAGCGCATGGAAAGCTCGTTAAGACTGGCGCCATTACCGCGCAGTAATGGACGCACCAGACCTAAAACCTTGCGGCCAATTTTGGGAACAGAGCGGGCAGCGGGACGGGTGGGCATGCGCAATAACTGGGCCGCACGCTCCGGATCCATGGGGGTACGGGCGCGCTGTTGCGTTAAGCGGGTTTTCAAGGCCAAAGAAGGTGAGCCATCTTTATTGTGCGCGTTCATCAGGCCATGATGCGCCTCTATGAGCACTGATTCAACAAAGCTACTGTCACAAATCGCCAAAAGAGTATGAAACATTCGCAACAAACCATAGACGCCGTTCGCACGGCACTGCTGACCTGGTATGACCAACAGGGTCGCGATTTGCCCTGGCGGGTACGGCCCGATGCCCGCAGACGGGGCGTAAAACCTGATCCCTATGGCGTCTGGCTGAGTGAGGTCATGCTGCAACAAACCGTTATTGCCAGTGTGCGCGGGTATTATGCAAGATTTTTAACCCGTTGGCCGACAGTTGAACATCTGGCCGCCGCGTCGCTGGACGATGTGCTAACCGCATGGGCTGGCATGGGGTATTATGCGCGGGCGCGTAATTTGCACGCCTGCGCCCGGCAGGTTGTAGAGCGCCATCATGGTGTTTTTCCGCAAACCGAGGCCGAATTGCGCGCTCTGCCCGGCATTGGCGATTATACAGCGGCGGCGATGATGGCCATCATCCACCATGCCCCGACCAATGTGGTGGATGGTAATATAGAGCGGGTGATGGCGCGTCTGCATCGGCTCAAGGTACCGCTACCGCGTGCCAGGGCGCCACTTAAAGCTCTTGCTGCGCAGTATGTGGCCCGGGAAAGGGCGGCAGACTGGCCCCAGGCGCTTATGGATTTGGGCGCGACCGTGTGTCGGCCTAAAAACCCTGATTGTGGCGCTTGTCCTCTTGCGGGCTTTTGTGCCGCCACCAAAGCGGGCGATCCAAAACTATATCCGCGCCGCACAGTAAAAGCGCGAAAGCCAGTGCGCTATGGCGCTGCTTTTGTGCTCTATCGCAAGGATAGTGTTTTGTTGCGCCGCCGCCCGACCAAAGGTTTGTTGGGTGCCATGAGTGAAGTGCCGGGAACAAACTGGACTGAAGAAAACAAAACGCATGAACTCTGGCTGCAAATAGCGCCCGCACCGGCCAAATGGCATTTTTGTGGCACTATCGGTCATGTGTTTACGCATTTTACTTTGGAGCTTGAGGTATTTAGCTTCACAGCATCCAAGGCCTATGTACCCAATGAAGGCTGGTGGGCGGCACTGGATGCGCTGGACAATGAGGCGCTGCCGAGCGTTATGGTCAAGGTCTTGGCACAGGCTGATCGCGCAACTACATAGACTTTGCACCTTTGGAAAAGGCAGAAACCCCATGTCGAAACCAGCCCTTTATGCGCAAGTACACCAGCAAATTAACGCGGTTATCGCCGGTGAGACCAGCCGTACGGCGCGCTTTGCCAGTGCTGTTTGCCTACTTAACCAGGCCTTCGCTCCACGCTTTTACTGGACAGGGTTTTATGAAGTTGACCCGCACAAGAAAAACGAGCTGGTGGTGGGGCCATACCAAGGCACGCTGGGGTGTTTGCGTATCGCGTTCTCACGTGGGGTTTGTGGTGCTGCTGCGCGTACCGGCAAAACGCAGCTCATTGCCGATGTGCATGCCATTGCCGATCACATCGCCTGTGACAGCGCCACCAGGTCAGAGATTGTGGTGCCGGTTTTTGACGCGCACGGCACGCTCTGCGCAGTGCTGGATGTGGATTCCACGCAAGCCGGTGCCTTTGATGAAGAAGACCAGGCGGGTATTGAGGCCATTTGCGCTGACTTGCTGGTTATGTAGGCAAAAGCCTATCAAACCCCAAACAGTTCTGGACGCAACAACCTTATCCCCCCTCGACCGCTATTGCGGCCACTTCCCCCGCTTGCGGGGGACGAAAGAATACGTACGCTTTCCTCCTCCGTTTATGGGGGAGGTGTCAACGAAGCTGCCGGAGGGGGGAAGGAGGAAACAGAACAAATCATCCCGGAAAATGCAAACCTGAAACACAATTGCTCAAAGCATGGAAAAATACTCAACAGACATCTGGTCATTCCAGCGAAGGCCGAGGTCTATTTTGATACCTCGCTTTGGATTGCGGCTGGAGCCTGTCCTTGCAAAAGCGAGGGCCGCAATGACGGTTTGCGGGTATGTTGCATCTACTAACTCTTCTGCTGTAAACATAAAAGCATGACCCGCGATCAAATTATTGAAGAAGTTAAGCGAATTGCAAAAATCGAAGGCAAGGCACCTGGGCGGCAAAAATTTGAGAAGGTAACTGGAATATCCCGAAGTGCCTGGTATGGGCAGTATTGGACCAAGTGGGGGGATGTCTTAATTGAGGCTGGTTTTCAAGCAAACAGTAAAACGGCACCCTTCCCAATTGAAAACCTATTACAAACCTATCTGAATTTCACGGAAGAATTAGGGCGAGTCCCAACAGAGGGTGATTTGTTGCTCAAAGCGAGGAACGACAAATCATTTCCAGCCCGTACTACGTTTGAAAAGCGGCTTGGCAGGAAAAACGAGAGACTTTCACAAACGATAAAGTATGCACAAAAAACTGGTGCTCCGAGCCACCTTATTGAAATGCTTGAAAATGCAAAAACAGAAGAAGTAGTACATCCCAGTGATAACATTGAGGATTCCCAAACCGAGTATGTTTATTTAATGAAATCTGGAAAATATTACAAAATTGGGAGAACAAATTCCATCGACCGTCGCCGGTATGAAATAGGCTTGCACCTTCCCGAAACAATAAAGCCAATCCACAGCATAGAAACAGACGATCCAAGTGGCATAGAGGCGTATTGGCATAATCGCTTTCGGGGCAAACGCAAGAAGGGTGAATGGTTCGATCTTGCAGCAAAAGATATTCGCGCATTTCGAAGGCGTAAAAATTTTATGTAGTATTGTAAACCACTGCATCATAGATCCCGGATCAAGCCCGGGATGACACAGTGGAGGCCCTACCCTTACCCCTCCCATGCCCTAAAAAGCTTGGACAACTTCAGGCCCTGTCCCTGATAGTTGGAGCCTGTGGTGCCGTAAAGCGCGGATGGAATATCGCTCATGGCCTCGAACACCAGACGGGCGACGGTCTGGCCGTCCTCAAGGATGAACGGCACATCGCGGCCCCGCACTTCCAATACCGCCTTTGCACCAGCACCACCTGCACCATCGAAACCAAAGCCGGGGTCAAAAAACCCGGCATAATGCACGCGAAATTCGCCAATTTCAGGCGCAATCGGGGCCATTTCGGCGGCTTCACCCGGCGGAATGCAAATGGCTTCCTTGGAGGCCAGAATATAAAATTCACCCGGGTCAAGCACCAGAGCGCCGTCGCGCAGGGTTAGTGCCTCCCAAAAATCACGCGGGTCATGACCGGCTATTTTGCGCAGATCCAGCACCCCCGCATGGCGCTTGGCACGAAAACCAACCAGCGCGCCCGGATTAAGCGCCAGCGAAACCTCAAGAGATTTTGAAGCGGTGGTTTTGGCGTCCGGGCACGTGCGGCGCAGACGGATTTGCGATAACCGATCACCGGGGCGCACAAGAATGGAGAACGTGCGCGGACTGATCTCCAGCCACAAACCACCGGTATAGCCGGGTGCAATTGTATCAAAGGCAATGGCACCATCGGTAATAACCCGGGTAAACACGTCAATGCGCCCGGTGGAGCTTTTGGGATTGGTACGGGCGCAAATATCGCCAGGCAGGTTTAAGGCCTCCATAAGCGGCACCAGATAAATGCACCCGGTTTCCAACACCGCGCCGCCAGACAGGTCAATTTCGTGCATCACCAGGGGGGCACTCAACCGACGCTCAACGGGCATATTGCGCCCGGGAAGAAAGCTGGCCCGCAGACGATAGGCACGGTTTCCCAGACGTAAATCCATGCTGGCGGGTTGCACCTGATCGCTGTCCAGCGGTTTCTCAAAGCTGATAATGCCACTATTGATGCAATCAATGATCTGATGATCGGGTAGTATTTGCGCAGTACTCATATTTCTTGTTCCATCAAGAAGACGCTGGGGCGATTCTTTTGATGTGCGCAAGTGCTTGCCCGATGTGCCGGTTTTGACATAGACAGGAATATGATCTGGGAAAAGACCACAAGCGATGAATAGCGTCCGCTCTATATTTCTGGTTATCGGCGCACTTCTGGTTCTGTTGGGGGCGTTTATGCTGGCCCCGATGCTGGCCGATTTCGTGACCGGTGCAGATGGATGGCGCAGCTTTGCCACCACCTCCGCACTTACCCTGTTTGCCGGGGCCATATTGATGCTGGCCGCCCGGGGCGGAAAACTACGCATGAATATCCGCGCCGCCTTCATTCTGACCACCTTTTCCTGGGTGATTATGGCCGCCTTTGCCGCTTTGCCGTTTATGCTGGGCGAGGTTCCCATGTCGCTAACTGATGCCTATTTTGAGGCCATGTCAGGGCTGACCACCACTGGCTCCACGGTGATGAGCGGCCTTGAGGATCAATCAAAGGGCATTTTGCTGTGGCGGGCCTTGCTGCAATGGATTGGCGGGGTTGGTATAATTATTGTGGCCATGGCGGTTTTGCCGATGCTGAAAGTTGGCGGTATGCAGTTGTTTCGGGCCGAATGGTTCGAGCCAATGGGCAAGGTATTGCCGCGCGCGCAAACCATCGCCATTGGCATTGGTGCGGCCTATCTGGGCCTCACGATCCTGTGCGGCGGGGTATACTGGATGCTGGGGGTTGAGGCCTTTGACGCCATGTGCCTGGCCATGACCACCATCGCCACCGGCGGTTTTGCAAATGCGGACAACTCGTTTGCCACCTATTCAGCAAATGGCGCCGACATTGCAGGCAGCGTTTTTATGGTGCTGGCCGCTTTGCCCTTTGCTGCCTATATTCTGGCGGTGCGCGGCGATCCGGCGGCATTGTTTCGCAATGCACAGGTGCGCGGCTTTATTGCTCTGATTTTTGTGCTGATCGCTTCCATGGGCTTTTATATGGTGCTGTTGGGATATGAGGGCGATATCCACCCGCTGCGCATGGCCGCTTTTAATGTGATCTCTATCGTTACCGGTACGGGTTATGCGTTGGGGGATTATCAGGTCTGGGGTTCTATGGCGACGCCTGCGTTTTTTGTCTTTATGTTTGTTGGTGGTTGTGCTGGCTCGACCACATGCGGGATCAAGATATTCCGTTTTCAGGTGGCCATTGAAGGTCTGCGCGCCCATGTACGCCGGATGATCCACCCGACCCTGGTAAAACCGCTAAGGTATAATGGTCAACCATTGCCAAAATCCGCACTGTTTTCGGTCTATAATTTCTTCTTTGTCTATTTTGCCTGCTTTGCTGCCGCCGCTATTGTTCTTTCGTTTGCCGGGCTGGATACCACAACGGCCATTTCCAGTGCCGCCAGTGCCATCGGTAATATCGGGCCGGGGTTAGGCGATATTGTCGGCCCGTCTGGAAACTTTGCGCCCCTGCCTGATTTTGCCAAATGGGTGATGGCCTTGACCATGCTGGTCGGCAGACTGGAATTGTTCACCGTGCTGGTGCTGTTCCTGCCCCGGTTCTGGGTGTCGTAATACTTGTTTACCATTACCATAAAATAGTGATGTGAACGGTGGTCACTTTTGCCTTTTTGCTGTATACTGGGCCTTGGTTAAGGTGAAAGCATGGTTTTCTTATCAGCAATGAAAAACCTGAAAACCGCCATGGCAGCCTTGGCTTTGGTGGTGTTTTCGCTTGCAACCATGCCATCTGCATTTGCACATACGGATGGTGCAAGCCCTGAGCAAAATTGTGTCGAACATATGCAAGACATGATGGTGCAAACGGGCCATGATTGCTGCGATGAAGATCGTGGCGACCCTTGCCCGGATGACATGAATTGTGCGCTTGTCTGCACCACGACATTTGCCATGGTTGCGGTGTTGGCAGATGCTCAGTTGAGCCAAATGACTGTCAAGACAAGCCGTCAAACCAAAGTAAATCAAAAAAGAACTGGCCGGTTCACCCGGCTGGATGCGCCGCCTCCTCGAAGCTGAATCTTTATTTTTCATCGTCCGTATTGATACGGACGTGGGCGCAATGGCGTCCAAACTAAAGATTCAATTTTTGAGAAAGAGGCAATTATGCCCTTACCAATACCCGTTTTTATACCGGCCCTGCTGGCTGGTATGTTGCTGACGTTTCCCGTCTTGGCGCAATCTCCGTTAAGTCTTGACGAGAGCGTGACCATCGCCGTGCAGGCCAATGATCCCGGCGTCATGCTGTTTGAACAACGCGCGCTGGCGCTGGAAGATCGTGCAATTGCTGATAGCCAGTTGCCAGACCCTGTGGTTATGGCGCGTATGCAAAATGTGCCGCTTTCATCATTTGATATAAACCGCGAAGGCATGACGCAATTATCGCTTGGGGTTCGTCAAAACTTTCCCAAAGGCAAGAGCCGCAGCCTGACGCGGGCCAAACGCCAAAGCGAGGCCGTGGTCGAGCGGATGCGCAAAACACTGGCCTTGCGTCAGATTGTCCTGCAAACGCGAACTGCCTGGCTCGAAATGTATTACTGGCACGGGGCAAGGCGGATTACCGAGCAAGCCCGCACACATATTATTGACCTTGGCGGTGTGGCCGAAGCGCAGTTTGCCAGTGGGCGGGCCAGCGCGCAAAATGTGTTGCGAATTGATCTGGAGGCCTCCTTGCTTGGCGCGCGCCTGATCGAGATCGACCGCAAGGCTGACATGAAGCGGACTGACATGATCCGCCTGATCGGTATTGCCAATGCAGCCCGGCCCCTGGCGGACGAGTTTCCGCACTTGCGACCATTTCTTGCAGCACAAGAGATGCAGGCCAGATTGATACGCCATCCCAGTGTGAAAATCTTTGATGCAAAACTGGCCGCTCGTGACCGCGATATAGATATTGCCGGTGAGCAATATAAACCGGGCTTTGCTGTTGAGGGCGCCTATGGTGCCAGAGACAATCGCCCGGATTTTGGCAGTATCGGGGTAAGTTTAAGTGTGCCGCTTTTTACCGCCAATCGTCAGGATCGCTCCTTAAGTGCCGTTAAACGCCTGAAAGCCTCAACACGTCTTGGTCGCGATGCGCAATTGCTGGATCTGAACCGCGAACTTGGTCGCTCTTACGCTGGGTGGGTGCGGCTGGGGGAGCGCATAACGCTGTACCAGACCGATGTGCTAACCGGCGCGCAAAATACTGCCGAGGCGGCCCTGATTGGTTATGAAAATGAAACGGCGGACTTTGCCGAACTGGTGCGCGCCGAGCTTATGGTGCTGGATACCGAACTGACGCTATTGCGTTTGCGTATTGACCGTCAAAAGGCCCATGCGGCGCTTCTCTATCTGGATGGAGATAACAATGAATAAATCAACTATTATACTGGTCGCAATGGTGTTAAGCGCCGGGCTTGCGGGCGGTTATATACTGGCCAGAATGACGGGTTCAAGCATCGTTAAGACCAGTTCTGTGGCTTCATCCACGACAAGAAAAATTCTTTATTGGAAAGCACCCATGGATGCTGATTATCGCCGGGATGGCCCCGGGCAATCACCCATGGGCATGGATCTTGTCCCAGTTTATGCGGACGAAGATAAAGCTATGGATGAGCGTAATCTGGTGCGCATCAATCCAGTGGTGCAAAACAACATTGGCGTGCGTCTTGCCACAGTTCGCCGGACAACACTGCACCGCACCATCGATACCATCGGGTTTGTGCGTGCCAATGATGATGAAACCACCAGTATTGATGTGCGCACCGAGGGCTGGATAGAAAAGCTTTTTATCAAGACACCAGGCGATGCGGTGCGTAAGGGCCAACCCTTGTTTGACCTTTACTCGCGCCCTCTGGTCAGTGCGCAAGAGGAATATCTGCAAGCCATCCGTATTGGCAGGCAGACATTGATCCGCGCTGCCAAAAGCCGTCTTGATGCTTTGGGGATGAGCGAAGCGCAGATTGCCCGCATTAAGAAATCCGGCAAGGCCAGACGCCTGGTGCGCATTACCGCCCCGCAAGACGGTATCATCACCAAGTTAGGGGTTGGTGAGGGCGCTTTTGTCAAACCGGGCCGGCAGATTATGATGCTGGCCAATTTTTCCACCGTCTGGGTGCTGGCCGAGGTTTTTGAAACGCAAGGCAGTTGGGTGCGCCCGGGTCAAAATGTGCAGATGCACCTTGATGCCATGCCCGGTCGCCTGTGGTCGGGCACGGTGGATTATGTCTATCCCAGCCTGAACGCCAGCGCCCGCACCGTGCAGGTACGTTTGCGCTTTGATAATCCCGGCGGCGCGCTAAAGCCGGATATGTATGCAAAATTGCGTATCATGGCGGGCGCGCAAAGCAACGTGCTGGCCATTGATCGCGAGGCCTTGATCCGCACCGGTAAATCCACCCGGGTGATTTTGGCGCTGGATGATGGACAGTTTCAACCGGCCCGGGTTGTCGCCGGTATGGAATCCGATGACCAGGTAGAAATCCTTGAGGGGTTGAACGAGGGCGAAACCATAGTCGTTTCCAGTCAGTTTCTGATTGATAGTGAGGCCAGCCTTAAAGGCACAGCCTTGCGCATGGGCGCGCCATCATCAGAGGAAAGACCATGATTTCCCGGTTGATTCGCTGGTCCATCGGCAATCGGTTTTTGGTTGTTATGTTGGCGCTACTTCTGGCCGGTTGGGGCGTGTATACCCTTAAACAAACCCCGCTGGATGCCATTCCAGATCTCTCTGACGTGCAGGTTATCATCAAAACCTCTTTCCCCGGCCAAGCGCCGCAAGTGGTTGAGGATCAGGTGACCTACCCCTTAACCACCGCTATGCTGGCGGTGCCGGGCGCCATTACCGTGCGCGGCTATTCGTTTTTTAACGACAGCTTTGTCTATATCATTTTCAAGGATGGTACAGATATCTATTGGGCGCGTTCGCGCGTGCTTGAATATCTTTCGCAAGTGATCCCCACTTTGCCAGCCAGCGCCAAACCGGCGCTTGGTCCGGATGCTACCGGGGTTGGTTGGGTCTATCAATACGCCCTTGTCGATCGCACGGGCGGGCATGATTTGGCGCAATTGCGTTCAATTCAGGATTGGTTCTTAAAATATGAACTGCAAACCGTGCCCGGTGTTTCCGAAGTCGCCACTATTGGCGGCATGGTCAAGCAATATCAGGTGATCGTCGATCCCGATAAATTGCGCAGCTATGATCTGCCATTGGCCAAAGTGCGCACCGCCATAGAGCGGGGCAATCAGGAAACCGGGGGCCGGGTGATTGAAATGGCCGAAGCGGAATATATGGTTCGTGCTTCTGGTTATATCAAATCAGAAGATGATTTGCGCGCCATTCCTCTCAAAGTCACCAAAGATGGCACGCCTGTTTTACTCAAAGACGTGGCGCAAATTCGGCTGGGGCCAGAATTGCGGCGCGGCATTGGTGAGCTGAACGGCGAAGGTGAGGCCGTTGGCGGCGTGATCATTATGCGTTACGGCGAAAATGCCCTGCGCACCATTGATCTGGTCAGGGAAAAACTGAAATCCTTGCAAGCCAGCCTGCCCCAGGGAGTGGAGGTGGTGACCACCTATGACCGTTCTGCCCTGATCGAGCGGGCGGTGGATACATTGCGTGAAAAGCTCACCGAAGAGTTTATCGTGGTTATTCTGGTCTGCGCCATTTTCTTGTTTCACCTGCGCTCGGCAATGGTCATCGTGCTTAGCCTGCCTTTGGGTATTCTGGTGGCCTTTATTGTTATGAATGCGCAGGGCATTAACGCCAACATCATGTCGCTGGGCGGTATTGCCATTGCCATTGGGGCGATGGTCGATGCGGCGATTGTGATGATCGAAAATATGCACAAGCATATTGAAAAAGAGCCGCTAACGCCCGAAAACCGTTGGCGCATTGTGACAGAGGCCGCCGTGGAAGTGGGTCCGGCGCTGTTTTTCTCGCTGCTGATTATCACCTTCAGCTTTGTGCCAATTTTTGCGCTGGAGGCCCAGGAAGGACGCCTGTTCCATCCTCTGGCCTTTACCAAAACCTATGCCATGGCGGCATCGGCGGGCATTTCGGTTACCCTGGTGCCAGTGCTGATGGGGTATTTTATTCGTGGCAAAATCCTGCCCGAACACAAAAACCCGATCAACAGAGCCCTGATTGCCATTTATCGCCCCTTCATCAATATTGTGCTGAAACACCCGATTATGATGATTGTGGTAGCCATGATTGTGCTGGGCAGCGCTGCTGTGCCGTTATCGCGCATGGGCGGCGAGTTCATGCCTGATCTGGACGAGGGCGATTTGCTTTATATGCCAAGCGCCTTTCCTGCTGTGTCGGCAGGCAAAATGGCGCAAATCATTCAACAGACCAACAAGCTGATTATGACCGTGCCAGAGGTCAAAACCGCCTATGCCAAGGCCGGGCGCGCCGATACGGCTACCGACCCGGCACCGCTGACCATGGTGGAAACCACCATACAGCTTAAACCCAAGGCTGAATGGCGCGAGGGTATGACCACGGCGAAATTGAAAACCGAGTTGGACCGTATTGTGCAGGTGCCAAGCCTGACCAATGTGTGGATCATGCCGATCAAGAACCGCATCGACATGCTGGCCACGGGGATTAAAACCCCGGTGGGTATCAAGGTCGCCGGACCTGATCTGAATGTGATTGGCGAGATCGGCATGAAAATTGAAGACGTCATCAAAACCGTGCCCGGCACTGCTTCCGTTTATGCCGAACGGGTCACGGGGGGGCGCTTTATCGACATTGATATTCGCCGCAAGGAAGCCGCCCGTTTTGGCCTGAATATCGCCGATGTTCAAGACGTGGTGCGCACCGCTATTGGCGGTATGACCATTGGCATGAGCGTTGAAGGGTTGGAGCGTTATCCCATCAATTTGCGCTACCCGCGCGATTACCGGGATAGTCTGGCCAAGCTGAGAACCTTGCCGGTGGTTACGCCAATGGGCGCACAAATTCCACTGGAACGGGTGGCCAGCATCTCCATTGCTGAGGGGCCAGGCGTGATTCGCAGTGAAAACGCACGCCTGAACGGCTGGATTTATGTGGATATTGCCGGGCGTGATATTGGCTCATACGTCGCGGATGCCAAAATTGCGGTGGCGGAGGGCATTACTCTGCCGCCGGGATATTCACTGAACTGGTCTGGTCAGTATGAATATATGGAACGGGCCAAAGAGCGCCTTAGTGTGGTGGTGCCGGTGACCCTGGTGATTATCCTTTTGCTGTTGTTCCTGAACTTTCGCCGCGTGGCACCGGTGTTGATTATCATCTCAACCTTACCATTGGCGCTTGTGGGTGGTCTGTGGCTGATGGATATTCTTGGCTACAATATGTCGGTGGCCGTAGGCGTAGGCTTTATTGCCCTTGCCGGGGTGTCCGTTGAGATCGGCGTGTTGATGATGGTGTATTTAGAACAAGCCCTAAAGGCGCAGCAGAATATTGCTGAACAGGACCGCCGCGATTTCACGCTTGAAGATCTGCGCATCGCCATTATCGAAGGCGCATTGATGCGGGTGCGCCCGATAATGATGACCGTGGCGGTGGTGATTGCCGGGTTATTGCCCATCATGTTGGGCAGTGGCACTGGCTCGGAGGTGATGCGCCGCATCGCCGCGCCCATGGTGGGCGGCATGGCCAGTGCCACCGTGCTGACCCTCTTGGTCATCCCGGCGGTATTCCTGATCTGGAAACAAATTGGATTTCAGACTGATAAAGTGATACGTTGACGCGCGTTCTCGCGTTTTGACACAGCTTCAAAATTCAATAGCACATGTGTACAGCTTGGCGCAGCGAGTGATTACGGGAAGACTGTGATTATGGGACGCAAACTGATGTCAACTTCCCGGGGGAAGCATATGCCTAAATTTATCATTCACGTTCTGGTTTTTATTCTGGGTTTTTGTATGATTGGTCTTGCGGCCCAGGCCGCAGATGACAATTCTGCACCCGACCCGACAAAGCGGGTTCTGGTTATCTATGACAGTTCCAGTTCCATGTGGGGCGAATTATCAGACAAGTCCCGTAAATACGAAGCCGGACGTAGCGCCCTGGCCTCATTTCTTGAGGGAACATCTGCAACGCGGCAGATCGGCTTTCGCGCCTATGGTCATCGCCGTGCTGGTGATTGCCGGGATTCCGAACTTATGGTTTCCTTTGCCGGGGCCGATGCCGCCAAAACCTCCATCAATACTGCAGTTGGTTCCATTCGCCCTACTGGCAAAACCCCCATCACCTACTCTTTACGAGAAGGTTTGAAGGATTTTGATGGCGCAACCGGCGACATTCTTCTTATCAGTGATGGGATTGAAACCTGCGATATTGATCCGTGTGAGCTGATGCGCCAATGGAACGCTTCTGGCATCAACATTCGCGTTCATGTGGTTGGCGTTGGTCTGAACGATATGGAACGCGGTGCCATGTCCTGTATCGCCGAGACCTCTGGCGGGACGTATTTTGATGCTGGTTCCGAAGGGGAGCTGCTTGAAGCGATGAACGAGGCTGCGGTCATTCCCCCCGGCGATCCCAACCCGTTGCCACAAACACAGGGCTATGCTCTGATCCTCAATGGTGTTGACAAGGAAGGCCGCTCATTTGTCATGAATGGCAAGCTGTTCAAAGGCGGTGAGGGAATCAAGGACATTTCCAGTAATGGTCGCAACGGCCTTGAAGGCCCGGGCGAGTATGAAATTGAAGTGGGCGTGGTTCTACAAGATGGCAGTCTTTATAAACCGGTTCGGCAAAAGGTGACAGTCGAAGACCGGGGTGACACCAAAGTTGATGTTCTTGTCACCCGCCCGGCGATTGTCAGTGCCAGCTTTTCCGAGGACGGCGAAGACCACAAAGGCAGCTTTGTTACCGCCTTTCAAGACGGCAAAAAAGTTTTCGGCTTTCGCCGCTTTGATGAGGCATTGGCCCGCCCCGGTGCTTACGAGTTTCGCTCCACTCCCAATAAAGATAACGAGCTGAAAGTTGAGGCCACGTTAACCGAGGCGGAACACACGGTGCTTGATTTTACTTTGGTCAAAACGGTGAGGTTCTTGGTCAAGTATATGCTGCCCAACGGCGAGACCGATCAGCGTACGGGCCAGCTATTCAAGGGCGACAATCCTGTTTATGGCCTTCATACCAGCAATTTCGCAACCGCCCTGCCGGGTACCTATGAGCTGCGCGATAAATTCCCCAGAGCGCAAGTACTTAACCCGCTGCCTGAAGGGATAACGATCACCATAACCGACGAGGATGAGCAGATCATTGAAGTGCCAATGTCCGCCGGTTTTATTGTGGCTGAATATGCGGGGGATGATCGGGATTTTATTTCCAAAAGAGGCGGTTATCTCTATATTCATGCCCTTGATGCAGATGGAAAATCCATTGGCAGTCAAACAGCTTCTCCGGGTAAGGTCAGGATTGCAAAACCTGGGCGGTACAGAATTCTTGGCCATAGCGGCAAGGGTTATTTTGATCCGGTTGAAGTGATGGTCGAGCACGACAAAACCGTGACCGCAAAAGTCATGGCCAAACCCACTGCCCATATTTCCATGAGCTATGCTGATGCTGATTACGACAAAACGCCAGACCGTGCGTCCCTGGTTCCTCTGGACGGTCAAAAGCCGATCAAAACCTTTATGAGGCCGGGTGCGGTTCTAAAAGTGCCGCCGGGCCGTTACCGCATCAAGCCACAGAATTTCACCGGTATAACCCCGCTGGAATTTGAACTGATCGCTGGCGAAAGCAAAACCGTGGTTTTGAAATAATGAAAAGAAGAACACCATGAAATACTCCATTCGGATACAAAAACATTGCCTTCTCTCAGGCGCAGCGCGCTGCGTTTTGGCTGGTGTGATGGCGACATTCACGCTTCCTGCCATAACGGCAAACGCGCAAACATCCGGGTATTCCCAGCAGCTTGATGACTGGCAAACTAAAGTCCGTATATTTGAAAGACAACTTAAACAGGAGTGCGACCAACTGGATGAGGAACAGTTGGTGATAGATGCGCTTAAAGAAAAGAAAGATAAATTCGATCAATTGTCGGAACAGGCCTATCTCAACAATAAGAAAATAACCAGGGAAGTCGATCAGGTTTACGCTGCATCAGGACGCATACGAGACAACCTCGACACAGCTCTTGATGCAGGATCGATAAATCAACAAAGCTATGACAGTCAAACAACCGGGCTTGCCCGGGCAACCAATAAAATAGTCAGTCGCCTTTTGGATAAAAAGCAACTTGAAGACATTTATGAAGGGAATTTTTATGCATATGCCCGAAAATATCATAGGGCTAAACGCACCTTAAAAATCAAAAAAGCATTCAAAAAAGATACAAAAGCCGATTTTACAGACCTTAGAAACAATCCGCCACTGAATCCCATATTGATTGAAGGTAAACCAAACCCCAATCCGGACGCACCAAAATTTCCAGATCAAAGACTGGAAGATTTTCAATTTGATCTTGATTATCTACAGGATATGCGAGATCCATCCTCACCGAACTATATTAACCGTGACGAGCTACGTGAACACACTGTGCAGCTGGCAGATTTCAACCGCGAGTTAACTGATTTCATAGCCCTAAAAGAACTGTGCCTGAGCGAATTTCCCGCCTGGGAGAATTTTGAAAACCCGCCGCCCAATTGCCTGAAGTTCTATGCAGGCAATGCGACCATTCGTACCCCGCAAGATGATCGCGGGCCTCGGCCAAATGCAGATCATAATGATGGTCAGACAAAAACCGAAGCCGGTGCAGCACAAGAGGCACGGGAGGATGTCCTTGGACAGGTAGAAGATCAGCTAAACGCCGTGCGTAAGGACGAAAATGCCATAAACGCCGAGGCTGCGGAGCTTCTCGAAAAATTACAGCGTGCTCTTGACGAAGCAGTAGCAACTCTACCGCCCCAGGACACTATCAAACCTGTCAAAACGCCTAATGACACCCATAAAGGTGAGACAAAATCCGATCGTGACACGGCCACGAGTACAGCGACACGGGCAGACGACTCTACCAAACCAAAGCCCCGACCCAACTCACCGGATCAATAAAAACACCAGGTTTATCAACAGGAGATCATTATGAAATTCATCTTACTTGTAGGCGTGGTCATACTCGCCGGGCCGTGCAGTTCTGACAAAACCGCAAATAATGAAAATGCCGATGAAGCAACAATTGCCAACACCGACACGAAAGCTGAAAAGAAAAAAGCTGCCAAAAAGGAAAAAGCAAAAGACAATTTTTCCGGCCTGAAACTGCATCCGCTAAAGGCAGCGTGCGTGGACTATTCCATGTCCGGTAAGCTGGCTAATGGCACCAGCACAAAATGCCACCGCAAATATGCTCAGGAACAGGTAGATATTCAGCATACCAAGGTCGGGTTTGGTGGTTTCACACAAGAGCAAAACACCCACAACATCATTATCAAGGACATTATTTATTCAATCGACCTGGACAAGGGTACCGCCAAAAGAACCACAAACTCGAATTATGATGAACTGGCCGCCAGCATGAAAGGCAAAAATGCCAAGGACACGAGCGAGGCTTTCCTTGCGGCTCTGGATTATACCCCAACCGGGGAAACCAAAACCATCGCTGGTCACAAATGCAATGTGTATTCCGGACCAATCGGCAATGGCTGTTTTATGCCCAATGGCCTTATGCTGGAACAATCGGTGATGGGAACCACAATTCTGGCCACCAAAGTGACGCTTAATAATGGCGGCGATAACAGCAATTACACGCTGTATAAAAAATATGATGTCACCGAAGGCCCGGATGTGGGCGCTATTTTAGATATGATGGGCAAGCAATAAGGAAAACCGGAATGTGGGATTTTAGCTTAGGCGCATCATTTGCCGCCATGGTGCGCACCGCACCGTTTATTGTGTTACGCATGGCCATCTATTTCGGTATTGCGCTTTTATATATTATCGCCACGGGGGTCGGCGGCGCACTTGGCTATGGTTTCACCTCTATTGGAGAGGGCGAGGGAGCCGGGGCCATGTATGGGGCATTGTTTGGCTTTGCCGGTGCCTCTGGTGTGCTTTATTTTGCCCGTGAATATATTCTCTATCTGGTCAAGGCTGGTCATATTGCGGTGCTGGTTTATCATTATGACGGCAAGGATTTGCCCGCCGGTAAAGGCCAGATTGATTTTGCCACTGCTGAGGTGAAAAAGCGTTTTGCCCAGGCTTCATTGCTGTTTGCCATCGACCAGATCATCAAAGGCGTCATCAAAGCCATTACCAGAACCCTGTCCGGCATTGCATTCATTTTACCCATTCCCGGATTGCAAAACCTCATGCAAATGGTCAATGCGGTGATCCGTATGTCGCTGACCTATGTTGATGAAATTATACTGGCCCACATTATTCGCGAAGGTGATGGCAACCCCTGGGAAGTCAGCCGCAAGGGGCTGATCCTTTATGCGCAAAATGCCAAGACAATTGTAAAAAATGCGGTTTGGCTCAGCCTGTTTATGTGGCTGCTGACAATTGTCATATTTTTTGTCCTGCTGGCTCCGGTGCTGGCTTTGATGGCGGTTTTGCCGGGCAATATCGGGTTTGTCGGTTTTGTTGTGACCTTTATTGTGGCCTGGTCATTCAAGGCCGCCTTGCTGGAACCTTTGGCGATTTATGCGCTGATGCAGGTATATTTCAAAGCCATTGAAGGTCAGGAACCTGACCCGGAATGGGATGAACGCCTGAGCAAGCTGTCCAAGAAATTCCGCAAACTCAAGGACAAAGTTACAGATAAATTTTCTGGTTCAGCCCCAGAACCATCTCCTGAAAAATGAATAAATATATTGGGTGGGATGAAATAAAGGCAGGAACATGCCTGATTTCACTCTAGAAAATGCTTCCTCCGGCCTGGTTTGCGGGGTCGACGAAGTGGGGCGCGGGCCGGGCGCTGGCCCGGTGGTTGCGGCGGCGGTTGTGCTTGATCCGGCAAATATACCGGACGGGCTAGATGATTCCAAAAAACTGACCGCATTGCGTCGTGAGATACTTTATGGCGAGCTGCAAGGCGTTGCGCGCATTGGCATTGGCATGGCCGAGCCAGAGGAGATTGACCGCCTGAATATCCTGCAGGCCAGCATGATGGCCATGAGCCGTGCCGTTTGCGCCTTGCCTGAAACCCCGGCAATGGCGCTCATTGATGGCAACCGTCTGCCCAAAGACCTGCCCTGTGCAGCGCAAGCGATTATCAAGGGCGATTGCCAAAGCCTGTCTATCGCGGCGGCGTCTATCATTGCCAAAGTGGTGCGTGATCGTCTGATGGTGCGGGCCGAACGGCTCTATCCAGGTTATGGTTTTGCCCGCCACAAGGGTTATCTGACCTCTATACACAAAGCCGCCCTGGAACAGCTTGGGCCATGCCCGATCCACCGGTATTCTTATTCACCGGTTTATGCGGCGCAAAACAATAGTAAGGTTTGATTAACCATAACTTTTAACCCGTTGTTTACTATGTTCTTTAATGCAGGGTAAACCCAAATCAATCGACGATTCACCAAAGACAATATGGGTGAATCACAATGACCACACTGCCATTGAACCAGATTTTGCACGATGAGTGCGTGGCCGCCATGGCGGCACTGCCGGAAAACAGCATTGACCTTATTTTTGCTGATCCGCCTTATAATTTGCAACTTGGTGGTGATCTGCACCGCCCGGATAATTCCAAAGTTGCGGCGGTAACCGATGGCTGGGATCAGATCGGCGGATTTGACGATTATGACCTGTTCACCTGGAAATGGCTGGAGGCTGCCCGGCGCGTGCTCAAAGAGGATGGTGCCATTTGGGTGATGGGTTCCTATCACAACATTTTTCGCATTGGTGGTATTCTTCAGGACGCCGGGTTCTGGTTCATGAATGATGTGATCTGGCGCAAATCCAACCCCATGCCCAATTTCAAGGGTACTCGCTTTACCAATGCCCATGAAACCCTGATCTGGGCGCTAAAATCCCGCGATCAAAAGAAATATACCTTTAATTATCCGGCGATGAAAATGCTCAATGACGGGGTGCAAATGCGCTCTGACTGGACGCTGCCCATCTGCGCCGGCCATGAGCGCATCAAAAACAGCGAGGGCACCAAGGCACACCCGACACAAAAACCGGAAAGCCTGCTGCACCGGGTTATTCTGGCGACCACCAATCCGGGGGATGTGGTGCTTGATCCTTTCTTTGGCACTGGCACTACCGGTGCGGTGACCAAAAAGCTGGGCCGTAACTTTATCGGTATCGAGCGCGAAGCCGACTATATTGAAGTGGCACAGGCGCGCATTGACGCGATTAGCCAGCCACAGGACAAGGATCTGGAGGTCACGCCGTCGAAAAAATCCTTGCCGCGTATTCCCTTTGGGGCCGTGGTTGAGGCCGGGCTTTTGCATGCCGGTGACAAGCTGTTTTGCCCGCAAAAACGACGAATTGCCAAGGTGCGCCCCGATGGCTCGATCAGTACAGGCGAAAACAAAGGCTCCATCCACCAGGTCGGCGCCGCCGTGCAACATGCCCCGGCCTGTAATGGCTGGACGTTCTGGCATTATCGCAAGGGCGAAAGCTTCACCCCCATTGATGTGTTGCGTCAGCAAATGCGCGAACAATTATTGGTGAGTTAAGACGTTTATTGTCATTGCCCGATTTATTCGGGTAATCCAGTTCTACAGACTAATGTTAACCTGCCATTACCGGGACAAGCCCGGTAATGACACCTTTGGAATGTTGCTAACTAACACTGCGTCACTGCGTCGCGATAATTGTTCTGGCGGTAAAGCAACAAAGGTTATAGTGCGCGTATTATGACTGATCCGAATGACACCCCATTTGCAGCAGATGCTTACTTTCTTGGCCCCAAGTCAGAGAATGGCTCGTGGGTGCGCGGCGAATTTCAGGCCATACTGGATCATTGGTATGACTGGCGGCGTTCAATTTTTGCCGATGATCCTGAGGCTATTTCAGAAGAACGAAGGTTATCACCGACATTTCTGCGTGAGCGCGAAGTTTTGGGTCAGGAATTGCGAAATTTACTGGTGATGCTGCGCTCTGAAGTGCCAAAATTTACCCCGCGTTATATCGGCCATATGGTGTCCGAGCTGTCGCTACCGGCGCTGCTGGGCCATTTTGCAACGCTGCTGCACAACCCCAACAACACCTCGCGCGAAGTTGCCAAAGTTGGCGCGCGTATGGAATCCGAAGCCATTGCCATGCTGGCCAAGATGGTGGGGTATGATTCCGCAATTGCCCAGGGTCATTTCACCAGCGGGGGAACATTTGCCAACTTTGAGGCAGTGTGGCGGGCGCGTTACCGGCTGGATCATGCCTTGTCACTGGCCCTTGTTCTGGCTGAACGTGACGGCGATGAACTTGATCCATTTATGGCGGCACACATGGGGTGGCGAAAATTTGAGCAATTGCGCGACGATCGAGAGGTTGAAGAGAGCGCTTTACGTGCGGCCAGCATGGTTCTTGGCAATCCCTTTGAGATCGCCAAACGGATTGGTAAATGTTCAGGGCGAGATTATCTTGGCCCGGTTCTGATTACCCCGGGAAACAAGCATTTTTCCTGGCAAAAGGCGGCCAATTTGTTTGGTATTGGCGAAGATTCGTTCTGGAATACACCACTGGACGCGCAAGGCCGGGTGGACATGACGGCCTTGGCCGGGCGCGTCGATGACGCACGCCTTGCGGGCCGGCCGGTGCTGTGCCTGACCAGTGTCGCCGGCACCACCGAAGCAGGAGAAATAGACCCTGTCGATAAAATTGCAGATATGCTGGATGCGTTGAAGCAAGACAACATACATATCTGGCATCATGTTGATGCGGCATATGGTGGATTTTTCTGTACCATGCTGGGTGGCAAAGCAGAGCAAGTCCTGGCGAAACAACAACAAGATGCACTGCGGGCCATTGCGCGGGCGCAATCGGTAACCATTGATCCACATAAACTGGGCTATGTGCCTTATTCCTGCGGGGCATTTGTTTGCCGTGATGAGCATGCCTATCGGGCATCCAGCTTTCAGGCGCCCTATATTGATCGCGCAGATACGAAGGATAAATGGCGCTGCACACTGGAAGGGTCGCGCTCTGGCGCTGGTGCGGCGGCCACCTGGCTAACCGGTAAAACCCTGGGTTTTGGGCCTGACAAGTTTGGTAAAATTATTGCCGCTGGTATTCAGTCTCGCAAAATTTTTCAGGCAGATATGGTCAAGGCCAATCCTCTGGTGCGCCCGCTTGATCCTTCGGACACTAACATCGTTTGTTTTTCACTGGCCAAACCGGACGAACCTTTGAGCGTTTCAAATGAGCGCACACTGGCCGTTTATTCAAAATTTCAGGCACACCCTGATTTTTCTGTCTCTAAAACCGTGCTCGATGCGCACAGTTATGGTGCGTTGATTGAGGCGCATGTTGGCACCTATGGCGGAGAATGTGATGTGGGACAATTGGCCCTGTTGCGCCTGGTGTTCATGAACCCGTTTTGGGCCAACCCGGATACCCGCGATTCTCTAACGCCTGAATTCATTGGCTTGCTGGAAGACTTTACAGCGTAGATTCGTCACGCACAAAAACATCACTGCCGGAATGGATGTGGTCAAAATCGTTTTCACTATTACTGCGCACTAAATGCCACAAGGTAGCTATTTCTGCTCCCTTGTCGGTTTTGCGGCAAAACCCCGTCCAGGCGGTGATGCTGCCCGTTGTTCCCCAGCGTACGGTGAAAGACAGTGATTGCACAACATCCGGGCGAACAGATGTAGCCTGTGATGAATTGACCCAACCGGCAATCGCAAAAATGGCCCCGTTCTCTATCGAGGCTTCGGACAAAAAATCGCCCTTAAACCTACCCGTTTGTGCATCGGTATTTTCAAGAACAATAACAGAGCCCCGGGCATTCACCCAGCGCCCGGCGAGGGTGTCACAGCTGGCGTGGGCCATTACTGGTAAAGTTATGGCAAACAAAATGCTCGGTAAAATTTTATTTTTCATCTCGATACCCTTGCTGATAATTAACTGTCACCATTGATAGCAAGAGGTTAAACAAGGACAAGACTTTAACAAAGGGGTATTCCCATGCGCAAATTTTTTCTTTCCAGTGCTGCCATATCAACACTCATCCTTGCTGCGGCCTGTAGCGAACCACAGGCACCTGCTGATGGTGTTGCGAATAAAGATGGATATGTACAAACCCAAGAGGCAAATGAGGATGCGCCCATGACCGACAATATATTGCTGGCCGAATGGGTTGGCCCCTATAGCGGTGTTCCGGCCTTTGACCAGATGGAGCTGGCTGCATTAAAACCTGCGCTGGAACTGGGTATGGCCAAAAACCTGGCGGAAATTGATGAGATCGCCAATAACCCGGATGCACCGACATTTGAAAACACCATAGTCGCCATGGAACGCACCGGGCGCGATTTGGGGCGCGTGTTTTCGTATTGGGGCATTTGGTCATCCAATATGTCCTCGCCGGAATTTCGTGCCATTCAGGGTGAAATGGCCCCGAAGCTCTCTGAGTTTGGCTCTAAAATTACGCAAAACGCTGCGCTTTTTGCTCGCGTGCGTGCAGTTTATGAAGGCGAGGAAATGAAAGCCCTGCGCCCTGACCAACAGCGTCTGACCCTGTTGACCTATGATGGATTTGCCCGCAATGGCGCAACGCTGGATGGGCCAGCCAAGGAACGTTATGCGGCAATCAATCAAAGCCTTGCGAAATTGCACACAGATTTTGGCAATAATGTTCTGGCCGATGAAGAAGGTTATGTGACCTATATCTCCAAGGAGCAGCTTGGCGGTCTGCCAGAGAGCTTTGTGCAAGCTTCTGCTGCTGCGGCAAAATCACGCGATCATGAAGGTGAGTACGCGATTACCAATACACGCTCGTCCATGTCTCCGTTCTTGACGTTTTCTACTGAACGTGATGTGCGCGAAATTGTTTGGCGCACGTATTACAGCCGTGGTGATAATGCGGATAGCCATGACAATAACGCCATTATTGCCGAAATTCTTAATCTTCGTAATGAGCGCGTCCATCTGCTGGGCTATGATAATTATGCGCAATGGCGGCTGGAAAACCGGATGTCTAAAACGCCCGAACGGGCGCTGGAATTGATGGAGGCGGTTTGGCCAGCAGCCATTGCCCGCGTGAAGGAAGAGGTTTCCGATATGCAGGCCATCGCTGATGTGCAAGGGGCCGGTATTACCATTGCCCCATGGGATTATCGTTTCTATGCAGAAAAAGTGCGGGTGGCTAAATATGATCTTAATTCCGATGAAGTGAAGCAATATCTGCAACTGGACAAGCTGCGCGGTGCCCTGTTTTTTGTTGCTGGTGAGTTGTTTGGCTTTGATTTTGCCCCCGTTCCCTCTGGTTCAGTGCCGGTTTTCCATGAAGATGTGAGCGTTTGGGAAGTAACGAACCGCGAAACCGGTGCTCATGTGGGTTTGTGGTATCTTGATCCCTATGCACGGCCCGGCAAACGTTCCGGCGCCTGGGCGACTACTTATCGCAGCTATGAAAATTTTGATGGCAAGAAGACAGTTCTGGGTTCCAACAACTCAAACTTCATCAAGGGCGCACCCGGCGAAGCGGTGCTGATTTCGTGGGATGATGCGCAGACACTTTTTCACGAGTTTGGCCATGCGTTGCATTATTTTTCGTCCAAAGTCGATTACCCGACACTGAACGGTGGGGTGCGTGATTATACCGAGTTCCAGTCACAATTGCTGGAGCGTTGGTTATCCACCGATGAGGTCATCAACAAATTTCTGATTCACCACGAAACCGGCGAGCCTATCCCGGCAGAACTGGTGGCCAAGATCAAGGCAGCGGCAACGTTTAATCAAGGTTTCTCCACCACCGAATATCTGGCATCGGCACTGGTTGATATGCGTTATCACACCACCGATCCGGCAGGGCTGGATGTTGATGCTTTCGAGCGTTCAACCCTGGCGACCCTGAACATGCCAGCCGAATTGCCCATGCGTCATCGCAGCCCGCATTTTGGTCATATCTTTTCCGGTGAAGGCTATTCGGCTGGTTATTATGGTTATATGTGGGCCGACGTGCTGACCGCCGATGCAGCCGAGGCCTTTGCCGAGGCACCGGGTGGCTTTTACGACAAGGCATTGGCGAAAAAATTGGTCGATAATCTCTTTTCCATTCGCAATGCAGTAGATCCGGCGGATGCCTATCGTGCTTTTCGTGGCCGTGATGCCCGTATTGAGGCGCTGATGCGTGATCGTGGTTTCCCGGTGACAACAGAAAACGGTGAGTAACCTTTTGGTCTTTATTTTTTACCGCCAAAGGGATTGAGCAGGGATCGCTTTTTCTTTTTGATTTTTATTGTGGGTTCCGGGCTTGCTTCTTCAACGACGGGGGCAGGGCTTTCCTCAACAGGATGGTCTTCAGCAATGCCTTCTACTGGCTCGTCCTCTGCATTTTCAGCTAATGTGGCTTCCGTATCCTGTGATTCAGCCTCTGGTGTTTCAGCGATCTCTGTCCCGCCATCAGATGGACTAATCACATCTGCAACAGCTTCATCTTCAGAAGATATTTCATGCCCTAAGTCTTTTGGCTCATGGTTTGCTTCTTCTGTGGCTTTTGCCTCATCATTCAGGTCGAGGTGTTGCAAATGCCCAAGCACCGAGGCAATGGCCTCATCGGTTCCCATGGCCTGACGCTTGGCTATGGCATGGATGCTATGCACTGCACTGAGAGCCGTATTCCCGTTTTTAAGACTGGCCGCATTAAGATCATCGGTGTCGGCCTGCTCAAGAGATCGTCCTTTGGCATCTGAAAGTCGAAACGAGGTGCGTTCGGTGTTGGTATCAATCAGAACAACAAAATCTCCGGCAAGATAACTGTATGCGGTTTTGCCCGGTACTTCGGTCCATTTTATACGATCATTTTGTGTGGCCGCCAAAAGGCGTTCCAGTAAATCTACGGTATGTTTATGCATCATTTTGGTTCCTTTACGCGTTACATGGCCCCAGCCAGTGATATTTGGACTGGCAAAATTGCCGCAACGGTGTTCACGGCACATTCATTTTGCTAACATTCAAATATGCAGTCCGTAGTATAAGGTATTTTTGTGATGAATGAAACAAAGCCCAGGCCTTTTCTTAAACGTCTTTTCGCCATTTCCCCGGGGGGGGTTATTCGACTGGTGGCGATCAGTGTTGTTGTTGGCATTGTTCTGGCGTTGCTGAACATAGACCCGGCAACGGTATGGAGTGATTTTTTTGGCACCTTTACCCGTGCCTGGGTCAAGACCTGGCATGCGCTTTCCGATGCCATGGACTGGGCTTTTGAGTATTTCATTTTGGGTGCTATTCTGGTTGTTCCCGTTTTTATTGTGCTTCGTATCCTGAAATCGCTGCGTAAATGAAACAAGAACACACAGGGTTCAGGGTTTTTCGTTTTGCCAGTCTCGGTCTGGCGCTCATCACCGCTGCGTGCAGCTCCTCCAGCGCCCGAATTGATCGTGAAAACCCACCAGTTGGCGGCACTCCGGCAGAGTTTGGTTTTCAATACGCGCAAGCGATCGCCAAAAACGGCAATTGCGATCAGGCGCTGCCCATATTTATCTGCCTTGGTGAGGAGGGTGCCGGATGGGAACTGGCCGTGCATAGCGGTGGTATGTGTGCACTGGAGGCGGCAAAATTATGGACAGGTGCGTTACAGGTGCGGCCAAAGTTTTTTAACAGGCGCAGCAAAATCAATTTTGACAAACCCTATTACCAATCAAAAGAGGCCTTGAACAATAAAGGACTTTCGCTCCTGCATCAGGCCGCAGCAGCAGGGTGGCCGGATTCGCAAGCCGCTCTGGCCCGAACGTTAGGTGCTGGCGGGGCCACAGGTGCAGACTTGTCAGAAGCAAAGCTGTGGCTGGCGCGTTATGATGCTAATCCGCGCCGTAAAATTTACGGCAGCAATACACTCGATCAAAACCTGCGCACCCGGTTGGCCCGCATTGAACCTCTTCCGGCATCGGATGCTTTATGGGCCAAAACGGAAATGGTGAAAAAGCCGCCACAAGACCCATTCTGCCGACAACTTATCAGAACACGCTCACAACGACAAAGCCCGAACGCGCAAACCAGCGATGAAACTTTGCCTGGCCAGCTTCCAGAACCCGAGACAGTGGATAAACCACGCCAACCCCGTCAGCGTCCGCGTTAATAGCTAACCGAGTTCAGGTATAATCCGTGTGCCGGTGCCACGGGGCCAGATTTGGCCCGCTCGCATGATTGTAGTGCATTGTGCATGTCTGCTTTGGCCCATTTACCAATGCCAACTTCAACCAGTGATCCGGTGATGGAGCGCACCTGACGATGCAAATATGACCTGGCTCGAAAAAACAAGTGGATTTCATCGCCCACGCGACTGATCCGGATTTCATCCATGGTGCGCGTGGGGCTTTTGGCCTGACAGTTGGTGTCGCGAAACGTCGTGAAATCATGATGGCCGACAAGCACCTGCGCGGTTTCATGCATGGCATCGGCATCGACAAATTGCGGCACACGCCAGACCCTGCCCTGCTCCAGTGTCAAGGGCGGCCGCCGGTCGATGAGACGATAAAGATAGGTACGCTCAACGGCATCAAAGCGCGCCTCAAAGTCATCACCGACAATTTCAGCGTCAAGAACCGCGACCGGATTGCGACCTAAATGATGGTTGAGGGCATCACGCACCGTATCGGTGGTCAAATCCTTGGTCATATCCAGATGTGCGCTCTGGCCCAGCGCATGGACACCGGCGTCTGTGCGTCCGGCACCAAACACTTCCACGGGTTGTTCATCCAATGCACTGGCAGCATGTTCCAGCGCGCCTTGAACGCTTGGTTGATTGTCCTGGCGTTGCCAGCCGCAAAACGGCTCACCGTCATATTCTATAGTGAGTTTGTAGCGGGTCATGTGAGTATCGTGTTTGTGTCAATGGATTGACCTCGCAAGAAAGCATCGGCCATCTGCACGCTCCTTCCCGCGCGTTGCAGGCGTGTGAGACGTAATGCCCCGGAGCCGCAGGCAATCAGTAAATTATCATCCAGCACTGTGCCGGGTGGGCCGTCACCATGCCCCGGTTCACACATCAACACCTTGACCCGCACCCCACCCTTGTCGGTTGGCAATGCAAACCATGCCCCCGGGAACGGTGATAATCCCCGGATCAGTCGATCCAGTTCCACCGCCGGGCGTGACCAGTCAATGCGTGCCTCTGTTTTATCAATTTTCTTGGCATAGGTGACGCCTGTCTCGCTTTGTGCAATGGCTTGCAGCGATCCAGTTTCCAGTGCATCCAGCGCGCGGGGAAGTAGCGCAGCCCCGGTTTGAGCCATCTTGTCGTGTAAACTCCCTGCGGTGTCATTGGTCTCTATAGAAACAGTTTCACTGAGCAGTACCGGCCCCGTATCCAACCCTTCTTCCATTTGCATAACCTGTACGCCGGTGATGGTATCCCCGGCCATAATGGCGCGCTGTATTGGGGCTGCCCCGCGCCAGCGCGGCAATAGCGAGCCATGCAAATTCAGACAACCCAGGCGCGGTGTCTGCAAAATTTCCAACGGCAGGATCAGGCCATACGCAGCCACGATGGCAACATCCAGATCAAGCGCCGCAAAAGCGCCCTGTTCGTCTTCATTGCGCAAGGTTTTTGGTGTGCGCACCTTGAGGCCCAGTGTCAGCGCCAGTTTATGTACGGCACTTTGTTGCAAGGCCTTGCCACGTCCCGCGGGGCGGGGTGCCCGGGTATAGACACACACTATGTCATGGCCTGAACTGGCCAGTGCGGCCAGTGCTTTTGCGGCAAATTCAGGCGTTCCCATAAAGGCAGTGCGTAGTGTCATCAGAGGTCTTATTCCGCCGCATCCAGGGCTTTTTCGCGTACCGTCTTTTGTACCTTGCGGATGGCGCGTTGACGTTTCAAGCGCGATAAATGGTCAATGAACAAAACCCCGTTCAAATGATCCATTTCGTGTTGAATACACACCGCATATAGCTCTTCTGCCCATTCAATGACCTCTTTGCCATCATAATCCAGATAGCGAATTTTAACCCGCCTGGGGCGTTCCACTTCCTCATAATAGTCAGGTACGGAAAGACAGCCTTCTTCCCAGGGCAGCAAGTCTTCTACGTCTTCAAGAATTTGCGGATTGACGAAAAATTGTGGAGCCGGGTCTTCGTCTTTTCCCGCCAGATCCATAACGATAATGCGCAAAGGTATGCCCACCTGAATGGCCGCCAGACCAATGCCGGGCGCGTCATACATGGTCTCCAGCATATCATCCATCAACGCACGTGTTTCGTCATCCACACGTTCAACGGGTTTGGAAACCTGTTTTAGCTGAGGGTTAGGAACAATAAGGATGTCTCTGATCGCCATGGTTCTGACCTAGGAAGTCAAAAGGTTTTCGTCAAGCCGCTCCTCTGTAGCACGAATCATGTATACAGTGTTTTATGGAAGAACAATCAATGAACTTTTTCGCTAATCCAATGGTGTTAATGGGGGGCAGCGCCCTGTTGGCAATTGTGCTGACACTGATCGTTGGCTGGCTGATATTGCGCAGCACACGGGGTGCTGGTTCAGATATGCAAGAGCATCTGAACCGTCTTGTTGAACAACAGGCGCAAATGCAGGGTGCCCTGGGCCAGCTGGCCAATGGCACCCAAACCGGTCATGGCGAACTGAAACGCACGCTGGACGAGCGTCTAGACAAGATGAGCAAGCGTCTGGGCGACAGCCTTGAGCAAAGCCGCGAAAAAACCGGGGAGTCATTAAAAACCCTGGCTGAACGGCTGGCGCTGATTGATCGGGCGCAAAAGAACATCAACGACTTAAGTCAGGAAGTCAGAGGCCTTCAATCCATACTCTCAAACAAGCAGGCACGCGGTGCCTTTGGCGAAATCCAAATGGAAGATTTGGTAAAAGATTTTCTGCCACCAAGTGCCTATGGTTTTCAGTGTGTACTAAGCAATAACAAGAAAGTGGACTGCCTTATTCACTTGCCCACTCCAAATGATGACATCGCGGTAGATAGCAAATTTCCACTGGAAGACTGGCGGGCCATGAATGAAGCCCCTGATGCGGAGGCAAAAAAAGTTGCTGGCAAGCTGTTTACCACGGCTGTTACCAGGCATGTACGTGACATTGCGGAGAAATATCTGTCGGCAGAAAACATAGCCAAACCGGCGATTATGTTTTTGCCGTCCGAGGCAATTTACATGGATTTGCACACGAAATTTCCAGACCTCATAGAAAAAAGTTTTCGCGCCGGTGTTGCCATTGTTGCGCCTACTACTTTTATGGCGACACTGCACACAATGCGTGCAGTGATGAAGGATGCGCAAATGCGCGAGCAGGCCCATGTGATCCAGCGCGAAGTTGAAGTATTGCTGGGCGATATTGGCCGTCTTGATAGGCGGGTAAATGATCTGGACAAACATTTTGGCCAATCAAAACGCGATATTGACCAGATACTTATTTCCACCGGAAAAATCCGTGACCGTAGTGAAAAAATAGGCGACTTGCAGCTTGAGGATCAGGGGGGAGAAGAAAAAAAACCAGCACAACTGGTCGTGCCACCAACCGCGATCACGGAAACCTGACAACGCCCGGGTGTGTGTTGTGTTACCCTTGCTTTTCAGAATGAACGCAAATTCCAGTCAAAGAGACGGAATTTCGCCATGATTGCGTTTCAATAGTATTGGTCACAGGAGTTTGTATGCGCATTATTGTGAACCTGCTCATTGGTTTGGCGCTATTGGCCAGCATGACCAGCACGGGTCTGGCTGATGCGGCCCTGAACGCTGCCGTTTTGCCGGGCGCACGGACGGGTGTGGTCAATGAACCCTTGAGCGTTTTTGCCGTGATGCAAAACTTTGGCGATAAGGATGCGCATAATTGCCGGGTGGAACTAGACTTAGGTTATTCCGGTGATGTGCCGATTGCCCTTAGCTATCAAACCACCAATGGCGCCAATCAATTGATAGGCACGCCAAACACACCTGTAGATATTGCCGCAGGCACGGTGCGCAATTTCTTTGTTGAAGTGGTGGGCAGCGCGCAAATAACCGGGCGCGATCTGGGCTTTGGCTTTATTTGTGATGAAACCAGAGCCGCAAATTTTCCGGGCGTGAATACCTTGCGTGTGAACATCAGCGATACACCTCTGCCTGATTTAATTCCGGTTATGATTAGTCTGTCCGGTGATGGTGTGGCGCGCATTGATGAACCGGGCGGTGCCTCGGCCATGGCTGCGGCAATGGTTAATATCGGTGCCGGGGGGGATCTAAGGATCAGCGCCGATGGCGGTGAATATACCTGGCCTGTTGCGTTAAGCCTCTGTGAAACCAATGCTGGCGGCCAGTGTCTTGCAACACCAACAGCGACACTTGATGTTCATTTTGCACCCGATCAGGCACGCACGTTCAGTATATTTGCCAAAGCCTCTGATCGTCTGGGCATACCTTTTTTGCCGCAACTGGCCCGTGCCGTATTGCGTATGGAAACGCTTGGCGGTGAAACACTGGCCACCTCCAGTGTGGCCATCACCGCGCCGGAACCTTTGCCATCATATACCCCGCTTGATCTGGTTGCCGCCAGCAATTGGGCGCAAGCCAATGGCGCGCGGGCATTACTCATTCAGCGCAATGGTGAGACCCTGTTTGAACAATACTGGGGTAATGGTGGGGTTGATGTGGCCGAGAATATATTTTCGGGAACCAAGAGCTTTTCCTGTGCCCTGGCGGCGATAGCCCGGGATGATGGCCTGTTTGATCCTGATAACTATGCCTGGGGTGCCATTGACGCCTGGGCACCCGATGGGACGGCACCGCAAACAGAGTGGAAAAGCCTCATTCGGGGTCGCGACATGATCTCTCTGGCCGCCGCCTTGCCGCAAGTTACACCCGCCGGGTTTGCCCAGTTGTCCAATATTTATATGGCCACGATCTTTGCCAGCCAGAATACAGCCCCCGGGATAAACGCCCTTTATGGGTCGGCAGGGTTTCATGGGTTCACCGCTCTTTTTGAGCTGCAAACCGGTGGGAAAATCAGTGGTAATACAATAACCGGTGGTCTCGATCCGGCTGATATGGTGCAAACGCGCGCGCTTGACCCGATCGGGGCGCAGGTCACTGCCTGGCAACGCGACATCAGGGGCAAGCCCAATTTTGCCGCTTCGGCGCAAATCACTGCCCGTGACTGGATTAAATATGGGCGCTTGATACTGGATGATGGCCTGTGGGAGGGAAGCCAGATTTTGTCACAAGTCTCTGTGCGCCGGTGCAAACATTATTACACGCCCTCCTTTGGTGGCTATGGCCTGTCTTTCTGGCTCAACCGGCCAGTGGGGACAAGCTGGTCAGCCGCCGGGGATTCCATCCCCGCAGATGCAGAACGTCATCTTGCAGAGCACGGACAAATGATACCCTCTGGCCCGGATGATGCCTTTGCTGCCTGGGGGTTTGGCAATATGCAAATGCACATGGTGCCGTCCGAGGATCTGGTGATTGTAAAATTCGGCGGTTTTGGCGATCAAAATCCATTTTTCTCTGAACTTTTTGACGGTGAATTTGACGACTAAGTGATAAGGTATTCTTGCGCCCTGTGTTATGTTGACTTGGCGACATACGAAAACGAGGATGTGTTTATGAAAATACCCAACAAAATAATTGGCCTGAAAGTCTTTGGGGCAATCCTGGCTTTATCGGCGCTTGCTGCTTGTAAACAAGGCGCAATTTCAGATACCAAACCCCATGCAGATAACGGCCCGGCAGTTTATATTGTTAACCTGCATGACGGTGACGTGGTGAACACGCCGGTTCGTGTGGTGTTCGGGCTTTATGGCTACGGCATTGCTCCTGCGGGTATAGACAAGGCCAAAACCGGCCATCACCATTTGCTGATCGACACGGTGTTAAGCGTGGAAGAGAAGGAATTTGCCATCCCTGCTGATGAGCAGCACATTCATTTTGGCGGCGGCCAAACCGAAACTGTCATTGATCTGCCCCCCGGGCAACACACACTGCAACTGATGCTGGGCGATTATACCCATGTGCCGCACAAAGGGGTGAAAGCATCCACACCCATTACCATAACCGTCCAGTAATGATTGTACGCGTCGTTTTACTGTTGGCGTTGTCCGCCGCCCATGTGGCGGTTGCGGAACCACGAGTTATCGGCCAGGAGCACAGCAATCAAGCCAAATTTGACATTGTTGAAATTACCGGCGGTCTTGATACGCCGTGGGGGTTGGTATTTCTGCCAGACGGCGACGCGCTTGTTACCCAACGCTCTGGCGGACTGGTGCGGGTCAATCTTCAAACTGGTAAAAAGACAGACATACCCGGCGCTCCGGCACCTTTGGTGCTTGGGCAGGGCGGGCTATTGGATATTGCCCTGTCGCCTGATTTTGCGGCGGATCATCTTGTATACTTTTCCTATGCGGCGGGCACCAGAAAGTCCAATCACACCGCGATTACCCGCGGGCGTTTTGATGGTCTAGCGATCAAGGCTCTGGATGTAATTTTTAGTGCCAACACCACCAAAAAACGTGGCGGCAGTCATTTTGGTTCACGTCTGGTTTTTGGTCGTGATGGTATGCTTTATGCCAGTATTGGCGAGGGTTTTCGCTATATGGATGAGGCCCAAAATCTGGCCAGTCATTTTGGCTCAATCATCCGTATTCACCCCGATGGCAAGGTGCCTGATGATAACCCGTTTGTGGGCCGCGATAATGCTGCGCACGAGATTTATTCCTACGGTCACCGTAATCCGCAAGGCATGGCACTGCATCCGCAAACCGGTGCATTGTGGGCGCATGAGCACGGCCCTATGGGCGGCGATGAGATCAACATTATCAAGGCCGGTGAAAACTATGGTTGGCCAAAGGCCACGTTTGGTATTGATTATTCGGGAACAATTATTTCTGATTATACCGAGCGTCCCGGCATGACTTCGCCACTCTTGCACTGGACGCCCTCAATTGCGCCCTCAGGCATGGCGTTTTACACAGGCGATGCCTTCCCAGGATGGCAGGGCGATATTTTTCTTGGCGCGCTGGCCGGGCAGCATTTACGCCGGGTGAAGTTCCATGGCACAAAAGTTATCACACAGGAAAAATTACTGGAAAGTCTGGACGTGCGTATTCGCGATGTAAGAAATGGCCCGGGTGGGATGCTTTATATCCTGACCAACGGTTCGGATGGACAATTGCTGCAATTGCGACCGGTCAAGGAATAGAATCAATCAAACAGTAAAGACACAGACTCTTCGTTGGCGATGCGTCTGATGGCTTTACCTAACAACGGTGCCACGGAAATTTCACGAATTTTTCCGGCTTGCTTTACGGCCTCAGGTTGTTCGATTGAATCAGTGATGACCAGTTCTTTTAGCTCTGATTTTTCAACTTTTTCGGCGGCTTCTCCTGATAATACGCCGTGACTGCAATAGGCGGAGACCCCGGTTGCGCCTTTTTCCAGCAGCGCATGGGCTGCATTGACCAGCGTGCCGCCGCTATCAACTATGTCGTCAATCAGAATACATTTGCGTCCCGAAACATCGCCAATAATGTTCATCACCTCAGATTTGCCAGCTTCTGGCCGACGTTTATCAACAATGGCAATATCTGCATTCAGACGTTTGGCAATGCCGCGCGCCCGCACCACGCCGCCAACATCGGGCGAAACCAGCATCAGGTTTTCAGTGCCGTAGTTCTCGCGAATATCTTCGCGCAGCACCGGGCCGGCAAAAAGATTATCAACGGGGATGTCGAAAAACCCCTGAATTTGCCCGGCGTGTAAATCCATGGTCAGCACCCGGTCAGCCCCGGCAGTGGTGATAAGATTGGCCACCAGTTTGGCTGAGATTGGTGTTCGACCCTCGGACTTTCGATCCTGCCGGGCATAACCGAAATAGGGAAGCACTGCGGTAATGCGCCGTGCACTGGCGCGCTTTAGTGCATCCATGCAGATCAGTAATTCCATGAGATGGTCATTGGCGGGGTAGGATGTGGACTGGATGATAAAAACATCCTGACCACGCACGTTTTCATCAATAGCCGCATATATTTCATTATCAGCGAAACGGCGCACATTGGTTTTGGTTAAATGCAGGTCAAGAACACCGGCAATGTCCCTGGCCAAAGAGCGATTGGCATTTGCCGTTAAAAGCTTCATCAAAAACCCCCTCACTGTTTGTTCGCGTCCTGTGCCGCAGCGCACCTTATGCGTCAATGCCTGTTTCTGCCCTTGGCTGTAAAACAATAGCACTGATGTTGCGTCCATAATCCGATTCGCCACGCAATGTGGCCCGTCGATAACTAAAAAATTCGTTTTCCTGTGCACATGTATCCTGAGGCATCACTTCGATCTTTTCTACACCGGCATTGCGCAATTGATGTAGGCAAAATGCCTTGAGATCAAAATGCCAGTGATCTGCCTTGCCGCGCACAAAAAAGCACTCATGGGCAGGATCAGTTTTGATAAAGCTTTGCAAAAACTCTGACCCGACCTCATAGCTGGTCTGGGCAATGCAAGGCCCGATGGCGGCGCGAATGTTTACCGGTTTTGCTCCCAGGTCTCTCATGGCCTCAAGGCAAGCCATGATGACCCCATCCAACGCGCCGCGCCAACCGGCATGAGCGGCCCCGATCACACCTGCCACCGGGTCGGCCAACAAAATGGGTGCGCAATCGGCGCTCAGAAGACGCAAGGCCAGTCCCGGCGTTGCACTGACCAGTGCATCGGCTTTGGGCATGCCGTTTTGCCATTGTCGTTTTGCATGAACTGCTCTGGCAGAGTGTATCTGGTGTATGCCGATCAGGTTCTGTGCAGTGATGCCCATAGCCTCAGCATAAACGTCGGAGGAAGCATCGTCGGATCGTCCGAAAAATCCGTGGCGAATACTCGAATTTTTCAGGGCTTCTGCCTCAAAGACCGGCACATTGCTCATGCGTCAAAACCTTCGGGTGCCGGTGTGTCTTTGGAAAATATGGCGATCACCTTGAATAATGCACCCATTTGCGCTTCGTCACTCAACCGATGAATTTGCCGGGCAAGTTTTCGTTTTTGCTCAGGATTTTTACGAGCCAGGTCTGCCGCCCGGTATTCCAGACCCAAACGTTTCAACCAGTTTGCTTGCGTTGTCGGCCCGGCGACACGCAATCCGGCAGCTTTTGCAACCCGTTTTATGTCTTCAAAATCTACCCGGGTGGTCAAATCTGCCGTGCCGGGTGCAGCCAGAGGATCAACTTTCTTGTGGGCGGTAATGGCTTGCAAGGTGTCACCAAATTCGCTTGTTGTATGGCCATAATCAATAAACAGGGCCATAGCGGGGGCATGTGAAAATCGTGCGGCAAGTTCACACATCAGCGGCGCCATGCCCGGGCGTACTTCAACCAGTGCGCCCTCCTTTGCCTCTCGCAAGGCAGGTGGAATCATACCCAGATCAACGACAGAAGCTGGTGAGTGACTGAGCACAAAGCTAAAATCACCGGCCTCGTTCACATCAACCAGACGTTCATGCCATTCATCACTTTGGTACACAAACTGGCGCACCGGCAGACAGTCAAGGTACTCATTACCGATGATGAGGCATGGCCCCGGCGGCACATCGCTTAAGGTCGTTTTCCAGTTGACCGGGCATGGGGCGGCCTCAAGCATACCCGCTTGCACATTCATCAGTGCGGGGCTGGCCTCTATGAGGCTGACCTGCAATGCGCTGGAAAAATTCGGCACGGCGCGGCCAGCACGTAAAATATCTTTCATCATGGTGCCACGCCCGGGGCCGAACTCGACAAGTTGCACCGGGGCAGGGCTACCCAGTTGATGCCATACCTGCGCCAGCCACAGACCAACAAGTTCGCCAAACATCTGACTGATCTCTGGTGCAGTGATGAAATCTTCGCCCGCACCAATGGGGTCTTTGGTGGCGTAAAACCCTTCGCGTGGGTCGAACAGGGCTTCACCCAAAAACACACCTGTGCTGATCGGGCCGCCGGCCCGGATGCGCTCGGCCAGCCGTTTGGATAGTCCGATGCTGGCGAGTGCCGCCATATTCATTTTTTGACCGACGGATTTTTTATGGCAAGACCAATCAGAATCAGCCCCCCAAGCCAGAGCGGTATGGAATAAGCCATGCCGCGTGTAAGGCCAAAAATAAGAGCCGCATCCGGTTCACGTGCAAACTCGACCGCCGTGCGAAATACGCCATAACCCAGCGCAAACAGCCCGGTGGTCAGTCCCGGTCGCGTCAACGTGCGAAAGTGTGTGATGGCAATGCGCAATATGATAAACAGCACGATGCCCTCCAAGGCGGCTTCATAAAGCTGGCTGGGATGACGCAAGGGCAGTGTGGTATCCGCATCGCAAGGAAAGCGCATGGCCCAACTGCCATCCCAAGGACGACCATACAGCTCGCCATTGATGAAATTGGCGATGCGGCCAAAGAAAAGCCCAATAGGCACAACGGCGGCAACGACATCGGCCAGACGCCAGACGGCTATTTTGCGTGACAGTGCAACATAGAGTACCGCCAGCAATACCCCGAAGGCACCGCCATGGAAGGACATGCCGCCCTGCCAGACCTGTAAGATCGAAAGCGGCTCCTGCCATATCCATTCGGTGCGATAAAGCAGGACAAATCCTAACCGTCCGCCCAGGATGACGCCCAAAGTACACCAGAACAGCAAATCCTCGGTTATGGCCGGTGAGGCTGGCGGCGTACCTTTTTGCCCTCTGGGTGCCCACAAAGAGGGATTTTTCAAGATATGATGAAACACCCAGGCCCCAAGGGTTAGCCCGACAATATAGGCAAGCGCGTACCACCGAAGTGAAATGGGGCCGAACAGATGGATAACAACCGGATCAAACCCTGGTATTGGTGAGCAATTAAAATCTGACATATCAAACCCTGACAGCATTGCTTTGCACGCTTGCGCAGCCCATATAACGATATACCGCGCACCGTGCGCTTTGCTCAAGAGGCGATCATGCAAACTCGCAGCCCAATTTTTGACGACCTGGCAGATATTATGACCAGTGCTGCCGGTGCTGCCGCCGGTGCGGGTGAGGAGGTCAAGTCCATCATCCGTGCGCAGGCTGACCGCTTTATTGCCGATATGGATTTGGTCAGTCGAGAGGAATTTGAAGCGCAAAAGGCACTTACACAAAAACTTCTTGACGATAATCAGGAACTGCGGGCGCAGATTAAAGCGATCAAAACCGCAGGTAAACAACCTGCATCGGCAAAGCCGCGTAAGCCAAAGGCATCTTCCTGATATTTGCGTTTCACGTATAAATGAATCAGTGGCATTGCCTCCAACCCCGCCGCAACGTTACCGTTATCTTTAGAATATCGAGAGGCGATTCGAGACCCTCCCAGTTAGTCGTTTAAGGAAACAAAAGTGGAAATCACCCCTGAAAGCATTGCGATTGCCAATGACCCGCTTGATCTGGTTGAATACATTTTAAGCGCAGAAGACGTTGGCTTTGAACGCATTGGCGAGCAGGAAATACATTTCTCTGTTCCGGGGCAATGGTGCGACTATCCGCTTTGGTTTGCCTGGCGCCCGGACAATGAGGTTCTGCATCTTTGCCTGGGCATTGATGCCAAGGTTAAACCCCGTCGCCGCCAGGATGTTTGCGACCTTCTTGTGCGGGTGAATGAACGGCTGGCCAGCGGGCATTTTGATTTGTGGAGTGAAGACGGCACCATCATCTATCGTTACGCTTTGCCATTGCCGGATGCCATTTTGCCAACCCCGTCGCAATTGGCGGCAATGACCAATGCTGCCAGCGGTGCCGCAGAACGTTTGATCCCGGCGCTCAATTTTGTGCTGTGGGCGGGCAAAAGCCCTTCCGAGGCCGTTGAAGCAGCCATGTTTGAAACCGCAGGGGAAGCCTGATGGCGCGCAAACCTCGCCTGGCGCTTATCGGCGCGGGCAATATGGGTATGGCGCTTGTTGCCGGCTGGCTCGATCAGGGGTTGATTGACCAGCAAGGCTGGCTTGTCATTGTTGATCCAGTACCATCGAAAACGGCACAAGATATTGCCCAACGTTTCAAAATCATGATTGTACCATCTCTGGATAAAGACCAGTCCAGTTTGCTTGAAACCGTTGTATTGGCTGTTAAGCCCAAGATTATGGCTGAGGTGGCTGCAACCCTCACCCGGATATTACCGCAAGGCACAATGATTGTTTCAGTGGCAGCCGGGCTGACCCTGAACCGGTTACAGGATTATTACGGGGCACGACCACTTGTTCGTGCCATGCCCAACACGCCAGCCGCCATCGGGCGCGGCGCAACGGTATTTGTCGCAGCACCCAGCGTGGATGAACAGGCGTGCGCACGGGCAACCGCCCTGCTTGGGGCGACAGGCATTGTTGAGCAGGTGTATGAAGAAAAGGCCATTGATGCTGTCACGGCGGTTTCCGGTTCTGGCCCTGCCTATGTTTTCCTGTTGGCCGAGGTTATGGCTGCCGCCGGTGTTGCCGAAGGACTGGAGCCGGCTCTTGCCCAAAAACTGGCTTGCGAAACCGTTGCCGGCGCGGGTGAACTGTTACGTCAACGGGGTTGCGATCCGGCGCAATTACGTGCCGAAGTTTCCTCACCAGGGGGCACCACTGCGGCAGCAATGGATGTGCTCATGGGATCAGGTGGCTTTGCAGAGATTATGCGGCGGGCTGTGAGCAGCGCCGCACGCCGATCCAGTCAATTGGGTGTTCAATCCTGAACGTCTTCTGGTAAGTGTAAAAGGGCGCGCAGGCCACCTATTTTAGATCGACCAAGGCTAATGTCACCGCCATGGGCGCGCGCCGTGTCTCTGGCAATGGACAAGCCAAGACCAACGCCTTCTGAATTGAGATTGCGCGATGGATCAAGGCGGTTAAAGGGTTGAAACGCCTCCTCGACAAGGTGATCTTCAATACCCGGCCCATCGTCTTCAACAAGCACAATAACGCTTGTCTTGTCATGGTAAGCGGTAATGCAGACCGTCTCACCATAACACACGGCATTATCAATGAGATTACCAAGACATCGCCTTAGGGCATCCTGACGACCTGAAACGCCAAGGTTTTTTTCGATTTGCAGTTCAATTTGCGCGCCGCCACGCCGGGCGTTCTGTGCGCAATGGGTAATCAGGGCGCTCACATCTACAAAACCGCTGTCTTCTTCTGCTTCATTACGGGCAAAGGAAAGATAACCATCAAGCATATGTTCCATTTCCTTGATGTCCTGAAGAGCATCTCCAATGCCTGTATGATTATCCATCAAGGCCAATTGTAATTTTAACCGCGTCAATGGCGTGCGCAGATCGTGGCTAACCCCGGCAAGCATGGCGGTGCGCTGCTCAACAAACCGTACAATCCGATTGCGCATTTCAAGAAAGGCCGAAGCTGCCTGTCTTACTTCCCGTGCGCCAGAAGGTGAAAAACCAGGATAATCCTGCCCCTTGCCAAAACGGTCGGTGGCGTTTGCCAGTCGTTGAATGGGTTTGACCTGATTGCGGATAAAAATAATCGCAATTCCGGTTTGTATAAAAGTGGCTGCGATCAGCCAGAAAACGAAGATATGACCAGAGGTTGAAAAGACCTTGTCGCGCGGGGCGATAAAACGCAAAAGCCCTGCTTTTGTCTGAACACGTATATCCACATAAGCCGGATAGCGAGTTGTATCGAACCAAAACGGTGCCTCCAGCTTGTTGTCCAATGCCCCGCGCAAAGTGCGATCCAGCACTGAGAAAATGGACGAACGCAGACTGGTAGGTAAAGCGCCATCTGGTTGCAAAACTACCGAAAGGTGCATTTTTTCCTGAGCAAGTTGTGACAAATTTGCAAAATTTTCTGTGCCTGGGTTTTGTTGGTACTGAGTGACGATTACTGCCACATCTCCGGCAACACCCTCAGACAGGCGGGTGGTCACCGTTTCCCATTGCGAGTCAAAAAACATCCACAAAACAGCAATTTGCATCAATGCTACTGGCAAGGCAATGATAAGAAGTGAGCGCCCAAACAAGCCTTTTGGGGTAAAATCGCGCAAACGCCGCCGTTTGAATATCCTGTGCCTCAGCGTGGTATATTTATTCTTGATACTCATGAAGAGTTTTGCTCTGTTGTGTGGCGGGCCAACAGGCGATAGCCCTCGCCTCTAACCGTTTGTAAAAATTGCGGGTGGCGTTGATTCTCTTCAATTTTTCGCCTCAGACGTGCCATTTGGACATCGACGGAGCGTTCGGCCACGGCTGAATCCCGCGCCAGGGCAAGGCGATTGAAGGCTTCTCCCGGACGTTTGGCCAAGGCACCAAGAAGTCGTGTTTCATTGTCGGTCAGCGCCACCCGCCCATGAGGGCCGGTTAGCTCGCCCGTAGCCGGGGTAAACTGCCATGGCCCAAAATTCAGCATGGAACCATCATGGGTGTGGGTATGCTGGCGCCTTAAAATTGCGGCGATGCGCAATAACAATTCTTCTGGCTCAAACGGTTTGGATAAATAATCATCAGCTCCGGCCCGCAAACCGTCTATGCGCTCGCTTGCTTCGCCTCGTGCGGTAAGCAGCAATACTGGAATGGCGCTGGTTTCATGAATAAACCGGGTCAGGCTTATGCCGTCTTCACCGGGCATCATGATGTCCAGTACCACCAGATCAAATGTCAGGGTTTTGAACAAACGCCGTACTTTTACGGCGTTTGGTGCAGTTGTGATCCGGTAATTGTACTTTGACAGATAGGTTTTTAATAGCGAGCGGATGCGATTATCGTCGTCGACGACCAGTAAATGTGCTTTTCCCTGTTCTGTTGTGCTCACTTGGGGTCTCCACCATTCTGCGCGGCTATATTAAATGTTTAGCTGACGAGAAAAGCAAGAAATCGTTGCTGATGATGTGAACAGCTAACGCGGTTTGTCATTGTTGTCATGCACTGATAAAACCCGTGCAGTTCAACATCTAACACCATCAAACAACAATAATGAGGCTTTTTATGGCCAGCTCCCTCCTTTTTCGGCAAACCAGTGGCAAACTATGGATGGATGGAGCGTTCATAGACAGCGACCAGGCGCAGATTTCCATACAAACCCATGGTTTGCATTATGGTTCTTGCGTGTTTGAAGGTGAGCGTGCCTATAATGGCAAGATTTTCAAAAGCCGCACCCATACAAAACGGCTTATAAACTCCTGTAAACTGTTGGGTTTTGAACTTCCTTATAGTGTCGATGAATTTGAGGCTGCCAAACTTGAATTGCGGGAAATGTCGGGAATAGAGCAAGCTTATGTGCGTCCTGTTGCCTGGCGCGGGGCGACGCAATTGGGTGTCTCTGCCAAGAATAATACGGTTCATGCTGCCATCGCAATATGGGAAATGGACACATATTTTGCCGATAAAATGGCGGGGATTCGTTTAACCATTGCTGACTGGCGTCGTCCGCCAGCTGTTTGTGCGCCGGTAAAGGCCAAGGCCGCCGGGCTATACATGATCTGCACCCTGTCCAAGGATGCCGCCGCCCAGGCCGGATATAACGATGCGTTGATGCTGGATTATGAAGGCCGCATTGCTGAATGTACCGGCGCGCATATTTTCTTTGTCCGCGATGGCGAACTACATACCCCCAGCGCGCAATGGATACTGGATGGTATTACCCGGGCAACGGTTATGGAAATCGCCCATGCCCGAAACTTGATCGTTCATGAACGCCATATCATGCCAGATGAATTGCGAAGCTTTTCAGAATGTTTCATTGTCGGTTCAGCCGTGGAAATTACCCCGGTGAATGAAATTAAAGGCATTGCCTACACACCTGGCGATATGTCCCGCCAGATGGTCGAGGATTATGATACGCTCATAAAGGGTGGTTCGTTGACGTAACAGCAGATGCCTTCGCAGGCTGATCGACTGTATCGCTTTATTTTACTTCAGTCGTACAGATTGAAGAGAGGGGGGAAATGATGAACATCTGGTTTGCCTTGGCTGGAATTGGGACATTTTGTGTTTGCCTGACCCATGTCATTGTTGGTGGTCGGTTTGTTATCAGGCCAATCCTGGCGACACGAGAGATTGATACAATTAGTAAATATACCAGCTGGTATGGGTGGCATCTTGTCACCCTTACCCTTGCAGCGATGGCCATCATGTATTTGTTAGCGGCAACGAATGCAAAATATAACCTGTTGGCCTGGTCAGCAACGCTATTGGCAATAGCTTTTTTTCTCTTCTCACTTTCCATGATCGTAACACGCAGACTAAAATTTTTGCATTTTCCACAATGGCTATTTTTTGCACTGATAGCCGCGCTTGGCCTGGCTGGATTGGGATTGGGCTGAGGATATGGCACGTTTTTCCAGCCGTGACTGGATGGAAACCGCACTTACCTTGCTCGGCGAAAAAGGCCCGGAGGCCATGCGTATTGATCGCCTGTGTGTAGCGGCAAAAAGGACACGCGGCAGTTTTTATCATCACTTTGAATTGCGCGACGGGTTTGTTTCAGAACTGATGCACTATTGGCGTTGAAGTTGTGAAGGACAGACGGATTGCGCTTGTCAAACTATTGGGCGAAATGAGTCGGACTTTGTTTGATGGTTGACGTCATCCTGACTACATTGCACGTATGAAGCGAATTTTGAGCAAGGACAAGGCGATTCCATGGCAGACACCTATGATCTGGTTATTATTGGCGGTGGGCCGGGCGGTTATAATTGCGCCATACGGGCCGGACAATTGGGTTTGAGGGTCGCCTGTGTTGAAAAGGGGGCAACCTTGGGCGGCACCTGCCTGAATGTGGGTTGTATCCCCTCCAAGGCCTTGCTTCACGCTTCGGAGGCCTATGAGAACATCAACACCTCCTATGCAGCCCTGGGTATCAAAACCAATGGCGTTTCGCTGGACTTGGCACAAATGATGGCTTCCAAAAGTGAAACTGTTGATGGCCTAACCAAGGGCATTTCGTTCCTGTTCAAGAAAAACAAGGTCGAGCATATAACCGGAACCGGGCGTATTGCCGGGCCAGGCGCAGTAGAAATTACCGATGCCAAGGGCAAGACAATTTCTCTTGTCACCAAAAATATCGTCATCGCCACAGGCTCCGAAGTGACGCCATTGCCGGGGACGAAAATTGACGAGAAACGCATTGTTTCCTCCACCGGCGCACTGGCCTTGCCACGCGTGCCAAAGACCATGGTGGTTATTGGTGCCGGTGTCATCGGGCTGGAGCTTGGCTCGGTCTGGCGACGTCTTGGTGCCAAGGTTAGCGTGGTTGAATACCTGCCGCGTATATTGCCAGGTGCAGATGGCGAAATTGCCAAACAGGCCCAGCGTGCTTTCAAGCGTCAGGGTATGGGCTTTCATCTGGGCATGAAAGTCACTGGCATCGAGACACTAAAAACCAAGCTGAAACTATCTATGGAGCCAGCCAAGGGCGGGGATGTGCAAATACTTGAGGCCGATGTTGTTCTGGTGTGCATTGGCCGTCGTCCCTTTACGCAAGGCTTGGGGCTAAAAACTGCCGGGGTGAAGACCGACCCACGCGGCTTTATCGAAACAAAAAACTGGCAAACCGGTGTGCCGGGCATCTGGGCTATTGGTGATTGCACCATTGGCCCCATGCTGGCCCACAAGGCCGAAGAAGAAGGCACGGCCTGTGCCGAGGCCATCGTCGGCAAGGCCGCACATGTAAATTATGCTGTCATCCCGGGAGTAGTCTATACCGCGCCGGAAATTGCCTGGGTGGGCCGCACCGAAGAAGAACTGATAGAGGCCGGCATAGCTTTCAAAAAAGGCGCGTTTCCCTTTACCGCCAATGCCCGCGCCCGCGCCAATCATGAAACACAAGGCTTCGTCAAAGTGCTGGCCGATGCAACAACCGACGAAGTTCTGGGCGTGCACATGATGGGGACCAATGTCTCAGAAATGATCGGCGAAGCGGCGTTGGCTATGGAGTTTCGTGCCGCATCCGAAGATATTGCCCGCACTTGTCATGCACACCCGACCCTCAGTGAAGCCCTGCGCCAGGCGGCCATGGGCGTTGAGGGCTGGACAATGCAAATGTAATCCTGAATTCCAAACTGCGTGATTATAGCGGTGCCGGGCATGGCGTGGACAAGCACACTTTATCCCCGCATTTCTTAGGGTCGCCAAGGGACATTTAAGGGTCAAATTAGCCCTCATAAGGGTCAGCTAAGGGACAGATGAAGGTCAGCCAAGGGTCAGCCAAGGGTCAGGTCGTGTCCCTTAAACGACCCTTGTGAGCGTGGATGGGGATAAATGGCAGGTTATCCCCGCCCTTGTCATTGCCGACTGGTTCGGGCAATCCATCCTTCGACAGGCTCAGGATGAGGGCGGGGGAAGAAAGAAAAAACCGCTTTCCTCCTCCGTTTACGGGGGAGGTGTCCCACCACAATGAATTGTGGTGGGGCGGAGGGGGCGCGTGCAAAACACCCAGACTTATCCAGCCGGGGGCGCGGATCGGGTATAGTTTTGACCTTATGTCACAAAAAAAGCGGGCACCCGAAGGCACCCGCTATAATTATTTTGATTTTTTGTTTTTAAGGTTTCAGGCGATCAAAGGTGGTGCGCGCAATGGCCATCACCGAAGCCGCAGCCAACAGGCCACCATAGCTACTCAGAATCGCCGTGAAATAACCGCCGATTTCCGGGATACTGTTCAGCGCGCCTGCGCCACCTGCCAGAAAGATTGCTGAAACGATCAAACCCAGGCGATGATCCTTGTCGACGAAAAACCCGCCGGCCAAACCAAGCACGGCAATAATGGCACCGTCATAGCCTGTGTTCATAAATGATAAAACGATCGCTGCAAGAACGCCGACGATCCAGATTATTTTTGCTGTGGACATAGTGTACTCCCCTTTATGTTTCCCCAGGACGCGTAATTTTGAATTGTTATACACGCGTCAGGGTAATTTCTTAACTATATTAACCTTTATGGCAAGGGCAAAAATTGGATAATTTTTCTCCTATAGCGGGTAACCGACCAGACATGTGGTGGATATGAAGCTGTCAACCACTATATTTTGATCTTTTATAATTTCCATACCCCATTGGCCGGACGCTCAATCACCTCACCGGCGACGATGGTCACCAAGGAAGGGGCACAGGCGTTGACAAATCGGTTATACCCGAATATATAACCTTATGGTTATGAATCAAAATCAACTTGATCTGGTGTTTGGCGCATTGTCGGACGCGACCCGCCGGGGGATGCTGGCCCAGTTATCGGGCGGTGTGTGCAATGTGTCTTCACTGGCCAAACCCTATGCCATGTCACAACCCGCCGTTTCCAAGCATTTGCGGGTTCTGGAGCGCGCGGGCCTCATTGAACGCACCAGGCACGGGCGGGAAAACTTTGTTCGGGTTAATGCCAAAGCTGCGCAAGAGGCCAGCAACTGGATCACCCATTACACAAAGTTCTGGAAGGCACAGTTCGATGCTGTGGAAGATTATTTACAAAAAACAGGAGCAAAAAATGAACACTGAAACATCATATGCAGATGGCACATTAACGGTAACGCGCGTTTATAATGCGCCGCGTGAAGCCGTGTTTGATGCCTGGATAAAAACCAGCAAGGTTGAGCAATGGTGGGGGTGCGCTGATACAACCAATGTTAAATCAGAAATTGAACCATGCGTCGGCGGCACATACACCCATGAGATAACCGTCAAGGGCATCCATGTGGTTCCGGGAAACGCTGTGTTTACGAAATATGATCCCCCCTCACGTTTGGCCTACGCCTCGGGCGACCCCAATGATCCCATGGCAATTGTGGTGGAATTTACAGAGGTTGAAAGTGGCACTCTTGTTCAACTTGTCCTTACGGGTATTCCAGACATGAATGTGGATGGTGGCATTGCGCTGAGCGAAATTATTCGCAGCGGCTGGAGCGCCGCCTTTGGCAAGCTGGCTGTCTTTTTGGATGATGGGGCAAAGGCCGCCTAAATTTGCTGATAGAAGGTCAGTTTGTTGCCAAAGGGGTCGGACAGCGTCACCTCTTTGGTGCCCCAGGGTGTTTCTTCGGCCTCGCCGGGCCGGGCATATTTATAGGCTTTGCCAGCAAGGTCAGAGCAGAACTGATCGACATTTTCGTTCAAGATTCTCACATGCGCACCGGGGCAGACATCACCGTGATGCTCGGACAAATGCAAGTGGCAACCAGATAATGACACGCCCATATAAAGCGGTAGCCCATCTTCAAAACGATGCTCAAAATCAATCGAGAACCCCAAAAAATCAAGATAAAATTCACGGGTTTTGGTTTCGTCAAATATCCGAAGAATGGGGGTAACGGTGCCTGGCTTGACCATATTCAAATCCTCTATGGGCGTTTCACCGGTACCGGCTTTTTCATGGCAGCCTGCCTGGCCAGTGCATCGAATGCCGCCGAAAAAGCCGGGCGTTTGACGTATTGTCCCGCGCCTTTAACCGCTCGTAAATCACCGTCTTTGAAGGTTAGCACGCCGCGACTGAGCGTGTGTGAGGCCAGGCCTTTTACCTCCATACCCTCAAAAATATTGTAATCCACATTCTGGTGATGGGTTTTAACCGAAATGGTTTTGCTCGCTTCTGGATCCCAAACCACCAGATCAGCGTCGGCACCTACTCTGACCGAGCCTTTTTGCGGATAAATATTGAAAATCCTGGCCGCGTTTGCCGAGGTTGCTGCAACAAATTCATTGACCGTCAAACGACCCGTGCCAACGCCGTGCGTCCACAGCACAGACAGGCGATCCTCGACCCCGGCAGTGCCATTGGGAATTTGCGCAAAATTATCCTTGCCCATGGATTTTTGATCGGCACAAAAACAACAATGATCCGTTGCTGTGGTGTGCAAATGCCCGCCTTGCAAACCTTTCCACAGGGCGGCCTGATGTTCAGGCGCCCTAAAGGGTGGCGACATCACGTGGGCAGCAGCCGTCTGCCAATCCGGGTGACGATACACACTGTCATCAATCATCAAATGCCCGGCCAGCACCTCGCCATAAACACGCTGACCATTGCTGCGGGCGCGTTTGATCTCTTCCAGTGCGTCAGATGTTGAAACATGGACGATATAAAGCGGCACACCGATCACTTCGGCCATGCGTAGCGCCCGGTTAGCGGCCTCGCCTTCTGCGGCTGGCGGGCGGGACAGCGGGTGTCCCTCTGGCCCGGTAATACCTTCGGCGATGAGTTTTTTCTGTAGCTGAAACACCAATTCGCCGTTCTCGGCGTGGACGGTCGGCATGGCACCTAAGGCAAGCGATCTGGTAAACGAGTTATAGAGTATCTCGTCATCGGCCATGATCGCACCTTTATAGGCCATGAAATGCTTGAAGCTGTTCACGCCCTCTTCGCGAACCAGCGTGCCCATATCCTTGTCCACACTTTCATCCCACCAGGTAATGGCAACGTGAAACCCATAATCGGCAGCAGACTTTTCAGCCCAGCCGCGCCAGGCCTGATAAGCATCCATAATGTTTTGCTGGGGGTCGGGAATAACAAAATCAATGATTGACGTGGTGCCACCGGCCATGGCCGCTGCCGTGCCCGTATAAAAATCCTCTGACGCCACTGTGCCCATAAAGGGAAGCTGCATATGCGTGTGCGGATCAATGCCGCCCGGCATGACGTATTGCCCGCCCGCATCGATAATCTCTGCCCCGGTTGGCGTCTCCAAATCCTCGCCCAGCTCAGCGATTTTGCCATCATCGCACAATACATCGGCGCGAAATGTCTGCTCAGCGGTTATGACCGTGCCGCCACGTATAAGTGTGGTCATGAAGATTTCTTCCCTGACTGGCTGCCGACTTTTGCCGGTATGACGTGTAGCATATACCTAAAATTCAAGCTCGTCATTGCCAGTGTGCCCCACCCTATGGATGTGTAGTTCTATTGCCCAGATGGTAAGAACTCTGTCGGTATGGGCGTATCTTCAGATTCTTGTTGCCAGTAAACACTAACCACCCACCAGCGATCATTATGGTGCAAAAGCTGGATAGAATTGATGCCGCGCGCAAATGGCTCTTCGCCTTCCCCGTGGCGGGATTCATAGGTACTGAACACATGGGCGATACTGTCATAATGAACGATTTCATTATGAATACCGGTTTCAAAAAAACCATTTTTTAGAAAATAGCTTCCGGAACTGGCGATATATTGCTCTAGAGTGAGGACGCGCAGACCATTTTCTGCCTTGGCATTACGTACGATAAAGCGGGCACCCGGCACCAGAAGTGAGCGCATACGATCCCAGTTGCGCGGCCTGGCCGGGCCGGAAATAACATCATAAAGCGCGCCAATAATGGCTTCAATGCTGGCGATATCTTCGGGATTAGCTGCCAATGTGGCCGCAGTTTCAGTTTTACCGTCTTTTTTGCCATTTTCCTGAGAGATGCCGGGTGACGCAATTGTAGACAGGGACAACACAGCCAAAATCATTATAAGGGTTTTCAGGTTTTGTGGCATAATTCTATCCTTCCATGCTGTCATTCCACTCACCCCGTGTCGCCAGGCCATTCATTTTGGCGCGGTGGTTAAAGGCGGCCTGGGTTGCGTCATGATTTTCGGGTTTGCCACCCCATGCCGCCAGAGGTGCCGCTTGCAGCGCCCGGCCATAGGAAAAGGTTAAATGCCACGGCAGGTTAGCACCTGTGTTCATGGCGTTCAGGTGTGCAGTAGCCTCGATGTCTGATTGTCCGCCAGACAGAAAGGCAATGCCCGGTACGGCGGCAGGAACAGAATATCTAAGGCATTTTACCGTTGCTTCGGCCACCGCTTCCACAGTGGCGCGATTGATGCATTTTTTACCGGATATAACCATATTGGGTTTGAGAACCGTGCCTTCCAGCACAACCCCGTGCATGAATAATTCCATATAAAGGTGCTGTAGCGTCCACTGGGTAACCTCGTAACAGCGTTCCAGATCATGGGCACCATCCATGAGAACTTCCGGCTCGACGATGGGGACAATACTGGCTTCCTGACAAATGGCGGCATAGCGCGCCAAAGCATGACAGTTGGCGGTTACACAGGCGGCGGAGGGCCGGTTGGCGTCGATTTCGATCACCGCGCGCCATTTGGCAAAGCGTGCGCCCAGATCGTAATATTCCTTCATACGGTGGCGAAGACCGTCAAGGCCAGCGGTGATTTTCTCACCGGTAAAACCGGCCATATCCTGTGCGCCCATATCAACCTTGATGCCTGGAATAGCACCGGCACTACGGATCAGTTCCACCAGAGGCGTGCCATCAACGGCGCTTTGGCGCAGGGTTTCATCAAACAGGATGACGCCGGAAATACTATCCTGCATGGCTGGCTCGGTACGAAACAACATTTCGCGCCAGTCCCGGCGACTGTCCGGCGTAGACTCCGCACCAATGCTGTCAAAGCGTTTTTTGATGGTGCCGGTGCTTTCGTCAGCAGCCAGTATACCTTTGCCTTTTTGCACCATGGCATTGGCCGTTTTGCAAAGTTCGTCAATGTTCATCAGTGTTTCCCCACTATTTAATTTTCAATACATCTACACCAGGCAAGGCCTTGCCTTCCATCCATTGAAGAAAAGCACCTCCTGCCGTCGAAATAAAGCTAAAACCGTCTGCGGCACCGGCTTTGTTTAATGCCGAGACAGTGTCGCCCCCGCCTGCAACCGAAACAAGCTTTCCCGCACGTGTCAGATCAGCGCAATAAAGCGCCGCAGCGTCTGTGGCAGCAGCAAAGGGTGATAATTCAAACGCACCAAGTGGGCCGTTCCAGATCACAGTTCTGGCAGTGTCCATTGCCGTCTTCAAGACCGCGACACTTTTTGGCCCGGCATCCAGTATCATGTCCTTGTCGCCGACCTCATCCAGGCTGCATGTCCGGCTGGAAACACCGGCTTCAAATTTTTGCGCGACCACGACATCAATGGGCAGCAATACTTGGCAACCAGCTGTTTTGGCAGCAGCCATAATGGCATTGGCGGTAAAGGCCAGGTCTTTCTCGCACAGGCTGGCCCCCACCGGCTTGCCCAGGGCATGAAGGAACGTATTGGCCATGCCACCGCCCACGCACAACATATCCACTTCTTCGACCAGGTTTTGCAACAAGTCGATCTTGGTGGAAACCTTGGCGCCACCGACAACAGCCAGTACCGGATGACGTGGTTCACCAAGCGCCTTTTGCAAATGCTCCAGCTCGCGGGCCATGGCCTTGCCAGCATAGCTGGGAAGATAGTGGGCAATTCCAGTTGTTGAAGCATGAGCGCGATGGGTTACGGAAAATGCGTCCAGCATAAATAAATCGCCAAGATCGGCCATCCTTCGTGCCAGTGCCGGGTCATTTTTTTGTTCGCCCGGGTGAAACCGTGTGTTTTCAAGCAAGAGTACATCGCCTGGCCCCATTGCGGCTATGGCGCTTTGTGCTGGCGCGCCCACACAGTCATTGGCAAAGGTAACTTTTGACCCCAGAAGTTTACCCAATGCCGGGGCCACAGGCGCAAGGCTCATAGACGCTACGCGCTCACCTTTGGGACGGTCAAAATGCGATAACAAGATCACTTTTGCGCCGCGTATCTGTAAATCCTGAATGGTGGGCAAGGCCGACCGCAAACGGGTGTCATCGCTAACCACGCGTTCTTTCATTGGTACGTTAAAATCAACACGCACCAGAACTCGCTTACCTTCTACATCGGCATCATTCAGTGTGCGAAACGCCACAGCGTCAACCCCTAGATAAAGGCCGCCAAAGCAATGGCCGTATCAGACATGCGGGTGGCAAAGCCCCATTCATTGTCATACCAGGTCAAAATACGCACAAAAGTTTCATCGACCACTTGCGTTTGTGGCAAAGCGAAGGTCGAGGAATTGGCATTATGGTTATAGTCAATGGAAACCAGAGGTTCATCTGAATAACCCAAAATACCTTTAAGCGGCCCATCGGCAGCGGCAATAATGGCATTATTGATCTCGTCCACGCTGGTTTTCCTGCCCGCATCAAAGGTCAGATCAACACAGGAGACATTGGGTGTCGGCACCCGGATTGAGCAACCATCCAGCTTGCCCGCCAATTCTGGCAAGACCAGACCAACCGCCTTGGCGGCACCGGTTGAGGTGGGGATCATGGACTGAGCCGCGGCGCGCGCGCGGTAAAGATCAGAGTGCAGGCGATCCAGCACTGGCTGGTCGCCGGTATAGGCATGAATGGTGGTCATATAGCCGCGGTCAATGCCCACAGCGTCATTAAGGGTTTTGGCAACGGGCGAGAGACAATTGGTGGTGCAAGAAGCGTTTGAGACAATAATGTCATCAGCGCCCAGCACATCATGATTGACGCCGTAGACGATAGTTTTATCAGAATCCTTGCCCGGTGCCGATAGCAACACCCGCTTGGCCCCGGCTTGCAAATGCTTGCCCGCCAGTTCCTTGGAGAGGAAAAATCCGGTGCATTCCAGTGCCACATCGATATCAAGTTCAGCCCAGGGCAGCTTGGAAGGATCGCGCTCGGCGGTAACGCGAATGGCCTTGCCACCCACAAATATGTCGTCGTCATCGGTGGTGACTTCTGCATCAAGGCGGCCATGAACCGAATCATATTTGAGTAAATGGGCATTGGTGTTGACCGGGCCAAGGTCATTTATGCCAACCACCTCGATGTCGGTGCGTCCATGTTCGATTATGGATCGTAAAACCAGTCTGCCAATGCGGCCAAACCCGTTGATCGCTACCCGTACTGCCATTGAATACTCCCGCTATAAAACCCGGCGCGAAGTAGATTCGCACACGTTGAAACTATACTTTGGCCTATACCCCGGACAGCGAGTTACGTCCAGTTGCATGTGGCCATAGGCAGCAGGGCTATGCAGCGCGACGCTTACGCGTCACAATAGAGGTATGAGCAATACTAAAAACAGCGATTCGTCCGGCAAGGCCGCGCAGGAAGAGCTTGAAAAAGCCAGCGCACAACTCAATACGGCACTGGATCATCTGGATGCCAGTACTACCGCTATGTTGGCACGCATGAAAGATGCCCGCGATGCCGGTGACGTGGATGAAGATCGCGCCCGCCTTGCTGCCCGGCTTGATGCCGTTCAGGCGCGGGCAGATGCCCTTGAAATCGCTGCCAAAGAGGCCGGGGCCGCTCTGGATGTTGCCATTGCCGAAGTGCGTAATGCACTTGGGGAGGTCTGATGGGCAAGGTTTCAATTTCTGTAAACGGTCGTGCTTTTGCAGTTGGCTGTGAAGATGGCGAAGAAGAGGCCGTGGCCGCTCTTGGCAGACAGTTTGATACCCACGTTAGCGAGCTTGCCGATCAGGTTGGTCAGATCGGTGATTTGCGGCTGTTTTTAATGGCCGCTCTGGTTTTGGCCGACAAGCTGCGCGAAGCAGAAAAAACCACCAGCACATTATCGGCGCAAATTACCAAACTTGAAGCCAATAGCGCCGAAGGCGAACTCAAGGGTATCGATGGGACAAAGAGTGCGGTTACAACCCTTGCCCATGCGGCCAGTCGTATCGAAAAACTCGCCAAACAGCTTGATGACGGCAAAAATCTGTAAAGTTTTGCAGTAAATCCATGTTTCTTTTTGCATTACCCCCTCCAAATCTATATCCATCCGGCCTAGGTTAGGTACAGGCGGTGTCTGCGGCGCGCGTCAGGGGTACAATCCCGGCGACCGTATCGTCTCCTGAGGGAGCGTCCTCTGATTGAGACCGTGGTCTCTTTTATGCTGCGCCCACCTGAACTTTTGGGTCATCAGGGCATTTACGCCCCA
>JAJFFQ010000057.1 GCA_021776565.1 Robiginitomaculum sp. | reverse complement strand
AAATTCATCGCGCCCTTCAGGGTTTGGCGAAAAAGGCCAATCTGCGGCGTAAATTTTCCTTGAATAGGGATAAACCTGTCCTTCGTCGAATTTACTGGCATCTTAACCTTCCTCGCCAAACAGAATTGCGTAATCCAATTGAGTCCAGACCCTAAATGGTTTTTATTGATTACGTGCGCGCTCAAATTTCTCTTGCGCTTCCAGCCATAAATTTTCGACTTCCTCAATACGTTTCAGGGTTCGGTTACGTTTCATATTAAATGATGTTGCCTGTTCCGGGTCTCGATCATAAAGCTCGGGTTTGGCCAGGGCCGCCTCGATCTGCACAACCCCCGCACGCAACCGTTCCAGTTCTGCCTCTAGGCGGGCAATGTTGCGGCGCAATGGGGCCAGTGATTCCCGGCGGTTTGCCTTGGCCTGACGCTTTGCCAGCCCCGCCTGAACCTTTACCTGAGACGATGCCTTGCGCTCTTTCTCGCCCATCTGGCGACGATAATCATCCATGTCACCATCATAATTGCGAACAGTGCCATTTTGTACGATCCACAGACGGTCTATGCTGCGTTCAATCAAAAAACGGTCATGACTAATTAGCAGAACTGCCCCTTCATATGTGTCCAGCGCATCGGCAAGGGCGGCGCGGCTATCCATATCAAGATGGTTGGTTGGTTCATCAAGGATCAGAAGGTGGGGGCCATTAAAAGCGATAAGGTTGAGCAATAACCGCGCCTTCTCGCCGCCCGAAAGATCACCCACCGGGGTTTCCGCATGTGCCGCCCCAAGACCAAAACGTGCCAGTCGAGAGCGCCTTTGCGCTTCACTGGCACCTTCCATAAGCGCGCACACATGGGTATAAGCGGTTTCTTCGGGGGTCAGAACATCCAGCTGGTGCTGGGCAAAATAGGCCACTTGCATACGCTTGTGGTGTCTCATGTGCCCGCCCATCACCGCCAACTTGCCCGCAATCAATTTGGCAAACGTGGACTTGCCCTGACCATTACGCCCCAGAAGCGCAATACGATCATCAGGGTCAAAGGCAAGATTGAGATTATTCAGGATCGGCTTGCCAGGCTCATACCCTACACTGGCATCTTCAAAACGGATCATTGGCGGGGCCATGGGGCGTTTTGGGCAAGGCAGATCAAAGGGGGCAACCGGGTTTTCGACTATGGTGGCGATGGGTTGCATTTTTTCCATACGTTTGACCCGGCTTTGGGCCTGACGCGCTTTGGACGCCGAATAACGAAACCGGTCAACAAAGGCCTGTAGGCGACGGCGCTCTTCTTCCTGACGGCCCCGCATGGCCATATCAAGGCGTTGGCGCTCGGCCATTTGTTTCTCGAAGGAATCGTAACCACCTTCATAAATGGTGACTTTTCCAGCGTTCAAATGCGCAATCTGGTGCACGGATGTGTTCAGCAAATCACGATCATGAGAAACGATCAGCACCGCGCCCGGAAACCGTTTCAAATGCGTTTCCAGCCAGATAGCCCCTTCAAGATCAAGATAGTTGGTTGGCTCATCCAGAAGCAGTAAATCCGGCGCAGCAAATAACATAGCGGCCAGAGACGCCCGCATGCGCCAACCGCCTGAAAAACTTGAGCAAGAATTGTTTTGCTCCTGCGTTGAAAACCCAAGACCGTGTAGAATAGCCCCTGCCCTGGCCTCTGCCGAATACGCGCTGATGTCTGAAAGGCGGGTTTGAATGTCAGCAATTTTATGGGGGTCAGTTTCGGTGTCTGCTGCACTCAGCAATTGCTGGCGTTCTGTATCGGCGCTTAGCACAAAGTCCATTATGGATTGTGACCCGCCTGGTGCTTCCTGATCCACGGATCCCATCCGCGCACTTTTGCGAATCCTGGATGTTCCCGATATTGTCTCCAGTTCACCCTTGATAATGCGCAATAATGTGGACTTGCCCGTGCCATTACGGCCCACCAGTCCCATACGGGTGCGTGGCAGCAAGGCAAAGCTGACATTATCGATCAGTAATCGTCCTTCGACCCTGCAAACCAGATTATTTATGTGAAGCATAACGCCATTCTCGAAAAAGATTTTGCCGGATATAGCGGGTTTGTTTGTGTGATGAAAAGGGATAGCTGCACAAGACTAGCCAAAAGTCTCTTCACAGCGATAAAGCGCACTGCTATAGGCGCGCCAAATCATTAAGTTCAGGGAAACGCCTCATGGCCATGCAACGTACATTTTCAATCATTAAACCAGACGCCACCAAACGTAATCTCACCGGTGCCATCAACGCCAAAATCGAAGAAGCAGGCTTGCGTATTATTGCGCAAAAACGCATTCTTCTTAGTCGCGAACAAGCCGAAGGCTTTTATGCAGTCCATAAAGAACGCCCGTTCTTTGCTGATCTTATTACCTTTATGATCTCCGGCCCGGTGGTGGTTCAGGCTTTGGAAGGCGAAGACGCCATTGCAACCTATCGCAAGGTTATGGGTGCAACCAACCCTGCCGAGGCCGATGCGGGCACCATTCGCAAGGAATTTGCACAAAGCATTGAAGCCAATTCCGTTCACGGTTCTGATGCCGTAGAGACTGCCGCAGAAGAAATCCCGTTTTTCTTTAGCGATGACGAAATTGTGGGTTAAGGTAAAACTTCAACCTGTCATTACCCGGTTCATCCGGGTAATCCATTACTTTTGTTTTCCTCCCCTGCTTTTTGCGGGGGAGGTGCGAAAACGTCAGTTTTGGTGGAGGGGGCAGGAGTATACAAAAGCCAAAATTATGGTAGTGGGTCAGTTTGAAATACCTTTCTTGTAGGGCCCGCGTTTGGTTGGCTTAGCCGCTTCCGCATCTTCTACCAGTTTCACAATGTCTTTCATATCCCAAAGCGCATCGGAAACATCAGCAGCCATAGCTGGCGACATGCGTAGAGTTTTGTGTATCCGAACGAAATTGTAATACATCATGTGAAGCGCAACGGCATGAGCGTGATTTTCAATCTTCTTGCTGAAACCGTTTGTCAGACGGGTAAATCGCCGCATGTGCATCCGCATGGTTAGGTTGCTGCGCTCAACATAAGACGTACTAACTAACTTTTTGTCAGGCTCACCCTCAATCTTGCGCTTCTTAATCCCGGTGCAATCGGCGGGGCTGTAACGGCCTTTGAAACTTTCCGGCGCGTTGCCATACATTTTGATTAGAGCACTTCCGGCCAGTTTAGAGTCAAAAACAGGTTTACGAAGCGATCTTCTTCTGATTCAAGGAATCAGGAGGAATTTTCATGGCTTTATCTCGAGATTTACGACTTCGTATTGTTGACCTGGTTGCGACGGGGGTT
>JAJFFQ010000056.1 GCA_021776565.1 Robiginitomaculum sp. | reverse complement strand
CTGAAAGCATCTAAGCGGGAAACCAGCCTCAAGACTAGATTTCCCTATCAGAGCCGTGGAAGACCACCACGTTGATAGGCTGCGTGTGGAAGCATGGTAACATGTGAAGCTTAGCAGTACTAATTGCTCGATTGGCTTGATTTAGGCAATGTTCGTGGGCGGCGATTGCATCGTCCCTTCGGAATATCAAGCACCCGAACATCATATTAACTCCAGCGCGGGCTGGAGCAGCACCAATATAATCCTTATCCTGAGTATGTCGAAGGAGAGGATAGCAGATGTGTTCATCATTCAATTCATCCCCGCTGACCTGGTAGCTATGGCGGGGGGTCCCCACCCGATTCCATCCCGAACTCGGTAGTTAAGCCCCCTTGCGCCGATGGTACTTTGTCTTAAGGCACGGGAGAGTAGGTCGCCGCCAGGTCTGCAGGGCTGAATTGAATGTTTCCTCAACCATCAACCCTCATGCTGAGCTTGTCGAAGCATGAAGGATGAAAAACGAGGAAATCAACACCCTCCTTTACAACATTACAAAAACGCCTCGCGAGGAAACTCACGGGGCGTTTTTTTGTTTGGCGCGGGTCCTCTCCCATGGGGAGAGGATTAAGGTGAGGGGCTGGTGCCTGAAGAATGATCCACGGGGTTTGTTTGTACGCCACCTCTATTGTCATCCCGGCCCCCGTGCTGGGATCCATTGTGAAGGTCAGTGTATATTGGCAATAAGTATAGATCCCGGACTAAATCCGCAGGGCGACGAATTGGGTGGGCGTCACCTGATCTGAAAACGCCGTTGCATAATCCCTATTCCCGTCACCCCGGCGATAGGCCGGGGCCTATCTTGATGCATCACAATGGATACCGGCCTGCGCCGGTATGACGCCACCCTTGAGGTCTTTTACCTGACCTGGTGGTGTCATTTCAGCGTGTATAGTATCATTTCACGCCAGCAAAACAGATTTTTCAATTATGGTTGTTGTCGACAATTGTTTGATGCCATTTTAGGGGTATGCAATGAAACACTCTACCAAAATCCCCTGTGCATCAAGTGAGGCCAACTTTCACATCACTGAAACCGGGAGCGGCAAACCGATGATTTGCTTGCATGCAGGGGTTGCAGATAGTCGAATGTTCAATGGCCAGCACACACAGCTTGGTGATGTAGCTCGTGTAATATCTTATGACCGTCGCGGCTTTGGAAAAACTAAATCGCCCAACGTAGCCTATTCTCAGACTGGAGATTTGGCACAAATTTACCATACGCATGACATTGATGCTGCGATCTTGCTAGGGTGCTCTCAGGGAGGGCGAATAGCAATAGATTTCACGTTATTAAACCAAAAGCGAGTGCAGGCCCTGATACTTATTGCAACTGCCATCAGCGGCGCACCAGTGCCTGAATATTCTGGTGACACCTCTGAAATATTAGAAAAATTCGATACTGCTGATGAAGTAGGCGATCTCAAACAGGTCAATGAAATAGAGGCCAATATCTGGCTGGATGGCCCACTGAGCAAACCGGATCGAGTCACGGGTGAGGTGCGTGATCTGTTTTTTGATATGAACGGGCTGGCTCTGAACCATTTACCACTGACATTAGAAAATGAACCTCCAGCCGCTTGGAGTCGTCTTTCCAATATCAATGTCCCAGTGCTTTTATTGTGGGGATCGCTGGATTTTCCACATTTGAAACAACGTCATACAATGCTTATGACAAAATTAAATAATGCTAATGGGCGTGAACTAGCGAATATGGCACATTTGCCAAACCTCGAAAACCCTACTCTTGTTAATGCTGAGATAAGGGGGTTTTTACAGTCACTTCCCAATTAATGCTCTGTTCTTCAAAGCCAGACTCTGTACCCATCAGGCATCGAACCAGTCCCAAGAGCGCAGGTCATCATTAATGCCTGTTTGCATTTTGTCAGGACGTGGCCGGAGTCTGATTTAGTGCATCAAATGTGAATCTATTTTACGGCCTGCGCCGATATGACGAAGTTTGAGATGTCCGTCTTCATATGAAGAGGACATGTTGATTGTAACGTCCAGGCGTTTCTCATTTTCTGGAATTCTATTGCTATCTGGAGGCAAAGTACCGAAAAGCTTGTTGTATCGCGAGTGAATCGTGAAATATTTTCTTCTGAGTGTGCGAATGTCTTCTGGAGTAAAGGCGTTGGAATGACTCATCACTCAACCCTCTGCCATCTCCTCCAACCGCTCTTTCGCACTTTGCAAATCATGCCAGACATCACGTTTGGCCAGTGGGGCGCGCAACAAGAACGCCGGGTGGAAGGTGGGTAAGGCGGGTATGGTTTTAGCACTTTTCGTGCCGTCCTGGTTTTTTACTGCATAGTCATGCCATTGCCCGCGGGCGCGGGTGATACCGGCGCTAAGGCCCAGCACAGCCTGCATGGGACTGGCACCAGCCAAAATGATTATTTTGGGGGCAAGCAGCGCGATGTGACGTTCCAGAAACGGCAAGGTCATGGCCAGTTCATCCGGTGTTGGTTTGCGGTTTTGCGGCGGGCGCCAGTTAAATGCATTGGTGATGTAGATATCTTCGTCCCCAAATCCGGCAAGCCTTAGTATTTTATCCAGCAGCTTGCCTGACTGGCCAACGAAGGGCAGACCTTGTTCATCTTCCTCACGCCCGGGTGCCTCGCCGATAACCATAAGGGGCGCGCTTTCGCTGCCCCGGGCAAAGACGGTATTGCGCGCGCCTGCTTTTACTGGCCCGGCATCGAAGCTTTCCAGTGCAGTTTTCAACTCCTCCAGTGTATCCACTTTTGCGGCGGCGGCTTGCGCGTTTTTTAATGGCATTGCTTTTGGTGCCTGTGCAGATACCTGGATGCTTTGCTGTATGGGTTTGGCCGTTGCGCGGCGTGTTTTAGCCTGTTTAGGCTGTCTTTGTGCTGGGGGCACATCAATACCAGCCATTTCCCACCAGCCATTAAGTGCCGCATGGGCCTCTTTCATATCAACAGGTGTTTTGTCTGTGCCACTCATCGCTGTGCCTTTCAGGGCCAGTTTAGAGCAAGTTGCAAACAATTGCACGGTTGGGCACCAGCAGATCATACAAGGTATGGCCCTTGCGCCATGCGTCCGCTAAGAGAAGAACAGAAAAATACACAAGAGGGATTTGATGAGCGACCAAACACAAGAACGCGAGGCCATGGATTTTGATGTGGTGATCGTCGGAGCTGGGCCTGCGGGCCTTAGTGCCGCCATACACCTCAAACAACTGGCCATGGATGCAGGTCAGGACTTATCCGTTGTGGTGCTGGAAAAAGGTTCCGAAATTGGCGCGCATATCCTCTCGGGTGCAGTGCTGGATCCATGCGGTCTGAATGAGTTATTCCCAGATTGGGTGGAACGTGGTGCGCCGGTTAAGACAGCCGTGAGCAAGGATCGCTTTTTGGTACTGGGCGAGGCTGGCTCATTAACCCTGCCAGGCTTTGTCATGCCGCCGTTGATCCATAATCACGGCAATTATATTGTTTCACTGGCCAATTTGTGTCGCTGGATGGCCGAGCAAGCGGAAAATATGGGGGTTGAGGTTTATCCCGGCATGGCCGCGTCCGAGGTGCTCTATAATGATGCTGGCGCAGTGCGCGGCGTTGTTGCGGGTATCTTTGGTGTAGCCGCAGATGGCTCACACAAACCCGATTATCAGCCGGGCATGGAACTGAACGGCAAATATGTCCTGATCGGTGAGGGGGCGCGTGGTTCGCTTTCCAAACAATTGATTGCAAAATTCGGGCTGGACGAAAATACCCAGCCACAAAAATTTGGCCTGGGCATCAAAGAGTTATGGCAGGTGCGCGACGAAGTATTTGATCCCGGCCTGGTGCAACATACATTTGGCTGGCCGCTGGGTAATGCTGTTGGCGGCGGCTCGTTCCTTTATCATTTCGAGGATAATTATGTCTCGTTGGGCATGGTTGTGCACCTTAATTACAAAAACCCCTATCTGTCGCCTTATGACGAATTTCAGCGCCTGAAAAACCATCCGGCGATACGCGATACACTCGAGGGCGGCAAACGCATTGCCTATGGCGCACGGGCGCTGACCGAAGGCGGGTTTCAGTCTGTGCCAGAGTTGGTATTCCCCGGCGGGGCGCTGATTGGTTGCGCGGCGGGCTTTATGAATTTACCGCGTATCAAGGGCAGCCATAATGCCATGCGTACCGGCATGATGGCAGCAAAGGCCGCTTTTGCTGCTGTGCAGGCCGGGCGCAGCGCCGATATACTGGATAAATATGCCAGCGCGTATAAAAACAGCCCGGTGCATCGCGAATTGAAAATTGTGCGTAATGCAAAACCATTGTGGAGTAAATTTGGCACCTGGATTGGTGGTATCGCGCTAACTGGTATGGATTTATGGGTGAATACCATCACCGGTGGATTTTCCTTTTTTGGCACGATGAAACATGGCAAGTCAGACGCCAAATCACTGGAACCGGCCAGCAAACACAAACCCATTGATTACCCCAAACCCGATGGCGTGATTACCTTTGACAAGCTGACCAGCGTCTCTTTTTCAGCCACCAACCACGAAGAAGACCAGCCTGTGCATTTGCAATTGTCCGACCCCACTATACCGGTTGATGTGAACCTGGCGCAATTTGCCGGGCCGGCGCAACGCTATTGTCCGGCCGGGGTTTATGAGTTTGTTTATGATGAGATAGGCGAAAACCCACGGTTTCAAATCAATGCGCAAAACTGTGTGCATTGCAAAACCTGCGACATAAAAGACCCGGAACAAAACATTACCTGGACGTGTCCGGAGGGGGCAGGTGGCCCCAATTATCCGAATATGTGATGTGCTCATGACTTGAAACCATAGTGATTTTGGGTATTTTTCGTCTATGACATATCAATCAATCATCCGTCACTGGATTATGCTCTCTCTTGTAGGTCTGGTGTTTTTCGCGCTTTCCTCATGCACCACTGACAATTTGGTCAATGACGGGAATGCCAGAACCGTTGAATCTGCTTACGGTAATTACCTGGCTGGACGTTATGCCAGTGCCATGAATGATGTGCGCGCTGCCGCAGACTATTATGCCGCCGCACAGGAAAAAGAGCCGCAAAATTCATTGCTGCGTCGCCATGCCTTTTTAAGTGCGTTATTGGCAGGTGACATTCCTGATAGTGCCGTGTTTGCTCGCCCTGCACTGGGCGGTGATGATGAAGCGCCTCTGATGCGTCTTAGCGTTGCTTCGTTTGATCTGGGCAGTAACAGATTTGCAAGCGCGCAAGTTATTTTATCGAATGGTAATTACGGGCCTTTTAATAATGAAGTACGCCATTTGCTGAACGGCTGGACGGCCTATGGTGTCGGCGATAATGACAAGGCGCTTGTGCTGATCGGCAGCGCCAGTGATGTCCCGATTTTTGCCAGCATTGTTCAATTGCACACGGCGTTGATGCTTGACCTGGCCGGACGTGTGGACGAAGCCGAAACAGCGTATAAAAGTGCGACCGGCCCATCACAACTCTCAGATCGGGCGGCATTTGCCTACGGGGGGTTTCTTGAACGTTTGGGCCGGATCAATGAGGCAAGAGAGCAATATACAAAAGCCATAGCCGCTTTTCCCGAAGCGCCCTTGTCAAGTGCGGCACTGGTCAGGCTTGATGCCAGGCCCAGGGCAAAATTGCCCCCACGGCTGGTAAACAATGCTCGTGATGGTGCCGCCGAGGCGCTTTTTGGTACGGCCCAGGTGCTCGCTGCACAGGCCCATTTTGACAAGGCACTTGTTTATCTTGAGATGGCCCGTTTTATCAATCCAGATAATGGGGCTGCGGTGCAATTACTGGCCCGGTTGATGGAGGCGACAAACCGCCCTGATGATGCCCTGGCTACTTTTGATAGCATTGCAAAAACCTCGCCCTATCGTCTTGATGCAGACCTTCACCGGGCGCGGGTGTTGTTTCGCCTGAAACGCAATGATGAAGCCATGGTGATTTTCAAATCACTTGCCAAAGCACACCCCAAAGACGATCGTCTGATTGGTGTTTATGCCGATGCCCTGCGCTCAATGGAAGATTATGAAACCGTTTTGCCGATCTATGAAGGCCTGATTGCCCGGGCCGGTGATGAGGCGAACTGGCAGATATATTTTGCCCGCGGCACAGTGCTGGAACGCCTGGGACGATGGCGTGAAAGCATTGTCGATTTTCGCAAAGCACTGACCCTGAACCCGGATCAACCCGATGTACTAAACTATCTGGGTTATACATATGTTGATGCCGGGGAAAATCTTGATGAAGGTTTTGCCATGATCGAGAAGGCTTTGAGTCTGCGCCCCGAGGCTGGCTATATTGTTGATTCGCTTGGTTGGGCGCATTACCGTCTGGGTCATTATGAACAGGCCGTGCGTTATCTTGAACGTGCCGTAGAACTGGAGCCAGGCGAGCCAACCATTAGCGACCATCTGGCTGATGCCTATTGGCAGGCCGATCGCCGACTTGAAGCCAGGTTTCAATGGAACCATACACTTAGTCTTGAACCGGATGATGATATTGACCTCGTTGCAGTTAAGGACAAACTGGCGCACGGGCTACGTGACAAGCCCGAGATTGCCACCGCCAACCCTTGAGCATGATCCATGAATTTGCCCCGGCCAAGATCAATCTGGGCCTGAAAGTCGGGCGCCTTGGCAAGGATGGCTACCACAATCTTGAAAGCCTGGTGGTCTTTGCCGATACCGGTGATCGATTAACATTTGAACCTGCACCGAGTCTGGCCCTGCAGTGCGATGGCCCGTTTGGTGTAGGCCTGGCCACCGGGCTGGACAATCTGGTCTTGCGCGCCGCCCGCGCCTTGCAAGACGGTACAGGCACGAAGAGAGGCGCGCTAATCACCTTGCACAAAACCTTGCCGCTTTCATCGGGCATTGGGGGTGGTTCCGCCGATGCGGCTGCTGCTTTGCGCGGCCTTAACCGGTTTTGGAATTGTGGATTAAGCACCCCTATGTTGGAAGATATTGGGGCCAGTATTGGGGCTGATGTTCCGGTTTGTGTGCAGAGCGAAACTCGTTTTATGCGCGGTCACGGTGAGATACTGGATGATGTTTCGCTCTGGCCGATGCTGGATGCGGTTTTGGTTAACCCCGGTGTTTCTGTGCCTACAAAAAATGTGTTTTCGCGCTTTGATGCGACAGATCATGGCACTGTCCTTACTGGTGAAACTTTTGTTCCTGCAACCAACAAAGATGATGTCCTCTCACAATTAAAAGGCATGAGCAATAATCTGACCCTGGCAGCGTGCAAGGAGGCTCCAGTGGTTGGGGAACTGCTACAGGAACTGAACGAGTATCCGCAAACTCAATTGGCGCGTCTTTGCGGCTCTGGTGCAACCTGTGTGGCGCTAACGGCTTCGGTCAGGCATGCCAGAGAGCTTGCGGTAACACTGTTGATGCGCTACCCGCAATACTGGGTGCGTTCGGTACAATTGGGTGGCTCCTCTGTCAACATTACTGACACGCTTTAAGAGAAGAGAGAAAACAGCCGTGTTTTATCTTTACTCCTCCATTTAAGGAAGAGCTCGCCGCTTTTGCGGTCTGAGGGCACGCAGCACATTGCTCCTCTTCTGTGGCGCTCCATTATTCTTGCCTGATCTGTACAACTTACGCTATGAAAGCCGCAGGTGCGGTAATGCGCTGTGTGGGACACCATTATGAACAAGCTGATTAGCGAATTGCGCCGCCGCAATATTTTCCGTGTGGCCGGGGTCTATGCGGTCATTGGCTGGTTGCTGATGCAATTGGCTGGCGTGCTGGAAAATGCTTTGGGCTTGCCAGTATGGTTTGATGCGCTGGTGGTTAGCTTGCTGCTCATCGGCGTTCCAATTGCCATGCTGCTGGCCTGGGCACTCGAGATGACGCCGGAGGGCGTAAAACGCACAGAGGCGGTGAGCGAGGGTGAGAGCGTCACCGCCAAGACAGGGCGCACACTTGATTTTGTGATTGTTGCCGGGCTGGTATTGGTGGCGGTATTGGTGGTTTGGCAGGAGACGCGGCCTTCTTCTTCACCTCCCCTTCGACAAGCTCAGGACGAGGTTTCAGATAGCACTACACTCCCCCCTCACCCTGAGCTTGTCGAAGGAGAGGGGAGGCAACAGGATGCAATCACAGATGTTGCTTCCAGTGCCATTGACCGCTCAAAATCAATCGCTGTTTTGCCGTTTGCGGATTTTTCTCCCAAGAACGATCAGGAATGGTTCTCGGACGGTCTGACTGAGGAGATATTAAATGCCCTGGCGCGCACGCCTGACTTGTTGGTGACGTCCCGCACCTCTTCCTTCAAATACAAAAACACCGACAAGGAAATCCCGGCCATCGCCAAGGCACTGGGAGTGGCCCATGTGCTTGAAGGCTCGGTGCGCCGAGGCGGCAATCGCTTGCGGGTGACGGCGCAATTAATCCGCGCCTCTGATGGCTTTCATTTGTGGTCACAAACCTATGACAGCACCTCGGATGATGTCATCACCATTCAGGAAGACATCTCAGTAAAAATCGCCATTGCGCTGGAAACAATTATGGATCCGAAGGCTCTGGCAAAAATGACCGGTGCCGGCACCCGCTCGGTTCCGGCCTATGAAGCGTATTTGCGAGGCTTGGCCTTATTCGGGAAAGATGCGACTTTTAAAGAGGCTTACGCCACATTTGAACGCGCTCGTACCCTTGATCCGGCATTTGCCGCTGCGCATTTTCAAGCTAGTGGCTACTGGGCGGCAAATCTGACGCCAAGCACAAGCTATGCCCAAGACGTTGATAACATCGACCATAATTATCGCGAATATTTATTGCGTATCAATGAGGCCATTAAGACGTCTGAAGGACAGCCCCGGCAGTTATTCTACCGTGCCGATAAGGCAACAGACCAGTTTCGCCTGGCCGATGCCGTCCGCTACCAAGAACAATACCTTAAAATGGCACCGCTGGATTTTGATGCCTGGAGCGGTTTGTCCAGTAACTATGTTTGGTTGGGAGACTACGGTGCCGCCCGTACTGCTAATATTCAAGCCGAAAAAATAGCCGACAATACAATTGTGCAACATATCAGTGTTATCATTAATTATGTCTGGTCAAAAGATTATCCTGCCGCGGCCAATGCCGCCCGGCGCGCTTTGGTGCAATATCCCAATGATGCAGATATCTTGTATCAAGCCCATCGCGCATTGTTGTGGGCCGGTGCAGTGGACGAGGCCCGGGCGCTGACCGCCCGCCTGTATGATAGTCAAGGTGCAGATGTGGGAAAACTGACCGTTAAAGTGCGTCAATCCTGCGCCGACGGTGATCGCAAAGCCGCACAAATGGCCGCTGACAAAATTTATGCAATGGGGGCCGACGAAGCGAGCCCCAAATGGCTGGCGCATCACATGTTGGGGGATCGCCAAGCGGCAAAAGCAGACATCATCCGCTTTGATCGCACCAGCCCGCCAATTCTGATCGGTGCCTGGCTGTGGTATCCTTACTTTGACGCAGAGCAATACCCCCATTTACGCGAGATATTACGCCGGGAAAACATAACCCGTCCGCCGGTAGTGGCCATTCCGTTTGCGTGCCCTGTGGCGGAGATCGGCAATGAATAACGTGTTGGTCAAAACAGAATTGAAACCCGTATGCTTTTGAACCTACCTATAATAGTATCGTTAGTTCTTGGCGCTCTGGTTTCGTTTTTACTCACAAATGTGGTGATGAAATGGCGGGTTCTGGATCACCCCAACATGCGTTCCTCTCATAAGGTTTCCACCCCCAATGCCGGGGGTTTGGGTGTTATTGCCGGGGTGCTGGTTGTTGTTATCATTGCCGCATCCAGAGATGGTTTTGGCGAACAGTCTGCACAGGCTGTGGCACTTGTTGGTCTTGGATTGCTCACCGGCCTGTTGGGCCTCTATGATGATTTGCGAGACATGAACGCCAGGATAAAATTTCTTGTTCTGGCAATTCTGGCATTGGGTGCGGCCATTTTTGTCTATCCGGTATCGGACTTTGCCCTGGATCAGGGAGCTATCACCCTTCCTTTCATCATAGCCTTCGCAGGAACCGCGCTCTGGGTATTTGTGCTCAGTAATGCGGTTAATTTTATGGATGGATCGGACGGGTTAATCGCTGGCAGTGGTATCATCGCGGCGGCAGTATTGGCCATATTGTCTCTGGATGCAGGTAATGGTGTGGCCGCTTTGATGGCCTTGGCCTTGATTGCAGCCCTGATCGGGTTTTTACCGTTAAACACTCCCTCGGCGAAAGTCTTTCTGGGTGATACGGGGGCATTGTTCATAGGGTTTTGGCTAGCTGGAATAGCATTGTTTTACATCCATGATGGCCCGTCGGGGGCGGTCTATGCGGTTGTGTTGATCTTTATGCCCTGGCTTTCAGACACATTGCTGACCATGGCCTGGCGTGCATATAAACGAATGGATTTGCTGCATGCGCACAAGGATCACATGTATCAACTGGCCCTGCGCCGGGGGGCTACACATGGTACCATGGCTGTTATTCTTGCCGTGCAAACATTTATTTGTGGCACTTTGGCATGGGTGTTTAGAGCCTCCGCCACCAGTGAATTGCTGGCCCTGGCGGCTATGGCAAGTCTTGCCATTATCGGTCATTGGTGGGCGCGTTCTGCGTTTTCAGCCAGTGAGCCTGATCCAGAATTCGACGATAATCTATAGCACCATGGACATGGATAAATAACGCATTTGGCTAAACAAGAGACATAATAATATGGCGCAAGACCCATCACATATATCCGGCAAAGAGGTCTCTCATGAACGGGTGGATGCCGATCGTGGTTCGTCATTTGCAGCCGAATTGCAACATGATCGCGATCACCGTGAAAAATCCAGAAGCGCAAAGCCCCTGCGCCGTCTGGTGCCGTTTATTCTGAAATACCCTGGTATGCTGGTTGCGTTTTCAGTTTTCCTTGCCCTCTCCTCCGGCTTGACGCTGTTACTGCCTGCCGCGTTTCGCCTGTTGGTTGATTGCGGCTTTGCTGGAGCGGCAAATTCGCAAGTTTGTGAACAATTTGCGTTGGGGGATCGTCTTGCGGGTTATTTTGGTGCGGGGATTTTGCTGGCCCTGGTTCTGGGGCTGACCAGTTCGCTGCGTTACTATTTCATCAGCCGCATAGGCGAGCGTGTTGTCGCCGATCTGCGACGCACGGTGTATGACCATCTCCTGGGTCTCAGCCCGGGATATTATGCTTATGTCCGCACGGGCGAGGTGCTCTCGCGGTTAACCACGGATACCGCGTTGATCCAGACTGTTGTTGGCTCGTCGATTTCTGTCGCGGCACGAACCATTGCCACCACCCTTGGGGCGCTCATCCTCATGGTTGTGGTTAGCTGGAAACTGGCCTTGCTGATGCTTGCGGTTGGCCCCATTATTCTGGGGCCGATCTTCTTTTTTGGGCGTCGTGTACAACGGCTTTCACGCCTTAGTCAGGATAGCCTGGCCGAAGCATCGGCGCGCGCGGGCGAAAGTCTGCGGGCCATTGAAACCGTGCAGGCCTTTACCCGTGAAAGCGAAGAAAAGTCAAGCTTTGCCCGCGCGGTGGAAACCACGTTTGATGTTGCCTTGCGCCGCATAAGGGTGCGTGCCTTCATGACCGGAATCATTTCCACTTTTGTGCTGACCGGGTTGATAACGGTGTTGTGGTTCGGCGCTGTGCAGGTGCAAAGCGGGGCCATAACGCCGGGCACCATGACGCAGTTTATCATGTATGCCTTTGTTGCCGTCATGGGGGTTGGCGTGATGACCGAAACCTATGCAGAGATTATGCGCGCTGCCGGGGCCACAGAGCGCCTTATGGAATTACTGGCTGCCAAACCCGATATTTCCAAACCGGAAGTTACAAGAACTGAGGCAGATATTATACGCGGCGAGGTGACATTCTCGGGCGTTGATTTTTACTATCCAACCCGCCCTGAAACAGCCACTTTGCGCGATGTTTCCTTTATTGCCAGGCCGCGCCAGACCATCGCCCTGGTTGGCCCTTCCGGTGCCGGTAAAAGCACCATGTTCCAACTTCTGCTTCGATTTTATGATCCGCAAAAGGGAATTATCAGCCTTGATGGCATTGATATTAAAGAGTTTGATCCCGTGGTGCTCAGAAATGCCATATCGATCGTACAGCAAAATGCACCGCTGTTTTCTGGCTCGGTGGCCGATAACATTCGTTTTGGTAAACCTTGCGCAAGTGAAAGTGAGGTGCAGGAGGCGGCGTGCTCGGCCAATGCCCATGATTTTATTATGGCCCTGCCCGAAGGCTACGATACGCCGCTTGGCGAGAACGCAACAACCCTGTCGGGGGGGCAGCGCCAACGCCTTGCCATTGCCCGGGCGGTGTTGCGCGATGCGCCTATTTTGCTGCTGGACGAAGCGACAAGTGCGCTTGATTCCGAGAATGAGCGTGCCATTCAGGCGGCGTTTGAAACCATATCTGCCGACCGCACCACAATCGTTATCGCCCACCGGCTGGCCACCATTTTACGTGCTGATGTCATCGTGGTCATGGAGGGGGGGCAGATCATAGATCAGGGTACCCATACCGAGCTTCTGGCGCGCGGCGGCCTTTATACGCGCCTCGCCGAACTTCAGTTCGGCGAGCAGTAAAGAAATTTTGGTAATTCATAACTGAACGCTGGCACAGCCTCTTTGGGCTGTTGAGTAGAGAACGTGGGCCAACCGCAACCTGGACTTTCCCCGTCGGAGGCGCCTTTTCGCGCCGTGAGATCAAAATTTTTTTGCTCTGTTATTTATCGCCGTGGTTTCCCTACCGATTTCCCTCTGGTAGACTAACGGCGGCTGTGTATTGTGTCGGTGTGCAGCCGTGGTTTCCCTACCGATTTCCCTCTGGTAGACTCACTATTGCCGGTAGGTGCATCTTCGTTGTTGTGGTTGCCGTGGTTTCCCTACCGATTTCCCTCTGGTAGACTCAAACTGGCGCAAGTGCAGCGTTCCGCCAAGCCGTGGTTTCCCTACCGATTTCCCTCTGGTAGACTTATTCGCCAAACTTTTCCTGAACTCTCTTTGCCGTGGTTTCCCTACCGATTTCCCTCTGGTAGACTTTCAAACACCGCCACAACCATTCGGTGCTGGCCGTGGTTTCCCTACCGATTTCCCTCTGGTAGACTGCATTTTCCCGCGCGGCCTAGCTGACGATGGCCGTGGTTTCCCTACCGATTTCCCTCTGGTAGACTACACCAACACCAAAGGGCAAAGCCGTACCGGCCGTGGTTTCCCTACCGATTTCCCTCTGGTAGACTTATAGCTGCTTGGTATTGTTTATCTGTACAGCCGTGGTTTCCCTACCGATTTCCCTCTGGTAGACTCTCCAGCACAATATCAAGCAGCTATATCTGGCCGTGGTTTCCCTACCGATTTCCCTCTGGTAGACTAGGCTGTGAACAAGGTGTTGGAATAACTGGTGAATTTTGTCTTTTGTCATAATAAAACCAGTTGTTCTGCACCGGATTCTTCCTGTTTTTTTCGTTTTCCAACTAGAATCACCTGCCGTGCATATTGCTTGTCGGTGATCTGAAACGCACGAATACCGCCCTCGGACGGCACAACGCTGGCGATTCGTTGCAAATGTTTGTCCACTGCTTTTTGCCCCCGGCAAATGCGGGTATAGACCGAGAACTGCATCATATCATAACCGTCCTTTTTTAGAAAGTTACGAAACTGACTGGCGGCCCTTCGCTCTGCCTTCGATCCCACAGGAAGGTCAAACATCACAAATAAATACATAAATCTCACCCTTTGCGTGCTCATCTTCACCAGCCCTTCGGGAATAAAATCCGGTATGGATCGCCAGCTTCTATCGCCCTTCGCAAACTGTCGGCCATGCGCTCTGCGCTGTGCAAGACGTTGAGTTGTTCACCGTCCATAACCAGATCCCGGGTTAAAATCGCCGCCATGGCCCGCCGGTCATCCAGGGTCAGGTCTGTCTCTTGCCCGCCGCGCACCCGCAGGTGCTCGATAACCGCCCAGTCAACAACGGGGCGAAATGGTTCAATCAAATCATCAACCAGATTGAACGGGTTGAACCGCCCGTCATGGTGCAGACCAACCGAAGGGATAAACCCCACCGCGACCATGGCGCGGGCAATGGCCGCACGCACACAGGCATAGCCATAATTCAGAAGGGCATTGCGAACGTCGGTTTCATCGGCACGAATAAAATCATCAAACAGTCTGGCCCAGTAAAACCGTGCTGCCCGGGCCTCGACATTGTTGGGATCGCCAGAGCGCACCTTTTGGGCCAATACCGCCAGTTCGGGTGCATCCTTGTGTTGGGCCAGGCGTAAATTCTCTGCCTGACCCAGTATCTTGGCCTTTACCGTCAGCGCCCAGGCGCGCTTTTTGAACGGCGCAGACATGCCAAGTTGCGCCCGGCTGACCTGCGTTTGGGCATGGTGCTGATGAAACGGCAAGGCTAGCCCGCACGGATTGTGGCGAGTATCGGCAAAAACGATGGGTGTTCCGGCTTCCATACAGGCAGAGATCAGCCGCGCCGACAGAGTTGAGCGGGTATTGTCAACAATAATCCAGGCGGCATCTTCAAGCGGGAAAAACAGGGGTTCGGTTTCGTCCGTGTTTTCTCCGATCTCGCGCACCTTGATACGCCCATGATCCAGCGACAAATGCGCTGGTTTGCTTATGTGCAGGCCACGCCATGCCATGTGCGCACCTCGGATTTTATCTCGGTTTTGTGGCCCAGCCGATCCATTTGAAATTTTTTGAAAGACCGTAAAGTCCGGGCACCTATGCCGTCCACTTCCTTTGCCCGGCTGAACTCTAAAGATATTTTGAATGCGCCCGTTGCTCGATTGGTACCGCGATAATATCCTTCAAAAACTTCTCCTTTTCCAGTTACCGCTTCCACCCAGGAAAAACGGCAGAGACTGAACTGGAAGGAGAAGCTGTGGTCAATTAATTGCCACTCCTCCTCGGGTTTGTGCGCATTTATCGCCCGGTTCGGCGGCACCGGCCAGCCCTCCCTGTCGGCCACCTGATGGGCATAAATTGGCACAAGATAAAACTTTTTGGCCTTTTCAAACACATCAAGGCGAACCATATCGGCGTTATCAACCAGGCCGCCATGGGCCTCAAAACCGGCGCGCTGGGTGGTTGGTTTCTTTTCGGCATGCAGGGTGACTTTCTTGATCTCAAAGCCGTTTTGGCGGCAGGGCGGGTCGCTGGCAGACTTGCCAACGGCAATCCAGTCAAACAGCGCATCAATGACATCCCGATTGCGATCCGGATCCTTGACAAGGTCCAGCTTGGCATGGGTCATCTTGTCCACCGCCACCCGCTCATAGGCAATGCGCAGACCGTTTTCCACGCGGATTTTACGGATGGTCGCGGCGTGTCCGGCACCGCGCGCCCGGCGGTTCTCAGAGCGGGCTACGGGGGCGAATTTGTGCGCCTCCAGCACGTCATTGCGAAAGGTTTCCCAGGGCGGCGGGAAGTCAGATATTTTATTGGGCGGCACGCCTTTTTCCTCGTTGTCCTGCATGGCTCGTGTGAGGCGGTTCAATGTGCTTTCGTCGCAGGCGGCTACGACAATGGCATCGACGCCGTGGTGACGTTCATCCTCGATACGGGTTTTGTTGCCGTCTGCATCGCGCAGGTATTTCAAGCGGTTCAAGCCCCACAACCAGCGCAAAGTGCCAGTGACGGTACCAGGCCGGGCAAACATGCGGCGGCGTTGCTGGCTTTCTTCCGGTGTCCATATGCTGCGCAATTCGCTCTGCACCACCCTTGCGGCATAACGCAGGTCGTTAAGATTGCGCTCGATAAACCCGCTTTTGCGTTCTTCAAAATCGCGCATCAGTAAATTACGGATTTTGAAGCCCTTGATTTTGCCTTCACCGCGCAAGGCAACAACCCGGTATTCAAATTCGTTCCAGCGCGCATGATTGTCACCAAACCATTCATACGGCGTCTGGTTTCTCTTTTCCCGATTGCATTTGGTACAGGCCAAGACCTTGTTATTCCATGAATTGTCCTGACTTCTGCCTAACGGCAACACATGTTCTATCTCGACCGCGTGCCGACCATCACACAGGTCTTCGGGTTCAATGCGCCGGTGGGGATAACAGAACATGCAATCGTGCATTTGCTCTTTCCACATTTCAAAACGCATCAATTCACCAGTGGAACAATCTTGGCGATTGAGCAAATCGCAGAACTCGTCTCTGGCTTTTGACTTTTCATCGGTGCGCCGGGTTATGCCTGCCAGTATCTGTCCACGCTCCTTTGGGCCTTTGCCGACATCGCGGCCAAGCTCGATATGAATGGCGCCGGGGCGAAGCTCCATCATCTGCACAATGGCATTGACCTGTTTTAATGTCTCGCGCACCGCCCGCTTGGCCACCGGGTTGGTCATAGCGTCGAGCTTGGCCGGGTTTTCCCGGGTATGGTCATAACCCGCCAGTTCGCAGGCTTCTGAATAGACCTTGCCCACAAGAAGCCCCGGAATGATGTTTCGTGCAGCCCTGGTGGAGATGTGCCCGGCCTTGGAAAACCCGGCAAACGCACCAGTTTTTACCGCCGCCATCAGAGCATCAAGTATGGCCGGTTGCAGTTCCAGTTCTTCCAGTCCCTCACGGATGCGGCCCACATCCTCGCGAAAGGTCAGCACATGGGCAATCGCATCCAGTTTCTTGGGCGTATTAACGAGACTGTTCCACGCCGCTTCGCCCAGCACTTTATAAAGCGTATTGGCACCATAGGCGCAGCGTTTGGAAGCCCGAGCCAAATCATTGCCCATGGCCTTTTCGCCAACACCAATAAAGCGGGTGTCCTTGGGCAAGCCGGTAAGATTTATCAGGGTTTTCCATGATACCTTTTTGGAACCCTTGCCAAAGCCGTTGACGGCTTTTGATAATTCTTCACGGGTCAGGTTGCGGCCTGACCGGCTGTTGTCTGATACGCGACTGTGAACCAGTTTTGAAAGAAAGCGAAATTTTTCAAAAGAATAACTCAGCGCGCTGGCGCGTTTTTCGCCAAGTTCAAACGGACAGGTTCCCAGCATTTGCTCTGAGTCCTGTAAAGGCAACTGATCGAAAGCCGTTTTTGTATACACACTCTCCAGTTCTTGCGCCGCAAAGGGTGAGCCAAAACCGCGTTGACTTTTGAAAAGTTCAGTAATTTCTGCCTCATGCAGAGAACGAAAAACTGTATGTGAATAGTCCCCGGCACGGTTACGTTTTTTATCGGCAAATTCCGGGTCAAGCGCAAACATTTCACCAACAGTTTGCCAGCGCGCCGATTTTTCTAAAATGGAAGCCAGGCCGCTGAGCGCCTTTTTATCCTCTGAAGGGGCATTTTGTGCACCTTCAGATTTGGAGTTGGAGCGATAACCCCGGTGTTTGGCAATATGGATGAGAGCGGTGGCAAATTCTTCTCCACCTAATTTTCGTTTTAACCCTTCGGCACGCATTTTCCACGGATCAAACAACGTTTCTGGCTGGTCTTTTTTGTGTACCGGTGGTTTGGATGAAGTCAACAAACCATGCCTGTGCAAAAGCTGGCGAATATCGCGCATGCGCCCGGCCCGGCGGCGCAGGCGGCGTCTCTGGCCACGAAAAACACGACGCTCTGCCGCTTTACTGGCTCGGGTTTTAGGCACCTCCGGGGTTTCAAAGCCCCAGGTTCCTGCGGCCAGTATCTGTTCACTAGCCGTATTCAGTAGCGCCCAGCCACAAGACGCAATACCGATGTCCAGTCCCAGAGTGAGGTTTTCATCCACACAAAAGCGGTCACGCAGTTTTTTCAATTTGTCACGAACATCCATTTCAACCCTCCCTTTTATCGTGTATTCAACCACAACTTGTATACATTGGCGAATCGTTCCTGATATTCCTGGCGGACTCGTTATTTTGTTTATGACTTGACTTATGGTTGCAATTACGTGAGCATTACTTCGGGAAATCGGTTGGGAAGCCACGGTAAGTTGGTTTTACCAATTGAAGGTTTACCCGGCGGGGCTTCGGCTCCGTCGGGGATACCTCTTTTCAGGCGATACTCAGTCCAAAACAAACTTGTATTTTGGTAAACCATAAACTGGTAATCTTGAACCAAACCCGCGCTCAAAAGCTAAACGTCAGAACCGCGATAGCGCCGACAAAAATGGTGCGGGTCGATAGACCAAACATGAACCGCACCAAAGGGTGCGACTGCGCCTCGCCGATGATCTGATGGAGCCGTTTCGCCCTTACGTTGATCTGGTGGTGCGTCGCCTTGCGCCAGGGGAGGATACCGAGCTGGATCGCGAGGCCAAGGCTGCCCTTGCCGCCATTACCATTTTCGATCTTAGCGGCCCCAAGGGAGCATCACCGATCCAGACCTGTCTGGATCGTCTGGCAGTATCATTGGCGCAGGTGTTCTCCGGGGAGGCAAAAAAACTGGAACTGCCAGGGCCACCCTTGCCATTACAGGTCGCTATGTCATGAAAACATTAAGTGGATACAGGGTTATGTGGATGATGGTTTTATTTGATTTACCGGTTGTGGAAAAGCGCGCACGCAAACAGGCCAGCCAGTTTCGCCTGTTCCTGAAAGACCTCGGTTTTGAAATGGCGCAGTTCTCCGTCTATATCCGCCATACCTCCGGCAAGGAGGCGGTAGAGGCCTATCGCAGAAAAATCGAATCAGCTTTGCCATCGCAAGGAAAAGTTGATATTCTGCAATTTACCGACAAACAGTATGAAAACATCATAAGTTTTCGAGGAACAAAGCATGATTCGCCGAATCAAAACCCGGAACAACTGGTGCTTTTTTAGCATAAAAAGTGCTGAACTCTGTTCATCAAAACAACAAAAAAGCCCCTGTTTCCAGAGGCTTGATTGCAATTGAGTTATAGCTGATTAGAAAACGTGGGCCAACCGCAACTAGATATTGACGATCAGACGAACGATGGGGTTATAGCTGATTAGAAAACGTGGGCCAACCGCAACTCCAGCGACTATTGGCTGATCCTTTCCACAGTTATAGCTGATTAGAAAACGTGGGCCAACCGCAACCAGGGCATTGATGACGGCCAATGGCGTATCGTTATAGCTGATTAGAAAACGTGGGCCAACCGCAACGCACAAAACAGTGTTGATGAAATTGCTGCTGTTATAGCTGATTAGAAAACGTGGGCCAACCGCAACGCCAGTGTATGTGTCTATTGGCATATCTTAGTTATAGCTGATTAGAAAACGTGGGCCAACCGCAACACCTTCGGCCATGAAGGACAACGGGCCAAGGTTATAGCTGATTAGAAAACGTGGGCCAACCGCAACGGAACTATAACTCAAGCGAGTGTGGCTACGGTTATAGCTGATTAGAAAACGTGGGCCAACCGCAACACCGAAAGCATGAATGATTTAACGGGTAAGGTTATAGCTGATTAGAAAACGTGGGCCAACCGCAACTAGAGCACTTCCGGCCAGTTTAGAGTCAAAAACAGGTTTACGAAGCGATCTTCTTCTGATTCAAGGAATCAGGAGGAATTTTCATGGCTTTATCTCGAGATTTACGACTTCGTATTGTTGACCTGGTTGCGACGGGGGTT
>JAJFFQ010000055.1 GCA_021776565.1 Robiginitomaculum sp. | reverse complement strand
CTACTGTCCGGTTTAGATTTAACTTGGGTCAAAAAGAATAATAGACACAATCTGTTATGGTGAAAAAGGCTCTTCAGGACAGGATTTTTGCACCACCAACTTTTTCCTCCCCTGCCCTCATCCTGAGCTTGTCGAAGGAGCGGGGGAGGAAAACAAAAATAATCGCTAAACCGGACAGTAGTGGATTCATTCGGGTGATCCAGTTTACGCCCGCACTTTTCAATAATGTCAGATAATCAAAAATTCTGGATTGCCCGGACAAGCCGTGCAATGACACAGTAGGGGCGATTTTAATGCCTCCTAGATGGTCATATCTATCGTTTGGCCAAACACGCGTTCAAACGCACGCCGCAGTGCGTTATCTGTATCCTTCATGTCATGACCAAGCCCAAGGTCTTTCAAGCTGGTCACCCCATGCTCGGTAATGCCGCACGGCACAATACCCTCAAAATGCGATAAATTGGGGCTGACATTCAATGATATACCGTGAAAGCTGATCCAGCGACGCAGACGTATGCCAATGGCCGCAATTTTGTCTTCGCGCGTATTACCCACGTCATCACGAGACACCCATACACCAATGCGGTCATCGTGTACCTGCCCCGCAACCCCAAGATCATCCAGAGCCAGAATGATCCATTCTTCCAATGCCCGCACAAAGGCGCGCACATCACGGCCTCGCTCTCGTAAATCCAGCATCACATAGGCCACGCGCTGTCCCGGCCCATGATAGGTGTATTGCCCGCCGCGACCGGCCCGGAAAACCGGAAACCTGTCAGGCTCGATTAAATCAGCCGTATTTGCACTGGTGCCGGCGGTGTATAATGGCGGGTGTTCCAGCAGCCAAACCATCTCTTGCGCCGCACCGTTATAAATGGCCGCCACCCGTTCTTCCATAAAAGTGATTGCATCGGGATAAGACACGGGTTCACGAGCAATAACCCACTGGGCCGGGTGATTGTGCGGATGCGACAAAGAAAAGCTGGAAATGTTCATGTTTTTCTTCATTTAATGTAGGGCGTTTTAACCCATGCGAAAGGCATTGCAGCGAAACTCCATTAAACGAGTATTGCGTCAATAGGTAAATGGGGTTCAGGTGAGTCAGCTTTCAGAAGTAAATGTCGAAATTTCAGTGATACTGGGACGTTCCTTTCTACCCATGAACCAGTTGCTGCGCATGGGTCGTGGTGCCGTTATTCCCCTGGATGTCGGGGAACATGACGAGGTCTGGATATTGGCCAACAATCACCCGATTGCCCGGGGCGAGATTATCATCCAGGACGAAAAAGTTGCCATTAGTATCACCGAAGCCGCGCAGGTTTTTGATTATGATGCTGCGGCTGCCTGATGTTTTCAATTTGACCACCCGCCTCTAGCCTTACATGCGCTTTAGGCTTCACAACAGCCAACAAGTTTGATACCTCCGCTCACCTACCAAATAGTGTGCGGCCGTGGCGGAACTGGTAGACGCGCAGCGTTGAGGTCGCTGTGGGGTAAAACCCGTGGAAGTTCGAGTCTTCTCGGCCGCACCATCACTTCTTCGGGGATGAGATTGTCCGCTAGCGCATTTCGCATTTAGTTGTACGCAATTTCGGATTTTAGTCTTCCTCCGTTCACGGGGGAAGTGGCCGCGATAGCGGTTGATGGGGGGCAATAGGCAAACATGTTGATTGGCGTTATTGCCCTCTGCGTCAGCTTCGCCGACACCTCCCCCGCAAGGCAGGGGAAGAAAGAGAAGCGTGAACCCGATTAAATGCGAAATGCGCTAGTTCTTCTTTGGGCCTTGGTCTTGATACCAGAGCTTTGGCAAGGTTTGCTGGCGCGGCCACAACTCCTCCAGCGTATCATCATTATACAGACGACCATTCATCATCACCCGATGAATGTTGACCGTGTTTTTGATGTCTGCGCGCGGATCCGCGTTCATAATCACCAGGTCAGCAAATTTGCCAGGCTCGATAGATCCCACTTCATCCCCATGACCAATAATATGCGCGCTATCTATGGTAGCCGCTTTCAAGACCTCCATGGGCGTGGCATTGCCAGAACCCAGCGCCCACATCTCCCAATGATAACCAAGTCCCTGGAACTGGCCGTGGCTACCCACGCCAACCCTGCCGCCGGCGCGCTGTATCTTTATGGCGCTATCGGCAACACGGCTAAAGGCATACTCCTCATCCCTGACCCAGGGGCGACGTTTGGTTGAGTTATCAAGCACGCTGTGGGGCATAAAGCGGTTCATCTTTACATTATCATGCGGGTTCATCCGGGTATAAAAATAGTTCTCGGCCCACGGCCCGCCATAGGTCACCAACAGGGTCGGCGTATAACCAATACCGGTTTGTGCCGCCAGTTCCACCACGTCTTTATAAAGCGGGATAATGGGCAGATTATGCTCATTACCGGCAAACCCGTCAATCATATGCGTCAGGTCAAGTTTGGCATCCAGCCCGCCTTCGGTGGTTGGCATAATGCCAACCTCTTTAGCAGCTTTCAAAACATAATGTCGGCGTTTACGGTTGCCGGTGATATAGGCTTTGATGTTTTTGGTGCGGTAATGCTCCTTATAACGGGTCAGCACTTTTACCGCTTCTTTTTTTGAGCCAATCGCTGTGTCCGAAAACACACCCGGCCCCGTTGACCAGGCACGCAAACCAATCATACGCCCTGCCTCAACCATATCCTGAAACACAAATATGTCGGTGGTGCCGGTTTGCACATCAAGGCCGCTGGTCACACCAAAGGCAACATTGGCAAGGAACGGCCAGAAATGTTCTTCTATGACTTCGTTACGGCTCCAGTTGCGCCAATGCCCATGGCTGTCGACAAAGCCCGGCGTAATAAACTTGCCGGACATATCTCGGGTTTGCGCATCCACTGGAACATCAAGGCTGCCCTGTTCGCCAACGGCAACAAACTTGCCGTCTTTAATCAGAACATCTGCATTTTCAATGGTGCCTTGTTCGCCCATGGTGATGACGGTTGCCCCGCGAAGAAGCAGTATGCCTTCGGGGTTGTCCCGAGGCACCATTACATCGGCTTTATAGCTTTTATATGGCTTTGGTTCTTCTTTTTCATCGTCTTCATCGTCGTCGTTCTCTTCTTCAGAATCTTCGGCAGCGTCTGCCTCTTCTGATCCTTCTTCTTTGGCTTTTTCATCATCGGTTTCGGCTTCATTCTCCTCAGCCTCTTCGTCTTTTGCTTCCTCGTCTTCGTCATCCTTTTCCGGTTTGACCCAAACAACTTCGTCCAGTGCTTGCGTATATATGGTGCTACCGACTGACCAGATAATACTCTGGCCATCTAGTGACCAATCAAAATAATCCACACCAAAATTTGAAAGTGTGTTCAGTGGCACCGCGGGCTTGGCAACATTAACCGTAACCGCCTCGCGGTTTATCGTTGGCACTGCGATAAGCTGCAATTGTTCTTGTGACCGTGCCAGCGCGAAATGACCATCGGGGCTAAGGCGAATATCCTTGGCAGGCACAGGTTTGGTTGCAAAATACAGCCCTGCCCCTGTGACTTTAAGGTGACTGCGCCTGTCGGTGCCGTCCAGCCGAATTGAAAACAGCCCGCCTGCGCCTCCATAAAGGTAGACACGATCTTCCGCATTACCAAAATGCACAGAGCCAAAATTACTGCCAGGCAAAATAACCCGCGGCGCACCAGTGGCAATATCAAGCGCGATCAAGTCACGCTGCGCGTTTGTATTCCCTTCGTTAAACTGGTCGTTTGAAGATCGTATTGCAACTATTTCATCGCCAGCCGGGGTAAAGCTTGGCTCGGTATAATAACCTGGCGTTTTGCTGATTTGTACGGGGCTAGATCTGCCATTGGCGCGCATACGCCACACATGGCCACCTTGCGTTGTCCAGTTGACAAAGGTCAGATAGCGGCCATCCCGCGACCAGCCTGGCTGAAAAACATTTGTACCGGCACGGCTGATTTTTATCGGCTTGGCATCATCCTCCAATGCCATCGTGTATAGTTCACCCAGTGATGAGAATACCACGGTATTGCCGTTGGGTGATAGAACAGGCCGCTGGATCATCCTGGCCACAACCGGGCCTTCGGGGTCTTTGGTCTGGTTAATCAGGTTTGGCCCTACATCAAGTTTTACCTTGGCCAGAAAGGGAATGTTGGTGCGGGTACCATCGGCGATGTTGATGCGTTCTATTTTACCACCGGAGGTGGTGATGATCGCGCTGCCATCTGGTGTAAAACTATAGGCCGGTAGCAAGTCGCGTGTGGCACGTGATTCCTGATCGTCCCGGGTTACAGGGTAAGCCAACCAGCGGTCTTCACCGGTTTCCAAATTCCTGATCCGAAATCCCGTATCGGCTTCATGACGTGTACCATAAACCAGCATTTTACCATCGGGTGATATGGCTGGGCGAATAGCACCACCATACGCCGTGACAATTGTATCGGTTGTGCCTTCGCGCAAAGCCCTGCGCACAACGCGCCACGGAAAATTGGTCATATTATAGGCAAAACCACCCTGGCGAGTGGCATAATAAATGTATCGCCCATCGGCTGATGCCGAAACACCTTGTGCATTGGGCTGTTGATCGCGAGGTGTTGCATCACCTTTGGGGCGTGATTTGGTAATCTGCACGCCTTTGCCACCAAGTTTGTGATACATCCAAATCTCATTAGCGCCAATCCCGTTTGAAACCTGCGAAATGAAAACGTAATTGCCATCGGCTGACCAGGCCGGACTCATGCCATCTCCCGTGGTCATGGATGACAGTTTTTTTGGCTTGCTGCCGTCTGCATTGGCAACATAAAGATTTATTGAACCATCCTGATCTGATAAAAAGGCGATCTGTGTACCATCAGGGGAATAGGCGGGTTGGGACTGAAATCCCATACCCGTAACGATGGCAACGGCCTCACCGCCCGCAATTGGAAGTGTATAAATATCACCCAACAATTCAAAAATAATTGTGCTGCCAGCGGGTGAAACATCAAGTGACATCCACGTGGCTTCATCGGTTTCAAATTCAACCACACGATCCGGTTTGAGTGACAAGCCCTTTTTCTTGTCTTTGCTCTTATCTTTTGCCTCTGCGTTTTCATCCTTGTCCATTGCAGACACTGGTGGTTCAACCCATTTTTCAAAACCCGCAATATTTTGAGCCTTATACCCCTGCGCCAAAGCCGTAGGCGCAATCATAAGGCTGCTGACAAACAAGGCCGCAATATATTTTTTGTGTGATGAATGTGATGGCATGTTCAACCCCTCCCCGAGTGAATTATTGGCTCAAACCCAAGAGCAAATAAAACTTAACGAGCTGCACGGCAGAGTTCAAATCTATTATTGATTTATCACCTTACCATTTGTTCACGAAGGCATGGAAAAGGCGCATCGGCATCCGCACAATTATACAAATGCAACTTGTATTCGGCGCTAACCATCACCAGTTTTATCGCTTAACAACCCTTGTGTGGAGAAAACGATTGCTGGATCAGTCGAGTGCAATTCAAAACAACTGCGCTGTTCCTGACGTAAATCGTTTAGAAGCGTTTTTTACCGGTGTGGCCTATGCGCCCCACCGACACGACACCTATACCATTGGTATAACCATGCAGGGTGTTCAAAGTTTTGATTACAGGGGAGCTACGCGCCATTCCTTGCCGGGCAATATGATGGTGCTTCACCCCGATGAAATGCATGATGGGCGCGCTGGCACCGAAGAGGGTTTTCGCTATCGCACAATTTACATTGAACCATCACTGATCCAAAGTGCATTGCAAGGCAAGTCCCTGCCCTTTGTTAAAGACGGCATTACATCGGATCCAAGACTTTATAGCGTCTTACTACCCCTGCTGGAAAATACAGACCAACCCTTTGAAATGCTGCAGTATCAAGATGCTGTTTATGATCTGGCTATGGCTCTGGAGAAAATTAGCGGGCACAATCGTTCTATAAATCGCGCTAGTTTCACGTAATAAGCGTCACAGAATTCATATAGTACGCACCAAACGTACCAAAAATTTGTGAGACATCATGACTAAGATGGTTAAATCCGAAAAACTGATTGCTCTCATAGAGGTGATTGGTTTTGTTGCCTTCGCACTCATACTCAAAAGAGTAATGGATCCATTTTTCTGGCGATTTTCCGGGCCGGCATCACTGGTAATCACGATAATCTTGCTAACCATCTATATGAAGTTTCGCCAATTGAATTGGCTAGAAATGGGCTTGCTGCCCCTTCCTGGCCTAAAGGCAAAACTGCTCTTGATACCGCAGGTTTTATTGACCGCTACTGCCTTTGCGACGGCAGTTGCGGCAGTTTTCATAGGCGGGAAAATGCTTGGACTGGAATTCATGTCAGAAGTACCAGCCGGTGTTGAAGAACGCTGGGGTGATATAAAAGGTAATCTTCCAAACTATCTCTTATGGCTAGTCATTGTCTGGACAGCAGCCGCGTTCGGTGAAGAAATGTTCTTCCGGGGCTTCCTTATCACCCGCCTGCAAACAGCCTTCAAAGGCTTACCTTTAGCCACTGTTTTGGCAGTACTCCTACCCGCCCTACTTTTCGGGTATGGACATATGTATTACCAAGGTCTGCGCGGGTTGATCGTTACAGGAACTATTGCATTGGTATTTGGAACAATGTTTTTAGTATTCAAACGCAACCTATGGCCAATTATATTGCTTCACGGCCTCATAGATACACTAACATTTACAGCACTTTATATGGATTGGGAATAAGCTGCACGAGACCACTCTACCCTACACCTGCGTACATGTTCCACCATGGACAACCAGAACTCTATCGGCTCCGGCGATGGCGGCCGGCCGATGGGCGACGATGATTTGGGTAATGGGCAAGGTCTCTAGAACCGCGATTATACTGGCCTCGGTCTCCTGATCGAGGTTGGCCGTGCCTTCATCAAGGAAGAGGATTTTGGGATTGCGATAAAGCGCCCGGGCCAGCAACACACGCTGTTTTTGTCCGCCAGAAAGAATGGAACCCATATCACCCACAAGGCTAAGGTATCCCATGGGCATGGCCATAATATCCTCATGAACAAACGCCTGTTTGGCGCAAGTTTCCACATGTTCCATATCCACTTCGGGGTCAAAAAAACTGATATTGTCGGACAATGTGCCAGACATCAGCCGGTCATCCTGCATCACCACGCCTAACTGGCTGCGGATGGCACGTATTCCATGAGCGGCGATGCCGCGACCATCATAGAGCACTTCACCCTCACCCGGATTATGCAGGCCAATGAGTAATTTCAGCAACGTAGTTTTGCCGCCCCCTGATGGCCCGGTAATGGCGATGCGTTCACCCGGCTGGACGGCGAAACTAACCCCGTTCAGCACCCATGGTTCATTGTCACCATAGCGAAAGTGGATATTTCGTGCCTCCAGTGCACCCTTCAGCAGGCTAGAAATAACCAAGGGCGCATCAAGACTGGCTTCCGGGTCTGTATGGACAATATCGGCCAGGCGCTCCAGATGCAGGCCAACCATGCGAAAGGCAAAAAACTGCCCGATCAGCGCACTCATCTTGCCGGTAAATTGCCCGCGATAGGACTGAAAGGCAAAAAACATCCCCAAAGTCAGTGACCCGCCAATGACCTCTCGCGCCCCCATATAGAGAACGCCTAAGTCCAGCAGACCAAACACCAGCCCGCTGACCACCCCGGCATTAATGCCAAATCGCTGTACGCGGATGCCGACATTCATCGCCTCGGTAAAGGCATTTTGCCACAGGCCATGGCGGTCTTGTTCACGGCCAAATATCTTGATCGCCCGCGCCCCGCGAATGGTCTCCAGCAATATGGTTTGCAGGTCTGCATCCTTGTGTATCTGTTCCTCGGTCATGCGGCGCACATAGGGGAAAGTGGCAAGGCGGGTCAGGAACGACAGCACCACTATGCCGATCACGGCGCCTGCCAGGGTTTTGGAATACATAAACATCAACACCAAAGTGGCCACCGCCATAATACCGTCCAGCAGGATGGATATAAACGCCGAGGTGAACAAATCCTGCACCGGGCCAAGCGATCCCATGCGCGAGAGCACATCGCCCACATGGCGCTTTTCAAACCAGTCGGCGGGCAGGCGCAAGACATGGCGCAAAAGGTTGGAGCGCATCTGAAAGGTCAGCAACCGCCCAAACACCATGCCCACATAAGAGCGCAGCGCACCAATGGCTGTTTGAATCAAAAGAAAAATGGCAAAGCCGATGATGACGACTTGCAGAAACTCCAGATCACCTTTGGCGATGGCGTCATCGACCACCAGTTGATTGACCAAAGGCGAGATCAGCCCAAACATCTGCAATATAGCCGCCAGCAGCACAAGCTGGATAATGGAGGGGATAAACCCGGTCATGCGCGACCATAAATCCCACATACGCACCCGATCCGGCTTGCTCTTTTTCTCGAACGCAGGTGTAGGCGTAAATTCAACCGCCACGCCGGTAAAATGCTTTGACGCTTCGGCCATGGATACGCTGCGTTTGCCCCGCGCCGGGTCATGAATAACGATGCGGCGTTTACCCGCCGATTTTAGCACTACATAATGGTTCAGCCCCCAATGCAGCACGCAGGGCGGGCGTAATTTATGCAATTCATCCAGTTCCAGCCGCACCGCACGGGCCGAAAGCCCCAGCCCGTCCGCCGCGGCGCTCATGGTTTTACCTTCATTTGAGGGGGTTCAATGAGTGGATTCATTGCCAGTTCTCTCCCCTGCCCTCATCCTGAGGAGCCACACCAGTACGCGCTACTGGTGTGGCGTCTCGAAGGACGAAGGAGAGGGGGAGGAAAACAAAAAGAATTGCGAAACCGGACAATAGTGAATTCATTCAGGAAATGATGCTTTTTGAAAACAGACGGGACTCATCCGCGCACTCCTTGCCGCCTCACAATAAAGTAATAAATCATACAGAGTGCAACGCAGGATTCAACTGTTCACCACAATTTCTTTATAAATATATTTTATTTGGAATAACTCATTGATTCATATTCGTGAATCTAAAACTGAACATGTTCACTAAACGCGTTTAGCTAATTAACACTTGACTCGCCCCCCCTCAATGCACACTGCCCCTTGTCTGCAATCACGCGGCGTGTCAAACATAACGGGAGATCAACAGATGAGAGAACTGACAATAAACGAGATGGAACAGGTGAGTGGTGGCATTGTTAATATGGCCGGGTAATACCCCCCTTTATAGAGGGCATCGCAAGTAGAACGATTATGCGGCCATGGACATGTCCATGGCCGATTTCTGTTTTGGCGTGATGCCGCCGATGGCCATATTGGGTCTTTCATTGTTGTATGTCCAGAGCCAGTC
>JAJFFQ010000054.1 GCA_021776565.1 Robiginitomaculum sp. | reverse complement strand
TGCCCTCATCCTGAGCTTGTCGAAGGAGCGGGGGAGGTGGGCGCGGATGCGCTCGGAGGGGGGCTGACGGGTCATCGTATTGATAATCATGGTTTTTGACATTCCTGCCCCCTCCGCCTTCGCTTTGCTACGGCACCTCCCTTGTATAGGCCCCCGCTCCTTCGACAAGCTCAGGATGAGGGCAGGGGAGGAAAACAAAAATAATCGCTAAACCGGACAGTAGTGGACTGGTTCGGGCAATGACAAGTTATTGTTTTACAATACGTCTATTATTATTCTGCGGCAGCCACACGATCACGGTTTTCTTTCAACCGTTCAGCAATCAGAAAAGCAAGTTCCAGTGCCTGTTCGCCATTCAGGCGCGGATCGCAATGAGTGTGATAACGCGATGACAGGTCATCCTCGGTTATTTCACGCGCGCCGCCAATACATTCGGTAACGTCATTACCCGTCATCTCGAAATGTACCCCGCCAGGCCAGGCGTTTTCAGCGCGTAAAACTTCCATAAAACTGCCAACTTCGGCAAGGATGGCACTCACCGGGCGGGTTTTATAACCATTGCCGGTTTTTTTTGTATTGCCGTGCATGGGGTCACAAGACCAGACAACGGCACGGCCTTCGCCTTCCACCTTGCGAACAAGAGCGGGCAAATACTGTTCTACATTACCTGCACCAAAGCGATTTATCAGCACAATTCGTCCTGGCTCATTTTTTGGGTTCAGGGCATCCAGAAGACCAAGTAATTCGTCCGGGGCAAGGCTGGGGCCACATTTGATACCAATGGGGTTCTTGATACCCCGGCAAAATTCTACATGAGCACCATCCACCTGCCGGGTGCGATCCCCGATCCACAACAAGTGCGCCGAGGTGTCATACCAGTCACCAGAGGTGCTATCCACGCGGGTCATGGCCTGCTCATAGCCCAGCAACAGGGCTTCATGGCTTGTGTAAAAACTGGTGCCTGCCAGTTGCGGTGCGCTCTCGGCGGTAATGCCACAAGCCTCAATAAACTCCAGAGTTTCACTGATCTTGTCGGCAATGTTGCGATACCGTGCGCCCGCCGGACTGCGGGTTACAAACCCAAGCGTCCACTGATGCACATTGCCCAGATGAGCATAACCGCCAGAAGCAAATGCCCTGAGCAAATTCAATGTTGAGGCTGACTGATTATAGGCCTGCATCAGGCGATCCGGGTCGGGTGTGCGGGCTTTGGGCGTAAAGGCCATGGCGTTGATATTATCACCGCGATAGCTCGGCAATGTGACACCATCTATGGTCTCTACAGCTGAGGATCGTGGTTTGGCAAACTGCCCGGCAATGCGCCCCAGTTTGACCACCGGGCGCCCACCGGCAAAGGTCAGAACCACCGCCATTTGCATGAGCACGCGAAACATATCGCGCACACCATCGGCGGAAAATTCCTTGAAACTTTCGGCGCAATCACCGCCTTGCAACACAAAGGCACGGCCCTTGGCCGCTTCTGCCAGTTCTGCTTTTAGCGCCCTGGCCTCACCAGCAAACACCAACGGTGCAGCATGACAAAGGCGTTCCTCTACGGCTGCCAGTGCTGCCGGGTTTGGATAATCATCCGGAATGTGCCGGGCTGGCCTGGAACGCCAGCTTGATGGAGACCAGTTGGTCATTCGATCACCTGTGTAAATTTTGACTGGCTTCATATCGCAATGCGATGGCCGAGCAAAGCCCATACCACTGCCAAATCGTCAATTTTTAAAATTATCCATGTCACAATAGAGGGTTTGTCTGAACGGTGTCGTCATTCTGTTGTAATCATAGCATAATGAGGGAATTCAATGCGTAACATTATTTTCAAACCGGTGCTGGCCGTGGCCCTTGCCACAGCCAGTATTTCAACAGCATTTGCCGATCCACTCTATGCAAGCAGTCAATCATTTCAGGATTTGCGTCCGCATAATGATATGACGGCCCAAGCCTATTTCAAATTTGCCCTGGGTGGGAAAAGCGTGAAGCCAAAGGATCGTTTTCACACTGGCCTGAAATTGCAAATGCGTAATGTCCTGCACTCACAAAGTCTGCGATATAACAGCTTTGCATACTCTGGCGGTGATCTTAATATCCTTGATATGTCCATGGGGACAAAGGGGTTTTCATCCTTGCAACTCAATGGTGTTCCACTAATGCATGGTGCACATGGATTAAATGCCAGTGAAGACGGTAAAACCAGTATTAACAATGGCCTGTTAATTGCCGGTGGCATAATTCTGGCTATAGGTGTTGGTGCAATGGCTGCGGGCGGCAGCGATGACGATAATGACCATGATCGTGATCGTGACCGTGATCGTGACGACAGACCCTGATTTGTGAAGGTTGCCCCCATAGTCCGAAATCTATATCATACCCAAAAGTCAAAACTGACTGTGGGAGCATCACACATGGATATTTATAAAACAACACTGGCCATGACCCTCGCCCTGGGCCTGTCAGCATGTATGCCCGATAACGCAGCAACAATTGTTGCTGTACCGGACTATGCGGTACTTGCTGCCGATGCAATATCCAGCGAAACGCGTCCCGAAAAAGACCGGGAGGCTGATGGAGCACGCAAACCTGGCGAGGTGATTGCCTTTGCCGGTGTTAAACCCGGTATGTCAATTCTGGAGATGGAAGCCGGCAGGGGATATTACACAGAATTGTTCGCACATATTGTTGGGCCGGATGGCGCGGTTATCATGCAAAACCCGCCCAGTTTTGACAGTTTTTTAGGCGATTCAGTCATGGAACGTCTGGCTGATAACCGTCTGGCTAATGTGCGCTTGACGAAATCCCTGTTTGACTCCCTTGATGCTGTCGATAGCTCAATTGACCTGGTAACATGGTTTTTGGGGCCGCATGAACTTTATTATTTGCCCAGTGATGGCATTGCCCTGGGAGAGCCAAAGACCGTTTATGCGGAAATAAAGCGCGTCATGAAACCCGGTGGTTATTTTGTCGTGCTGGATCATTTCGCCCCGGCGGATGCCCCGCAAACCACCGGCGGTTTAACCCACAGAATTTCTCCCAAGATTGTAAAAGCACTGGCCATAGAGGCCGGTTTTACCCTGGTCGGAGAAAGCGACATCCTGCATAACCCGGACGATGATCTGGACATGCAGGTGTTTGATCCGTCGGTGCGGCGCAAAACCAGCCGCTTTTTGATTAAATTCCAAAAACCGGAATAGGGTTTATGGGGCTGTCCCTTCAAACTTTTTCTTTGTCATACCGGCGCAAATCGGTATCCAGTTGTGACTCTACCCTGGATTCCGTTTTGTGGGCGGTGTGAACTTTTCGCGCATTAGCACCAGCTCCTCTGCCGCCGTGGGATGCACCGCGCAGGTTTCATCCCACTGGGCCTTGGTCAGGCCGGCTTTGAGTGCTATCGCGGCGATCTGGATAATTTCCGGCGCAGCGTCCGAAATGATATGCACCCCTACCATCACCTGATCTTGCGTGCGCACGATCAGCTTCATCATGTATTGTTCGGCAGAGCCAGAGAGAGCGTGGCGCATGGGGCGAAAGCTGGATCTATAAATATCCACCTCGCCAAATTGCTCGCGTGCTTCATGCTCGCTCAAACCCACAGAGCCAACCGGCGGCTGGGTGAAAACCGCGCTGGCCACATCGCGGTGGTCAAAGGCATGGCGTCGCCCGCCAAACTCACTATCGGCGAAGGCGGCGCCTTCGCGAATGGCCACCGGGGTTAGTGCGATGCGGTCGGTTACATCACCAACGGCAAAAATACCGGGCACGGACGATTGCCCAAATTCATCAACCATCACCGCGCCACCCCGGGCTGTGTTGACGCCCGCGGCCGCCAAACCCAGACCATCGGTCGCGGGTTCACGGCCAATAGCCATCATAACCTCATCGCAATCAATCTGCACGTCTGTGTCCAGATGCACAGACAGACCTTCGCCGGTTTTTTTGACTCCTGTGATATTGGCATGGGTGATAACCCGCACGCCCTGGCGGATCAGCTCATTATGAATGTGGGTGCGCACATCGTCATCAAAGCCGCGCAGCACAGTATCGCGCCGATAAATCAGGCAAACCCTGGCCCCAAGGCCGGCAAAAATTGATGCAAACTCACAGGCGATATAACCGCCGCCATTGATAACAATATGGCCCGGCATTTTGGGCAGGTTGAACACCTCGTTAGAGGTAATAGTGTGCTCCTCGCCAGCAAAGCCCAGTTTGCGCGGCGTACCGCCAGTGGCAATGAGGATTTTATCGCACTTGATGATACGTCCAGAAGGCACGAGACGCACCGTGTCCGGCCCGGCCAGTTTGGCCCGTTCCTCGATCATTTCTACCCCGGCATTACCAAGGTTGCACCGGTAAATGCCCGATAACCGGTCAATCTCCACATCCTTGGCAGCAATCAGTGTCGGCCAGTCAAAACGCACATTATCGGCCAGCCAGCCATAGCCCTTTGCCTCTTCAAAGCCCTGACCATAGGCACCGGCATAGACCATAAATTTTTTGGGAACGCAGCCGCGAATAACGCAGGTGCCGCCAATGCGAAATTCCTCGGCAATGGCGACCTTTGCGCCATACTGTGCGCTCATGCGCGCTGCCCGCACGCCGCCAGAACCAGCACCAATAACAAACAGCTCCACATGCTCTTGCATGGTCAACGCTCCAGAATTTCGGCCCCGTGTTCACCGCCAATAATGGCCACACGCGCCAGATCAATAAATAGGCCGTGCTCGACAACGCCGGGCACGGCACAAAGCTGCGCGGCGGTTTTGGCCGGGTCGGCAATCACCCCGCAAGCGCAGTCCAGTATGTAATGCCCGCCATCGGTAATAAAAGGTTTGCCGCTGCGCTTGTCTTCGCGAAGGCTAACTGCGGGCCGCGCAGAACCGGTTATGCCAAAAACATCAAAGACTTTCCTGGCGGTGATAGAAAACCCAAACGGGTCTATTTCCACCGGCAAGGCAAAGGCGCCCAATGTGCTGACAATCTTGCTCTCATCGGCAATGACCACCATCAGGTCAGAGGCGTTTGCGATAATTTTTTCCCGCAACAAACAGCCGCCGCCACCCTTGATGAGCGCAAAGTCCGGGCCAATTTCATCGGCCCCGTCCACGGTCAGATCAATCCTGTCTGCGTGCTCGATAGAGAGCAATGGTATGCCCGCCTCAGCTGCCGCATCTGCTGTACGCTGTGATGTGGGTATCCCCTGCACTTTTAATCCGTCGGCAACACGAAGGCCCAGAAGTTCAGTAAAAATATCAGCCGTGGAGCCTGATCCCAACCCCAGAACCATGCCGTCCTTTACATAATTTAGCGCCGCACGGGCGGCGTGTGTTTTTGCCGTTTCGCTGCTCATGTGCGTTTCTTCCTGTTGCGAAAACTTTCCGCCCAACCTTCAATATCGCGCTGGCGGCTACGGGCCACACCCAGCGCATCATCAGGAACATCGCGGGTAATAACACTGCCCGAGCCAACCACCGCACCGGCCCCTACGCGCACCGGAGCCACCAATGATGTGTTGGAGCCAACAAACGCCCCGGCCTCGATCCGTGTGGTATGTTTTTCAAAGCCATCATAATTGCAGGTGATTGTCCCGGCCCCGATATTCACATCGGCACCGATAATTGCATCACCAATATAGGATAAGTGGCTGATCTTGGCTCCATCACCAATTTTGGCTTTTTTGGTTTCTACAAAATTACCAACCTTGGCATGAGCACCCAGCTCTGTTCCGGGGCGCAGACGCGCATAAGGGCCAATGGCCACGTTTTCTTCTGCAACCGCACCTTCCAGATGTGAGAAACTGCGCACATGCGTACCTTCACCCAGGGAAACACCCGGACCAAAAATCACAAACGGGTCAATCACACAATCTGGTGCAATATGGGTATCCCAACTGGCATAGATCGTATCGGGTGCCGCCATACGCACACCGTCTTGCAACCAGCAGGCCCGCTTGCGCGCCTGAAACAGGGCTTCGGCTGTGGCCAGCTCGCCTTGCGAATTGACCCCCATCAGTTCTTGCTCATCGGCGTTAACGGTTACGACTTTCAATCCGCGTTGCCGGGCCAGGCCGACAATATCTGTCAGATAGTATTCACCATTGGCATTATCGTTATTTACCTCATCCAGTAACGAGAACAGCAAATCCGCAGAGGCAGCCATAACCCCTGAATTACAAAGCGTTACCGCCCTTTGCGCGTCACTGGCATCCTTTGCCTCAACGATACAGTCAAGGGTGCCATCGCTGGCCAGAATCAAGCGCCCATAGGCCGCAGGGTCGGCGGCTTCAAAGCCCAGAACTGCAATACTGGCACCCTCATCCAGCGCATTAAAGACCCGCTCTATGGTGTGCCCCTGGATAAGAGGCGTATCCCCGTAAAGTGTGATGACATTGCCCTCAAAACCTTCAAGAACGCTTTTTGCACATTTAACCGCATCCCCCGTGCCTTGTGGAGGGTGCTGCACCGCAACACCGCCGCCGCCCAGTTCACGGGCTGCGGCCTTGCCAACCGCCCCGGACTTGTCGCTGACCACGGCACAAATCAGCCCCGCATTAACCTCACGCGCCAGGGCCACCGCCCAGGAAAACATCGATCGTCCACCGACCGGGTGCAGCACTTTGGGCAGTGATGTTTTCATTCGCGTTCCATGACCTGCTGCGAGGATGACAGCACTGCGCAATTGGGGCATAGGTTTCACCTGAAGAATCGTTGCAATAATGGACTATGTAGCGTGCTGCTGCGGCCTCGTCATCTCAAACCCGGTACGGAAAAGCAAAATGCCTCTAAAAGGTTACACCATCGCATTTGACCTGGATGGCACGCTGGTCGATACGGCCCCTGATCTGGTGCGGGCGCTAAATGTCTGCATGAAAGGCTCATCCGTACCAGCGATAGGCACAAAGCAAGTGCGTGACCTGATCGGGCAAGGCGCACGCGCCCTGATCGAACGCGCTTTTGCTCAAGGCAGTATCACCCCGGAGGTTCGTGATGTGGATGAAAGGTTGGCACATTTTCTTGAGTTTTATAGTGCCAATATCGCCGTCAGGAGCCATATTTTTGATGGTACCACTGATTGTCTCTCCACATTGATAAACGCCAGAGCGCGCCTGAGCATTTGCACCAATAAACCCGAACTACTGGCTCGAAAGCTCATCCAAGCCCTTGACTTAACCTGTTATTTTGACGGAATTTTTTGCCCTGAAAATGTCAGATCAAAAAAACCGGATGCCGCTCATGTTCTGGCAGCAATCGCACCAGCCCCACCCGCCAGGGCGATTATGGTTGGGGACAGTCTGGCCGATTTGCAAAGTGGCAGAGCAGCGGGTGTGCCAGTCATTTTGATGTCACATGGTTATAGCGACCCCCCGGCGATAAAGCTTGGTGCCGATATGGTGCTGGATCATTTCTCCCAGGTTTCCAAGGCCGTCTTTCGTTTATTCAACCAACACCCAAACATCGAGGAAACATCATGATTATTGTTCACCATCTTGAAAATTCACGCTCACAGCGCATTTTATGGTTGCTTGAAGAACTTGGTCTTGATTATGAGGTCAAGCGGTATGCCCGCGATGTCAAAACCATGTTGGCCCCACCGGAGCTAAAAAAAATACACCCATTGGGCAAGTCGCCGATTATCACCGATGGTGACAAGGTTATCGCGGAAACCGGGGCAATCGTCGAATACCTGTGCGAGAAAACCGGAAAGTTCATCCCCAAACCCGGCTCTGACGAACATCTGCTCTACCGGTATTGGCTGCATTATGGCGAAGGTTCCGCCATGTCGCCGTTATTATTGAAACTGGTGTTCGATATTCTGCCCACCCGGCCCATGCCGTTTTTCGCCCGCCCCATCGCCAAAGGCATCGCCAAGGGTGCCTTGAAAAATTTTGTGATGCCGCAGATCACCGCCCAGCTGGATTATGTTGAGGCAGAACTGGGCAACAGCACCTGGTTTGCCGGTGAGGCACTGACAGGTGCAGATATTATGATGAGCTTTCCCCTGGAAGCCGCTGCTGGCCGGGGCGGCCTGGACAAGACATGGCCAAACGCAATGGCGTTTCTAAAACGCATCCATGCCCGCCCCGCCTACAAACAGGCACTGAAAAAAGGCGGCAAATACACCATTATTGGTGATAAGTAGGGCGTGCAAGGAAACCAATAGCCCCTTGATTTTTGGGGGCGTTTTATGCCCGAATACAAACCCGGGTTTTTAATTTTTATGGTGTTGGTTGTGCTTATGGCATGTTCGGCCAAGGAAATTCCAGAACAGCGTAAAAAAAGTACGGCAGAAGACCCAACCATTGCGATCATAACCAACGCGTTTTTCGCCTCTGGCTCGCGCTTTATTATCGTCAATGAAAATCACAATATTGACTGGCACCGCCATGTTTCGGCCTGTATTCTGGATCAGATTGCACAAGCCGGGCCAACCATTTTGGGTGCCGAGGCGTATTACAAACACGAAATTGTAACACCGGATTTATTTGACCCTTATGCAAATTTTTCTCGCAACCAATACTTTCAATTCATTCGGGGAACCGTCGTTCGCAACGATATAGCCGTTTTTGGTTATGATGCTGGCAGCCACATCAATGATGATCGTGCCCGTTCTGAAATCATGTTTTCTTCGGACGAATTAAAGAAAAGGAGGATAAGCCCTAACTATCCGAATCCTCGCGATGCCAAGGCCGCTGAAAACATTCTAGGATTAACGGCCAAGTTTCAAAACCATACGATCTATCTCCATGTGGGATTTTCTCATGTCTCAGAGACCTGGTTTGACTGGGAAGGCGGCGGGTATGGCTGGTTGGCTGCACAGATCGCCCGCCTTACAAGAGAAAACCCGATAACAGTCTACCAGATGTGGCCGAAAAGCTTTCAATGGTACGAAGACGCAGGCCACATAGAGTGGGATGTGGAAAAGTGTAATCTTTTAGAAAACTCCATACCCATTTTGCGTACAGGACAAGGTCAGGTGGGCTGCATCGCCCGTAATGCGCTTAGACCCACACAAAGAACCGATTTTATCATTGCCGACCCCATTGGTGAGGACGACCATGTGGACATGGCAAAGGCGGCTTTGTGTGATGTACATTAGCTTTGCTGCTAGCAATGCTTTGTGTCATCCCGGAAAAACGTGCGTTTTATCCGGGAACCATGATGAGTTGGGTATCCACTATCGGCCCCGGATAATTTTTTGCAAAATTTCCGGGGTGACACGCTTGAGGTAAATTTTTAAAAGTGAGAGCTTTATATTAGGGTCTGAACCCAATTGGATTGCCACCTCCCGACCGGGCAAGGTCACTTATGGCTATACGTCTCCAAAAAGAGAAACCCCCAGCACCAAAAACCCCGGAACATCCGGGGTTTTCAGGATCGTCTATAAAGCAATCGCAAACAGGCGAAAGTCGATGTTGTCTCAGGCTGCCTTGCGGTGGCGGGGCAGTCCGTTGACCATGTCAGAGCGTACATCAGTACGGGCTGAACGCATGGCCGCAACAAAACTGGCACCTACCAGTGCAACATCAACATCATAACCGCGATCACGCCAATAATCTTCAATTTTTGACTTGATTCGGCGGGCGCCATCATCAGTGCAATAATCACCAGACATTCTCTCTACTCCTTGGTCTGCGGGACTTGGCCCACAAAGTTTAATATTTTCTGATATAAATTTAGCTTATAAATCTGCATCGTCAAGAGGAATTCGTAATAAATTTGATAAAATTTTACGATTTTTTTTACTTTTATGGTCAGAAAATCACAAATAAGCGGAAATTTTTCCTAAAATCACTCCATTGTGGCAAATTACCCTCCCCCTTACTGCTAATTATCAGTAATTTTACACGCCATTAGTTTTACAAATAAATCCTAATAGGTTATGCAAATGTTCCTGGGGGTACAGATGACACAAATTGGACAACGCATTCGTGAAGCCAGAACCAACAGACGCTGGAGCCAGGCCCGCCTGGCCAAAGCCGCCAGCGTTAGTCAGCCCACCGTTGCCAATTGGGAGAATGGAAGCCACAGCCCCCGCGAAGCCGCACTGGAAAGACTGACAGAAGCATTAGAGGTTCAGCGCATCTGGTTGTTAGAAGGCTTCACCAACGGTGCCAGCAATGGTGCGTCTGCCCGACCGGCACGTCATGATGGTTATTTTGATATACCGATTATGCACGTGCCCGTGCTGCCATGGCCCCGTGAGTACAATCAGGGCGAAGACTTCACTGCCCAGCCTGTCCGCCATTTGGCTGCCTCCGTACTGGCGCAAGCCCCCTTCGCGCTTGATTGCAATGACCGGGCGGTCAGTCGCGCCTTTCCGGCGACAACCACGATTATATTTGACCGCGCTGTTGGCCCGCTCATAGACGGAACGTTCTATCTTTTTGAATGGCAACAACAAGTCCTGGTTCGCCGGTGGCGCGACAAGCCTGAACGTTTTGAGCCAGCCGGTGACCCCGGACGTTTCGACACCCTGTTTCCGGCACAAAGACCCCGCATACTTGGTCGTGCGGTCATGGCCATACGCTGTCTTGTTGATTGAACAACCTATCAGCTTGACTTGATCCACCTGCGCCCCTTATAGACGCGCCCGGGCCGCAGTATCTGGCGCACAAAGGGCGATTAGCTCAGTGGGAGAGCGCCTCGTTCACACCGAGGAGGTCACTGGTTCAATCCCAGTATCGCCCACCATTTTTCTTGCGCTATCGCGGTGCTGGCGCCCGCTATATGAGCGCGTTTGGCTTTGCGCTATCGCGATGCTGACGCTCGCTATATGAGCGCGTTTTTTCTGCGCTATCGCGACGGCAAGCCTCGCTATATGAGCGTGTTTTGTTTGCAACTTGAATGTCCTGGACGTTCAGTTGGTTTCATCTAAACGAATAAATGTATTATTATTGAATTGTTGCCATGCCTCACCTGTTTTTATCCAGTCTGTGACTTGCATGACTTCTGGTGCAATAATTTCATAGCGTGTACGGCCAAGTTTTTTACCTTCCACTCCCCAAATCGACCACAGGGTATGACCATCGAGGGTTGCTTTAATGGGGTGAAGGTCGCCAGTATTATCCGCCCAAAATGCTGTGAACATATTGTTTTCACCTGGCTTGTAGTATGCAACACCAATAAAAGCAGTTTCTTTATTTGTTCCTTGATTCATCTTGATTTTGTAATCAAGTCGAGAAAACCGACCATTCAAATCTACCGTCCAGGTCATAAGGCTTAACGCAGTCTGGCCAAAAGCATCACCATCTGACTGCCATTGCCCATAAAAAGACGATGGCAGGGTTGGTTCTTCAGTATTTGCAGCTCCAGCAGGTATCAGAAAAGTGAATAACAATGAGAAAATTAGATAGCGTATTTTGGGATCCCACATGATTCAAAGCCCTTTGCTATAGATATGCTGCATCAATATGTAGATTACGCGTCTAACCATACATTTTCTTTTAGTTGAAATATAATTACAATTCGAACATGAAGGGTAATAATCATATTATTTTGCCCGCACACACATAATAAAAGTGCGTGTCTAAGCAGTTTCTTGCAAGGAAATTTTCTTCGCAAAGGCTGGCTGCCAGACTTTGCCCGCATCACGCATATCCAAAATGCGCCGCGTGGCAATTTCGTCGGCGACATCATTAGTGGAACGATTGTTTTTCATGGCCTGGTCAACAATTTCGCCCACGGTGTCTTCCAGTTTTTTAATTTTCTTGTTCACCCATTCATGGTTGACCTGGCCCTTGATTTCCGGCGCGATATTGATGACACCGCCTGCATTTATCACGTAATCCGGAGCGTAAATAATGCCGCGTTCCATCAGATCCAGCCCCAGCGCACCACGCTCCAGTTGATTGTTCGCGGAACCGGCAATAACTTTCACGTCAAGAGCGCCAATGGTGTCGTCATTGATAACGGAACCGCGTGCGCAGGGGGCAAACACATCGGCCCGGGTTGTAACAATAACATCAGTATCAACGATTTTTGCGCCAAACAGTCGAGCCGCACGTGCGGTGGTTTCGGGTACAATATCGGCAACGATCAGGTTTGCTCCGGCGGCGTGCAAATCCTCACACAGGCGCCACCCCACCTTGCCCAAACCCTGAACAGCAATATTTAGCCCCTTAAAACTTTCTGTTTTGAACGCCCGACGCACACAAGCGCGCATACCCAGAAATACACCCTCTGCCGTCAGTGGCGACGGATCGCCCATGCCGCCATGCGACACATCAAGCCCAACCACATGATTGGTATCCAGTGCCATATTTTCCGCATCTTCAACACTGACATTCATGTCCTCAGCCGTAACATAACGACCACCCAGGGATTGAACGGCGCGGCCAAAGGCACGGAAAAGTTCTGCACGATCCTTGCCCACATGACGCGGATCGCCATCCCAGTGCTTTGGCGGAATAATAACAGATTTGCCACCGCCAAGTTCCAGTCCGGCCAGAGAATTCTTGAAACTCATACCTCGCGACAGACGCAACACGTCCTCAAGTGCCTCATGAGAATCAGCATAATTAACCACACGACAACCACCCAGCGCCGGGCCAAGAACCGTGGAATGGATAGCAATAATAGCCTGTAGGCCCGTTGCTTCATCTGAAAAGAAATGTACCGATTCATGATACCTGAATGCATCATTTTCAAAAACACTCATGGTTTGCTCTTTCTGCAATGGCCGCAATGCGACTATGGATGCCAGAGCTGTTATTATATTTTTAGATCAGCTCATCGGCACGGGGCTTGATGACCTCTATTCGATAAACTGCTAATGCGCCGTGCTCAAGTGCTTTCAGGCGATTTTTTGCTGCATTTCGTTCACAATTGAAATGATCGGCCACATTTTGCAGTGAAGGCACAAGTTTTATTGCCTCATTTAACGGTTCAAGGCGTTGCTCTGCCATATCCAGTGTCAAATTTAACGCCCGCAAATGAGCGCCTGTGCGCTCTCTGATTTTACCAAAAATAAAGCCATTTCGACGCAAAACGGCTTCCTGTTCATCCAGTCGCAACCATTGTGCGTTCTGCCCGCTTCGGGCCATCCATCCATTGTGAATTTCTTTTGACGGTGGCTTTGGGGTATCAACGGCCAGCTCTTCAAGAACCATAGTTCCCCCTGAGACAAGTGCCAGACGCGCCCATAGTAACAAGGATGAACCTGTCTGCGCAAACACAGGTTCTGCGCCGATCAGGCAAGAACACCGCATAGGCGGCGGCAACAGAATACCCGGATTGATCTCGTAAAAAATTTTCTCAGTAGAGGTTGTTTCTGCTCTCGAAGCTTGATCCTGTTCCATACGCCAACGTGCCACATCCGAGCGCCAGTCAAATTCTGTAACCGTTGCCGTTGGTACCTGACTTCGCACAACCGAACCATACGCACCCAGGCCTGCACCAAGTATACCGATGCTCGTGCCGTCCCCCGCCTGCCAGGGCAATGCACCTTCACTGACTTCATCACGCGGCCATAATCTACCAGCCCCCCAGAGCAGACTGGCAGCCACCAGATGAGCCGGCCCTGCATAGGTTCTCTTTGCAAGTTCGGCGGCTGTTTTTGCACGCACAGCGACAGGCTTGCTGCTCGCCTTTGTCTGCTTCCCAGGCGCAGCGGCGCGCTTGCCCCATAATCCCGAAAATGGATTTGCTGATTTTTTTAGCGCGCGTTTCATAAGATGTAGATTAACCCAAAGGCGTAACTACCCTGTTGAAGGATATGGTTAAAAGCTTATAAATAGCCGTTTATGCTTTTCAGGAATTTTTATGCGTCGCGATGCCCGCCCCAAATGGTTATATGATGCCCAAAACCGGTTCTGGAACTGGTGGACGGCACGGTTTCTAATCCCGCGCTTTGATGCGCTTGGCCCCCATGCCAAATTTATCGGGGCGCGCCATGTGCATCTTTTTGGCGGGGGTATTCAGGCCGGGCGCGCCTTGCATGTTATTGCATCATCGGATGCACCGGTGCGCCTGACCGTTTGGGCCGCACCAGAAAAAAAAGGTGAAATCATTTTGGGCGATTGTGTGTTGTTGACCGGCGGCACCCGCATTATGGCGGCGCGAAAGATCACCATCGGCAACGGTTGTATGCTGGCCCGCGATGCCACCATTAGCGATTGCGACTGGCACGGACTTTATGACCGCACCAGCATTGATGATAACGCCAGACCGGTTGTGCTGGCCGATAATGTATGGCTGGGTGATGGCGCTTTTATCGGCAAAGGCGTCTCCATAGGCCAGAACAGCATTGTCGGTGCCCGGGCTGTTGTTACCCGCGATGTGCCGCCAAATGTGGTGATGGCAGGCAATCCGGCACGAATGGTCAAGGAACTGGACAAGGACGCCACTTTTCGCACGCGCATGGATTTACTGGTTGACCCGCCTACCCTGGATCGATTTATGGACAAGGCCTATGAACAAATGCTTGAAAACAATACATTACTGGATTGGGCACGTAGCCGAATTGCCCCCGGCGAGGAGGATTAAATGACCATCAACAAACGAGAACTGCTGATACTGGCCGGTGCTAGCGGTTTGATAAGCGCCTGCTCTGGTGCTGTATCGACGAGCGGGAAAACGCTCTCCCCTGCCCTTACAGACCTTGCCAGAGACGCCAAACCAATAGGCGTTGCCGAGCGCAAATCACGCATAGAAAAAGCCCAAAGACTGATGCGCGAACAGGGCATATCGGCTCTCATATTGGAGGCAGGGTCAGCACTGGTTTATTTTACCGGCATACGCTGGTGGCGCTCGGAACGCTTCACCGGGGCCATCATTCCGGCGGACGGCGAGATAGCCATTGTCACCCCCTATTTTGAGGAACCATCCATTCGTGAAAGCATGAGCTTTGGCGATGATGTGCGCACCTGGCACGAGCATGAAAATCCGTTTGATCTGGTTGCCGGCATCCTCAAGGATCGTGGCATAAGTGGTGGCAAGCTGGCGGTTGAGGAAACCGTGCGCCATTTCATTATTGATGGCATGAAACAGGCTGTACCGGCCTATGAAATTGTCTTTGGCGCACCGGTTACACGGGGCGTGCGCATGTATAAATCCGCCAATGAACTGGCGCTGATGCAAACAGCCAGCGCCATTACCATGGCCGCCTACCGATCCGTTTATCCGCGCATAGAGGCCGGGCAAACTTCACAGGAAATTAGCACAATGATGAGTGACGCCACCCGCGCCTACGGCGGCAGTGTGGAATTTTCAATGGTGCTTTTGGGCGAGGCCAGCGCCTATCCTCATGGTTCGGGCAAACCGCAAATCGTGCGCGAAGGCGAAGTGATTTTAATGGATTGCGGCTGTTCAGTTCACGATTATGAATCCGATATTTCACGCACCTTTGTTTTTGGTGAACCAACCCAAAAGCAACGCGAGGTCTGGCAAACCGTCAAACAAGGCCAGGAACTGGCGCTGGAAACCATGCGCATTGGCACACCTGCGGGCAAAATTGATGACGTGGTGCGCGCCTTTTACGAGCGCAAAGGTTATGGCCCGGGGTACAAAACCCCCGGCCTTTCACACCGCCTGGGCCATGGCATTGGCATGGATGGCCACGAACCGGTTAATTTCGTCCACGGCGAGACAACCCCCCTGGCCCCTGGCATGTGTTTTTCCAATGAGCCGGGGATTTATATCTTTGGTGAATTTGGCGTCCGGCTGGAGGATTGCCTGTATATGACCGATACTGGGCCAAGGCTGTTTAGCGCCCTATCACCCTCTATTGATACCCCGTTCGGGTAGGGGTTTGCACCATTAGTTTGTCATTACCGGACTTGTTCCGGTAATCCAGTCTTTCGACAATTAGAACTGGATTACCCGGATAAACCGGGTGATGACGGTTTTATTACCTACCCCTTCTGGCCATCAAACCCCTTTGAATACTTCAATGGATTGCAAAACCCAGGCCGGAAACAATCGGTGTTTGACTGGAAACACCTCTTGGCCTTTGGGCTAAAGATCGTTTAAATGAACACTCGGGGCGGCACAAAACCGTGATGGATACAATTATTGGCTCGTTGAGAAGTGTATAAGTAATTGACACAAAGACATTTGATGCTCTGGCTGTAGCTGAAGAATTTTAGGAGTAGCCGTTTTGAACTTACAAGGCAGTTTAGGTTCATTAGGGCCAGCGACGGCATTAGTGAGAGCAACAGCCGCCGCAGAACGTCACAATGTCCCATGGGATAAAGGGATCAATGTCGTATTTTCAGTAATTTCTAACGACCCAGCTTTAGCGCCAACAAATGTAAAAGACAGCAAGGATGGGAAAATATCCGCGATCGAAAAATGGGTGGTGAAATACGATAAAGGTTATAATGGCCGAGTTTCAGTCAGGGTATCTAATCCCCCTGGCACTTTAGCCGACCCAATGATTGAAAACATTATTGGAGCAAGGCTTGCGCATCTCACCAATGCAGATTTGCAGAAAATTTCTTTTGCGCATCGCTTGGGCATGTCAGCAGAAAATATTTTGGGACTTTTTTTAGAAGAATTTCTAGCGGATAATTTATCGCAATCTGGCTGGTATTGTGCATGGGGAGAAACGGTAAAGTCAGTTGATTTCGTAAAAGAAACTGGTAAATTATTGCAAATAAAAAATAGACGTAATTCTGAAAATAGTTCAAGTTCTCGCGTTAGAGACGGGACTGATATTCAGAAATGGTACCGGATTGAATCCACACGCATAGAATATAAATGGAATTTGCTAAACCGGATGTGTGAAATAGATACTTTGTCCGAAGATAGTTTTGTTGCTTTTGTGCATACTCTCCTTGATGCCAACCCGAACGCGCTTGCTGTCGAAGATGAAAACCCATGGAGGAACTAAGCAAATAGTTCCATCTGCGTTGAATTTATCATTTGATTTTTCATTTTTTCCTGTTCAGCAAATACTGCAAACTTCCAACTCTCATGGTCAGTGTGTTTATATCGTGAAAAAGGAAAATTTTCGGGTGGCTGCTCATATTGTCCATTCATGGCATTAACCACCAATCGGCCCACGGCATAGCCTAGCGAAACGGGTACGGCATTGCCAATTTGTTTGTATTTATCGATCTTCCCCCCTTCAACTTTCCAGCCATCAGGAAACTCCTGAATACGTTTGTATTCTTGCACACTTAAAGGTCGCAACTCGTCCGGGTGGCATAAATCTGTTGCCGGCATTGCCGGATGGGTAACCAATGTTGGGCAGGGTTTATCCCATGCGATACGACGGAAGAACCCGGTTTTGCCTCCACCGGCATAAAAAGATTTTCCAAGAGCTTCCCTTTGCAATTCAATAGGCAGGTTACGCCAGTTTTGACCATCGCTTAGCAATCTGTAGAACCGCAATCTTTTTTCAGGAAAGGTGACAAATTCATGCTCAACATTGCCCAGGCTGTTAATGGCGTCTTTAAGGGTTTTCCATTTAGGCAAGCCATAGTCCCCATGCTCTGAGTGCGTGGGGTTAAGATAGGGCAGTTGCAGCCCATCCCTTGCGCAAATTATAACCACCCGTTCTCTTTTTTGTGGTGAGCCAAAATTTGCAGAATTATATAAGTTGAAAGAGAGGCCATATCCTGCCTGTTTTAACTTTTCTATAGCGTAGAGCAAGGCGCTACCTCTCACCTCATCAACAGACATTTTATAATTGTCTTTGTTCCTCAACTGATGTGGTGTGTGCGCCAATGCTGCTGACAATAATCCGCGTACATTCTCAATGATCGCAAATTTTGGCTGAATTTCAATAATGCGGTCTATATAGGTGAGAAACACGTTACCACGTTCGTCATTGAAGCCCTGGCGTTTCCCGGCAGAGCTAAACGATTGGCAAGGTGGCCCGCCGACCATGATGTCAACATCACCAGCACGCAAGCACGCCGCCGCTAAAACCTGTTCGGCGCTATAATCCCTAATATCCCCGATAAGGGCAATTTCGGGCCTGTTGGCGGAAATGGTTTTACGGCTGGCTTTATCAATTTCACAAGCAAGCAAAGTCGATATGCCAGCCTTTTCCAGACCAAGATCAAGTCCCATAGCGCCAGAGAAAAAACTCAAGCAATTTACAGGTCTCTCGTTTTCTTTACCCGAGACGCTCATACCTTCACCTTGCGAAACTAAAAGCAAATACCCTTTTGCTAAAACAGCAACAGTCGACAATCAAGAATAAAAAATATTTCATCCTGAAACATTCGTGAGGGTATTTTCGTTTCCAATTTGTCATTACCGGACTTGTTCCGGTAATCCAGTCTTTCGACAATTAGAACTGGATTACCCGGATAAACCGGGTGATGACGGTTTTATTACCTACCCCTTCTGGCCGCATGGGCGCTCAAACATGCGCCCGCGCCAGGCGTTCAGGTTTGGCAGCTCGTCCGCATCAGGTTTCCATTTGGCAACACGGGCAAAGCCCACCGAGGCAAAGGCGGTGATGTCAGCAATGGTAAAGCGATCCCCGGCAATAAAATCACGCCCGGCCAGTTCACCATCCAGCCATTTGGCAAAATAACGAAATGTTTTTTCGCCGCGCGGGGCCAGCTCTGCGATCTGCTTTTCAATGGCGGTAAAGGCCGGATGACCGTGACGTACCCACCAGGCCAGTGGCAACAGCAACATAAACTCTACCCGCCGATCCCACATTTCAATGAACGCGGTTTCTTCTGATGTTTGCCCCAACAGGTTTGGCTCTGGGTATAACCCTTCCAGATAGCGGCATATGGCCCGGCTTTCCGTCAGCACCCGCCCGTCATCCAGCGCCAGCGCCGGGATTTGCGAAAACGGGCTAAGCGCACGGTATTCACTGGTTTTATGTTCGCGCTCCATGATATTTATTTCGACCAGTTCAATGTCCGTAATGGCTTTTTCCAGCAAGAACATGCGCACACGCTCAGGGTTGGGGGCAAAGGTCGCCGTATATAGTTTCATCGATCAAACTCCAGAATAAATACGTGCTCAAGCAGCAAAGCGGTAGCACACTAAAAAAGTGCTCAAGCAGCAAAGCGGTAGCACACTAAAAAGCAATTAGGCGTCTTCTTTACCAAGACCATTATGACAAGCAATGGCAGCCTTTAGGGCATTAATCGCAAGGGCCGCACCGGAACCATCACCCAGGCCCAGCCCCAAATCCAATATGGGTTGCTTGCCCAGACGATCAAGAATGGCGCGGTGCGAATCGCGCGGAGTTACAGACCCGGCCACACAATGATCCACAGATGATTTATCTATCCTGTGCAGAACCGCCGCCGCTGCGCAGGAAGCAAACCCGTCAAGCACCACCGGAATGTTTTGATGCCGGGCGGCCAGAATGGCCCCCGCAGCAGCAGCCATATCGCGCCCGCCAAGACGGCGCAAAACCTCCAGTGGATCATCAAGATTACCACTATGATAGTTCACCGCCGCACCAATGACCCTGGCTTTGGCGCTCAGCATGTCCTTGTCATCAACCGCCGATCCTGCAATGGCCCAAAATGCCGGTGTGCCGCCATAAAGCGCCAGTGCCATGGCACCGGCGGCGGTCGTCGCCCCGGCCCCGACCACCCCGATGCACAGCACATCGGGCGTTTCTTCCAGCACCTGCATGGCATAGGCCATGGTTGATGCGCAATCACGCTCGCTCAATGCGGCATGTTTGGTGATATCCGGTGTTGGCTCTTCCAGTGCCAGCTCAAATACTTTCAGGCCCGCCCCGGCCGCTTTGGCGATCTGGTTAACAGCACCTGTACCATTCAGCACCTGATCGGTCATTTCGCGGACATGATCTGAATCATAACGTGAAACACCCTGCTCTGTGATCTGGTGGGCCGAGGCAAAAACCGCAACCAGTGGGCGCTCAAGATGGGGGGCCTCGCCCCCCTGGCAGGCGGCCATCCACACCGCAAGATCAGCCAACCGACCCAGTTCACCCGATGGCAAGGCAATCTGGCTTTGCCGCAACAATGCCCGCGCCCGTGCATCCTCATCCAGAGGCGGACAATTGGCGATCAAATTGCGTATATCGTCAAACGGTGCGTTTTCTTCTGCCTTTGTCATTGCATCTGCCTCAACCCTGTTTGGCCCAGCGGCCTTTGGCATCCTGTTTCCAGTAAGACACCGGCCCGCCCTCTGCCCGGGCAGATTTCCAGCGTGCTCGCGCTTGCGCCAACCTGTCTGGATCAGTATCATCAAACATGGTGATACAGCGTTCTACACCGCTTAAATCCACTGGCTCTGCACCATGAACCAAAATGACAATTTGTGCATTATTTTCATTTTCTGCCCGGGTGGTCAGCAAAATCGGTTGTGCCTCTGCCCGTGGCTCATCACTAAGACCGTGGGGTAGAAAGCTGTCTGGCCGGTTTGTCCACAAATGCTTGTCCAGTGCGCCAAGCGCCTGTGGATCACCAGAGCGGACAAGCGCCCGCCACCCGCGTTCCAGAACTTTCTCCAAAAGTGGTGGCAAGGAGACGTCCAGCGCGCCACGCTCCAGATGGTAAAACCAATGTTCGGTCGTGCTCAGATCAATCCTCGCAATTCTGCGCGACAAAGCGATCCATCAACCGCACGCCAAACCCGGTTGCCCAGGCTGGCTCTCGTGGATCATCAGATTTGTCTTTCCATGCTGTGCCGGCAATATCCACATGTGCCCAGGGCGTTTCGCCAACAAAACGGCGCAAGAATTGCGCGGCAGTGATTGAGCCAGCGCCGCGCCCGCCAATGTTTTTCATATCCGCGTATTTGCTGTCGATCTGCTTGTCATACCCGGCACCCAGAGGGAGCCGCCATACGGTCTCGCCCGAGGATTTTCCAGCCGCATCCAGGGCATTTGCCAGCGCATCATCATTGGAAAAAACCCCCGCATGTTCATGCCCAAGTGCAATGATGATTGCCCCTGTGAGGGTTGCAAAATCAACAATTTTAGACGGTTTGAAACGGGTCAGACCATACCAGAGCGCATCAACAAGAACCATACGACCTTCGGCATCGGTGTTTTGCACTTCGATAGTTTGCCCATCCGCAGAGGTGACAATATCGCCCGGGCGGGTTGCCGCCGCATCGGGCATATTTTCAACCAGGCCGATAATGCCAATCACATTGGCCCTGGCCTTGCGCCCAGCCAGCACCCGCATGGTGCCGGTCACCGCCGCCGCGCCGCCCATATCACCTTTCATGTCCCACATGCCCGCACCGGGTTTGAGGGAAATACCGCCGGTATCAAAGCATACACCCTTGCCAACCAACACCAGAGGCGGTGCCTTGCGATCCTTGGCACCAAACCAGGACATAACCGCCAGTCTGGAGCCATAATTAGACCCCAGACCAACGCTAAGAAGTGCATCCATGCCCAGCTTTTTCATATCTTTTTCGTCAAGCACCTGCACTTCAAGGCCATAGTCTTCAAGGCTTTGCGCCCGTTTGGCAAATTCTTCCGGGTGCAGCACATTGGCAGGTTCACAAACCAGATCGCGGGCCAACTCCACCCCTTGGGCAGTTTCATTCAGTGGTGCAAAGCTACGTTTGGCGGCACTGGCATCACTGCAAATTATACGAATGGATGTAATAGATGGCTTTTTGTCATCCTTTAGTGTAGTGCGATATTTATCAAATCTATATGCCGCCAACAAAGCTCCAAAAGCGGCGCGTGCACTGGCCGGCGCATCCAGATCGCGCATATCAAACACCAGGGTTTTCGCCCCGCTAAGTTGTACAGATTTGAGGGCATAGGCACCAAAGGCTTCCCAGACAAGCGCATCAGCCGCATCACGTTCCCCGGCACCGCAAAGAAGAACCAGTTGCGCATCCAGACCGGACGGCGCGTTGATCTGTAAAACCTGCCCTGATTTTCCGCTAAATCTCGATGCCTTTTGTGCCCGGCTTATGGCCCCGCCTGTGGCCTTGTCCAGGGCATCCGCACCTGTACTGTGGCGGTTATTGGTAAATACAGGCGCCACAACGGCACCGGAAAATTTAACAGAACCGGAAAACTCGACTTTCATATTTTTTGCCCTTAATGCTTTTGATGAAAAATGCTTTTGCTTGAAACTACGTCTTTCGCAGGGGAAGGCAAGCATCAGTTCACAAGTCTTGTCTTCGCCGCAACCGCACCATATCAAGTGCAGGCGCCAAGGTTCAGGGAGTTCTGACCAAAAGAATGAAAACGCTGCAAGGCTATTTTATCCGCGAAACCTTCCGTCCGTTCGTGATAACGACGATCGTTCTTGGTGCTCTTGCCATGTTGACGCAAAGCCTTGCGGCCCTGGATATGATTGTTGATGACCAGGCAAGCTTCATCGCTTATTTGAAAATTACCTTGCTGGCCTTGCCGCAACTGATCGCTATTATCCTTCCCTTTGCGCTCTTTATTGCCGTGGCCTATGCGGTACAGCGATTGCATACAGATAATGAATTTTTGGTGGCGTTTGCTGGCGGCATGACCAAATGGGCCGTCATAACCCCGGTGATGCGCATTGCCACCCTGGCCGTTCTGGCTAATCTGGCTATTAACACCTGGGCGCAACCCGTTGCCTATAAGGTGATGCGAGAGATCGTTTACGATGTTCGATCCGACCTTGCCGCATCAATCATTCGCCCGGGGGAATTCATTTCCCCTGCATTGAACCTCACCATTTTTGCCCGTGAGGTAAACAATGGCGTGCTTAGTGATGTCATGATCCATGATGGCCGTGATCGCAATAACCCACTGACATACTTCGCCCAATCCGGCTTTTTTATTGATACTGGCCCGTATCCGGCACTGTCGCTAACCAATGCAACCCGCCAGGGTATTGGCACGGACGGTACTTTGGAAATTCTGGAATTTTCCAGCACCAGTTTTGAGATGCGCGGCGTTATCGCGCCCCAAGGCGCTCTGCTTTACAAACGATCCGACCGTTATCTGGGCGAATTGTTTCACCCTGATCCTGCCAATTACTGGGATCGACAAAATGCAAATTCTTTATTAGCCGAAGGGCATTTTCGCCTGTCTGCGACGCTCTATAATTTGACATTTGCCTTGATGGCACTGGCCGCATTACTTGGCGGCGATTATAACCGCATGGGCTATGGGCCGCGTTTGATGATTGCAGGTGGGTTGGCGTTAATGCTTCGGCTTGTGGGCTATTCCATCGAATCTGTGGCCGTGGAAACGCCCATAGTCAATCTGGCGCAATATGCCCTGCCAGTTTTTGTTGCCGTATTGTTTTTGTGGATGACCCTTAGCGAAGCACGGCTGGGACGCCCCGCCGGGCGATTGGTGGCCACATGATGTCTTTGCTGTTTCGTTATCTGTTTCGTGAAATCTTCAAAGGTATTTTACTTGCCACCAGCATTGTCGGCTCCCTGGTGTTTGTTGTGAATTATGTTGAGTTATCCAGGAGCATGGACGCACAACCAGATGTTACGGCAATACAGATTGCACGACTGACCTTGTTGAAAATGCCGGTAATGATAGAGCAAACCATGCCCTTTATTGTTCTGTTTGGGGTCATGTGGGTTATGTTCAGTCTTAACCGGGGTAATGAACTGGCGGCGTTACGGGCAGCGTCAATGTCTGCATGGCAATTTACACTACCTTGCGCACTTGTTGCGTTATGCCTGGGCATTGTGGGTACGGTTGCGCTTAATCCACTGGCGGCAAACCTGAACGCCGCGTTTGAACGGGAGAGAATTGCACTCCTGGAGACAGAACTGACGCAAATCAACAACGCCCGTAAAGCTGTCTGGTTCCGCGAACCCGTTGAGGAAGGCATTGTGGTCATCAGGGCCGGTAATGTGGTCACCCAGACGGCAACGCTTTATGATCTCACTTTCTTCTATTACACATTGCAGGAAGACGGCACGCCGGTCATTCAACACCGTCTGAATGCTGCACGTGCCGTATTGCAACCCGGTTTCTGGCAACTTGAAAACGCCGTTGATCTCTCTCGCGACGCAGACCCCAGGCACTACGACACTTTGGCAGTGCCAACCCGCATTGCACCATCTGCCCTTTTGGGCGATTCTGTTCGCGCCTCGAGCCTCTCGGTTTATGCGCTACCCCGCATGATCGCACAGTCCAAAGAGGCCGGGTTTGGCACCCGGCGTTATTCTCTGCAACTGCACCAATTGCTCTCATCTTCCCTGACCCTGACCGCCATGGCCTTGATCGGGGCGGCCTTTTCTTTCAATCTGGTACGCCTTGGAGGCACATTACGCCTGGCGCTCACCGCCGGCAGTGCCGGTTTTGCCCTCTACTTTGCCAGTGATCTGTTACAAACCCTTGGGGCGACACAGGTTTTGCCGCCGATTGTTGCCATTTGGGCGGCACCGGTATTTGCATTTTTTGCCAGCCTTGCCCGTATTATCATTCTTGAAGACGGCTGAATAACAGCAATCAACTAGTGCAAGCATGGACGCATTAAAGGAGTTCGTTTATGAGAGCGTTACCTTCCATTTTGGCTGTCGGTATCGGGATTTGACTAAAGGACGCAACACGCAGGTTATGGGACAATTTCCAACCCGATTTTTTGCTGCACTGGCAGTTGGCTTTGGTGTTCTGGCGCTCACCTCAAGTGCTTATGCGCAAGACACGCCCGAGACCCCGGTTTCAGAGCAGCGTCAACCGGTGCTCTTGCAAGCCGCCGAGCTTATCGACGATGCCCCCAATGAGCGGTATATCGCGCAAGGTAATGTCGAAGCCCATTTTGAAGGCCGTATCCTCAAGGCCGACACGCTATATTACTATCCGAATACAAAGCGCATCCATGCCATTGGCTCTGTTGTTATCGTTGATACCGATGGCACCGTGGAATTTGCCGATGAGATGGAACTTAGTGACGACTTAAGCTCTGCGGTTGCCCTGGCATTTTTCGCCCGCCTGACAAACAACGCTACCATTGGCGCCACCCAGGCCACACATTCCAAAGATGGTGCTCGCAACACGCTGACCAAGGCTTTTTATACGGCATGCAAGGCCTGCGCTGCCTCAGCGGAAGATGGCTCACATAAACCGACCTGGCGTTTGCGCGCCCGTAAGGTTGTTCAGAACCAGAACACAAAAATGATTAACTACCGCGATGCCGTGCTTGAGGTAAAAGGCATACCGGTGTTTTACTCGCCAGTGTTTTCCCATCCTGACCCGGAAGCCGGACGAAGATCCGGTTTGCTGTTTCCGCAGGTTCGCCAATCTGGCAAATATGGCTGGTCGTATGAACAGCCATATTATCAGGTTCTTGGCTCCTATGCGGACGCCACCCTCACGCCCCGCGTCTTTACAAAGGTTAATCCGCTTATTTTGGGCGAAGCCCGGCGTAATTTTCAATCCGGCCCACTTATCGTTACCAGTAGCACCACCTATGAACGTGATTTTGATGGTCGGGGTAATAAATTCAATGACAGACAAGTGCGAGGGCATATATTTGCCAGCGGTAAATTCACCTTAAGTGAAAAATGGTTATGGGGTTTTGGTGCCGCAGGTGTAACCGATGATTTGTATTTGCGTCGTTATGACCTGCAGGGCGAAACCACATCACGGGGTATTTATAACACCAACTCCTTGCGCCTTAACAACCAGATATATACCCAGGGCCAAAGCGAACGCTTTTTTGCCCAGGCCGGTGTGATTCGCTTTCAGGGTTTGCGTGCCGGTGATGTGGATGACCAGTTTCCCATTGTCGGGCCATTGTTTGACCTGCGCCATCATGCGGATGACCCGGTGCTGGGTGGTAATGTCATGTTACGGGCCAATACGGTGTCGCTGACCCGTATCGATGGCACAGATAGTCGACGGACCTCGTTTTCGGTGGACTGGTCGCGGCGGTTGGTAACAAAAAATGGCGTGGTCATGCGCCCCTTTGCGCAAGGCAGAACTGATTTGTATTCAATTCACAACCCGGATTTCTTTGCCGATCTGGGCACCAGAAATCAATCTGTGGCACGCGCATTGGGGGTTGTCGGTGTTGATTTTCGTTGGCCGTTTTTCCGTCCGGGACGAAACATTAGCTGGACAATCGAGCCATTGGTGCAGCTTGCAGCCAGCCCCAATGGCGATGGCGTTGGTACCTATACCAGCTTTACTACCGATGCGGGCGGCAATGTTGTTGGCACCCGCCGTTCCATCATCCCCAATGAAGACAGCATCTCGGTCGAACTGGACGGGGCCAGCCTGTTTTCGACAAATCGTTTTTCCGGGTTTGACCGCTGGGAAGGCGGTTTGCGGGCTAATATTGGTGGCCGCATTTCAGGGCAATGGGGCAAAAATGGCGAAGTGTCACTATTGGCGGGGCAGGTTTTCCGCTCCCGTATCAATACTGATTTTACCCTCGCCTCGGGTCTGCGCGGTCAGTCATCCGATTATGTCAGCACATTTTCCATCTCACCCAGCTCTGTTCTAAACTTTCGCGCCCACACCCGGTTTGACAAAAATGATTTTAGCGTCCGGCGTGTTGAAACTGACGCCACCGTCAATTTTCAAAAATCCCAGCTTGGCCCTGTGGCAAAAGTTCTGCACAGCTTTAGTGCATCGGTTGGTTATCTTAACTTTGATGATGCCATTGCCTCGGGTCGCCCCACCGAAGAAATTCGTGGAAGTGCCGTGATCGGGCTATCCCGGCACTGGTCTATTTCGGGTACAGCAACACGAGATCTGGCCGACAAGCGCGCCACAGGTATAAGCTTAGGCGTGATGTACAAGGATGATTGTTCCAGTCTGGAAATTTCCTATCGCAACAACAACACCTCGGATCGAACGCTTACCCCTAATGCGTCCATCGGAATTCGCTTCACTCTGGTAACCCTTGGGTCATTCGGTTCAAACTAGGGTCGGGCGTCATAAATGGTCAGTGCGGGCGATTGCGCTCACACACCTTTCCAGTATGTTAGCCAAAATTTTGCCCCAAAGTTCAGGCTAGATCAAATCCATGTTCGTGCAAAAAGCTTTCTTAATTCCGATTTTTCTTCTGGCGCTCTTTGTTGCCGGGAAACAACCAGCTTTGGCACAGGAAGCTGAAGGTGTTGCTGCTGTAGTTAATGACGAGGTGATTTCTACCTTTGATGTGCGCCAACGCATGCGCATGATTATTTCTTCTGCGGGCATACAGCCGGACGAGCAAACTGTTGCGCGCATTCAACAACAGGCGTTGCGCAGTTTGGTCGATGAACACTTACAAATTCAGGAAACCAGCAAGTTCGAGATTGTTGTCGATCAGGCCGAGATCGATCAAGCCATTGGTCGCATCGCCCGCCAGAACAATGTCACCCTTGATGATGTCAAAAACGATCTGCGCAAATCCGGCATTGATCCCTCTACCCTTGAAGATCAGATACGTGCGGAAATTGCCTGGCAAATTCTGGTCAACGGACGTTATGGACAGCGTGTGCGCGTCAGCAATAACCAGATTGCCCAATCCAAATCCCGCATAGAAGCATCCCTTTCAAAACCACAATTTCTGATCTCTGAGGTTTTGCTTGAATCCCCGTCCCCCGATCAGGATCCGGTAGTTTATCAGGGTGGCCTGTCGCTGATACAACAAATGCGCGATGGCGCACCTTTTCAGGCGGTCGCGCAACAATTCTCCGCTGCACCCTCTGCGGCACAGGGCGGCGATGTCGGCTGGGTTCATAAGGATGACCTGCCAGAAGAGGTTCGTCTGGCCCTCGATCAAGTGCAAATCGGTTCTGTATCTCAACCCATAAAGGTTCCGGGCGGATTTTACATTATCGCCCTGCGTGATCGCAAGGATGGCGGTGCCCCCATGGTCGTTTCGTTTCGCCAGATCATGCTGCCTACGGGCAAGACGGGCGATCTTAAATCTTATTTGAAAAAAGATAGAACCTGCGAGGATACGCAAAATATCAAGGATGATATTCCAGATGCGTTTTCCAATGCCTTTGACGATGTTGCCATGGACGAACTGGCACCGGCAGTACGTGCGGTGCTTGAAAACCTGCAACCGGGACAGGCCTCTCAGCCAATTGGAAGCCCGCAGGGGCAAATGGTTTTTATGGTGTGCAGCAAACGCTATGCAGAAGGGGCAGGTGTTCCCAGTGATGACCAGATCGCCGATCAGTTGATTAACACGCGTCTGGCGATGTTGTCCAAACGCTATTTGCGCGACTTGCGCCGGGATTCAACGGTTGAAATCCATAAATAATACAGAATTTCATTCGCCACTTGCACTTAGCATGGGCGATCCGGCTGGTATCGGGCCTGAAATCACAGCCCTGGCATGGGCCAGCTTGCAGGGCGCAAACAAGCCCTTTTTTCTCATTGGTGATTTTGATCTGGCCCGCCATCATGCCGCCCGACAAGGCCAGCCCGAACCTGTCGCCATTGCCCGTGCCGATGAAGCCACATCTGTATTTGCAACTGCCTTGCCGGTTATGCCGCTTACCCTGCCAGCCACGGTAAAAACGGGCAAGCCGGATACGGCCAACGCCCCCGTAGTGATAGCATCCATTGAAATGGCGGCAAAACTGGTCATGAAAGGGCAAGCCGGGGCCATGGTAACCAACCCCATTGCCAAGGCAGTTCTCTATGATGCCGGCTTTGCCCATCCCGGTCACACAGAGTTTCTGGGGGAACTGGCCAGGGGCGCAGACAACTGGCAAGCCCCGCACGGCCCGGTAATGATGCTCAGTGGTGGTGGGCTGCGCGTGGCACTGGTCAGTGTGCATATTCCGCTAAAAGATGTTGTTGGTTCCCTCAATACAAAAACGATTATACACACGGCAATGGTTCTGGATCAGGCGCTAAAGTATGATTTTGGTATTGTGCAGCCGCGCATTGCCCTTTGTGGCCTCAACCCGCACGCGGGCGAGGACGGGGCCATGGGCGATGAAGAAATTCATATCATCAACCCGGCTGCACGGGCGTTACGGGCGCAGGGGATTAGCATTACCGATGCCCAGCCTGCCGATGCCCTTTTTCGCGAAGAAGCGCGTTCGACCTATGATGCGGTGCTGGCGCTTTACCACGATCAGGGGCTGATACCGGTAAAGACACTGGATTTTCATGGTGGTATTAACACCAGTCTGGGTCTGCCCTTTATCCGAACATCCCCGGATCACGGCACCGGTTTTGCCATTGCCGGCAAGGGCTGCGCTCGCGCAGACAGCCTGATTGCCGCTATAAAAGCGGCCCACAGTATGAGTGTCTGCCGGGCAAGCCAGGTTTCATGAGCGCGCTGGGCGATCTGCCCCCGGTTGGCGTGTGCCTGGAGCGCATTGGGCTTCGTGCGCATAAAGCACTGGGCCAGAATTTTTTGTTTGATCTTAACCTGACCGGCAAAATTGCCCGCGCCGCCAACACCGGCCCTGGCGATGTGGTTATTGAAGTCGGCCCCGGGCCAGGTGGCCTCACCCGTGCCTTGCTACAAAGCGGTGCCAATGTCATTGCGGTGGACAAGGATACGCGCTTTGCTCCCATACTCGACGAAATCAACACGGCCAGTGATGGCGCATTACGGGTGCTCTATGAGGATGCCCTGCGCACAGATATGGCCACTCTTGGCAATGCCGAACAGCCGATAAAAATTGTCTCAAACCTGCCTTATAATGTGGGTACGCAGTTATTGATTGGCTGGTTGAAGGCAGACCCGGTTTTTTGGACATCCCTGACTTTGATGTTCCAGCGCGAAGTGGCCGAACGTGTCGTCGCGGCACCGGGAAGCGCCGCCTATGGCCGTCTTGCCGTGCTATGCGCCGCCATTGCCGAAGCACATTTGCTTTTTGATGTACCAGCGGCGGCTTTTACCCCACCACCAAAGGTCAACTCCGCAGTGGTTCACCTCACACCAAAACCGCACAAGGCCCGCTTTGATGATTTGGCCGCACTGGAACACGTCACCCGGGCCGCTTTTGGCCAACGCCGAAAAATGTTGCGCGCCAGTCTGAAACCTTGCGCCAAAGCCGCAGGACTTGATGTGGCGAGATGGCTTGCCGAGGCAGAAATAGAGCCAACAGATCGGCCAGAAACTCTGGCCCCTGACAGGTTTTTTGCTCTGGCCCGTATCTGGAGAAACCCATGAGTGTTATCGCAACGCGGCCAGTGCTGCAGCGCAATCATGCTTGCGATCCATCAGGTCGCCGGCGATGAACATATATTTGTCGCGAACCGGCAGGTATTGATCCTGGGAGAATCTCTTATGATCGGCTACTCCCTCCTTGGCTAGCCTAACTTGCTCTATGAAGGCGCGGCGCATGTCGCGGGCCTGTTGCAGGCGCCCGCTATTGACCCATTTCATTTCGTAATCATCAAAAGTCATGGTTTTTGCCCGCACTGCTGCCTTATCCGTCCCGTGGGCGGCTGATTCGGCGTCTGAGGGTCCCTTCAAGGCCCGGTACGCGGCCCGGTGATTTTCAATTTGCGTCGCCATTCCGATCCGGATTTTCTTCAGTTCCAGCACTCTGGCTTTCAAGGCCTCTATTCCAACCCCAATTTCTACAACATCATTTTCGTTTCCGGTTCTGCAATAGGCGGGACCGTCTGGCACAGGCTCGCGATTTTTCGTTACATCCGGAGAAACATCCAGACCCTTGTTTTCCAACTGGCATTGGCGCATGACGCTCTCATGGGGTGAACAGGTGGCCAGTGCCGAGTCTGAGGCACCTGGGTCAAGGGTACCGGACATTCCATACCCGCCGGACGTATTGCCATGGCGCATGATCCGCTCCTTGCAGGCTTCCCAAACGCAAATTTTGTTGGCACAGGCCGCTGTGGAGCCGCCGAATGTGTTGTTTCTGGCCACACAACTGGCCGTCTGGGCCTTGGCCGGGACGGATTGGGCAAGCGCGATGAGAATCGCAAAACAAGTCGCCATACAAACAACTGGAAATATATTTCGGCGATGCATGGTGATCGGGCTAGCACATAGTTTCCGGTTTTGCACGAAAATTCCCTGCAAAGGGGTTCAATCCGTGTTTTCGGGCCGCTAGGCCGATGCGCACATGCTTTTTGATATTTCCGCTACCGCCTTTTTTGCTTTGGCCCGTATCTGGAGAAAAGCCAAAGTTTAGATTTTATTCTGCGTTACCCTTATTCTTGTCATTCCTCGACTGTCTTATCAATTCTACCAGTTTCCACGTGCCGTCATTACCGGGCTTGTCCCGGTAATCCAGTCTTGCTTTGCAACGCCGTTCTGGATTGCCCGAACCAGTCGGGCAATGACAATTTGGGAGAGATTGCCAAGGCTACCAGACACAATCACAATCATACCCCATTAGCGCCCCCGGTTGGATAAGTTTGGGATGTTTTCCAGGTTTTCCCTCCAGTGGTGTCACCCCGGAAATTTCCTCAGAAATTATCCGGGGCCTATGGTGAGTTGAAATGCACAATGGCTCCCGGATAAGGCTCACGCCTTTCCGGGACGACACGGATGGGGTTGTTCTGTGATTTTACCTCAATGTCTCATCAACTCAGTTGATTGTTTTTGATTTGGTCTCTTATTTTGGCGTTGATGATGACGATCAGTCTTCGCATGAGTGCGGTTATGGCAATAATTGGTTTTTGTCATTCTGGTATTGACATCATTTAGATAATTAGCTAATTGTCTATTCATGAACAAGGTATTCAAAGCTCTCTCTGACCCGACCCGGCGGCACGTCCTGCAACTCTTGCGCGACAAGCCCATGAGCGCGGGCGCACTGGCGGCGCATTTCACCGTCTCCAAGCCAACCATGTCGGCGCATTTTGCTGTGCTGCGTGAAGCCAATCTTGTCGATGCCAGCAAAGACGGTAAATCGGTGATCTACCGGCTGAAACTGTCGGTGCTGGAAGATGCCTTGCTTGGCTTTACCGGTGCGATTGGGCTGGAACTGAACGCTACTAAAGACACAAAGGATATTCAACATGATTAGTACCAAATTTTTCGCCTCCCTTGCCCCTCTTATAGTTTTTTTGGTTGTCGCCCTTGGCGCGTGGATGTGGATGCTGGAGCCGGATAAAAGCATACGATGGTTCATCGGCATGGCCTTCCTGCCAGCGGCATGGATCAGCATAAAACTGTTTCAACGATCCAAAGCCTGCGCTCGGGTAATCGAAGGTGGCAAACAAACATTGATGAGTAGCATCAGCTTTGCCGGCTTGATGCTCGCCGGGTCTTTTGGCCTTAAAATTGCGCAAAGCTATCACATTATTGAAGACAGCTCACCTGACCGCCTTGTCGCGGTGATGCTGGGTGCCTTTATGGTCATTATTGGCAATGCCCTGCCCAAAAAACTTGAACCTCTGAGCCAGGCAGCGTGTTCATCAACAAAAGAGCAATCGCTTAAACGCTTTGCCGGATGGATGTTTGTTCTCGCTGGTTTTGGCTATGCCATTGCCTGGCTTGTCCTGCCTGAACGGCTTGCAGACATTGTCGCCTTACCCATCCTTGCTGGCCCGATCTTGCTGGTCATTGCCCGCATCACCTGGCTTAGACTTGCCCGTTGAAACAAGGCCGTCTTTCAATCTTTCGAGGCCCAGCCAAAACTAGGCCTTCGCATCAAATCGCTAACCTTCTGGTAACCATAAATGCGCCTGATTGGCGGATGATCCGGCACACGACTGATTCTGGTGGCGATAGCCATGATCGCCTGGCGACAATTCGCCGCCAGCTTACCTTTGATGACGGGATAAAGCCCCGTCGCCCGGTGCGGCATTTTGGCTGGTTTGCCTGGGTTGGCACATGTGCAGGTGTTGTAATGCTTGTCACCGCACTAGCCAGCATTGCGCCCATGCGTGCCGGGGCCAGCGCCAAAACCCAATCAAAATTTTCCCTACCCGCAAGTTCACCCTTGAACGAGACAACAGCATCATTGATGGCAAGGCAGACGCAAGGGCATCATTACAATACGCCGATGATTGCTTTGGTGATTGATGATATTGGCCCGGCCCGGCATTGGTCAGATATGGCGCTTGCGCTTCCCGCACCGGTAACGTTGGCGGTGCTGCCGTACGTCAGTGATGCCGCAGAATGGACGGCGCGCGCTCAGGCAGCTGGGCATGAGGTGCTTCTGCATATGCCGATGGAGCCTTTTGGGCTGGAGGATCCGGGGCCGGGGGCTTTGCTTCGTGCTTTGCCCGCAGCACAAAATCGCCAGCGTCTAATGGCCGCACTTGCCCGAGTTTCGGGTGTGATTGGCGTGAATAATCATATGGGTAGTCGATATACCTCTTGTATGAAATGTGTTGAGCAACTGGCCGAAAACCTGGCCGACAGAGGGCTTGTATTTCTGGACTCAATGACCAGCCCGGCCAGTGCCGCTGCTGGGGCGGTGGAACGCAGCGGTGTGCCGGTTATCCGGCGGGATGTATTTTTGGACGATATTGATACGCCGGACGCCATAGCCATTCAAATGCAAAGAGCCGAGCAATTGGCCCGCGATAACGGCGTTGCAATTATCATTGCCCATCCCCGGCCACAGAGCATTGCCGCCTTGCAAACATGGCTAAAACATCTTGAGCGCAATGGCATAGAACTGGTGTCCCTGCGCAGCGCCATGGCGCGCAAACAAAAACTTGAGCGCGGTTTGTTATCGCGATCCGCCGGACTTTGAAGGTGCGGTAAAGCGCCAGGCCTGTGCCGCCGCCCGGAACAGTGCCTGTGATTTATGCACTGTTTCCATGCGTTCGGTTTCTGGATCGCTATCCAGCACAACACCACCCCCGGCCTGGACATACATGACGCCATCTTTAACCATGGCTGTGCGCAGGGCGATGCAGGTATCCATATCGCCGCCCGCAGAAAAATAGCCGATGGCCCCGGCATAAAGGCCACGTTTTTCCACTTCCAGTTCATCAATAATTGCCATGGCCCGTATTTTTGGTGCGCCAGAAACGGTGCCGGCGGGAAACCCGGCAAACAGGGCGTCAATGGCATCCTTGCCCTTGTCCAGTTCGCCCTCGACATTAGAAACAATGTGCATCACATGGCTATAATGTTCCACGCCAAATTGCTCGGTAACGGTGACGCTGCCGGTTTTGCACACCCGCCCGGCATCATTACGCCCAAGGTCAAGCAACATCAGGTGCTCCGCCCGTTCCTTGGGGTCGCCCAGCAGGTCGGCCTCCAGCGTCGCATCCTCGGCTGGATTGGCCCCACGCGGGCGGGTGCCGGCAATGGGGCGTATGGTGACCTTGTTATCGCGCACCCGTACCAGAATTTCCGGGCTGGAACCAACCACTGAAAAGGCGTCAAAATTCAGATAATACAAAAATGGTGACGGGTTCAGGCGCCGTAAGGAACGGTAAAGCGCAAAAGCTGGTTCAGCCAATGGCGCGCTAAAACGCTGGCTGGGAACGACCTGAAAAATATCGCCCGCCTTTATATAGCCTTTGGCGCGTGTCACCATTGCCCGGTAATGCGCGGGGTCTGTATTGCTTGCCGGTTGTGGTGGTGCCAAGCGTTCCTTGCCCTGTAGCACACTGGACATGCCAGACGAAACATTTAGGCGTCGCGCGAGACCATCAAGGCGTTCCATAGCGGCTTTATAAGCTGTTTCAGCATTTGTTTCTGGTGTTGGTCGCACGGGGGTGGTCAGTATTATTTCCTGTGCAACACTGTCGAAAATGGCAATCAGGGTTGGACGCAACAATAATGCATCATCAAGGCCCAGAACATCCGGGTTTGGCTCGTCCAGCACTTCGACATGACGTACCATGTCATAGCCAAGATAACCAAAAACACCAGCGGCCATGGGCGGCAGACCCGGCGGCAGATCAATGCGGGCAGCGTTGACAAACTCTTTTAGCGCGTCCACCGGCTGTGTATCCATAATTTGCCAGGATGAGCCGCCATGGGAGTGCTCGGCCTTGCCGTCTCTCACCCGCCATAGGGCGTCAGGCGCCAGCCCGATCATGGAGTAACGCCCACGCCAGTCACCACCCTGCACTGATTCCATCAAAAAAATGTTGGGTGTATCCGTGCCAAGGCGCAGCATGGCCCCAACCGGGGTTATCAGATCATCAATGATTGTGCGCGTGAGGATTTGGGCGACGCCCTCTTCATAACGCAGGCAAAATGCTGCGTCCGGGCTTTTATTGTCTGCAGCCAATGGGTTCAACCTTCCGGGTTGTCGCCCAGCGCCAATGCCTTGAGCCGTGGATCCTGGCGCACATTATATTGTGTCAGTAAACCTTGCAGGAATGCAGACTGCATATCGGCGGCCAGGGCATTACCAATGGATGAGCGGCGCAACTCAATGAGGTCATTCGGGGCTGCGCCTGCTGGCTGGATGGCTTCAAGGCGGGCAATAACCAGGTTTTGATCTGATTGATCGGGGGCCATGGATACTTCGCCTCTGGCAATGGCAAACAACTGCCCGGCATGGCGCGGCGTTAACGGTGCCACATCCTGATTGCGTTGCAAGATGGCTGATTCAACCCGTGCACCGGGATAACGTGCGGCAACATCGTTGGCATTTTCGCCTGTTTTCAAGGCCGCTTCTATCTCGTCTGCCATGGCCTTGATGGCCAGGGCACGGGTATTGGTTTTCCAGGCATTGGTGACGGCCTCGCGAATATCATCCAATACGGGCGTTTGCGGTGCTGTTATGGCGTCTGTGCGGATGGTATAATAATCGCCGGCGGCTGTTTCCAGTATTTCTGATTCTACCGCTTCATCGGTTTCAAACAGGGTTTTCAAAATCTCTGTTTCACCATCAAACGACGACACAGGCTGGTTGTTTTTGTCTTGCCCGAATTGATCCACAGGTGGCAGAGTGAGCAATAACAAGCCCGCCGCCTCTGCGGCTTCTTCCACTGTGGCACCGCCGGCTCTTGCGTCTTCAAAATTACCGACCAGTTCATACAGTTGATCCGACGCTTCTTCCTTGATGAATTCTTCATGCAAGGTTTCGCGCACATCTTCCAGGGTTTTTTCAACCGCTGGCGTGATGGTGTTGATCTGCCACGCGGCCCAGGCAAGGCGACCCTCGCTGGCGCCTGTTTCATTGGCTTTTGCAGCGAAAACGGCTTCGGCAATTTGATCGTCCGGGGTGTTGCTGACCACCGTGTTTTCAAACACAAGCGCGGCATCCAGGTTCAGCGATTTGGTGATTTCTTCTGCGGTCTCGCCATTGGTCAGTCGATCAACAACGATATTGGCAGTGGCTTCATCTATGGTGCTGATTTGCAACCAGCTGCGCCTTTCCGGCTCGGAAAGTTCGGCCTGACGAAATTCAAAAAGTTCTATGATTTTTTCTTCCGGGACATCAATTTCGTCGGCAATGTCTGTGGCCGATATAGTCACAAGGGTTGCGACGCGAAACTCGGGCGTTTTGAACGCGCTTTCGTGCTCGCTCAAATAGGCGATCAAGTCTTCTTCGCCGGGGTCTTGTGCTTCGGGGATGATGGTATGGGGTAGTATAATTTCAATGATGTGGCGACGTTCACCCTGATAGCCAAGTTCGATGCGGGCCATGGATCGTGGGGCAATAATACCACTGACCACAGGGTCGGTCATTTGCGTTCGCAAAAGATCACCACGCACATCACGCTCGAACTGTTGTGGGGTATAGCGGGCATTGGCCAGCGTAGAGCGGTATTGTTCCTCACCAAATGTTCCGGTGATCGGGTCTTTGAAGGCTGCCAGCTCTCTTATTTCACGGGCTATGAGCCGGTTTGACATGCCAATGCCAAGCTGCGCCGCTTTGGCATCCAGTGCGGCATCATTGGTCATACGTTGCAATAATTGCTCGGCCAGACCAAAGTCACGCGCCTGTTTGGAGGTGATCTTGCCCTCGCTTTGCTGAATGACGCGATTCAGTTCGCGATCCCAGGCCAGAGCATAGTCCTGAACGGTGACCTTGTTGGGGCCAACAATAACTACAGCATCGCCTTGCCCGCCGCGGAACACGTCACTAATACCCCAGACAGCAAAACTGATAATCAACAGGCCGATGAGAACAACGGCCAGCGGTGATTTGGCCATTGAGCGCATTTGTTCGAGCATTCTGGTCTCCGATGAGCGGATAGAAAAGAAGACCGAATGTAGGCGGGTGCTGCGCGCACGGCAAGACGTGCAATTGCCCAATATCACCCATGCTGCTAGGAAACCAAATTCTGAGGATTATGGAATAGAGCAAGTTATGACACGAAGAATTTTAATTGCAGGAAACTGGAAAATGAATGGCCTGCAAAGTGCGCGTAAACAGATCACTGATCTTGCTCGCCTCATGGGCGGGGCTACTCCAGCGAATGCAGATGTTTTAATTTGCCCGCCGGCAACGTTGCTGGCGGACTTGGCACGCGATGCAAAGACAAGCGGCATTCATACAGGCGGGCAGGATTGCCATGCCCGGATCAAGGGTGCCCATACCGGCGATATTGCCGCACAAATGCTAAAAGATGCCGGGGCAAGCTATGTTATTGTCGGGCATTCGGAGCGGCGGGCAGATCATGGCGAAACTGATGCCATTGTGAAGGCCAAGGCCGAAGCGGCGCTGGCTGCGGGCCTGATTGCCATCGTGTGTGTTGGCGAAACTCTGGCCGAGCGCGAGGCCGGGCGTGCGTTTGATGTGGCAGGTGGCCAGGTTGCTGGTTCACTGCCTAACGGCGCTTGTGCTGCAAATTGTGTGATAGCCTATGAGCCGGTTTGGGCGATCGGCACCGGTGAAGTGGCAACGCTAGATGATATTGCTGCCATGCACGCACATTTGCGCCAGAGACTGGGGCAAGCAGATGGTGCAGACATGATTGATGCACGTATTCTCTATGGAGGTTCGGTCAAGCCCGGCAATGCAGAGCAAATTTTCAGCCTTGCAGACGTTGATGGTGGTCTGATTGGTGGGGCCAGCCTGTCTGCAACAGATTTTTATGGGATCATAAAAACGCAGTATTAGTTATAATTCCAGGGGTTCTGGTAAAGTATTATCAACACCTCAAGTTCATATTACCCAACTGCCAGCTTGATAGTTGCGCAGTGGAGACAACGGGGAAATGGATCAAAGCAAGAAATTTCAAGACGCCAAAGTTCTGTTATTTGATACAGAACCCACAAATTTGCGCGTGACGCGGGCGGCGTTGTTTGAAATTGGCTTTCGTGAAATCGAGTCTATCCAGATATTCAAGGATTTTAGCAAACACGTGTCCCATGGCGATTATGACCTGATCGTCGCCGAAGTTCACAATGTCGGCGGCGGCGTCGCTGACTTGATGAAAAAACTGCGCACTGGTGATATAGGGGTTAATCCTTTTGTTGTCTCAATCACCACAAGCTGGAACCGGCATAGTGACAATGTGCGCCAGCTTGTTGATGCCGGGGTTGATGATTTACTTTTGCGCCCGTTTTCCACTCGCGACCTGGCCGCGCGTGTGCATGCTGCAGTTACATCGCGCAAGGGCTTTGTGGTTACCGGAAACTATGTTGGCCCGGACAGGCGAAGTGAGCGCGATCGTGAAAATAGTGCAGAACTTTTCCATCCTCCAAATACACTTAAAAGCAGTGCTGATGGTGAGCAGGGCATCGCCGTTTCTCACAGTGAGGCTATTGAAGAAGCCCGCCAGAAAATGAGCCGTGAACGCATTAGAACGCTAGCAATGCGTATCCTTGTGGCCATTGAACTTAAACTTGATGATCCGGAAACCGGTGCCAGCATCAGTGCTGAAGAAATTGACGGGTTGGCACGGGAACTGCGCCGCCGGTTACGGGGGCGTGGATCACCTGATGCGGTTGAACTGGCCAGTGCGCTGGTTGAGATCACCACCGAGGCTCTGGAGCCTGGGGGTGAAACCAGCCAAAGGCTGCGCTTGATAAAAGAATTAGCCCTGGGAGCGTTTACTGCCTACACAGATGGAGATTCTGTGGAGCGTTCAGATGGTGAAGTGGATCGCACGGTGAATATCTTGCGCGAAAAACTGCAAGAGCAAAGCGTGCGGGACTGGCGCCGCGACCTGACCTGCGCTACATAGCGCCCGAACGGACACTGATCGTGTCGGTTTTTGCTATAATCTGCTTTTGAAATGCCATTGCCATGACTACCGTATTATTGACCATACACTTTTTAATTTGTGCTGCGCTGGTGGCAACTGTTTTGCTGCAACGCTCCGAAGGCGGGGCATTGGGTATTGGCGGCGGGCCGGGTGCGTTGATGTCCGGGCGTGGAGCGACAAGCATTCTGACCAATTCCACTTCAATTCTTGGTGCCTTGTTTTTTGGCACAAGTGTTTTGTTGACGGTTGTGCCTAATTTGGGAAAGTCTGGCGATAGCGTTGTGATCGGGGTGCCGGTTACAGATACGCTAACAACATTGCCCGAAGCCCTGCCCGAAATCATTGAAGAGCCTGAGCCAAAACCTGCGCCACTTCCTGAAGAAGAATGAGATAAATTCTCTTTAACTCACAATTGGGTGTTTTGTTTCTGACGAATCGGGAATAGGGTCTGCGCCCATGTCGCGATATATATTCATCACTGGCGGCGTGGTCTCCTCATTAGGTAAAGGCCTCGCATCCGCCGCACTGGGCGCGCTTCTGCAAGCCCGGGGCTATACGGTTCGTTTGCGCAAGCTGGATCCGTATCTCAATGTGGATCCGGGAACCATGTCCCCCTACCAGCACGGCGAGGTTTACGTCACCGATGACGGGGCCGAGGCCGATCTTGACCTTGGTCATTATGAACGCTTTACCGGCGTGGCAGCGGCACAGAGCGATAATGTAACCACCGGGCGTATCTACCAGCAAATCATTGAACGGGAACGCCGGGGTGATTATCTGGGTGCAACTGTGCAGGTTATCCCGCATGTTACTGATGCCATTAAGGAATTTGTCTTATCGGACGCAGGCAATGTAGACTTCGTACTGTGCGAGATTGGCGGCACGGTCGGCGATATTGAAGCTCTGCCGTTTTTTGAAAGCATCCGCCAGGTTGGTCTGGAGCTTGGCCCGTCCCGCGCCGCGTATATTCATGTCACCTTGCTGCCGTTTATTGCGGTTGCCGGAGAGTTGAAAACCAAACCAACGCAGCACTCTGTCAAGGAATTGCGTTCAATCGGTATTCAGCCCGATATTTTGTTGTGCCGCTCAGAACAACCAATTCCGGCTGGCGAAAAACGCAAAATTGGCCTGTTTTGCAACGTTCGTGAAGCTGCGGTTATTTCGGCGCTTGATGCTGCGTCCATTTATGATGTGCCGCTGGCTTATCACGAGGAAGGACTGGATCACGAGGTCTTGTCGCATTTTGGCATTGTTGACGATACCAGCCCGGATTTAAGCCGGTGGGAGAAAATCTCAGCCAGCATCCACAATCCGGATGGTGAGGTCAGCATTGCCGTGGTTGGCAAATACACGGTGTTGCCCGATGCCTACAAATCCTTGATGGAGGCTCTGGTGCATGGCGGCATTGCCAATAATGTCAAAGTGAAGATCAAATGGATTGAAAGCGAGACCTTTGAGCAACAGGATACGGCCTTGGCGGCGCTTTCCAATGTTCACGGGATACTGGTTCCTGGCGGCTTTGGCGAGCGCGGCTCGGAGGGTAAAATTCGTGCGGTGGCGTTCGCCCGCGAACATAAAGTGCCATATTTTGGTATTTGCTTTGGCATGCAAATGGCCGTTATCGAGGTAGCCCGCCATATTGAAGGGGCAAAAGACGCCACCTCCAGCGAATTTGAAGTCTTCGGCACCCATGTGGTTGGTTTGATGACCGAATGGGCCAAGGGTAACGCCACAGAAAAACGCGGTGAGGCAGATGATCTGGGCGGTACCATGCGCCTTGGCGCCTATCCGGCACGTCTGAAAAAGGATAGCCTCGTTCGCAAAATATATGGCTGTGAAAACATATCCGAGCGCCACAGGCACCGCTATGAGGTCAACATTGCCTGGCAGGCGCGCCTTGAAAACGAGGGCATGATTTTCTCCGGCCTGTCCCCTGACGGGGTGTTGCCCGAAGTGGTCGAGCTTGCCGATCATCCCTGGTTTATCGGGGTGCAGTTTCACCCTGAACTAAAATCACGACCCTTTAACCCACACCCGTTATTTGCCAGCTTTATCCTGGCTGCACTGGATCAAAGCCGCATGGTTTAATCACCAAATTGGGCTATTATGTTTCTTGTTCCGGTAATGACACAATAGAGGATACCAACCAGCCATAACTATACCTCATCAGCGCCAGCGTCGGATAAGTTTGGGGTGTTTAGAACTTCTTGATTGGCAACAAATACTCTCGTCATTCTCCGGCTTGACCGGAGAATCCATATGGTTGTTCGTATTGATAGCCATTCATCATGGCCCCTTCGGTCAAGCGGTCGGGCGACGAATGAGATGAGAAGAAAAGAGGATAACCAGCATCTTATCCCCATCCACGCTCACAAGGGTCGTTTAAGGGACACCCCTTGACCCTTGGGTACCCTTCATCTGTCCCTTAACTGACCCTTGAGTGCGCTAATTTGTCCCTTAAACGTCCCTTAAATGCCCCTTATTGACCCTGCGTGACCCTTGGAAATACGTGCTCATATAGCGGGCGCCAGCACCGCGATAGCACAAATAATACTTACTTATCCCCACCCTCTCAAGACCAGTTATAATCGTGCAATTTGGACAGTACTAGGTTTGCAAAACCAGAACTGCCGGAAAGGCCTTAGCCCTCAAATAGCAAAGCGGTAGGGTTAGGAAAAACCCTCAAATAGCAAAGCGGTAGGGTTAGGAAAAGCCCTCAAATAGCAAAGTGATAGGGCAAGCAAAACCCCATTCCCCCTTGTCCACGCCCTGTATTCACGGTTAGCATCGCTCACAGGCCATCAGGGGTGAGTGAGTATGCACAAGTTTAAGTTCTGGACGGCCACCGCCGTGGTCATTGCCAACATGATCGGCACAGGTGTTTTCACCAGCCTTGGTTATCAGTTACAGGATATTCGCGCCCCCTTTGTCTTGTTGATGCTGTGGGTTGTTGGTGGTCTGGCGGCGCTATGCGGCGCGATGAGTTATGCCGAACTGGGTGCTGCCCTGCCCCGCTCTGGCGGAGAATACAATTTTCTGGGCAGGATTTATCACCCTGCGGCGGGATTTGTTTCCGGCTGGATGTCGGCATTGATTGGCTTTGCTGCGCCCACGGCGCTGGCCGCCATTACCTTTGGCACCTATTTTGTCTCGATCCTGCCCGAGGCCGGGTCTGGCCCCTGGGTAGTCAAGGCACTGGCCAGCACATTGGTCATCGTGATGACCCTGGTTCATGCCAGCACGCACCGCAATTCTGGCAGCACGCAAGTGGTATTCACCGCGCTGAAAATTGTGCTGATCTGCGCCTTTTGTGCTGCCGCCCTGATCCTGGTTCCCATGCCGCAAGCGATCAGTGTTCTGCCAGCATCAGGGCATACCGGGCTAATGTTTTCCAGCGCCTTTGCGGTGTCGTTGATTTATGTCAGCTATGCCTATACCGGCTGGAATGCCGCCACGTACCTTAGCGGCGAAGTGCAAAACCCCCAGCGGATTTTGCCCAGGGTATTGTTCGTCGGCACGGCACTGGTGATGCTGCTCTATCTAGCACTGAACTATATGTTCTTGCGTGTGGCCCCTATGGACGCCATGGTCGGCAAGCTGGAAATTGGCTATATCGCGGCGCAATACGCCTTTGGCACCACCGGGGCGCGCTTTATTGGCGTGGCGCTGGCGCTGTTGCTGGTCTCGACGGTTAGCGCCATGATTATTGCCGGGCCGCGTGTGTTGCAGGTATTGGGTGAGGATTTTACCGTGTTGCGGCCCTTGGCCAAAACCAACAGGGACGGCATCCCGGTGACGGCAATCTGGTTTCAGTCGGTGCTGACGCTGGTTTTCATTATCACTTCCAGCTTTGAAAGCATTTTGGTGTTCTCTGGCATGTTGTTGGCATTAAACAGCTTTGCTGCCGTGCTGGGGCTATTTGTGTTGCGCTGGCGACAGCCCGACCTCGATCGCCCCTACCGGGTGTTTGCCTATCCGCTTACCCCGCTTGTGTTTTTGACCCTAACCGGTTTCACGCTTTTATATGTGGGGATCAGCCGTCCTGTTGAAGTGCTGTTTGCCCTGGCGATTACACTCTCTGGATTGGTATTTTATGCCATCACGCGCCACCTTGACCGGCGCAACGCGTAAATCATCAATGAGTGATTGCGAAAAATAGTGAACGCGATAAACTAGGTTCATGCGAACGCCCCTGTATCGACGCGCCCTGAAAAGTGATCTGGATCGCTGGATCAGCAAAGGCCTGGTACCTCAGGGCAGTCGGGAGGCCATTATGGCCGACATCGACTTACGTCGTTCAAAGCTCTCGGTGGTTGGAATACTGGCCATGCTCGGGGCCGTATTCATGGCGCTGGCAGTGCTGACATTTATTGGTGCCAATTGGGGCGGTATATCCAAAATTGTACGTTTTGGATTGGTGCTGGGCCTCATGTGGTCAACATTGGGCATCGCGGTATATGCGTTAAAGCGTGAGGCAACGGCTTTTGCCCATGCCTTTATGCTCATTGCCACGGCTTTGTTTGGCGGCGGCATTATGCTGGTGGCGCAAATTTTCAATATCGCCGCGCACTATCCCAATGGTATTTTTATCTGGGCATTGGGGGCATTGGCCGTGGCCCTGGCAACACCTTCGCGCCCGGTATTGTTGCTTGGGGCTGGCCTGACGGCCTTGTGGATGCAGGTTTCATATAGCGGCCCACTGGACGGCATGAACCCGCTGATCTGGTTACTGGCGCCCTTGCTCGTTAGCCTCTGGGCAGGTGCGCGGCAGTTGCGGGCGATAGACTGCGCCCATGTGATAATGCTCACCGGCCTGGTCTGGGCCATTCATCTTCTTGCTCTTGCATCGGAGTGGTACGGGGCTTTGCATGAAATTGAGGCAGTGGCATTATATTCAACTCTGACACTGGGCGTATTGTTATGGGCGGGTATTGGGCGCGCAAAAAGTGTATTTGGCTCTGCGACTGCCCAATTATGGAGCGGCATTGGCCTACTGGTATCAGCATTTGCATTACAATTCAATTTTGAAGATTTCCTGAGCAACGCGCCCTCATCCACCCTCGCATGGCTGGTAGCCAGCGCAGGTTTGATCCTGCTGAGCCTGGGGGCTGTGCTGGTTTCTGTTCGCACAAAAAGGTATCGCGGCGGCGAGGCGATCATCCCGGTCATTGGCGCGATCGTACTCGTCGGCATCGTACCACTTAGCGGGCAGTTAAGCGTATTTACCGCCCAAACCCTGTATGGGGCCGTATTTTTTGCCGGTGCCATTCTGGCCTTGCTCAAAGGCGCGCAAAGCGGACAGAAAATGCTGCTCTGGCTGGGCGGCATCGCCTTTGCCGCCGAGGCACTTTACGTTTATTTTGAAACGTTCAAAGACTTGCTCAGTACGTCGTTGTTTTTCCTCATGGGTGGGGTGTTGATGCTCACTATGGCGTTAATTGCCATGCGCTTTGGCAAAAAATTGGGCAAAGGTGGTGAGCCATGAAAATGCCCTTGTCCCCAACCCAACGCCTGTTGATCGTGTTTGCCATAATGAGCGGGTTTTTGCTGTTTATGGCCATTGACCATGAGCACCGCCGCAATAGCGGAACGGAAGTGGTTCTGGATATGGAGCCTGTGGATCCACGTTCGCTATTTCGCGGCCATTATGTGCGCATCCGAACCAGCATTCACCAACTGGAACCCCATGCCTTGCAAGGCGAGAATGATTTTACCAGAGGACAAACCATCTATGTTTCTGTTGCAATACAGGAAAACGGCAATTGGGAACCTGTCGCGATTACCCACAAACAGCCAGGTGCCGACACCATATTCATCAAGGGTATTGTGAAAAGCACATACACCTCGCAAGTTTTTTCTGAAACCCCGCGTCCCGACAATCTGCAAATCAATGTGCAATACAATATCGAGAGCTATTTTGCCGACGAGGTATCGGCCAAGCGCCTGGAAGCGCAAGTGCGTGACCATAAAATGCGGCTTATTCTATCGGTGGGCGGTGATGGGCGGGCCATCATAAAAGGCATTGAAATCGACGGCCAGCGTCAGCTTGATACGCTCTGGTAGAGTTTAGGATATTTAGCGACGCAAATCCGGGTGCAAACTGGTTCCCAATATATGTTCGGAACGCCCGATAACATGGTGCGTGCCACCAACGATCAAAGGGTCTGAACCACGAATAAGCCCAGTATTCTTGTTGGGGTATGGCAGGCTGGCCAACAGGTGCTGCATACACTCAAGGCGGGCGCGTTTCTTGTCATTGGATTTAACGATCGTCCATGGGGTATCTGCGGTATCGGTATAGAAAAACATGGCCTCCTTGGCTTCGGTATAGTCTGCCCATTTATCGAAACTGGCCCGGTCAACCGGCGACAATTTCCATTGTTTTAGCGGGTCTTGCTCGCGGGACTTGAACCGCCGGGCCTGTTCTTCCTGGGTAACTGAAAACCAGAATTTGAAAATACGAATACTGGATCGCACCAACATACGTTCCAGTTCAGGAACCTGACGCATGAACTCAAGATATTCTGCCGGCTCGCAGAAATTCATAACCCGTTCCACGCCAGCGCGGTTATACCAGGATCGATCAAACAGGACAATTTCACCGCCTGTGGGCAGATGCTGGATATAACGTTGAAAAAACCACTGATTACGCTCGCGATCAGACGGTTTCGATAGCGCCACCACCCGCGCCGAACGGGGGTTCAAATGCTCGGTAATACGTTTGATGGTGCCGCCTTTGCCTGCTGCGTCACGACCTTCAAAAATCATGATGATTTTTTCACCGCTTTCTTCGACCCAACGCTGCATTTTCAAAAGTTCAACCTGCAAATCAGCTTTGTACTTTTCGTATGCCTTGCGCTTGATTTTTGTTTTGTAAGGGTAAACACCGTTTTCAAAGGCTTCACGAATGGCATCAGGGTCATGACGCATTTCGGCCAGATGATGAAGAGCCTCACTGGCTTCGCCTGACTTTGTTTCTGTAATGCCATTGGTCGGGGATGGGTTTGTCGGCTTGTCGGTCATGGTGCGCCTTTTTCATGCGTTAATTGGCGATTATGCACGAAAAGCGTTAAAATATGAAACAATACAAGCCAACGAGACGATATGCCGCGTTTGTTCAAAGCCTAAGCGAACGGATCATCGCCCGCCTCTTGTTCGTTAAATCCAAGTGCAGCAAAGCTGGCGCGCATGTGCGGCGGCAATGGTGCCTCGGCCGTAAGTGTGCCGCCATCAGGGTGCGGCAAGCTGATTGCGCGGGCGTGCAAGTGTAATTGCACTTCAAAGCCACCAATGTCCGGGCGATCGCAAACATATTTATGATCGCCTGCAATGGCGTGGCCCATGTCTGCCATATGAAAGCGCAATTGGTGTGTGCGTCCGGTTTCCGGGCGCAAGGCTACCCATGAAGCACGCTGCCCGGCCCGCGCCAAAACCGCATAGCCGGTGCGGGCATAGCTGGCATCGGGATCACCATGGCGAGCAGAGATCATCAGTTCGCGACCCTCAAGGCCAATACCCTTTTTCATATATCCGGCGATCATTCCTTTTTCCGGGCGTGGCACGCCCAGAACAAGCGCCCAATAGATTTTTTGCGCTTTGCGAGACTGGAACGTCCTGGCCAAAGCCGCAGTGGCCGCCACATCGCGACCCAGAAGTAGGACACCAGAAGTATCCCGATCCAGCCGATGCACCAGCCTTGGGCGCTCGCCTTTTTTGGCCAGTGCATCCAGCATACCGTCTATGTGACGATGAGTTTTGGTGCCGCCCTGAACCGCAAGACCAGCAGGCTTGTTCAAAACAATTACCCGCGCATCCTTGTAAATAACCATTTCACGCAAAAAGGCTGCATCTTCGGCACTGACCCTGCCTACCGGTTTTGGGGCGTCGCGTTCGGGCAAAGGCGGCAGCCGAATTTGCATACCGATTTGCAGACGAAAGGCCGATTTGGCGCGCTTGCCATCAACACGCACCTCGCCTTTGCGCAAATATTTTTCCAGCGCCCCATGACTGATATGAGGAAAACGCCGCCGGAACCAGCGATCCAGACGCTGATCTTCCTCACCAGCTTTAACGGCTATGGTCTGAACGCGGCTCATAATGCAAAAAACCGCCGGCCCGCATAAAGGCCAATGAATAAGGCCCCGATTGCCAATACCACCGAAACACCGACATAACCCAAAGCCGCGCCCCAGGCCTTGCGTTCAATCATCAGGGCTGCCTCAAGCGAAAATGCCGAAAAGGTCGTAAATCCGCCAAGCAAACCAACCCCTAAAAACAAGCGAAAATTGCGGCCACCATCAACACCAAAGGCAAGCCACCCAGCCAACAGTCCCATGGCAAAGCCACCAAGCGTATTGGCCAACAGCGTACCCCAGGGAAAACCCGGGCCAAAGGTATGCAAGGCATAGCGACTAAGCAAATGCCGGGCGCTGGCACCCAGCGCGCCACCAGCCGCCGTAAGAAGAAGTGTTTTCATAACTGCGCTGATAGCCTCGTGCGCGCGAAGCAGCAAGGCAACATTGTAGTTTTCCGTTTATATCTCCAGACTTATGGCAACTTTTGCACTTGCCGGGATGACCTGCAGGCCAGCAACATTTACACAGGCTTGGAAACCAGTCGATTGCAGATCAGGAAATCCGTTCATGCCCACCGATACACCGCAGCCTACACGTCTTGCCGATTATACGCCCTATCCCTTTGCCATAGAGACCACCGATCTTGATTTTGTGCTTGAACCCGATGCGACGCGGGTACGTACGACCCTAAAAGGGCGACGCACAGGGGCAATGGACGCACCCATGGTGCTCAACGGCGAAAATCTGGAACTGGTCAATATCGCTCTGAATGGCGAGACACTGGGTAATAATTCTTATGAGTTTGATGATGAAACGCTGACTATCACCAACCTACCCAATAAATTTGAACTGGTCATCGAGACGCAATTCTCCCCCAAAGACAATCGGGCGCTCAGTGGTCTTTATATGTCTGCCGGTCGCTATTGCACCCAATGCGAGGCCGAGGGTTTTCGCCGTATTACCTACTACCCCGACCGGCCCGACGTGATGAGCCGTTTTTCCACCCGTATCGAAGCCCCCAAGGATAGTTTTCCAACCTTGCTGTCCAATGGCAATCTTACCGCATCGGGCAGTTTGCCAGGCGGGCGGCATTTTGCACAATGGAATGACCCGTTTCCCAAACCGGCATATCTGTTTGCCCTGGTGGCTGGTGGTTTCGATATGATCGAAGACAGTTTCACCACCATGTCGAACCGGGTGATACCCTTGCGTATTTATGTGGATCCAGGCGATGCATCCCGCGCCGTGTACGCCATGGATGCCTTAAAACGATCGATGAAATGGGATGAGGACGTATTTGGCCGCGAATATGACCTTGACCTTTTCATGATTGTTGCCGTGCGCGACTTTAATTTTGGTGCCATGGAAAACAAAGGGTTGAATGTTTTTAACTCATCGGTGCTGCTGGCCGACGCCGAGACAGCCACGGACTTGAATTTTGAACGCATTGAATCTGTGGTTGCCCATGAGTATTTCCACAACTGGACGGGCAACCGCATAACCTGCCGAGACTGGTTTCATCTGTGCCTGAAAGAAGGCCTGACGGTTTTTCGCGATCAGGAATTTTCTGCCGATATGCGTGGTGCCGACATATCGAGGATCAAGGATGTTATCGCCCTGCGCGCCCGGCAATTTCCCGAAGACGCTGGCCCCCTCGCCCACCCGGTGCGCCCGGATCATTACCTCAAAATCGATAATTTCTATACCGCCACCATTTATGAGAAAGGCGCGGAACTGATCCGTATGCTCAAAACTCTTATTGGCGATGAGGCATTTGCCAAAGGCATGGATTATTATTTTGAAACACTGGACGGCACCGCCGCCACTATAGAGCAATTCCTGCACGCCTTTGAGACAGCCGCCGATGTTGATCTGTCGAATTTCAAGCAATGGTATAATCAGGCCGGAACCCCGCACCTTCGCGCAAACGAAAGCTGGAACGCAGAAAATGGCATCCTGACGCTAACCTTGCACCAACACACTGAACCAACACCGGGCCAAAATGACAAGCGCCCCCTGCCCATGCCCGTACGCACCGGTTTGATCGGTAATAACGGCCCCGTGCCCATGACACTGGATGGTGAAACCAGCATCGGCCCAGTTGAGCGTATTTTAGTTCTGGAACAGGCCGAACAAAGCTGGTGCTTTACCGGCCTTACTGTACGACCTTTGGTGTCATTGTTGCGCGGCTTTTCTGCACCGGTTCACCTGGAACAAGAGCGCAAATCCGGTGAACGCGCCCGGTTGATGACCTCTGATCCTGATCTTTTTCGCCGTTGGGAAGAAGCACAATCATACGGCCTTGAAGTGCTATTAACACTTGTAAAAGACGAAAACACGCCGGTGGATTCCGCCTATCTTGATGCCCTTGGCGCTCTGGCCAGCGATACCAGTATAGAGCCAGCTTTTGCGGCGCTGGTTATCATGCCACCATTAGAGTCTACAGTGTTTCAGCACATGCCGTTGGCAGACCCGGGCCGCATCCACACCGCCCGTGAAAAGCTGCTCAATACTTTTGCCAACACACAAAAGAGCGCACTTCTGGAGACCTTCAACCGCACCCGATCCACAGAGCCTTTCAGCCCGGATGCAAAAGGCGCGGGCCGACGTGCCTTGCACGGCACAGTCCTTGGACTGCTGGCCCGCCTTAAAGACAATCAGGGAACTATGCTTGCCGCAGATATCTTCACAAAGGCCGACAATATGACGCAAAGCCTGGCAGCGTTATTTGCGCTGGATCGTTCTGGCTCTGCCTTGTTCGATAAATCTCTTGAAGCTTTTTATAACCAATGGAAAGATAATCCGCTGGTGCTGGATAAATGGTTTTCCGTGCAGGCCGCATCAATTCGTCTGGACTCACTGGATCGGGTAGAGCGCCTTCTTGAACATCCGGACTTTACCCACGACAATCCCAACCGGGTGCGCAGTCTGATCGGCGTGTTCAGTCAGGGTAATCAGCATGCCTTTCACGCCGCCGACGGGCGTGGTTATGCTTTGCTTGCCAGACAGATCAAAATTATTGATCCCCTGAACCCGGCACTGGCTGCACGGCTTTTAGGAGCATTTGAATCCTGGCGACAGTTGGAGCCAGTTCGCTCTGTCCTCATCAAAAATACCCTGGAAGACATCTTGAAGACCACTGACCTCTCCCCTAATTCCTATGAGATGGCCAGCCGTCAACTTGGTTAAAAGGAAGCCTAGGGTCCAGACTCATTCAGATGATTGATTTCACGAGGAGGTATTTTTAGGTTAAACAGGAGAAAGGGCGCAGGAAATATGGTGTATTTTCAAGACCTTTTGACGCCTTTAAGCGAAAAAGAGACCTCGCCTTACAGGTGCTTTTATGAGAAGCTGTCTGTCGAAACCCAGCCTTGCAAAGGCAGTTAGC
>JAJFFQ010000053.1 GCA_021776565.1 Robiginitomaculum sp. | reverse complement strand
TTGTGGTGAGGTCGATGGGGGGCAAACAGGCAAACATACTGATTGACGTTAATGCCCCTCCGACGGCTGCGCCGTCACCTCCCCCGCAGGGCAGGGGAGGAAAGAGATGCGTGAACCCAATTAAATGAAAAATGCTCTAGAGGTTAGGCTACCCATCCTTCGGCAGGATGAGGTTGATAATAATGATGAGACCACCTCGTCCTGAGCCTGTCGAAGGACGAAGAAGGTATGCGCGATCCGGTGCTGTACACTTTGCAAACCATATTTTTTCTTTGTCAGCGATTTTATCTCTCATTTCTTTACACTCTGTTCGGGTTTATCCACGTATTCTCACCCAACTGAATTGGATCGGTCGTTATTGTGTGATCGCGTACAGGATGAACTTATGCCAGCTACCAAAAAACAGGGCCAAAACAAGCCTCAAAGCCACGCAAAGGAAATTCTGAAACACCTTTCAGATTTTGACCTTGAGGCCACGCCTGACAATTATCAATTATTCCATAGCTATGTTTGCGGTGACAAACCATCACTGACAGAGGAAATGCGCCCGCTCATCGCTGAGCACACCCTGGATCAGGATAGCTGCACAATTATGCATGACAAATATTTTCACGGCATGGATATGGTCGACCAGGCCATTGAAACCGGTGATAAATTTGGCAAGGAAGTTGGATCAGTCTTGCGGATGCTGGCCGCCGCTGAGCGCAACACGGTCGAATATGAAAAGACTCTGTCAGGTGCCACGGACATACTGGAACACGCCAGCGATACAAAATCTCTCAAGACAATGATTGATACGCTCCTTGTTGCCACAACAAAAATGCAACAACGCACCCATAATCTGGAAACCAAACTCAATAAAACAACAAAAGAGGTGAACTCTTTACGCACCAACCTTGAACAGGTTCGCACCGAGGCCATGACCGATTCCCTTACCGGCATAGCCAATCGGAAACGGTTTGATGAGTTTATGCTCAAAAGCTGCGAGAATGCGCACAACGATGGGGAACAACTCAGCCTTGTCTTTTGCGATATCGATCACTTCAAACGCTTTAACGATACCTGGGGTCATCAGACCGGTGACCAGATCATCCGCTTCGTCGCCGGGTGTCTGCAACGACATTCTGCAAAAAACCATCTGGTTGCACGATATGGCGGCGAGGAATTTGCTATAGTCATGCCACATACAGACGTTCAAACGGCGTTTGATCTTGCTGACAATGTCAGGGCCACCGTTGAGTCTAAAAAATTGCTCAGAAAATCCACCAATGAAGACCTGGGTACGGTCACCATATCGCTTGGCGTGGCCAATTTTGAACAAAACGAAAGTATCGACGATTTTATCGGACGGGCAGACGAAGCCCTTTATGGGTCAAAGCACGCCGGGCGCAACAAGGTCTCGGTCTTTACAGACAAGAAAAATGGCCGCAACGCTGCCTAATCCACCGGAAACGTTCTAGCCGTTTAGCATATCCACGCTTAATATCTCGATACGGTCAAGTTCCTTGTCCGTAACCCATGGTGTAATCGCTGCCCGGATCAATTCCTTTGCACGGTCTTCATCCAGCATGGACTGCTCCCCAGTTTTGCCAAAAGCGTGTGAATGAGAAGCCCGCACAACAGCATCGCGCATAAAGTGTGACTTGGCCCGCATTTTCCAGGCATCCACATTTTTTACCAACACAACCCGTATGGACACAAATGCATAATTGACCAAACGCCCGTTTATTGAAATAGGGGCAACAACAACAGGGATGTCCACAACCCGCCCGGGGGCTATCTGGTCAGGCTCTTTAGGTTCTGGAATAATATCGTTCTTGATTGTCCATTCTGCCTTGATGCGGTTACCAGCACCTTTTTTGTTTTTCTTAGCGCCACCACTGGCCAATGCAGGACTGGTCAGTGCCAAAGTCAGCAATATAATCCATATTTTGCGCATGTTTTTGTCCTCTTTGGCGCAAGAATACGATAAAGAGTTCAAAAATGAGTAAATCCACTGTGCTTCGCTGGTTGCACCGCACCATCTGGCGTCCCAAGCATCACGCCCTGCCCTTTTATCACCCGTCCAATACGGGTCAGATCAAGCCCCAAATCATGTGAGATTTCATCAATTCTCTGGCCCTGATCCACTGCTGCCGTAAACAAAAGCTCATAGTCATCCCCATTTTCCATCAAGGCATTTATCGCTGTTTTCTGGTTATTTTGTACAGACAGCCAGTGCCGTGCCGCATTGGAAAGAGGGATGTGCTCATAATCAAGGTGTAGACAGCAATCCCCCGCCCTGGCCAAATGTTTTGCATCGGCAATCAACCCATCCGAGACATCCAGGGCGCAATGGGCCAAAGGCGCAAGGCGTTTGCCAAGTGCCAGTCTGGGTTCCGGGTATTCATAGCGCCCAAGCAAATAATCTGCATCATTAGTGTCTAGAGAGGTGATGTTGCCCTGTGCCACACCCAGGCCAAGCCAGCCATCGCCAATGATGCCACTGACCCACACATCATCGCCAATTTGCGCACCGACCCGGCGCAATAACGGCCCCGATGCCCAACCCAGGACAGTCATGGAGATGGTCAGCGGCCCCTGGCCGCAAATAGTATCACCGCCAATCAGTGACAGGTTAAATTGTTTCTGCTCGTTCTCCAGGGTCTCAACCAATATGCTCATTTCATGCTCATCCGGTGCACCTGGCCAACAAATGGTGCTTAAATAAAATGCCGGTTCCGCCCCCATTGCGGCAAGATCGGAAAGATTGGTGCGTAGCGCCTTACTGGCAATTTGTGCCGCAGACGCGCCCTTCATGGTATGAACACCGGCTTGTAGCATATCAGCAACCAAAACCAGTTTGCGCCCATCGCCAAGCCACAAAACCGCACCGTCATCGCCAAGGCCAAGCGCCTCGGGTGTGTGGGCAGCCTGTTTTGCCAACGCCGCTATAAATGCAAACTCACCGGGTTTTGTGGAATTAGAAATCATCACGCTCGGCCCGGGCAAGAGCCGCAAGAGCGCCATTAACAAAGCCCGGTTCCGGGCCGGAAAAGAAATCCCCTGAAAGGTCTATATATTCATCCAGAATGGCTTTCGCCGGGGTTTGCGGGAAATGCAGGATTTCCAGGCTTGCGACGCGCAATAAGGCCCGCACGGTGGTGTCCAGACGCTCAAGACGCCAGTTGGTGGCAAGATGTCTGCTAATGGCTTCATCAATGCTTTTTTGAAACTCGACAACCCCCAAAACCAGTTTTTCAAACAAGGCCGCATCCGCTTCGCCCTTCGCGCCGGTATCGTCGGCACCATCAAGGCGATTTTCACGAAATTCCTCGATGACACGCCGGGCGCCCATGCCGCCTATTTCCATCTGAAACAATGCCTGTATGGCCCGTAAACGTGCGGCCCGGCGTTGCCTGGCGTGCAGTTCGGCATGTTTTTTAGCAGCCTTGTTCATTGAACAATCCTCATTCGTATATTCGTATTGCACAGTGGCAGGGCTTTACTCATCAAGTTTCTCATCAGCAATAAAGCGTGCAAAATCACTGGTTTCGGTAAAATCTCTATACACCGAAGCATAGCGCACATAGGCCACCTGATCGAGGTTGGACAGTGAGTCCATAACCATTTCCCCAATACGTTCCGAGGTAATATCTAACTCGCCCTCGCCCTCAAGGCGGCGAACAATCGACGACACCAGCTGCTCGATCTGATCGCGCTCCATTGGCCGTTTTTGCATGGCCACCAGAACAGAGCGCAATAATTTTTCCCGATCAAAACGCACCCGACGGCCAGCGCGCTTTACCACGGTCAGGTCGCGTAACTGCACCCGCTCGAACGTGGTATAACGTTGCCCACAGGAAAGACATTGGCGACGGCGGCGAATGGCTGCGCCCTCCTCTGCCGGGCGCGAATCCTTAACCTGTGTATCTTCGCTGGAGCAAAACGGGCAACGCATTAGTGAAGCTCCCCATATAACGGATAGCGTGCCGTGAGTGCCTCAACTTCGGTGCGGGTCTCTGCTTCTATCTTGGCATTGCCATCTGCGTCATTGGCCAGCGCATCCAGAACGCGGACAATCATTCGACCAACGGTGCGAAAATCATCCTCGTTCAATCCGCGTGTGGTTGCCGCCGGTGAACCAATACGAATACCGGACGTAATGGTCGGTTTTTCCGGATCAGACGGAACACCATTTTTATTGCAGGTTATATAACTGCGCTCCAGCGCCGCCTCGGCCATATTGCCCTTAACCCCCTTGGGCCGCAAATCCACCAGGGCCAAATGCGTATCTGTTCCACCGGAGACAATATCATACCCGGCGTTATCAAGCTCGGTTGCCATCGCCTGGCAATTGGCGATCACCCTGCGCGTATAATCCTTGAAACCGGGTCGCAAGGCTTCACCAAAAGCAACCGCCTTGGCGGCAATCACGTGCATCAGTGGGCCACCCTGAAGCCCCGGAAATATCGCCGAGTTGATTTTCTTTGCTATGATTTCATCATTGGTCAGGATCATACCCCCGCGTGGGCCGCGCAAGGTTTTGTGTGTGGTCGTGGTCACAACATGGGCATGAGGCACAGGATTGGGGTGTCCACCACCGGCCACCAGACCCGCGATATGGGCCATATCCACCATCAAATAGGCACCAACTTCATCAGCAATTTCGCGAAATGCGGCAAAATCGATCACCCGCGGATAGGCTGAACCACCAGTGATAATCAATGCCGGTTTATGCGTGCGGGCAAGCGCACGCACTTCATCCATATCAATCCGGGCATTGTCTTTATGCACCCCATAATGCACCGCATTAAACCATTTTCCTGACATATTGGGCCGCGCACCATGGGTCAGATGTCCACCGGCATCCAGGCTAAGTCCCAATACCGTATCGCCGGGTTTGATAAGCGCCAGAAACACACCCTGATTGGCCTGACTGCCCGAACTGGGCTGCACATTGGCAAAACCGGCATCGAACAAGGCTTTGGCCCGGTCTATCGCCAACATCTCGACCTCATCGGCATGAATGCACCCGCCATAATAGCGCCGCCCCGGATAACCTTCTGCATACTTGTTGGTAAAGACAGAGCCTTGTGTCTCAAGCACAGCGCGCGAGACAATGTTTTCAGAAGCGATCAATTCAATCTGCCGGGCCTGGCGTTGTTCTTCATGAACAATGGCCGCAAAAATCTGCGGATCATCTTGCACCAGTCGATCATTGAAAAAGTCCGGCGCGGATGAACGGGCCATGTTTTGATCCTTCATGATGATGATGCTCCTGCTCGTTCTGGCATATTATGAACAATGCAGTGATAAAACCAGTCTGGCCCGGACACAACAGGGTTTTCTCATTGCATGACAATGGCCAAGCAACACTCCTTGTGTTCAAATTTATCGATATTCCCAAATATTGGAGTTCTTTTCTAACAAAATTCAGAACACTTTACCTGTTTTCTGTAAAATCAAAGAATTTCACAGAATTGTTATCAGATTTTCCATTGCATCATAACTGACGTTAGCTCACTATTAAAAACAGTACTTTTGTTAAACAAAACTCAAAACAGGGCATTGATACCCATGAGCATTGAAGATGAAACGCCGATAGACGCCCCAGAAGGCATCCAGATGACAACGGATATTGTTGCATCCTTTGTCAGTAATAACGACATTTCCATCGAAGGGCTTCCCGCGCTTATCAGTTCAATACATGGTGCCGTCACGGGCCTCACCAAAAAGGCACCGCCGGTTAACAATCAAAAATCAGCCGTTCCAGTGTCACGATCAATCACCGACGACTATATAATTTGCCTGGAAAATGGTGCCAAACTTAAAATGCTCAAGCGTTATATTCGCACACGGTTTGGGCTTAGTCCTGAGCAATACAGGAAAAAATGGAACCTGCCCGCCGATTATCCCATGGTGGCACCAGGCTATGGTCGCCGCCGATCCGAACTGGCCATGGAATTTGGTCTGGGAAAGGGCAATCGAAAATCTAAAAGCAACAGTTAACCCAGCGGTATGCTTACGACCAGTCCATCATGGGCCGGCTCCACACCTTTGGGCAGGGTGGCAACAAGTTCAGCATAATCCAGGCTAACATGCATATTGGTCAATATAGCCCTTTTGGGTTTTAGCCGTTCGATCCATTCCAGTGTCCGGGCCAAATGCGCATGGGTGGGGTGCGGCTCTACCCGAAGGGCATCGACAATCCAAACCTTTACCCCCCCTAAAAGGGCAAAACTTTCTTCTGGAAGGGCGGAAACATCCGGCGAATAGGCAATATCGCCAAAGCGAAAACCAAGCGAGCGCACAGTGGGGCCGTGCTCCTGATCTATAGCAATAACCGGCAATGCCCCGCCCGGCCCATCGATAACAAAGTCTGTGCCGGGTGTCGGCATTTCATGGGCATCCAGTATGGCCGGATAGCCGGAATTTGCCGCCTGTTCAAAGCAATAATCAAACCGCCGCTTTAGCGTATTTGCGGTTGGTTGATCCATAAACACCGGAACGCGTTGTCGCATGGCATAACAAATCTGGCGCAAGTCATCTATGCCATGGGTCTGATCCGCATGGTCATGGGTAAAAAGAACCGCATCCAGACGGCTGACTTTCGCGGCCAGTAACTGTTCGCGCATATCGGGGGATGTATCCACCAGAACACTGGTCGCCTGTCCATCGCTGGCCATGCGGTTCACCAGTAAAGAACAGCGCGAGCGCCGGTTACGCGGCTCATTGGGATCGCACGCGCCCCAATTTGGGCCAAGACGCGGCACCCCGCCAGAGGAACCACAGCCCAAAATTCGCACCTCTATTGTGTTACCGCTCATGACATTTGCCCTGGGTTTGATGACGCAGCACGTTCAAACAAGGTAAAGAAATTTTGCGCCGTCTGCGCCGCAACTTCGCTCGGTGTTATGCCCTTGATGGCTCCCAGACAATCATTGATATAGGTCAGATACGCCGGTTCATTGCGCCGCCCGCGCCGGGGAACCGGGGCAAGATAGGGGCAATCGGTTTCCAATATAATCCGGTTCATTGGCATAATATTGGCAATAACGCCGCGCACATCGCCTGCATTGCGAAAACTGGCAATGCCATTGACGCTGAAATACCCGCCGCGCTCTACCGCCAAGCGCGCCAGTTCTTCACCAGAGGTGTAGGAGTGCAGCACAAAGGCAAAATCCTCGCCCGCGTTTTCCTCGTCCAGAAACGCCATCATGTCTTCGTCGGCTTCACGGGTGTGCAACACCAATGGCAGACCGGTTCTTCGCGCCACCTCCGCATGAGTTCGTAAATTGGCAAGCTGATCCTGGCGGGGGCTATAATCGTAATGATAATCCAGCCCGGTTTCACCAATACCTATCACTTTGGGATGAGCGGCTAACGCGGTCAGCATGTTCGCCGTAATATCTGGATCATCACCAGCATGGTGCGGGTGTATGCCCAGCGTACACCAGACATCGTCATACATTTCAGCCACCGCCAGGGCGCTGGCAAACTCGTTCAGCCGACAACAGATGGTGACCATCACCTGCACGCCCTTGTCGCGGGCGCGCTCCATCACCTCATCCAGATCACGGATATAGGCGGGCGCGTGTAAATTGGCATGACTGTCGATCAACATTCAAACGTCCGCCTGTAATCTGGATTGTGTTTTCCATGTCTTTTGAATGGCGGAATACACCACTTGTGCCGGATCCAGATACAGGCGCTCCATGTCCGTATCAAGCGCCCGTAATTCATCTCGCAAGGTAAACCATGGCTCCAGCCCCTTGGTGTTGCCGGTCTGGCTGCGGGTGCGAATTTCCTGCTCCAGGCGCATCAACAAAAGTTCAAAAAACAGCTTGCGTTCTGGCGCGGCCTTGAGCAACGCAAGTCGGCGCGCAAGGGCATGGGCATGTCCCTGCCCCAAACGGGCACCTTGGCTAACCAATTGATCTACCTCACGCCATAGCGCATCGCCTCCGACCGAAGCAATAGCAAGAGCGCGCCCCGGGCTGCCCGCAGCCAGGGTGCTGGCCAATTCCGCCTCAGTTTTACTGATCCCGTGTGAGATCGCAATTTTGCACGTCAAATCATCGGTCAATGGACGCAAGTCCAGTCGCCGACAGCGCGAGCGAACTGTGGCGGGTAAACGCCCCGGTGCATGAGCCACCAGAATTACCAGCGCCTGATCCGGTGGCTCCTCCAGGGTTTTCAATATGGCATTGGCCGCATTCAGGTTCAGCTCATCCGCCGCATCAACAACACACACGCGCCAGCCGCCTTCACCGGCACGAGTTTGAAAAAGCCTGGCCATACGCCGCGCTTCATCCACGGTGATTTCTGCACGCCAGCGTTTGCGTTTATCGTCATACGGGCGCCGCAACACCAACAAATCACCATGGCTCATCGCCGCAATGCGCAATGATATCGGATCATGCGGGTCTGCGCCCAATACACCATGTGTCAGGTCTGGTTTGACCCCCAGTACCCTTCGAGCCATGCGATAGGCAAGCGTCGCTTTGCCAATACCCCGCGGCCCGGCCAGCAGCCAGGCATGGTGTAAATGGCCTGTATTCAGTGCAGTTTCAAAGGCGTGCTCGGCATCCTCATGACCAAAAAGATTGTGAGATTCGCGCGGTGCCGCACATCCCGGCACCCGATCTGGCTCATCGGGGTAATCTGATTTTTCTGACGCGCTCAAAGTGCAATTCCGGTGCGATCTTTGATGACCTGCACAATATCAACAGCAACACTTGTGGCGTCTTGTGCAGCATTGATGATCGCACATCGCTCTGGCTCGGCTTTGGCAATGCTCAAATAGGCATGGCGTGCATCCTCATAAAACTTTGCTTCACGGCGCTCAAACTGGTTGAGAACCTCTGCCCGTGAATGTACCCGCGCCATACCGCTATCGGGGGCAATATCCATAATAAAGGTGATATCGGGGTTGAAATCCCCAAGCACCAGCTTGTGTAACGCCTGTATGGTTTCCAGGGAAACCCCGCCAGCATAACCCTGATAAACCATGGTTGAGTCGGCAAAGCGGTCGCAAAGCACCCAGGCACCTCGCTCCAGTGCTGGCCCGATGACCGTGCGCACCAGTTGCGAGCGCGCCGTATACATGAGCAGCATTTCCTCTTTAGCTGTCCAGCGCCCCGGCTCGCCATCCAGGACTATTTCGCGAACCAGTTCTGCATCCGGGGTGCCGCCGGGTTCGCGGGCGATGACAACTTCATAGCCGGCATGGCGTAAGGCTTCGCCCAAAAATTTGATCTGGGTAGTTTTTCCCGCACCCTCGCCGCCTTCAAAGCTGATAAATTTTGCCTTGTCCTGACTCATTCGCTGCCCGTACCTTGTATCAATCCCACCAGACCTTCTATAGCCAGACCGAAGAAACCTTTCTTCTCAACGCCAGCGCCCGCGAGCAAAGGGTATGACGCCTTGACCACGCCCTTTTCCTCAACCACCAGCATGGCCAGCTGATCGCCCTTTTGCACCGGCGCTGCAATCGGCCCCTCATAAACAATGGCGGTGGTAAAATTTCGCCGATTGGGCTTGAACAAGGCCACATTGATGTTTTCTGGCGTTATCAGAGGCACGCTGGCCGCCTTACCCAAAACAACTTTGGCGTCGCCAACTATCGCACCTTTGACGTATAGGGATTTGATGTCAAACTCGCCAAAGGCGGCACGCAACATGCGCTCGCCCTCTCTGGCCCGGCCCCGATTTGAGGTCATACCGGATATCACCACAATGCGGCGCTTTCCATCACGAACCGCCGATGTGGCCAAGCCGTATCCGGCAACTTTTGTATGCCCTGTTTTCAGGCCATCTGCGCCCGGCACCACACCCAATAGCGGGTTGCGGTTATAGCGATTTGATGGCGCGGCTTTGCACCAGTCATATTCGCGTTCGGCAAAATAGGCATATTTTTTTGGAAAATCACGAATGATTATACGCGATAATTCGGCCAGATCATGCACGCTGATAACATGCTCATCATCCGGCCAGCCGGTTGCATTGCGAAATTGTACGCTGGTCAAACCCAATTCATGGGCGCGCTCGGTCATTTGCCGGGCAAAGGCATCTTCACTGCCAGCAATATTTTCCGCCAGAGCAATGGCCGCATCATTGCCAGACAAGACAATTACACCGCGTATCAGGTCTTCAACCCGCACGCGTTCCTTGGGCCGCAAACACATGGTCGAGGAACCGGAACTGAACCCACCCCGCCGCCAGGCCTCAGCAGAGATTGTAAATTCGTCATCCAGGGTCAGTGAACCGGAACTAAGCCGTTCAAACACCATATAAAGGGTCATGATCTTGGTCATGGAGGCCGGTGGAACAGGGGCATCCGCATCCTTGCCATATAGCATCAGACCCGTGTCATAATCCAGTATCACCGCGTGGGTGGCAGGGGTTTCAAACTCGGCAGCATTGGCAAAGGAAACAAGGGCGAACAAAATAAACAGGGCAAAAGGGACACGCATGAGCACTCTTTCATTTCAAAACAGTTTGCAGACACTCCATTGCACGATTCAAAAGCGGCGGCAAAGTGGCAAAACTGAAAATCAGTGCTGTGACAAGAGTTCTCTTTAAGAACCGGGCATTTTTTGCTATAAATAACCATATTTGGCGAAACGGGGGGAGATATGGCACAAAAAATGATACTACCCGCAACACCCAAGAATATTCGCGCTTTGCGCACTGTGCCCTGGGCCTTCAAACGCCTGGCAATGCGTCTTTTAAGCTTTTCTATCGGCAGCCTTGACCTGACACTGCCCGGCGGAGAAACCCTGGTGTTTAGCGGCCCGGAAAAAGGCCCGGCGGCGGCCATGACCATTCGTGATTTTGCGCTGGTCGGGCGGGTGGCCCGTACCGGTGATGTGGGGCTGGCAGAAAGTTATCTGGCCGGGGAATGGACGACGCCGGATCTGGCCAAAACCCTGACCACCATTTCGCTCAACCTTGACCGGATGAATGAACTGGCCACCGGCGTTAACCCGGTAATGCGGGCAATACTGGCCCTGATGCACCGCTTTAATGCCAATACCCGCGCCGGGTCAAAGCGCAACATCCAGGCCCATTATGACCTGGGGAACGAATTTTATAAGCAATGGCTCGACCCCTCCATGACCTATTCCTCTGCCCTGTTTGAAGGCCAGACCTTGTCACTGGAAGAGGCACAAAGACACAAATATCAGGCACTGGCGCGTAACCTTGACCTGCAAGAGGGTGACCGGGTGCTGGAGATTGGCTGTGGCTGGGGCGGCTTTGCCGAATATGCCGCACGCGAAGTTGGCGCGCATGTAACCGGCATTACCATCTCGCAAGAGCAATTTGATTATGCCAGCGCCCGCATCCAGAAGGCGCAATTGACGGGCAAGGTTGATCTGCGTTTTGTTGATTATCGCGACGTAGAGGGGCAGTTTGACAAAGTCGCCTCCATTGAAATGTTCGAGGCCGTAGGACAGGAATACTGGCCGGTATATTTTGGCAAAATTCGCGATGTTCTCAAACCTGCCGGTCGGGCCGCCTTGCAAATCATCACCATAAGGGATGATATTTTTGCCACCTATGCCAAGCGTATGGATTTTATTCAACGCTACATATTCCCCGGTGGGGTGCTGCCTTCTGTCACCCGGTTGCGCAAGGAAATTGCCAATGCGGGCCTGATCCTGGACGACGCACAAATGTTCGGGCAGGATTATGCCAACACGCTGGCTCATTGGACGAAAAATTTTACTCACGCATGGCCCCGGATAAAACCCCTGGGCTTTGACGAGCGGTTTAACCGGTTATGGCAGTTTTATCTGGCCTATTGCGAGGCCGGTTTTCGCACCGGACGCACCGATGTCGGCCAGTTTATCATGAGCAAATAAAACACCGCGCTTGCCAGCACTGCCTTGCACGCTTACCTGTGAAGTTACGATATTCTCGCAGGAGCCTGCCATGACCCATGCCCATTCTGTGCTTGACCTTATCGGCAATACGCCATTGTTGCGCCTGCGCCGTGCGTCGGAAGAAACAGGCTGCGAAATTCTGGGCAAGTGTGAGTTTTTGAACCCCGGCCAATCGATCAAGGATCGTGCAGCCTTAGGGATTATTCGCGATGCAGAACAATCTGGCGCATTAAAACCCGGCGGCACCATTGTCGAGGGTACAGCGGGCAATACCGGCATTGGCCTGGCCATGGTTGGTCGGGCGCTGGGTTATCGTGTGGTGATTGTCATGCCCCGCACCCAGGCGCAGGAAAAAAAGGACGCGGTGCTTCTGTTTGGCGGTGAATTGCACGAGGTCGACGCGGTGCCTTATGCCAACCCGGGTAATTACGTGCATTTCTCGCGCACCCTGGCCGAGGATATGGCCAAAACCGAGCCGCGCGGGGTGCTCTGGGCCAATCAGTTTGACAACACCGCCAACCGCGATGCCCATTACCAGACCACCGGCCCGGAGATCTGGCAGCAAACCAGTGGCAGGCTGGATGGTTTTATCTGCGCGGTCGGTTCCGGGGGCACACTGGGCGGCGTATCACTGGCCCTAAAAGAACGCAACAAGGATATTGTGATCGCCCTGGCCGACCCCGGCGGCTCCAAACTGTTTTCGTGGTATAAAGAAGGTAAACTGGAGACCGAGGGCGGCTCTATCACCGAAGGCATTGGCCAGGGGCGGGTAACCGGCAATCTGGACGATGTAATCGTGGATGATGCCTTTCGCATAGATGATGCACAGGCACTGACCATTCTGTTTGATCTGGTTGAAGATGAAGGCCTGTGCCTTGGCGGCTCGTCCGGGATAAACATTGCCGGTGCCATGGCCCTGGCGCGTAACCTTGGCCCCGGCCACTCGATTGTTACGCTGCTGTGTGATTATGGCAACCGCTATCAATCCAAACTGTTCAATCCTGAATTTTTGCGCGAAAAAGGTCTTCCCCTACCGGGCTGGATGTCATGAGCACAGACAAACCCAAAGGCGCACATACAAGGCTGGTTCATACCGGGCGACCAAAACACCAATATCACGCAGATCTGGTCAATCCAGCAATTGAACGCGCCTCAACCATTTTGTTTGAGCGCGCCGCCGACCTTTATGCGCATAAGCCGGATCAGCGTTTTTACGGGCGCATGGGTACGGCGACACAAACCGCGCTGTGCGACGCCATTGCAGATCTCGAGGGCGCCGCCGGAATGGTGCTCACCCCGTCCGGCCTTGCGGCTTGTACCATGGCGCTACAAGTAGTTTGCAAAACTGGTGGGCATCTACTTGTCAGCGATAGTGTCTATGGCCCCACCCGTGGCTTTCTGGATGAGGTTTTGGCCAAAACCGGCATTAAGATTGAATATTTTGACCCCCGCGCCGGGGCGGCACTGAAACGGCAGTTGCGCGACAACACCTGTGCTATATTTTTGGAATCACCTGGTTCGCTAACCCTTGAGATCAATGATCTTCCCGCCATCGCCAAAATGGCCCGGTCGCGGGGCATCACCACATTGATTGATAATACCTGGGGGGCTGGCTGGTTTCTCAAACCTCTGGCGCTGGGCATTGATTATTCCATACAGGCCGCGACCAAATACCATACCGGTCATTCGGATGTGTTGATGGGGGCCATCGCGGCGCGCGACGAGACATCGGCAAAGCGCATGGCGGATTACGCGCGCCTTGGCGGCATTACCGTCTCGCCCGATGATGCGTATCTGGTGTTGCGCGGTATGCGCACCATGGGCGTACGGTTGGAACGGCAAGAGCAAAGCGCGCTAAGCATCGCGAAATGGTTTCGTGGCCGCGATGAGGTTGAGCAGGTGTTACACCCGGCCTTGCCGGAACACCCGGATCATGCGCTTTGGCAACGTGATTTTTCCGGCTCCTCCGGGCTTTTCTCGATAATCCTGAAACCGGTGCCGACCAAAAAAGTATACGCGTTTCTGGACAGGCTTGAGCTTTTTGGCCTTGGGTTTTCCTGGGGCGGGTTTGAGAGCCTGGCCATTCATTGCGATCCGCAGATCAGGCGCACAGCAAACCCGTGGACAGCCGCCGGGCCGCTGGTGCGCTTCTCCATCGGTCTTGAAGATGTCGATGATTTGATTGCGGATATTGAAGCGGGACTGGAGGAGTTGGATTAAATCTGCTCCAGCATCTGATAAAACTTCTGCTCACCTGTGGTGCTAAACAGAATAACCCGTGTACTCGATTGCCGTCGTGCCCATTGTTTTTCTAAAAACAACGTTAAAAACGATGCGCCTAGTGCACCGGCCAGATGCGAGCGTCGAACGCTCCAATCCAGGCATTGCCGACATAAAGGGCGGCGTAATTGGTATAAGCTGGTTAAATCTATTCCAAGGCCCCGAACAAATATTTTGCCTTTTTGACTTAGCGTAATCGAATCCGCTGAAAGTATAAAACATTCCCTGACGGCAAGCCTTTCATAAAGTTTAACCCCCATCTGCCCAGCCAAATGGTCGTAACAGGCCCGCGCCTTGCGCAAAGCTTGTTCCTTTGGTCCAGGGCGCGTGCGCTTTGGCCCAACGGCCTCACTTAGCACCATTAGCCCTTCTATTGCCGCCGCTACAGCAGCATTAGCAATGCGAAAATACCGATGACGCCCGTGTTTTTCAACGCTTAGAAGGTTAGCGGCTTGCAGTTTTGTCAAATGGGAACTGGCCGTTTGTGGCATAACCCCTGCTTCTTGAGCCAATTCACTGGCGGTAAGCGCCTGCCCTGACATCAGCGCCAGCAACATATTCGCCCGCGCTGGATCCCCAATCAGTGCAGCCAGCCTGGCAATATCTGGTCCAACTTTCATACTTCGATCTTAATCGAAGCATGGAGGTGGATCAACGTTCTATGATGACACAACAGTAAAACAAAAGAGGTGATTATGGAACTAGACCAGAGAACACACGCTGCCACCCAGTCCTATATGCATCGTTGGTTTACCAGCAAGTTTCATTTGGCGGATATGTGCGGGCTGGCAATGCAAGACATGGATGATCTAATTCTAGCAGGCTGCGCCCCAGGAGTGATTTACAGTTTTCATGAACAACATGGCTGGTGGAGTGCTCTGTCCGCCGCAACGGGAAAAGCTCCACAATCCCCACCTGTTGGTGGAGATAACTGGTATAGTCCCGGTGCGCGCTGGTGGTTGCGTCGGGCCATGCTTGCGCAAAGAACCGGTATGACACACCAGCAAGCGGCCTGTCACAACAAGCAATACTTTTGTTCAGACTTCTCCATCCAGCTTTACCAGATCCCCTATGCTCATTATCTGTTTGGGGATCGGCTCGGCAGTATTCACGGCCTCAGCAAAGAAGCCATAGCCCAAAAAGCGGGCGAAGAATGGCATGACTGGATCAGTGGCGCCTTTGCCGTGTGCCTGATTCACTTTTCCGCCGAAACCTGCATTCGCAAAGGAGCGTTGAGTCATTGGATTAAATCCATGGCCGAAAACATACATCAGGAAGACGCGACGGCGATTTTTAATCTTGTGGAAGAACTGGCACCGCTTATGATGCCTTTTACCCCGTGGGAGCGCCCTGCAGGTACACCCGGTTTGACCATTGACGCACCGCTTATGCAATTGGGCCTGGGGGCGGAATACCCATTTACAGTCTGAAATAATAACAAGTCCAATGGCGATCCCGGTAGGACTCGAACCTACAACCTGCCGCTTAGAAGGCGGCTGCTCTATCCAGTTGAGCTACGGGACCAAAGGGGGTGCAAAGTCAGTGCCGCTAATGCGTCCAGCTTTGTCTTCGATCCGCGCTAAAATTATCGGCATAGCTTTTGGATTTGCGGATGCGCGGAGTTGTAATAATGACTTCGTAACTGATCTCATGGGCCTTGGCGAAACGCTCCGCCTCTTCGCGGGTTTTGAATGTCAGGCTGGTCTGGCCGCTCATATCGCTGGAACCTGTCCAGCCCATTAGCGGGTCGGTGCTGCGCCGGGCGGTAGGTTCAAATTTCAATACCCAGTTTTTCATCCGGGCGCGGCCCGACTGCATGGCGTTTTTGGCCGGTTGAAAGATCAGGGCTGTCATATTGGACTTCCTGTATACGAACCATAGTCAATGGCCCGTTTATACGTTTATTTCGCGAGCGGGCAAAGCAAAATTACTGGTCAAGTTTTTGCGGGAAAAATGGTCGGGGAGACAAGATTCGAACTTGCGACCCTCTGCTCCCAAAGCAGATGCGCTACCAGGCTGCGCTACTCCCCGACAAAAATACTTATTTCCTAGTTACCGGGCGCACTCTTAGGTGCCTCTGCGCTTGTCTGCAAGCCTTTTTCTGCACCATCCCCTGTAATGATAGCATTACCAAACATGGCATGGCGAACCAGATCGCCGCGTGCAATGCCGAGCGCCCGCGCCCTGCCCCCGGCAATTTCCAGCACAGAGGCCGCCGGGCCACCCGATGGAATACGGCGCAAGGATTTGGGCCGGGCATTGCGGGCAATGGAAATCACCTTGCCGTCCGCATCAATAAAAACCATATCCAGCGGGATCAAAGTGTTTTTCATCCACATATTGATCTGGCGAACACCTTCAAAATCAAAAAGCATGCCGGCATCATCGGCCAGTTCTGTGCGAAACATCAAACCTTGCGTGCGTTTCTCATCCGTGTTGGCAAATTCGATCATCAGGTCTACCGGGCCGCTTTGCGTTTCAATGCGTAAACGTTCCATCAGGTCATAAGCAATCAGCACCGGTTTTGCCTCATCGGCAAAAGCAACAAAAGGGATCAGAATGAGGGCGACAAGGGCAGCAATCAGGGTTTTCATAAAAATGGTTTAGCCCAAGGCACCTGAACGATCAATGAACCTCTCCACCCAAGAGGAGGATAAGTTGCGTAAAAGCCCTAAACTGGATAGAGAACAGGTCAGCATTTTTTTGATGAGGCAGACTAGGTGAAATATCTGATAACTGGCGGGGCGGGCTTTATCGGCTCTGCAGCTGTGCGCAGTCTGGTCGGTGCCGGGCACAGCGTTTTGAACGTTGACAAGCTGACCTATGCCGGTGATTTGCGCACAATTGATGAGGTCAAAGACCAACCGGGGTACAGTTTTTTGCACGCCGATATTGCCGCTGCAAAGGCCATGGATCGCGCTTTTTTACAATGCCAGCCTGATGTGGTCTTGCACCTGGCCGCCGAAAGTCATGTGGATCGCTCTATTGATGGCCCGGGTGCCTTTATCGAAACCAATATACGCGGCACATTTGTGATGCTGGAAGCGGCCCTGAAATACTGGCAGACGCTGGATGATGAGCGGCGCGAGGCTTTTCGGTTTTTAACCGTTTCCACGGACGAGGTTTACGGCTCGCTTGGCGCGTTGGGCAGCTTTAGTGAAACAACGCCCTATCAGCCCAATTCACCCTATGCAGCCAGCAAGGCAGCCGCAGATCACCTGACCCGCGCCTGGTGTGAGACCTATGGCCTGCCCGTTATCATCACCAATTGTTCCAACAATTACGGGCCCTTCCAGAACAGTGAAAAATTTCTGCCCACCATTATTCGCAATGCCCTCATTGGTAATAATATTCCCATTTATGGTAGCGGACAAAATGTCCGCGACTGGCTGTATGTGGATGACCATATAACCGCACTAACCACTATCGCGCACCATGGCACGGTCGGTGAAAAGTATAATGTTGGCGGCAATGCCGAGGTCTCCAACCTTAAACTGGCCAACACCATTTGCGCCATTCTGGACGAAATATGCCCGCGTGAAAATGGACAATTATACGCAAACCAGCTTGCCTTTACCACGGATCGTCCGGGCCATGATTTTCGCTATGCCATTGATGCCGGCAAGATCAGGGATCAACTTGGCTGGGCACCTTCGGTGACATTCGATCAGGGTATGCGCAAAATGGTTCAGTGGTATCTTGATAATGAAAGCTGGTGGCGGACAGGCGCGGCAGATATAACACGCTTGGGTCTTGGCAAAAGCGCACAAACTGACGCAGGAAACTGATAATGGGAAAACCCTGGAAGACCATCATTCTGGCCGGTGGAACAGGTAGCCGCCTCTATCCGCTAACCCATGCGGTCAACAAGCATTTGTTGCCCATTTATGACAAGCCAATGATTTACTACCCCCTTGGGATTATGATGCTGGGGGGGTTGCGTGATTTTATTATTATTTCTTCTCCTTCGGACTTGCCACAATTGGAAAAATTATTGGGGGATGGTCGCAAATGGGGCATAGATTTTACCTATTTGCCCCAGGAAAACCCGGGTGGCATTGCCCAGTGCTTTGAAATTGCCAAAAACGAAATTAAAGACAGCAATGTGGCGCTGATCCTTGGTGACAACATTTTTTATGGGGCCGGTCTGCCAGAGCGTATTTCCGAAGCAATAAACAATGGTGGTGCCACCATTTTTGGATACGAAGTTGCCGACCCCGGCGCCTTTGGTGTGGTCACCATGGACGCGAATGATCGCCCGATCAAACTGGAAGAAAAACCCGAAAACCCAAAGTCCAATCTGGCCGTGCCGGGGCTTTATTTTTATGATGACAAGGTACTGGATATTGCCCGGGCGCAAAAACCCTCTGCCCGGGGCGAATTGGAAATCACCGATGTGAACAAGGCCTATCTGGCGCTTGGAAAACTGCATGTGGGCCAACTTAGTCGCGGCACAGCCTGGCTGGATGGCGGCTCTCACGCCAGCCTTTATGAGGCAGGTCAGTTCATCAAAGTGGTCGAGGAGCGCACCGGCCTTAAAATTGCCTGCCCGGAAGAGATCGCCTATCGCAAGGGCTTTATTTCAAAGGAAGAGTTCAAGACGCTGATCGACGAAGGACTGGATACGCAATACCAGCGTTATTTGCGCCGCATTGCCAAGGAAATTGGATAGATCATGCCCGCAGATCGCTCCTTTGATCTTGACGGTCTGAGCAATGAATTACGCAACGTTTTGGGTGACCGGTTGAGTACGTCTCAGGCGATTCGCGACCAACACGGTCAAGACGAGAGCTTTCACCCAATTGCCGCGCCTGATCTTGTTGCCTTTGCCAACAGTACAGACGACGTGGCCAAAATCGTAAAGCTTTGTGCTAAATATAAAGCCCCGGTGATTGCTTTTGGTGCCGGTACGGCACTAGAGGGTCATGTCAACGCCATTTATGGTGGTGTGTGCATTGACCTTGGCCAGATGGATGCCGTGATGGAGGTGCACACCGAAGACATGGACGTGAGCGTACAGGCCGGGGTACGCCGCCGCCAGCTGGACGAACATTTACGCGATACCGGTCTGCATTTTCCGGTTGATCCGGGTGCCGATGCGACCCTGGGCGGCATGGCGGCAACCGGGGCATCGGGTACCACCACATTACGCTATGGCGCCATGCAGCAAAACGTGCTGGCCGCCACTATGGTGCTGGCCAATGGTGATATTGTGAAACTGGGAACCAGAGCGCGAAAATCCTCCGCAGGGTATGATTTACTGCATTTGATGATCGGCTCAGAGGGAACATTAGGGATCATTACTGAGCTGACCTTGCGCCTTTATGGGCGGCCTGAAGTTGAGGCTTCGGGAGTGTGTGCGTTCGACACGGTTCAAAACATGGTTGATGCGGTGACATTAGCCATCCAGTCTGAAATACCCCTGGCCCGTATGGAATTGATGGATGAATTGGCGATATATGCAGTCAATATGTATGCCGGGTTGAACAATGAAGTCGCCCCGACGCTGTTTCTGGAATTTCATGGCACCCCGGCCAGTGTCGCCGATGACCAAAAACGCTTTGGCGAAATTGCTGACGAATTTGGCGGCAAGGGCTTTCGTGCGGCCTCCAGCCCGCAGGAGCGCAAAAAGCTATGGCGCGCCCGTCATGAGGCACTTTATGCGGCTAAATCATTCAACCCGGGCAAAAATGGTTTGATTACCGATGTTTGCGTGCCCATATCAAAACTGGCGCAAAGCATTGCTGACACCCGCAAGGATTTTGATGAGCACGGCATATTAGCCGCCGTCGTCGGCCATGTTGGCGATGGCAATTACCATACCACCATTTGGGTAGAACCGGGTGATGATGCGGCCTTGAAAACTGCGCAAGGGGCGGTGAAGCGCATGGTCGAACGCGCCCTGGCCATGGGCGGAACCTGCACCGGTGAACACGGCATTGGTATGGGCAAGCGTTTGTTTTTACAAGAAGAACACCAAAGCGCCATGACCATGATGCGCACCATAAAACTGGCGTTAGACCCGGATAACATCATGAATCCGGGCAAGGTGATTTAGTGTTTGAAAAAAATCGTGCGAAAACGATGTGTGAAATTTGTTGTAACCAACAAGTGTCATCCCGGAAAAACGCAAGTTTTATCCGGAACCCATTGAACCGACACGTTTCACCATAGACCCCGGATAATTTCTGATGAAATTTCCGGGGTGACATCATTATAATAGAGGGAATTAGTAGGTGTCTCTAAATTTCCGCCACAATAAGCTGTGGGCCTTCACCATTCTGACATGCCTTTAAGGCAGCCATAAGGGCGGCATCAAATTCGCCCACGGTATTGGCACGCACCGCAGCCACACCAAATCCTTGGCCGAGTTTGACCCAATCCATTTTCGGATTTGACAAATCCAGCATGGCTTTGGCCGCCGGGCCAGGTTCCCCCGCACCAACCCGATCCAGTTCAAAATTGAGTACCAGATAGGAATGATTGGCGAAGACCACATTGATAATGTTTTGCTTTTCCCGGGCCTGTGTCCACAAGGCTTGCAGGGTATAGGCCGCCGCCCCATCACCGCACAGGGCAAAAACCTGGCTGTCTGGCGCACCAAATGCCGCCCCCACGGCCAATGGCATACCCATGCCAATGGCCCCGCCGGTCAGGCACAGCCATTCATGGGTCGGGCCATTTTCCAACCACGGATAAATGCCCATGCCGGAGGTGGTCGCATCATCGCAAATCACTGAATTATCAGGCATATGTCGCCAAAGCGACAGGCCCACATACCCGGGGTTTAGTGGATCATCCGCGTTAGCCAGTGCCGGTGCCGGCGCGCGCGGCGGTATTTTCGCCTCCGCCGGAGCATCCAGTATGTCGGCCAGCGCCGCAAGCGCCTGGGTTATATCATCCGCCGGGCCACCCAGATGTATCAGCTGCGCCCCATCCGGGGTTAGCTCACTGGTGACACCCGGATAGGCAAAGAAGCTGACCGGTGCCTTTGATCCAGCGATCAGCAACAAATCACAGTCTTTGAGGTCTTCGCTGGCCTGTTCAGCAAAATAGTTCAGCCGTGTCGGCGATATGCGCCCAAACCCCCGCGATACACGCGGCGCAAATGTTTCCATCACCAGACGGCAGTCCAGTTTTTGCGCAATACGCCCCGCCGCGTGCAAACCGGCCTCCAGACAGGCCGTGCCACCAATATAGATCACCGGGTTTTTGGCCTTTGCCAAGGCGCCCGCAGCAGTTTTCACCACATCAGCACCAACAGCACGCAGCCCCGGCATCTGCGCACGGGGCAGAACATCAGGTTCCACATTTGACCAGGCACAATCGGCGGGCAGTACCAGAGAGGCCACTCCGCGCTCTGGGCCGAAGGATTGCTGCACGGCCTGAACCGCCATTGTCGAGACTTCGGCGGATGAGCCGACCGTGCCAACCCAGCGCGACATGGGGGCGCAAACCCCCTGCACATCCGAGGTTAAGGGCGCATCCAGTGGCCGATGAGCAATGGCATGATCGCCAACAATGTTCAGAACCGGTGCGAATGCGCGCCGGGCATTATGTAAATTCGCCAAACCATTGGCCAAACCCGGGCCAAGGTGCAGCAGGGTGCACGCCGGCTTGCCGGTCATGCGGGCATAGCCATCCGCCGCACCGGTGGCCACGCCCTCAAACAAGCACAGAACAGATTTCATCCCCTCCACCCGGTCAAGCGCCGCGACCATGTGCATTTCTGATGTTCCGGGATTAGTGAAACAAATTTCCACACCCTGATTTATCAGGGTGCGCACCATGCTTTCGGCTGCAAACATTTTTTCTTCCTTTTATGTAATACGTCTTTGTACGTGACCGGCATTGATTTGCGAAATGGAATTACACCCCAGCAAAGCCATATCCCGCTTTATTTCCTGTTCAAATAATGACAGGACGCGGGCAACACCCGCCTGACCACCAGCCGCCAGCCCATAAATAAAGGGCCGCCCGATGGAACAGGCATTCGCCCCTAAAGCCAAAGCCTTCAAGACATGCGTTCCCCGACGCACGCCGCCATCAACGATCAGCTCCAGCGTATCGCCCACCGCATCTCGTATTGGCCCAACCATATCCACCGGAGCCGGAGCACCGTCAAGCTGTCGCCCGCCATGATTTGAAATCATTACCGCACTGGCACCAACATCACGGGCGCGAATGGCATCCTCTGGCGTCATTATCCCTTTGATTATAAAGGGGCCATTCCAATCATGAGCCAATGAAGCGGCATCATCCCAGGTCACGCTTTGGTCAAACTGCGCGTCAATAAATGCCGCCGCACCACCGCCAGCGGTGTCTTCTTTGGCGTCTAACCAGTCTGCAACATTGGCCATACGAATGGCACCTGCCCGCTTTGTGTTCAAAGCCCAACGCGGATGCAAGGCAAAGCTGAGCAAGCTGGAACCCGTAAATTTTGGTGGTACGGACATGCCCGTGAGCAGATCGCGTTCCCGATTGCCGCCGACCGGAGTATCAACCGTCAGGCAGAGCGCATCAATATCCGCCGCTTTGCAGCGTGCCACCAGTTCCCGTGTCAGGCCACGATCCTTGAATATGTAAAGCTGGAACAGTTTTGGCCCGTCCGTTTGAGAGGAAAATTCTTCAATTCCGGTGGTGCCAACGGTAGACAGTGAGGTGAATACACCCGCCGCCGCCGCGGCACGGGCCACAGCAAGTTCCTTGCCCGGGTGAAACATTTGCACGCCACCAATGGGCGACAGGAACAGGGGCATTGCCATTTTTTGACCAAACAGCCTGGTGCCCAGGTCAATCTGACTGACATCAACCAGGGCGTGGGGCCGTAGCTCGTAACCATTAAAGGCGTCTGTGTTATTACCCAGCGACCATTCATCATCCGCCCCGCCGTCCAGATAATGATACATGGGCGAGGGCAATGCCCGTTTTGCACGGGCACGAAAATCACGAATGTTATGGCAATTTTTGATGGACATGATCCCACAGCATAGCAAATCAAGAAACTACACTTTGGCGAATTATCACCCCATTGGCAAATCGCGGGGGTAATCCATAGAACCATCCTTCGACAAGCTCAGGATGAGGGAATTAACGTATACCTCACCCTGAGCGCGCCCGAAGGGTGGGAAAACACAACGAAAAATATATTCCAAGAGCGCAAAGGGTTGGATAAGGTTTGAAGATTTTATGCTGCAGGAATGACCTCGGCAACGATCATAAATTGCTTTCCTCTCCTTTAGGGAGAGGATTAAGGTGAGGGGAGATGCGGGATAATAATACTTGTTTGTGCATGTATCTATTTTGCAAAGCCCAAACCCCTCACCCCGACCCTCTCCCTCCCAAAGCAAAGATGGGGGAGAGGGTGAAAAAAGGAGATAACCAACCAGCCAAAGAAAAAGGGCGACCAAAAGGCCGCCCTCAATCTTATGTGATTAAGTCTGGTCAGACTTAGTCGCCAACAGCACCACCAGGTGCGAAGTTACCGTCATCACCAAAGTTTGCAAGCACGTCATTGCGAAGCATCAGGCGATCCACATCACCTGTACCTGCAACGTCCGAGAACAGACGGAACAGGATATCACAACGGCCAAAGCCTGTGTTCAGTGAGTCCAGGGTCACA
>JAJFFQ010000052.1 GCA_021776565.1 Robiginitomaculum sp. | reverse complement strand
CACGGGTGCTACAGCTTCGGCTTTTGCAGCCTCACTTGTCACGGCTTCGGCCTTGTCTTGCGCAGACTTTGGCGTGCGACGGCGACGCGCCGGACGTTTGGGCTTGTCTTCGGTCACGGGTGCTACAGCTTCGGCTTTTGCTGTTTTACTGTCTGTTGGTTCAACACTGGCCTCAACAGTTTCTGTGTTTTCGACAGCTGATTTTGCGTCTGCCTGTGTCGTTTCGCTTTCTGTGGCCGTCGCTATTACGGTTTCTTCTATTGGCGTCTGCGTTGCATCACTGCCAGTATTGCTTTTGCGACGTCCACGACCACCTCGTCGGCCACGACGGCGTTTTTTGGGCATGTCTTCCGAAACCTCATTCGCTTCCTGAGCATTGGTTTCTGGCACAGTTTCACCTGCTTCAACAGTTTTTGCAGGTTTACGTCGATTACGGCTTCTTTTTGGCTCGCTCGCCTCTTTATTATTTTCAGTTTTGTTTTCAGGCTTGGTCAAGCGAGCAGGTCTGGCTTTGCCGCTACGTTTCTCCAACGCTTCAATCTCAAATTGAGGCGGGTGCAAATCTGGATTGGCGTCAATTGAAAAGCGCATATCCAGCTCGCGTTCCATCGCGTTAAGAAACTCACGTTTTTCGTTAAGTAAATACAAGGCAACCTCAGTTGGTGCAGTAAGGCGCGCCTTGGCTGTTTGACCTTTCATGGCTTCGGCCTCAAGGGCTTGCAATGCAGATAGAGCCGCCGATTCAACAGAACGTACAACACCGATACCGGCACAGGTTGGGCAGATCTGGGATGAACCCTCTATGACACTGGCACGGCGTCGCTGGCGAGAAAGTTCCATCAAACCAAAGCTGGAAATACGGCTCATCTGAACCCGTGCCCGGTCACGTTTTAGAGCATCTTTCATGCGCTTTTCAACAGCACGAACGTTCTTGTTTTCGTCCATGTCGATAAAATCGATCACCAGAAGCCCGGCAAGATCGCGCAAACGCATCTGGCGGCAGGCTTCATCAGCTGCTTCCAGATTGGTTTTCAAGGCCGTCGCTTCGATGTTGCGTTCTTTGGTGGAACGCCCGGAATTTACATCAACAGCAACCAGAGCCTCAGTTTGGTGAATCACCAAATAACCACCGGATTTAAGGCGAACATTGGGGGCGTAAATGGCTTCAAGCTGTTCTTCAACCTGATATTTAAGGAAAATTGGGAAGGTGTCCTTGTAATGTTTGACCCGGGCCGCATGGCTCGGCATTAACATTTTCATGAAATCATGGGCTTCATGATAGGCGTGGTCACCTTCAACGTAGATCGCCTCTATATCCTTGTCATAAAGATCACGCACAGCACGTCGTACCAGCCCGCCTTCTTGATGCACAAGTGCCGGTGCCATTGATGTCAAAGTGTTTTCGCGAATGGTGCTCCACAACCGGCCCAAATATTCATAATCGCGCTTGATCTCGACCTTGGTTCGTTTAGATCCTGCGGTACGGATGATAAGGCCCATACCTTTGGGTAAATCAAGGCTGCTGGTAACGGATTTAAGGCGTTTACGGTCAGCCATATTGCTGATTTTTCTGGAAATGCCACCGCCGCGTGCCGTATTGGGCATCAGTACGCAATAGCGCCCGGCAAGGGAGAGATAACTGGTCAATGCCGCGCCTTTATTGCCGCGTTCTTCCTTGCTGACCTGAACTAGTATGACCTGCCCTGGTTTGACAACTTCCTGAATTTTATAGCGGCGTAACTCGCGCATACGGCGCTTGCGACGACGCTCCGCCGCCTCGGTTGCAATGGCGGCGTCTTCGACGGCATCTGCATCGTCGTCCAGCTCGTCATCAATGTCCGCGTCTGCACCTTCATCATTTTGGCTGTCGTCATCAGGATCGTCTGAATTATCAGATGTTTCTGCTTGCGCTGATGCCTCGGCAGTCTCTGCGGCTTCTTCCTCTTCTTCCAGCCTTAACAGCTCTTCACGATCCTTGACGGGGATTTGATAATAGTCAGGGTGAATTTCATTAAAGGCCAGAAAACCATGGCGGTTGCCACCATAGTCCACAAAGGCGGCCTGTAGAGAGGCCTCTACGCGGGTGACTTTGGCCAGATAGATATTGCCGCGAAGCTGTTTTTTGCTTTGCGATTCAAAATCAAATTCTTCAACACGATTTCCGTCTACCACCGCGACCCGGGTCTGTTCCGGGTGTGCGGCGTCGATTAACATTCTTTTGCTCATAAATTTTCTCGTTCGCACCTCTGCTGAACCTTGAGTGTTCTGTGGGTGCTAATGCTGTGCATATGTGCGCGTCTTTGTGCGCCGTTTTAACGTTTTCAAATTGCGATAAACGGTGCGGCATGGTGCGCATAGCGGATTTCCAAAATGGCACGACAGATGGTGCCCTAGCGTTTTGGGGCTGCAATTATTTGCGCCCGAACGCGGTGTTCATTGCCAGTTTACAATATATTGTTCTGCAACTGACTGGCGCACCATGCACCAATGCCCTGATAAAGGGAAGGGGGGTGCATGCGCCATAACAGCGTCAACCAAACGTCAACAGTAATATGGTAATACACAATCAGAACATGGCATGTTAAAAGGCCATGGATAAGGAAATGGTGGAATGATGTCCTCTGGCTTGCGAAAAATTTTACTGGGCTTGATGGCTTGTTTTGCATTGGTTACAGGCGCTTTTGCCGATGTTTCCGGGGCAGATGTGACCGGAGTGCGTTTCAGTGGTGATTCTAACCAGACACGTATTGTGATCGAAACCAGAGAAGAGCTAGATTATCGCTGGTTTTCTCTGGCGCAGAGTGGCTTGCGTCTTGTTATCGATATACCGGTAGTAAAATGGCAGCTTGTAGACACGAGTAAACCAGTGTTTTCAGGCAGTGGGCCAGGCTATGGTGCTGTTACAGGATACCGGTTCGGGAAATACTCGCCGACAACATCCCGTCTGGTTTTTGATCTCGGGGAGGCCATGGAGGTCAAAAAGGATTTTTTCCTGAAACCTACAGAGGACGGCGCACCTTATCGTCTGGTGCTGGATTTGGGCAAAACTGATCCGATCACTTTTGCTGCCGAGGCCGGATTTCGTGAACCGTTCATCCCGCACCCTGTCTCCACCAATGTTAACTCGTCACTTCGGCCCGATGCTGCGGTGCCTTCGCGCAAAACCCGTATCGCCTATAACCGCACGCGTAAGGTTATAGTCATAGATGCCGGTCATGGTGGCAAAGATCCTGGCACCATTGGCAGCCGACAAAAATTACGAGAAAAGGCGGTGAATTTGAAAGCTGCCAAGGCGCTTAAAAAACGCCTTGAAAAATCTGGCAAATATACTGTTCGGTTGACCCGGTCTTCTGATGTTTATCTTGCGCTTGTGGATCGGGTGAAGTTTGCCCGCAACCAAGAGGCGGATCTTCTGATTTCCCTGCACTCTGATGCTGCGGGAAATTCAAAAGCACGCGGTGCGTCTGTATATACCCGTATAGAATGGGCTGGCAAACGCACCAAGAAGGAGATCATGCAAGGTGATCGCTCGATCATCGGTGTTGATATTGGCAGCGCCCGTCCCGGCGTTGATGATATATTGCTCAATTTGTCACAGCGCCAGACTCAAAACGAGTCGGCTATCTTTGCCGAGATATTGACCCCGAGATTATCCCGTGTTGGCCCCATTTTGTCTAATGCACACCGGGACAAAAACCTGTTTGTGCTGTTGGCACCCGATGTGCCTTCGGTTCTCATTGAAATGGGCTTTTTATCCAATCGCTATGACGAGGCCAATTTGGGTTCAACGCGCTATATGAATAAACTGATGAATGCAGTTGGCGATTCAGTGGATGCCTATTTCAAGCAAACCGCCCGACTGCACGCGGCACGATAATTGCTGTTTTACGCTTTATGAATTTGTGTAGCAATGAAAGCTGCCAAGAGTGTTGGTAAAAGCGAGATAGCAGCAAATACTGTATCCCCAGTAACAAGAATAACTATGGAGGAGGACAGAAAAGTACCCGCCATTATAATGGTTCCTATTAATTTGGTTTGTGAAAATACTGCCAGTGTACCGCCGACTATCTGCACTACGCCCAAGGCGATCAACCAGAAAACACTTAAACCCGCACCAGTAAAGAATTCCAGCTCCTGAGGCACTTGCATAACCTTTGCTGCGCCGGCTGCGAGGCTCATCAAAATCAGAACGATTAAAATCGCTTTTTGAAATGTCTTCATTGTTGCTCAACCTTCGTTCAAGGGTATCACGCCTGCCCACCAAAGCGGTGTGTCGTCATATTTCTGATGTTTGTCAATTTTTATTAATAATCACTAATGTGCGTACATACACTAACGAATATGGTCGCCTTTTGATCTTGCTCTTGCCATAATAGGGCAGGAGACTCGCTTTACCGTGCAGACTGGCAATGACCGGTTTTTGTGGGGGAGTACGGATACAGGCCATGCAATTGAAAACAATATGGGTTTGGACAGCCAGGATTTTCTCGCTTGGTGCCATTTTGGCCGTTGCGGGCGTGATTGCCGTTGCGGTTTATGTGATTCGCGTCTCGGCAGATTTACCAACCTATGAGGCCTTGCAGAATTATAAGCCTGCGGTAATGAGCCGTGTCCATGCGGGCGACGGCAAATTAATTGCAGAATATGCCCGGGAACACCGGGTGTTTGTGCCGCGCGATGCCATTCCCGACCATATAATTCAGGCCTTTATTTCTGCAGAAGACAAGAATTTCTACATCCATAATGGCCTGGATATTAAAGGGATATTTCGCGCCATACTGGTCAATATCAAAAACAAGATAGAGGGGCGACGCCTTGTTGGTGCTTCAACCCTGACCCAGCAAGTGGCGGAAAATTTTCTGCTGTCTACCAATCAGCAATTTAGCGCCAAAGTGCGTAAAATGGTTATCGCTGTGCGCATGGAAAAGGTCATGTCCAAGGACAAGATACTGGAATTGTATCTTAACGAGATATATCTGGGCAACCGGGCTTATGGTGTTGCGGCGGCGGCGCTCAATTATTTTGGCAAGCCTCTTGACGAACTGAACCTGGCCGAAATTGCCTATCTGGCTGCGCTGCCCAAGGGGCCGGCCAATTATGATCCGGTTCGGCACAAGGCGCGGGCTGTGGCGCGGCGCAACTGGGTGCTGGGCCGCATGGTGGCCAATGAATATATTACCGAGAAGGACGCGGCGCTTTATCAGGATGAAGACCTGGTTATCGCCAGCCGCCTGTCCGGGGCATCCTATCTGGCGGCGGAGTATTTTGTTGAAGAAGTGCGCCGCAAGGTCTTTACCATGTATGGTGAGGATCAGCTTTATGACGGTGGCCTGTCCATCCGCACAACACTGGATACCCGGTTGCAACTTGCCGCCCGCAAGGCGTTACGAGCCGGGCTGGAGGATTATGATCGTCGTCACGGGTTTCGCGGTGCATTAACCCGGCTGGACAATCTGGACGACTGGCAAACAGGTCTGGCGGAAGTCAAAGGCGAAGCAGATGTAGATCCAGACTGGCACCTTGCATTGGTGTTGGAGACAACATCTGAGGCGGCGCGCATCGGGCTGTTTTCGGGCCGGGAGGCACAGATACCGCTCAACGCGCTTGAATGGGCTAGAAAACCATTGTTCGAGGCCAAACTTGGCCCCAAAATCACCGCGCCCTCCGATGTTTTGGGTGTGGGGGATGTGGTTTATGTCGAGGCCATAAAAGATACCGAGCAGGATTATGATCTGCGTCAGGTGCCGACGGTCAATGGGGCCATAATGGCCATGGATCCACATACCGGGCGCGTATTGTCGCTGGTCGGTGGCTACAGTTTTCAACAAAGCCAGTTTGACCGGGTGATGCAGGCCCAGCGCCAGATCGGTTCGGCCTTCAAACCCTTTGTCTATGCGGCGGCACTGGATATTGACTACACCCCGGTTAGTTTGGTGCTGGATGCGCCTTTTATTGCCGATGGCGGCGGGAATACGAGGTTTTATAAACCGGGCAATTATGCCGAAGGCAAGTTCTATGGCCTGTCCACTTTGCGTCTGGGTATCGAGAAATCACGCAATGTCATGACTGTGCGCCTTGCCCAACAAATGGGCATGAGGCCCATTGTTGATATAGGTGTGCGTACTGGTATTTACGATCAGCTGGATCCGGTACTGGCCATGTCATTGGGTGCCGGTGAGAGTACACCATGGCGAATGGTTGCCGCCTATGCCAGCCTGGTTAATGGCGGCAGAAAAATTGAGCCGACGATTATAGACCGTGTGCAAGACCGCGAAGGCAAGACAATCTATCGCCATGACCAGCGTGATTGCCCCGGGTGTAATGTCATTGAAGAAACAGATTATATTTTTGCTGAACCTCAATTGCCGGAAAATCGCCCTCAAGTGCTGGATAGGGTGACGGCTTATCAAATCACTTCGATGATGGAAGGTGTGGTGTTACGCGGAACCGCCACACGCTTGCGTGCCGTTGGCAAACCGGTGGCTGGCAAAACCGGAACAACCAATGACTATAAAGACGCCTGGTTCATGGGCTTTTCGCCTGATTTGGTGGTGGGTGTCTATGTGGGGTTTGATAATCCGGCCACATTGGGCCGGGGTGAGGCTGGCGGCAGGGTGGCTGCGCCTATCGCTCGTGATTTCTTGATTGATGCTTTGAAAGATGCCCCCAATGCACCGTTTCGTATTCCCGAGGGTGTGCGCCTGGTACGGGTCAATGGACGCACGGGCGAATTGGCCCGCCCTGGTGATTCGGGGGCTATATTAGAGGCCTTTCGGCCCGGCACAGAACCCCGGCGGGGTGCGCGCGGGATACAGCTCTCCATTGGAAAAGGCCGGGCAGGGGATGCCAGGAAAAAGCCCCCGGAGAAAGAGGATGAACTTGGCGGCTTGTATTGACCGCCCCTCACGGCTAATGGCTTTATTGAAAAGTGACTTATAGAATCTGAGACAATATGCGCGCCGAATTGCAAACCCATGTCCTTAGCATCAAGCAGTCTATAGAACTGCTAAGGAGGCGTCTTTGACTGGGATAACGCACAAAAACGCCTTGATGAACTAAACGCTCGCGCTGAAGCGCCTGGCTTTTGGGATAGTCCCATGGCGGCCCAAAAACTGATGCGGGAACGTAATCGGCTGGAAAAGGCTATGGATGATGTCATCGCCATGCAAAACGATCTGGCTGATGCGATAGAATTGGCACAAATGGCCGAAGAAGAAGGCGATGACGAGCTGGAAAAAGACGTATCCCAAGCGGTAGATGGATTGACCAAGCGTGCCCGGGCAGCAGAACTGGAGGCGCTGCTTTCCGGTGAGGCTGACGCCAATGATGCCTTTGTGGAAATTCATGCTGGCGCTGGCGGTACAGAGAGCCAGGATTGGGCCTCTATGATGCAACGCATGTATATGCGCTGGGCGCAATCACGCGGCTATAAGGTTGAATTGATTGAAGAACAGGGCGGTGAGGAAGCGGGCATAAAGTCCTGCACCATGTTATTCAAGGGTGAAAATGCCTTTGGCTGGGCAAAAACAGAATCGGGGGTTCACCGTCTGGTGCGCATATCGCCCTTTGATTCAAGTGCCCGGCGTCATACCAGTTTTGCCTCTGTCTGGGTTTACCCCCTGGTAGATGATACCATAGAAATTGATATTGAAGACAAGGATGTGCGCACCGACACCTATCGCGCCAGCGGGGCCGGGGGGCAGCACATCAATAAAACCGACAGTGCCATTCGCCTGACCCACATTCCAACGGGCATTGTGGTGCAATGCCAGAATGACCGCTCGCAACACAAAAACCGGGCCACAGCATGGGATATGCTTCGCGCGCGACTTTACGAACGCGAGCTGGAAATACGTGAAGCCGATGCGCAGGCCGAGGCCGATTCAAAGTCTGAAATTGGCTGGGGACACCAGATACGCTCCTACGTCCTGCAACCTTATCAGATGGTCAAGGATTTACGCACAAACGTTGAAACCTCGAATACCGGTGCAGTTCTGGATGGCGATCTGGATGACTTTATGGCGGCGGCGCTATCGCAACGCGTTGGCGGAGAGGATGCGGCAGAGGATGCATAATGGATAGTTCCCACCCGGTTATATTTGTTACCAGTCATGCGGTATTTCAAATGTAGGTGCGGTGCGTGATGTTATAAAACCCGGGCGCGGGCATTGCAGAGTTGAGTCTAATTTATTTTTGCAAACGTAAAACGATCTCAACCCGTCTGTTTTTGCTACGACTAACCTCATTGCTATTGCTGGCCAGGGGGCTAAGTGGCCCGACCCCTGACGCCTTGAGACGTCCCGACACAATCTTGTGGGTGTTGACCAGCGCCTTGACCACCGAAGCGGCACGATCACGTGAAAGCTTCATGTTAAAATCATAACCGCCGGTGTCATCGGTATGACCGACGATGTAAAAATTCTGCGCGGGAATTTCCTTCAAATAGGTGGCAATAACACCTAGCGCGACACTGGATTCAGGCTTTAGTGCCGCGCTTCCTGTGTCAAAATATATATCATAAACAGCCGCTTTACCTTCAGCTTCTATGGCGGCACGCAAGGCATCAAGGTCAAGCGTCACAGTGCCGCTCTCCATGGGCGCAAGGTGCAGGGTGTCGATGATGTAAAGGTCATTTTTTCGCCCGATCATCACCGTTAGATAGGTATCAGCATCGCCCTCATGGCGTTTTGCGCTAAGATAATAGTCGGTAAACAGGCCAACGCTATTTTGCAAGGTATTTGAAACTGGCGCGCCCTTGAGTACGTATTGCCGGTTTTTGAGAGCGTTTTTACCTACTTTAGAGAGGTCGCGGACATTGCGGGTCACCTGGTTTTTGCCCTTTTCGCGCACCGCAAGTATTTCAAACCCTGAGGCACGAAGCTCGTTGAGGTAACTGCGAAACACTTCCAGACCGCTTTTCTCGGCAGGTTTGCGTAATATCCTGCTTTCCAGTGTGCCTTCAAAGGCAATGATTTCGCCTGCATCATTATTGCCAACGGCAATATGCAAGGTCTCAAATTCGGTGGTGTATTGACCAACAAGTACGCTGTCCCTGAACGCAGATAGTGTTTCCTGCGCCAAACCCGGCGAAGCGATGAACAAGATAAATCCGGCAATCAAGCTGTTTAATGTGCGCATTATATTCCCCAACACTGCGCGTTTAACTTATCCTAAAGCCCGCGTTTTTTCAATGCCCGTTCGTTTTTACCAATATAATCACGGGTGATCGGTACATCGTCGCGAAGATGAGACAGAATAAAATGGAAGTTCATATTGGTGCCATACTTGAAGCCAAGGGCAACACCGGTCAGGTAGAATTCCCACATGCGGCAAAATCGCTCGTCGTAAAGCTCTCGAGCCTCGTCCCAATGGGCCAGGAAACGCTCCAGCCAGTGCATGATGGTATAATGGTAATGCAACCGCCAGACCTCGCAATCATCCACCCATAGTCCAACGCGCTCTACCGAGGCAAAGGCCTCGGAAATCGAAGGGGAGTACCCGCCCGGAAAAATATATTTGCGGATGAAGGCATTGGTGGCACCGGGTGGATTTTGCCGCCCAATGGAATGGATCAGCGCCCGCCCACCAGGTTTCAGTAGATTCTGCACCGCAGCAAAATATTCATCCAGATGTTGCGCACCCACATGTTCGATCATGCCGACCGAGACAATACGGTCAAATTTTTGTGTGACCTCGCGATAATCCTGGTATTCAAAACTGGCCCTGTCGGTCAGTTTCATTTCTTCTGCGCGCGTATTAGCAACGCGCAATTGTTCCTTGGCCAGCGCGATACCAGTGACCTTCACATCGGCAACTTGCGCCAGATACAAGCCCATGCCGCCCCAGCCACAACCGATGTCCAGCACGCTCATGCCGTCCTCTAAGTCCAGTTTGGCGGCGATACGGCGCTTTTTGGCCAGTTGCGCATCTTCCAGCGTATCTTTTTCAGGGTTGGTAAAATAACCGCAGGAATACTGCATGTCTGTGTCCAGAAACATGCGGTATAAATCTTCGGTCAGGTCATAATGGTGCGAGGCATTTTCCTGTGACTTGGCAATGGGATTAAATTCATGCACGCGCTTTAGTGATTTACGCACCCGCCGCACCAAATTCTGGATCGGATGTTTGGTCATGTTTTTGGTATTCATCACCATCAGGGTGAGAAAATCCAGCAACCTGGCACCATCCTCAAACGTCAGTGTGCCATCCATATAACTTTCTGCTGCGGCAATATCGGGCTTGAAGACCAGACGTGTGTAAAGTTTGGGGTCATGAATATGGATGGTTACCATTGGCTCGGCTGGCGATCCTGCAAACGTGTGCATCTGCCCTTTATGATCTATAACATGCAAGGTTCCACGCGTTATCAGCTTGTTTAACAATGTCGACAGAAGACGCATAAAATCACCCCGTAAGAATTTCTTTTTCTTTTAGCGGGCAAACACACGTTTGGGCAGGGGGGAACGCACTTGTAATGCGTTATTTTTGTTTGTCAGAGGTAAAGTGCGGCGAAGTTCCAGGCCCATATGGCGGCAATTACATATTGTGTAAGAAAGGCTGCAAATCTTAAATTTACAGCCATCATTCGTGTAGAAATCAAATGTATTATGCTTTGCGCAATGCGTGCGGCAATCAATATTATCGCTAGCCCGTTTGTGACATCACTCTGGCCTGTGGCCAGTGAAAAAATCAACAGGCCCCCGAAAATTGGAAAATGCTCATAACAATTGGCGTGAACGCGACTGAGCCGCGCCGCAAAGGGAGACACGTCTTCGCCTGTGGGCAGAAAACTGTTGGCTTTGCGTTTTCCTGATACGGTTAGCCCGACACGAATAACGATCATGAAGCCAACAAGAATTATCATCAGGCCGATATAGCCAAGTAATGCAATCGCGGTGGTGTTCATGATCGCCTCCTGATTTTGATCTATTATATGTTGCGGTGTAAAACTAGTCACTTACAAATTTTAATACCCGCCATGCCTTAAGGCAGAGTTGATTGCTTTGGCGAAATCTTCGGCTGCGGCGCTCAACATGCTGGCATTGGCGTCTTCAAAAAATGCCTGAATATGTGTGCTGACATCGTTAAGAGACACCCGGCGTAATGAGGCCTCAAGATCATAAATAATGCGCGGTGGAGTGACAAAAAAATCTCCGGTGAACAGCACTTCGCGCAAACGCTCGTTACGGGCGCCTTCCAGTCGCACATAGACGTTCACCGTGCCACCCTTGCCATTATGGCTACCTGTGAGGACGCCCTTTTCCCGCGCTGGATCATCAATTTCGGTAACAAATTCATCAGTGCCTATCTCGTCTGCATAGAGGGTTTTGGCGCGACCCTCTTCGGTTTTGGTGATGCTGCCCAGCACTGGGTTGATCCCAAGGTGTTCAGCAAAGCCCCGGCAAAGTGCCGCTTTCAATGTTTTCATGTCGGGGGTTCGGTTGCCCAAAAGCGCCCGCAGGCATGTTACCCGATCTGCTGCGCTGCCTAAATTTTTGCGTGTCAGCTTTTCTTTTGCCACGTTGAGTACGGCAAACATTTGTTCAAGGTTCAAATCCACCAATACGGTGCCTTGATAAATCAATGTATCACCATCAAAAAATCCGCCGGTGCCGGATATTTTACGCCCCTCTACTTCAATGTCATTACGGGGGCGATAGCGTGCATCAATACCCAGGCTGGAAAGCCCTGCCGCCACGGCTTCGCTAATGACTTTTGCCGTGTTGCCAAGATCACCAAGCCCCAGGGTTTTGCGGTGTAGAACCAGCGCCCAGCCTAGCTGTCCCTCATCGAGGTAAATGGCCCCGCCACCGGTAATGCGCCGCCCAATCTGGATACCACGTGCCGCACACTCCTGCGCGTGTATTTCCTGGCTCAAGGCCTGATGGCGGCCCAGCAAGGCCACTGGCTTGAAATGGATAAAGCGTATCGTGTCCGGGATTTCACCAGCTCTGTGCGCATCAATCATGGCCTGATCGAAGGCGATGTTTTCACGGCCCATACGCAGACCGGTATCAATGACACGAAATTCAGGGGCAGGGGACATACGTGATGTTTATCCGTTTATTCCCTCCTCCTTCGACAAGCTCAGGATGGGGGTGAAGGTGAATAGGCAATCAACTATAATATGCCCTCATCCTGAGCTTGTCGAAGGAGAGGGACTAATAATCCTCAATATCGTCGCCCTCTTCATAAGTTTCACCAGGCTTTTGCATATCCAGTTGTTGGCGAATACGGCGCAAATCTACATCCTTGGGCTGGAAAGGATAAGACGCAATATCCGATGGCGGGCTATCGCCATAAGGGCGATCACAGGCGGATATATCTTGCGCAAATTTTCCCGGGCAGCCCGATGTGCGAAAGGCGATGCCCGCATCTATAATGCTATCCAGTTCGCCATTGGCTAAACCAAAACCTGTCACTCGCCCCTGATCGTCAAACCTCATTTTCTCTACGCGAACACCGTAATAATCAATCAGATAACGTGCCAATTGCACCCGGCGCCACTGATCGCGCGGTGTGGCGGGTAAATGATCCATCAATGAGCCTTTTTCCGGATAAAAACAGAACATGTGACTGTGCCCACCCAGATCGACGAGTTGTTGCACCAGTTCCAGAATTTCAAACTCGGTTTCTCCCATGCCGACAATGATATGAGCGCCAAATTTTTGTGGGCCGAATATATCCCGTGCGTCCATCAGAATTTCCCAATATTTCTTCCAGCTATGGGGGGATTGCACGCCCTTGCCCCGGGTGCGGTCAAAAATTTCTGGTGTGGCAGCATCCAGCGCCACAGTGAATATATCTGAACCCATATCTCGTAAAACCTGCACATCGCCCCGTTGCATGGTGGTGGGGTTGGACAGAATGGAAATGGGTATGGCATCGGGGTCTACGTGATCTGTCCACGTTTTGAGGATGCTGACAGTATCAGCATCAGAACGCGGATGAGTAATCATGGAGATACACATACGATGGAACGGGCTGGCATCCGGGTCATGGCCAACAATTTGCGCAATTTTGGCCATAGGAACGCTGGGCCAGTCAACACGGATGAAATTACGGTCAGCATAATCGCGATCTGCTTCGCGGTGCCGGGCTAGCCCGCAATAGGCACAATTGGCGCGGCACCCTTCGGGATAGGTCAGCAATATGTTCAGGCAACGGGTACAGCCGCAACGGTGCATTTTGCCCGGCATAATCCCCAGGGTCAGTGCCGCAGCCGTAGACAGCTGCACATATTCTGGCGAGGTCATATTGGGCGTCTGGATGTTGTTGTTGGGTAAATATAGCCCTTCGGGCCGCGCGTCTGCTGCCTTGACGCGGCCACCATTGCGCGTCTCTTTTGGAGGCATAGAGGGCGTGCGCGGTTCCATCACCTCAAAGGGGTTAAAATCCAGACCATTGGCCCCGGTGTCTGCTGGCTCTGTGGTTTCTGGTTTCAAACAGGTCATTTCATGCGACTCCTGAGGTTCAAATTATCACGCGGCACGGGTGGCTGAAACCTGGATAGCTTCACCGCCGCCGATTTTGATGGCGCAACAGGCGTGCTCCTGATGATATGGTCGCCCTATGACTTCACTGACGGCCACGGCACCATCGGCGGGAAAGGCAATACCGTCCAATCCTGCCATAACGGCATAGGCATCGGTAATCCGTTTGTGCATGCCTGGTGGCCGGGCGCAGCCAAGCAAAACTTGCCGATCTGGCAAACGCTTGCGGGCTTGCAAAAATATGCGCCCGACATCAGTTGTGGAGGGTGTTTTGAAGGTGCCGGGTTTGGCGTAAAACGGCATAATAACCACCAGCACCAGCGCATGAACATCATAGCGGCTGACGATGTCCAGCGCGTTTTCTTCGCCCAGAATTTCACCATAGTGCAAACCGATTACAATATGGGGCGTGACGTTAAGCCTGGTTGAGGTCAGGGCCGCCAGTGTTGCCTCAAAGTCATCAACCGGGCGATCCAGTTTATAAACCTGCTCTATCGTTTCTTGCGCACCGATAACGTCCATCATTGCCGAATCAACGCCCGCCGCTTCCATGCGCCTTGCCGCTGTCTCATTCAAAAGTGCCGTATGAATGGCAATCTGCAAATGCGGAAAATCTGTCTTTAGTTTCTCCACCACGGGCAGATACCGCTCATAACGGATTTCATTGCGCCTGTTGGAACCACCGGAGAGCAAAAACCCTTGCAGGTTTTGCAGCACGATCATGTCACGCACCTGTCTATCCAGATGTTCAGGTTTGGTGGCCGGGATCATAGGTTCAAGAATTTTTTTCTGACAATGATCGCAATTAAGCGCACAACCTGCGGCAGTAATGGAGAAAGCAGGGAACGAATTTTTGCCGCAACCGGAAAGTTCGGACGATTCGTATGTCTTGAAAGTCGGTGTAGAAAACCTGATAGGGCGGTTAATGGCCTGTGTTGCATTTTGCTCAAGAGCGGCGATGAGATCAGTATCCAGATCAGCATCTTCCAGCGCCTCGATTTGTAAAACGCTTTGTTGCCAATTCATCTTGAACCTCACTGACTATAGTCAATATGCAATTTTTCTAATATATAGTCTGACAGCAACAACCCGGCACCGCAAGAGGTTTGCGTTTTCATGAAATATCTCTCTGTAATTCAGCATACCTCAGCCGAGTATCTTGGCCTTATGGAAGACCATCTGGAGGGGCGGCGCATCCGCTTTAATTATGCGCGACCCTTTACCGAAAAAGGCAAGCCGCCGGACATCAACACCCTTGGTGATGGACTGGTGTTGTTGGGTGGTGGCCCATGGGGCAGTGCAGGGGGGCGCGATGTCCCGTCGCTTGATGATGAAATTGCGCTAACCCGTGCGGCGTTGATGGTGGGCAAGCCGATACTGGCCTTTGGGTTAGGCGCGCAAATCCTCAGCCTGGCCGCCGATGGCGAAGTTGAGGCAACGCCCCTTGAATTTAGTGCCGGTTACGCACGAAGGGTTGGTGATGATGCCCTGAATGGTTATCTTCCTGAACGGTTTCCTAATGTCATTTACATGCGTGACCGCCCGGTGCCGCCAGATTACGCCAAAATACTGGCCGAGGATGAGGACGGCCATCCGGCCCTCTATCAAATCGGCGATAATGCGTTTGGATTTGCCGGCCATCCGGGTTTCAAACTGGCCATGGCCGAAGACCTGATTATGGAATTTGAAGAAGGCCCGGTGGGCGATGCAAAAAAAGCGTTTGCTAATTTGCGCGCCATGAAAACCGAGATTGAAGACGCACTGGTGCCGATTATGACTGGCCTGATACAGATGACCGGCTGGATGCGTTAGTCCGACGTTTTTATAAACAAAGCTATGACAGTTGAGAGCGCAAACAATACGGCGTGAGCCGTGTTCATGGCGGTCGGGATTGTGTAGGTGCCCAGGTCTGGCTGCCAGGCAAAAAAGGCAAAGATAGATATAAGCAGCGCCAGGGGCGAAAAAATAGTCATAAAGCGTGGGTAACGGGTTTTACCACGCACAATCTGCGCCACCCAGATGACAGATACCACAACCATAACCACGCGTAACACATTGACCAACGGTTCGTTCAACGCGGCCATACTATGCAGCAAAGCTGGCTGTGCAGTGCCACCCTCTATGGCCGCAGCGGTAACGCCTAAAAACGCACGTTGGCCAATCCATACTGCACCGACCATAAAGCCATAACCGCCCAGTACGGTGACAATGCGCGATGCCATAAGGCCAGCTGGTTTTAGCATCTGACCAATGTGCCAATAGCCAACAAGGTAGAGCGGCGCGCCCAACACTGCCAGAAAATGACCCTGGGTCAGGCGGGCAAGCGGTATCTTTGCCATCCACTCATAGTCGGGATCAGCGTATCCACCGTCTGGTGAAAATTGCAGCAAGAACTCACCGGTGCCTACCAATAAGGCGGCGGCAAGCCCGGCAAGCCCTGAAAGAACAAGAAGCGTTTTATCCGGTGCCGTGCTCATGGCCGCAATCCCAGTTTACGATTGACCCAATGGACAATCACACCCCAGATAAACCCGTGGGCAAACATGCCAATGGGCATCATGACAAAGGCCAGATGACCGTGAAGGTTATAGAGTTTGCCGGGCGCGCCGGAACTAACGCCCAGACTGGTAAACGCAAGGCCGATTGTAATACCTGCCAGCCAATGGGTGAGGGTATTACCTTTGCCAGGAAGTGCGGGCGCAAAGCGCAACAGGGCGATATTCCACAGCCCCATAATCAAGGGTAATCCCCAAAGCAGAATTTGCGGGGGGAAGGCTTGTTCTGGCCGTAGCAGCAAAGCTGTACCCAGCACGAAAAAGGGAATGGCAATGGCCGGAAACGATGATCCGGCAATAAACGCCAGCAGGGTTTTGTTGGCACTCATGGTGCGCCACCAATGCTCAAGGTGCGATCAATGCCTGGGTTGTCGATGGTATAATCCCTGCCATCCTGAAAGCGCACACGAACACTGATTATAGTCTCCGTTTTGCCCAAACCAAAAACCAGATCGCTGGTCTGCTCGGAACCCAGACCTTGTCCAAAAATACGTTGTTTGGTGAGGGTGCGACCATCAACAAGTTCAACTTGCACGATGGCGTTCACCGAGGACGCCGTGTTGGGCAGACGCACGTTCAGCCAATGGTGTGTACCGCCTTTGCTAAGATATGCCCGCACCGGGCCGACAAGATTGGCCCAGATCAGGTCGGGCCAGCCATCGGCGTTTATATCGCTAACTAAAGGCGTAATGCCGTAATGATTGTTTTTGGCGCGGGTACGTTTTTCGGTCGGGCGAAATTTACCGTCTTCATACTGAAGAAGCAGTTTGCCGGGATAGGTAATGGCCAGAAAATCCGGGAATCGTGCATAGTTCTGTGCGGCCAGCAGGTCTTCATGACCATCCAAATTCATGTCGGCAAAAATCACGCCCCAACCAAAGCCATAACGGGCGGCATTGGCTTTGCGTGCCTGATCGGAAAAACGCAAATTTCCTTCATTGTGAAACAGCATATAGTCGGGATTAAAGGCCTGATCCTTGGTCAGATCACCACGAACCAGTGGGGCGGGCATGGTGTGACCAACATTGGAAAAATAAAGGTCAATGAGGCCGTCATTGTCATAATCTCCGGCGGCAACACCCATGGGGTAAGAAAAAACGGACGGGTTCTCAATGGGAGTGAAATGCCCGGTGCCATCCCCGGCATACATCTCTACATGACCAGTGTCCTGGGCGATCACCAGATCGCTGTCCAGATCATTATCAAGATCAACAAAGACAGCGTTAAACGTGTTATGCTGGCGGTATAACCCTGCCTCTTTGGTGGTATCGCGCCAGGTATTGTCGCCATTATTAACATAGAGCGCCGAATATCCGCCATAGGGTTCATTGAATATTGTGGTGCCTTCAACCAGATCATTGCGGATATACCCGGAGGCGTAAAAATCTACCCAGCCATCACCATTCACATCACCTAATGAAATGGAAAGGGCGATGGTATTGGCCTCGGGCATGGCACCCAAAAATCGAGCACTGTATTTTTCTGACCCGCTTTCATAGAGCCATATTCCGCTCTCACGGGCAACGAAAAGGTCAGCCAAACTATCATTATTGAGGTCTATGCTGGCCGCGCCCATAGAGGCATCCCCATCAGCTTTTTGAGGTAGAATAGCGTCAGCAATATTATGAAAAGCACCGTTCTTAAACTTGAACAGTCCGTCTTTTTGGTGTTTTCCGCCGCCCAGAAATACCTCATCATGGCCATCACCATCCACGTCCAAAACGGCAGAAGCCATAAAGGGCAGAGAGTTTGTCAGATCAGCTTCATTGGTAAAGGGCAGTTCAATTTGCGAAAACTGCAGGGTGGTTTTTCCCTGGTTTTGCCATTCCTGCTGCCATAATTGCAGTCCAAATATTGGCAACAGAAGAACCACAATTGCCCAACCAGCAAAGACAGCCGCAGCCGTTACGGCGCAGATGTGAATGGTAAACCTGATATGCTTATTCATGATGCCCCCAAACCTTCAATGCCTAGTAGAGGCGGTGATGGGTAAGAAAAGTCAATACCACTCACGGTTTCGTGCATTGCAAAATTGCATGTCAAACAGGTATTATAACAATTTACAACCTATCAACTATATTGACATAATAAACCGGTATGCACCTATAGATTGTATAATTAGTTTTATGGGAAAATAGGACAAAAAGGGATCAGAATGGAGTTTGCCAACAGAACGAGTGATGCAAGTGCTGACCTGGAACAGGTGGTGCATAGTGCCACAGATAGTCATTCTATCATTGCGATTACCAATGAGAAGGGCGCCATTACCTATGTAAATCGTAATTTTCTAAACCTTTCCGGTTATAGCTGGGACGAACTGGTTGGCAAAACTCACGCGGTTGTCAATTCCGGTTTTCACTCTCCTGAATTTTTTGAAAAACTCTGGCAACGTATTAAATCCGGAAAATCCTGGCGCGGGAATATACAGAACCGTGCCAAAGATGGAGCGTTTTACTGGGTAGATACAACGATTTGGCCGATGCTTGACAATGAAGGATGTATATTTGGATACACGTCTGTGCGCACTGATGTTACCGCGCTGGTTAAAGATAAAGACCGCCGCAAGGCCGAAGCAGAAAACGCAGCCTGTTTGAAGGCACTTCATGAGATTACCAGCGAGACAACAAATCTTAACGAGGTCTTGGATATTGCCCTTGAAATGTTGCTATCTGTTTCCTGGCTACAACTTGAAGATCGAGGCGGTATTTTTATAAGCGAGCCATATTCAAATGAATTACATCTCTCAGGCTCCAGAAATATGACAGAGCAGAAAGACGTTTGTTCCATAATTACCAACGAAAATTGCCTGTGTGCACGTGCGGCACAGACGGGAAAACTACAATTTGGCAGCTGTATTGACCAACGTCACCACATGGGCCCGGATGACGTGAAACCGCACGGGCATTACAATGTACCATTAACGTTTGAAAATACCCTGCTGGGTGTGCTGATTGTATTCCTGAACCACGGTACAGATCGTTGCGAACGTCGAGAGGTTTTTTTGCAAACATTTGCCACAACACTGGCGCTTATCATCCGCCTAAAACAAAGGCAAATACACCTTGCCGAAGAGGTGAAACGATCAGCTAACCTTGCCGTAGAAGCTCAAAAAGCTTGCAAAGAGGCAACGCAAGCCACCGAAGCAAAGGCCAATTTTCTGGCGACCATGAGCCATGAGATACGCACGCCGATGAATTCGGTTCTGGGCATGTTTTATTTAATGGAAGAAAGCGATCTGAATGAAGAACAACGCGAATATGCTGCGATTGGCAAAAGTTCGGCGGATAGTCTTATGCATATAATTGATGATATTCTGGACTATAGCAAATACGAGCAGGGTGCCTTCACCCTGGAAGATATAGCCTTTGACTTGCGCAGCTTTCTTGTTGAGTGCCTTGAGCCGTTCAGGGCACCGGCACAAGCCAAGGGGGTGCAGCTTATTTCGCAAGTGAGTGATGACTTGCCATCTCATATTATGGGTGACCCATCCCGGATACGCCAACTCATCACTAATCTGGTATCCAATGCCCTGAAATTTACGGCCAGTGGCCGGGTGCTGGTCAATGTGGGTTTGACAGGAACAGTGCAAGAGCCAGAATTGCGCCTTATGGTGGTCGATAGCGGTATTGGTATTGAGCCAGATGCATTGCAGCATATTTTTGAACGTTTCAGTCAGGCAGATAACTCCATAACCCGTAAATACGGCGGCACCGGTCTTGGCCTGGCGATTTGTAAAACCCTGGTTGAGGCTATGAACGGCGAGATTGGCGTTGACACCGTACTGGATGAAGGCACCACCTTCTGGATACGGCTTCCGCTTGTTGAGGCAGTATCTGAAAGCATTATTCCCAAGGCAAAAAATGTGGCCTCTGAGGGAGAAACACTAATGTTGCCCCTGAATGTTCTGGTGGCAGAGGACAACCCGAATAACCAGTTTCTTATCCGCAAAATGCTGGAGGCCAACGCACATCATGTCACCTGCGTTGATGATGGCCTGAAAGCCGTTGAAATGGCGGCCAGTATGCAATTTGATGTGATACTGATGGATTTGCAAATGCCTGTGCTTGACGGTCTTACTGCCACAAGGGAAATTCGTAAATTGCACCAGCCCTATGGCATGGTGCCTATTTATGCCGTCTCGGCCAATGCGTTAGGCAAGCATCATGCGCAAAGTCAGGCCGCTGGCATGGACGGGCATATCAATAAACCAATACAACCTGCTGAACTATACAGGGTGCTGGAACAAATCGTCTATGACAAGGAAGGGGGGCATCCTCAGCTTATGGCTGGGTAACACTCCATTCGGGGCTGATCGGTGGTTTGAGCTTGGTGCCCGCACGGCGGCAATCCATTATGGAGGCCCCAATCCAGCACTTCTATTACCGTCATCACCAAAGTTTGCAAGCACGTCATTGCGAAGCATCAGGCGATCCACATCACCTGTACCTGCAACGTCCGAGAACAGACGGAACAGGATATCACAACGGCCAAAGCCTGTGTTCAGTGAGTCCAGGGTCACA
>JAJFFQ010000051.1 GCA_021776565.1 Robiginitomaculum sp. | reverse complement strand
GCGTGCCCGCCTCTGCTTGCCTCAAAATGCCGATGATCTGGCTGTCCGAATATCGTGACTTCTTCATGGATGAATCTCCTCAATCCTGATTACGAGAAAATTCTACTTATCAATACCCTTAAAATACGGGAGTATTACCAGTATACTCTTTGCTAAATGTCTTATGGATAAATTGATAGTAATCAGTTTCTTTGGAAAAAAATGACTGCAATTTGTCTACAAGCTGTATTTTTACAAATCTTGAATAGCTCTTTGGAGAATTTTGCGGTGAGATTCCTGTAATCTCCATTTCGTCTCGGTATGGAGGTCGCAAGGGATCATCACTCGATGCGTTTCGAGGATCAATATCAACGTAGACAGACAATTGAGCAAGACCGCTCAAAGATTGCCTAGCTTGATCTCGACTAAAAGAGAGATTTATATAGTTGTCCAGACACAAACAAAAAGATGATTTTCCTGACCCCGTCCCCGACTTAAATGGTACAAAAGAGTTGGATTGTAACTTTAGCTGTCGCAAAAAGGTTTTTTCATAGTGCCCAATTTCATTGTGCCCAAGTCGCATGTTTTCAGTACTTAAGGGGCTGACTCTGATACGCGAGCGGCCTGGCTCAATCCTGTCCGGCGAAATGAGTCTGTTTCTGGATAACCAACTTGATTTGTATGTTTCATTTGGCATTGCAGGGCTGTCATCAAACAATTTAGCAAGTTGATTTTGCATGTAGAACAAATTTTCTTGTTTAAGTAAATTTGCAGACATACCAAGACTCCTTAAACTAGAGTCAATATTCGACCCCCCACCGAAATCATCCGCTACATCAATTGGTTGTATGAGTCCAGTATTTCCTTAAACCGCTCTTCCGCCAATTTCTGAATTTCATCGGTAGCATTGGGGGCTTTGTCCGGGTGGTATTTTGCCGCCAACTTGCGATAAGCAGACTTGATCTCAGCCTTAGTCGCACCCGGTTTTATACCCAAAATCTCATAGGGATCAGGATTGGTTTTAGCCGTGGCTTGCTCGGCATCTTGTTTTGCTTGCTGTGTGCGAGCCTCAGCCTGTCTCACTCGTTCATCGGCTTCTCGCCGAACACGTTCAGCTTCTCGCCGCACATAATCCTTGGCATCTTCTTTTTCACGTTTCAATCGTTCGGAGGCTTCTCGTGCCTGACGGTTGAGTTCAGCTTCAGCGGCGTCCTTTTGCCGGTTGATGTCGGCCTGAGCTTCCATCCGTTTGCGGTTAATGCGGGCCCGATCAAAATTTGAGAGATGGATAGCGGCAAAACCACGCGGGACTATACCCAGCACAAAGCCGACCGCCAACGCCCATTGTGGCCACAGCAATACCCAAATTTGTTGCCAGCGGTTTCCGCCCAAGGCAAAAAAGACAAACAGACCAAAAATGATTAGAAGTTTAGTCAGGAATGGAAGCTCACCACTACCGATCTTGCGGCCCCACCACACCAAGAGCAACATAAAGGCGATATAGACGAAATAAGCCCCGTAATCCATGCGGGCTTACCGTTCCCGTTCTTGATCACGGTCTGGTTGGTGCAAGGCGCGCAGTTCCATTTCTCGGGCGAAGCGGGTGCGGATTTGCTTAAGCTGCTGTTGCTGTCCTTGCGAGAGTTCGTTCAGGCGACCTGGGGTCTCAAGGGCTTTTAATTGCGCTTGAAGGGTGGCTTGCAGCTGTTGTCCGGCAGTAGCCAGCTCATCTTGTTTGCCTAATAAGTCTTGCAATTCCTGGGCTGTCTCCATCGACACTCCAGACAATTGAGCTTGGCTCTCGGCCAATAGACGATCATGGCGTTGCCATGACTGGTATTGCTCCCATACCAGTTGCAGATCAGCCCATAAGTCCGCCGTGGTGCCGGTATTTTCTCGGATCATGGTTTCTGTTTCTGCCGTTGCCATCACAAATTACTTGGTTGTTCTCTCTTTTGGTTTCGCAAAATCTACTTTAGCGGCTAACCTAATAGCACAAAACCTCTGAGACAACACCTTTGGGAAAGAGCTGAGCCTGTTCCATGAACCGCGATGAACTGATAGCCGCTATTGCCTTGCAGTCCGGGATTACCCTGTACCGGCGCTATGACGCAGCAGAAGCGGCCAAGTTTTTGGACATGTCAGAAATCACCCTAAAACGTCGCCGTGCGTCAGGTGACATAAGTTTTCTCAAATTGGGTGAGCGAAAGATTGCATTTTTCGGATTCCAATTGGTCGAGTACCTGTTAGATTCCATTGAAGAAAGACAGGACAGCGAGCAATGGCCAAGTACGGACAACCCAGCAAACGCTACCAAGTCGGTGACTATTGGCTCTCCCAGCAGTCCCGCAGCCCGGCATGGTGCCGCACGTGGTTCGACCAGTCGGCTCAGCAGACAAGACGCATTAGCCTCGGCACGACGGATTTTGCAGAAGCCACCCAAAAACTAACGGATTGGTTTGTGCTGCATCAGCAAAAGGAAAAAGCGGGCAGTCAAGAGGCGTTGTTGTCCGAACTGTTTGCCCGCTATTACGAACACCATGGCCAGCATATGAAGTCTGCCGAATTGATCCGGTTGGCCTTGCGTTACTGGCTGGATTTTTATGGCGACAAGACTTTAGCCGAAACCGCCAATGTCACCCAGCAAGAACGCTTTCACAACTGGCTGATTACCAGCAAGGGTATGAAACCTAACTCTGCCGCCCGAATCGTCTCCAACGGCAAGACGGCGATCAACTGGGCGTGGAAACGGGGCGAGATTGATCACGTACCGTATTTCCTGCCGGTGAAGAACATCGGCGTGGTGCCGCCGCGTGGTCGTCCGCTGGAGATCAAAGAGATCGTCCAGATGATGGAGGCGGCCAATGTTCCGCACCTCAAAAGTTTTATCATCCTGATGATCGCCACGGCGGCGCGCCCGGATGCGGTCTTGGATTTGACGTTTGATCGTTGTGATTTTGAGAACGGTCTCTTGATCCTGAACCCCACGGATCGGATGCAGACCAAGAAGTATCGACCCACGGTCAAAATGCCAGACCAGATCAGACCCTATTTGGCCAAGCTACAAGAGCAGACCAACCGGGAATACGTGGTGACTTACAAGGACAAGAAACTGGCCAGCATCAAGACCGCATGGAAAATGGCCAGAGACAAAGCCGGGCTGGACGGTCAGGTAAATCCCTACAGCTTGCGTCATACACTGGCGAGGCACTTGCGCCGCTCCAGTGTTCCGGCGTGGGAAGTGGCCGCCCAACTGGGTCACAAAACCCGTGGCGTCAGCACAACAGAAATTTATGCCCCGTTCGATCCGACCTACCTAAACCAAGCCAAAACAGCCATTGATGACTTTTTTTGCCAATTTACGTGTGAATACCGTGTGAACAGCCTTGTTGAGATTTTGGATGATTCTTGATTTATCTAATGTTTTCAAGAGGATAGTGGTGGAGCCAGGCGGAATCGAACCGCCGACCTCTTGCATGCCATGCAAGCGCTCTCCCAACTGAGCTATGGCCCCTCAATAATACCCTGGTGCATATCTGCGCCGAGCCGAAGGAGCGGCAACCTAGTCACCGCGCGTGTGCCAATCAAGAGTTTTAATCAGTCTGTTTCCAGGCTGTCATCTATATCAATTTCTTCTTCATTGTCGGCAAGTGCGTCAGAATCATCTTCAACGCCTTCCTCGGTAAACCCCTCTGGAAGTGATGCACCGGCTTCTGCCGGGTCAGAATCATCGTCATCATCACTGCTGGCCATAATGACCGGCTTGTCACCATCAAGCTCTAGAGATTTTGCCTCTTCATCTTCGGCGTCCAGACCTTCAATCTCTGTTTCTGTTTCAACCGCAGACGTATCGGCATCCTCTGCTTCGTCGTCACTTTTAACCACGGGTGCAGGATCCGGTTTTTTAACAGGTTTAACCCCCGCATCAGGATTATAGCTGTGCTCACATTTTGGGCATACAGCCGGGCGTTTGTTCAGGTCATAAAACTTTATGCTGCACTCTGGACAGGTCTGCTTTGTTCCAGGATCAAATTTCGACACAATCAACCTCATGAATATTATTGGCGGCGTCGCTTGCCATGTTCCTGCGTCGCTGTCAAAACGAATTATCTTATCACTCTGTATTGATCCAATTGCAAAGCGTCAAACCAAGTGTCAAAAAATGCAGTATCTGCCTATCACAACGGCCCTTTGCACGGGAAATTACGTGTGCCGGGTGATAAATCAATTTCGCACCGCGCCCTGATCTTTGGCAGCCTGGCCCGGGGTCAAACCAAAATCCACGGGTTATTGGAAAGCGAAGATGTACTACATACCCTGGAGGCCATGCGGGCGCTGGGTGCAAAAATTGAACGCGGCGCAGGTGCCGGGCAATGGTGCGTTACGAGCATAACTGCTGAAACGGCATGTGCACCACAAGCCCCCCTTGATTTTGGTAATTCAGGAACCGGGGCACGGCTGGTGATGGGCATGGTGGCCGGTCTTGGCATTGGTGCCCGTTTTATTGGTGATGACAGTTTATCAGGACGCCCTATGGGTAGGGTGTTAAATCCCCTGGGTGTCCTTGGGGTCAAAACCGATAGCCATAATGGTTGTTTGCCAGTGGAGGTTTATGCGGGTTCGCAACTTCCTGCGCGGATTAGCGAAATTTCCATTGCCTCGGCGCAAGTCAAATCTGCCTTACTTCTGGCTGGTATACATGCAGACGGGGTAACCGAAGTGATAGAGCCAAATTTAAGTCGCGATCACACAGAGCGGATGCTGGCCGCTTTTGGGGCCAATATCTCAAGCACAGTGCTGAGTGAAGGGCGCCACCGGGTGCGGTTGTCCGGGCCAGCAGACTTGACGGGTACTTCTGTCACAGTGCCGGGTGATCCGTCTTCTGCTGCCTTTCCCATAACCGCAGCTCTTTGCATTGAAGGTAGTGATATAACTTTGCAAGGCGTATTGATGAACCCGACACGCACCGGGTTTATTAAAACAGCAAAACGCATGGGGGGACAGATTGATATTCTGCGGCCCCGCAAAAGCAGTGGTGAAGACATTGCCGATATTCGTGTGCGTGGCTCCAGGTTAAAGGGTGTAACAACAGAGCCGGACATGGTTCCCACAATGATAGATGAAATTCCGGCACTGGCCGTGCTGGCCGCTTTTGCAGACGGTATTACGCAAATGCGCGGTATTGGTGAATTGCGCGTAAAGGAAAGTGATCGTATCGCACGTTGTGAGGATATGCTGCGCAGTATGGGTATAAACGTGCAAAGCGGAAAAGACTGGCTACGTGTTGAAGGCGCAGGTGCGCTTTGCGGCAAGACAATTTCAGCCGAACCAATACCCGTGCGCACCGATGGCGATCACCGCATTGCCATGGCCGCACTTGTGCTGGGGCTGGCGGCGTCTTGTAAAATACGTATCGATAACCCGACCAGTATTGCCACCTCTTATCCCGGGTTTGTGGCCGACATGCGCAGTCTCGGCGCTAATCTGGAGATTGAACCATGATAATCGCTGTGGATGGCCCGCTGGCCTCGGGAAAAGGCACAATCGCCAGGCAGTTGGCACAGTGTTACACGCTGCCTTATCTGGATACCGGGCTATTATATCGGGCCTGTGCGCTTGGGCTTTTGCGCGCCGGTAAAAACCCGGAAAACCCAGTAGCAGCACAGCAAAGTGCCATGTCTGTAGATGGCCGCTCACTCACCGATCCCGAACTGCGCTCGGCCCTGGTTGGTGCAGCAGCTTCAAAGGTCGCGGCTATACCTGCTGTGCGAAAGGCGCTGATAAAGTTGCAACGTGATTTTGCCAGGCAAAAAGGTGGGGCCGTACTGGACGGTCGCGACATCGGCACGGTTATCTGCCCTCATGCTGATGTAAAACTATGGGTGAGCGCCCCACCAGAGGAACGTGCACGGCGCCGATGCAAGGAACTTTGCGATCGCGGTGAAGATATAAGCTATACACAAATGCTGGCACAACTTGTCGAGCGCGATGCCCGCGATGCCTCAAGAGATGATGCGCCGATGCTTCGTGCTGCGGATGCGCACTTGCTAAATACTGACGGGTTGAGTATAGACGCCGCGTTCGCGGTGGCACGACGCATTGTAGATGCGGCGAAGGCTGAACTTTCCTGAAGGTGTATCTTTTGGAAAGTAATCCAAACAGCCAGACCTGTGCCGCGCCTGCGATTAACCTGAACCTTTTGATGTCGCTTTTGCGGCAAGACCGCCGGTGCAAGCTATATACCGGTTGGCCATTTTTATTTTGGAGCACTTATCTACATGTCCGCAACGGAAAGTCTGAACCCGACCCTTGATGATTTCGAGCAAATGCTCAACGCCAGTTTTGGCGGCAAGACCATGCTGGAGGGCCATGTGGTCTCCGGTCTTGTGACCATGGTCGAAAATGATGTGATTATTGTTGATGTTGGCCTGAAGACTGAAGGCCGTATTCCGGTTCGTGAATTCATGTTCAATGGGGAACGTGAAACGGTCGAGGCCGGCGATAAGGTTGATGTCTATCTGGAACGGGTTGAAAATGCTCTTGGTGATGCTGTTCTGTCGCGCGAAAAAGCCCGTCGTGAAGAAGCATGGGATCGACTGGAAAAATCCCACGCCGCCGAAGAAACCGTCAACGGCGCAATCATTGGCCGGGTCAAGGGCGGCTTTACCGTAGATCTTGGTGGTGCCAGCGCCTTTTTGCCGGGCAGCCAGGTAGACATTCGCCCGATCCGCGATGTTGGCCCGCTTATGGGTATGGAACAACCCTTTGCCATTCTCAAAATGGATCGCCCCCGTGGTAATATCGTAGTTTCACGCCGGGCTATTTTGGAAGAATCCCGTGCTGAACAACGTGCCGAACTCATCAATGATCTTCACGAAGGTGAAGTGCGCGAAGGCGTTGTTAAAAACATCACTGATTACGGTGCATTTGTAGATCTGGGCGGCATTGATGGCCTCTTGCACGTCACAGACATGAGTTGGCGACGGGTTAACCACCCCAGCCAGGTGCTTAATGTTGGTGACAAGATCAAGGTGCAAATCGTCAAAATAAACCCTGAAAGCCAGCGCATCTCACTGGGTATGAAACAGCTTCAGGCTGATCCGTGGGAAGGGGTTGCCGCCAAATATCCGGTCGATGCCCGCTTTACCGGTCGCATCACCAATATCACTGAATACGGTGCTTTCGTTGAACTGGAGGCCGGCATTGAAGGCCTGGTGCATGTCTCGGAAATGAGCTGGACAAAGAAAAACGTTCACCCGGGCAAAATTGTTTCTACCTCGCAAGAGGTCAATGTGGTCGTGCTTGATGTGGATCAGGAAAAACGCCGTATTTCCCTTGGTATCAAACAGTGTGCTGATAATCCATGGGATGCGTTTGCCCTTGAACATCCCATTGGTTCAGAAGTTGAAGGTGAGATCAAAAACATCACTGAATTTGGTTTATTCATTGGCCTGGACAGCGAAATTGATGGCATGGCTCACCTGTCAGATCTGTCCTGGGAAAAATCTGGTGATGAAGCTATTGCTGACTTTAAAAAAGGTGACATGGTCAAAGCCAAGGTGTTGGACATTGATACGGACAAGGAACGTGTGTCTTTGGGGATCAAGCAATTAAGCGGCGATCCTATGGACAAGGGCGGCTATAAACGCGGTGACGTACTCACCTGTGTTGTTAACGAGATCACCTCTGGTGGTATCGAAGTAACGTTGGGCAAAGATGGTAAGGTCAAGGCGTTTATTCGCAAATCTGACCTGTCACGGGATCGCAATGAACAACGCCCGGAACGCTTTGCTGTTGGTGACAAGGTTGATGCCAAAGTGACCAGTGTGGATCGTGCCTCCCGACGGATTTCACTGTCCATCAAGGCAATGGAAGCCGATCAGGAAAAAGAAGCCATCGCCCAATATGGTTCCTCGGATTCCGGTGCTTCCCTTGGCGATATTCTGGGCGAAGCCCTGAAAGGCCAAAACGATAAATCAGAATAAATTTCATCAATACGTCAAGATGAGGAAGGCCGGACACCAGTGTCCGGCCTTTTTTATGAGTATTGCATTTTCTAAAAACACACAGATTTTTCCTGCAGTCGGTTGACGGCGCAGGGATTCAAATGGCAGGTTCTCCTTATACGTGTGGGGCACGGAAAAAAAGGCGGGATTGAATATGATAAAATCGGAACTGATCGCCACATTGGTGGAAGAAAATCCACATTTGTATCAACGCGATATTGAAGTCATCGTTGCTACGATATTTGAAGAAATAACACGGGCCATGGAAAACGGTGACCGGGTGGAATTGCGTGGTTTTGGTGCATTTTCTGTGCGCAGCCGCGCCGCGCGCACAGGGCGTAATCCACGCTCGGGCACTTCGGTTGCAGTCAAGGCCAAGAGCGTGCCGTTTTTCAAGGCTGGTAAGGAACTTAGGGAAAAGGTTGATGCAGCCAAAGGCTGACCTATCCTTTTTTGCGCAAACACGGAACTATTTTTTGTAATCAAAAAAAGGGGGGGCAAATGCTCAAGGAATTCAAGGATTTTGCAATGCGTGGCAATGTCATGGACATGGCCATCGGGATTATTATCGGCGCAGCCTTTGGCCCCATCGTCAAATCATTGGTCAGTGATGTTATTATGCCACCTATAGGCATGCTGATGGGCAATGTCGATTTCTCCAATTTGTTTATTTCGCTGAACGGTCAGGCTTACGCCTCCCTGGCGGCAGCACAGGATGCCGGGGCTGCAACCATAAATTATGGCGTTTTTATCAATACGGTGATTAACTTTATCATCGTAGCGTTTGCCGTTTTCATGCTAGTCAAGGTTATGAATGCTGCCCAGCGAAAAGAGGAAGAGGCACCCAAGGCACCACCCGCTCCACCTGCCGAAGAAGTGCTGCTGACAGAAATTCGCGATCTTTTGAAAAAATAATCTGCGATCACGATCAGTTTATCATGATCCAGTTGAGGTATCTCACCTGCAGATACTTCTTTTTCTTGCGGTCACAGCGCCATAAAGTGCGACGCTGATGAGCGGAGTACCTAATGGTAAAAGTCAAAGTTTGTGGTCTGACCGAACCTGTGGGTGTTGCGGCTGCATTAGAAGCCGGTGCAGATTACCTTGGGTTTGTTTTTGCAACCGATAGCGTGCGCAAAACAACACCGGAGCAAGCCGCGGAACTTGCAAAACCTGCACGGGGCAAAGCCAAAATTGTGGCTGTACTGGTCAACCCCGGAGACAAGCAGCTTAAAAAAATTGTTGCGCACTTGGCGCCCGATTTTTTGCAATTGCATGGTCGGGAAAAGCCAGAGCGGGTGCGGGCTATCTGGAAGCGTTACCACATACCCGTCATCAAGGCGTTTGCGGTTTCAACTGCACTGGATATTAAAGACACGGAACGCTACGCCCGCACAGCGGCCATGTTTCTTCTTGATGCGAAGCCACCAAAAAACACAAAACAGGCTGGCGGACACGGCGATCCATTTGACTGGACAATTTTGCACAACAACAACCTTGAGAAGCACTGGTTTTTGGCTGGTGGCCTGACCTGCGATAATGTTTGCCAGGCGATCACCCAAACCGGCGCGTACGCTGTGGATGTCTCCACCGGTGTTGAATCAGTACCCGGCATAAAAGACCCGGAAAAACTGACGGCCTTTATTCGTGTTGCCAAAGCCAATGGGGACACGGCGTGACGGTTAAAACCGATGATGTCCAATGGCCCGATGCACGCGGTCGCTTTGGTGATTTTGGCGGGCGTTTTGTTGCCGAAACCCTGATGCCGCTTATTCTGGAACTGGAAAGTGCCTGGGATGAGGCCCGCAATGACCCTGAATTTGCCAAACAGATGGACGGGTTTTTGCGTGATTATGTGGGTCGGCCCAGCGCCGTTTATCATGCGGAACGCTTGTCTGCAGAATTTGGCGGCGCAAAAATCTGGTTCAAACGCGACGAGTTAAACCATACCGGTTCGCACAAGATCAACAATTGTCTGGGCCAGGTCTTGCTGGCCAAACGTATGGGCAAAACTCGTATCATTGCCGAAACCGGTGCCGGGCAGCACGGTGTTGCCACGGCAACCATGGCGGCGCGCTTTGGCTTGCCCTGCGTGGTGTTCATGGGGGCAACTGATATTGAACGCCAGCAACCCAATGTATTTCGCATGAAATTGCTGGGTGCCGAAGTGATACCGGTTACCTCTGGTACGGGAACGCTCAAAGATGCCATGAACGAGGCCTTGCGCGACTGGGTAACCCATGTAGATGAAACATTTTATGTCATCGGAACGGTGGCCGGGCCACACCCCTATCCGCACATGGTTCGTGAGTTCCAGTCGGTCATTGGCCGCGAAGCCCGGGCGCAAATTCTGCAGCGCGAAGGTCGCCTGCCTGATGCTTGCGTGGCTTGCATTGGTGGTGGCTCCAACGCCATGGGATTATTTCATGCCTTTGTGCCTGATAAAGGCGTGCGTCTGATCGGCGTTGAAGCTGCGGGGCTGGGCATTGAAACCGGCAAACATGCCGCATCCCTCAAAGGCGGCGCACCCGGTGTGCTGCATGGCAACCGCACCTATTTGCTGCAAGATGATGACGGGCAGATCATTGATGCTCATTCCATATCCGCAGGGCTGGATTATCCCGGCATCGGGCCGGAGCACGCGCATTTGCATGATGTTGGCCGCGCCGAATATGTCAGTGCCACTGATAAGGAAGCTCTGGAAATGTTTCAGCTTTGCACGAAGCTGGAGGGCATTATCCCGGCGCTGGAACCGGCCCATGCCCTGGCCCGCGTTGCTGATCTGGCCAAGGAACTTGGCCCCAAAGGCCTTATTCTGATGAACATGTGCGGGCGCGGCGACAAGGATGTGTTCGCCGTAGCCAAGCATTTAGGGGTCAAGATATGAACGCCCAGCTGACCGGTGCAGCGCGTCTTGAAGCGCGGTTTTCGGCGTTGGCGACACAAAACCGTGCAGCCTTTGTCGCCTACATTATGGGCGGTGACCCTGACCTGAAAACTGCGCAGGAATTACTTGATGGATTACCTGCCACCGGTGCGGATATTATCGAACTGGGCCTACCCTTTACTGACCCCATGGCCGATGGCCCGGCCATTCAGGCGGCGGCCTTGCGGGCGCTGGGTGCCGGTGTGCGCACAAAAAACGTTTTAGCGATGGCGGCGAAATTTCGCCAAAAGGATACGCAAACGCCGGTGATTGTCATGGGCTATTATAACCCGGTGCATCATATGGGCTGCGAAGCGTTTACAGACGCCTGTGTCGCCGCTGGCGTGGATGGCGCCATCATGGTGGATCTGCCCCCCGAAGAAGATGCCCCCCTGCGCACCGCCTTTGATGCCGCCGGGTTGGCGCTAATCCGCCTGGCAACGCCAACCACAGACGATCAGCGCCTGCCAACGGTTATTACGGGCACCAGTGGTTTTGTCTATTATGTCTCTGTCGCCGGGATCACCGGCGCTGCCGTGCCTGACGCTGATCCTGTGGCCAGGGCCGTATCGCGTATCCGCGCGGCCTCTGGTCTGCCCGTTGCCGTTGGCTTTGGTGTACGCACAACCCAAAAGGCGGCACAGATTGCCCGTGTGGCCGATGGCGTGGTGGTTGGCAGTGCCATTGTTGATGCCATGGCATCAGGTGGTGTAAAAGAGGCGCTGGCGCTGGCTCGCACCCTTGGGCGAGCGGTACATACAGCCCGGCAGGAGGTATCACAATGAACAACATAAACTGGCTCGACCGCCTTACCCCGCCGGGAATGAAAAAAATATTTGCCAAGCGCGATACGCCAGAAAATCTGTGGGTGAAATGCCCGCTTTCCGGTGAAATGGTATTTCAGGAAGACCTTACCGCCGGGCTTTATGTAACCCCGGCCGGACATCATATGCGTATTGGTGCAGAAATACGGTTCAAAATTACCTTCGATAATGCCGAATATGAACGAATTGATGTGCCGGAAGTTGCGGTTGATCCGTTGAAATTTCGTGATGACAAAAAATACACTGATCGGCTAAAGGCCGCTCGTGCAAAAACCGGTGAAACCGATGCCACCTGCGTTGGCGTTGGCAGTATTGATGGCGTTAAGACGGTCGTCTTTGTGCAAGATTTTGCCTTCATGGGCGGATCGCTGGGCATGGCGGCAGGTGAGGGGTTTATTATCGCTGCCGAAGAGGCGCTAAAGCGCAAATTGCCGCTTGTGGCTATTATTTCCTCCGGCGGTGCACGGATGCAGGAGGGGGCGCTCTCCTTGATGCAAATGCCGCGCACGACCTTGATGGTCAACGAGCTGAACGAAGCGCGACTACCTTATATTGTGGTCTTGACCGACCCCACCTCTGGCGGTGTTACCGCGTCTTATGCCATGTTGGGTGACGTGCATATTGCCGAACCCAGGGCGCTGATCTGTTTTTCCGGCCCGCGCGTGATTGAGCAAACCATACGTGAAAAACTGCCCGAAGGGGCACAGCGATCAGAATACCTTCTTGAAAAAGGCATGGTGGATGCGGTGGTGGATCGCCGTAAACTAAAAACCTATCTGGCAAATTTGATAACCCTGCTCAGTGGATCTAAAGCCGCTTGAACGCTGTCACACGAATAGTGCGCGCCCTGGCCCGCTTTGATGCCCTGCATCCGGCGCACATTGATCTGGGACTTGAACGGGTCAAGGCCCTGCTTGGCAAGCTCGGTGATCCGCACAAGCATCTTCCTCCAACCGTGCATGTGGCCGGCACCAATGGTAAAGGCTCAACCATTGTCATGCTGGGGGCGATGGCCGAGGCAGCCGGTTTATCAGTACATATTCATACCAGCCCGCACCTGATACGCCTTAACGAACGCTACCAATTGGGCGGTTTCGGGCCTGTTACTGATGCGGCTCTGGTTGATCTTCTTGAGGAGGTGGAGGAGGCCAATAATGGTGCGGCGGCAACCTCGTTTGAGTTATTAACCGCAGCCATGTTTTTGGCCTTTGCACGAAACCCGGCAGACCTTGCCCTTATTGAGGTGGGCTTGGGCGGCGAATTTGATGCCAGTAATGTACTTAGCCAACCAGCATTGTGCCTCATCACCCCCATTGCTCACGACCACGGCGATTATCTGGGCGATGACATTGCCAGTATCGCCCGCGCCAAGGCAGGGATCATCAAACCTGGTGTTCCGGTGATAAGCGCCCGGCAATGTGATAAGGCTCGTCATGTGATTGAGCGCGCTGGAGCGCGCGTGCAAGCACCAGTACGTTTTGCCGATGAAGATTTTCATGTGCGCAATGAAGACGGGCATCTTGTGTTTGAAGATGATACACAACTTCTGGATTTACCATTGCCGCGCCTGAAAGGTGGGCATCAGGTGCAAAACGCAGGACTGGCTGTGGCCGCAGCACTGCATTTGAAATGCAACCATACTGCCATGGCACAAGGGCTTGAGGCTGTGCAATGGCCAGGCAGGTTCGATATTTTGCACCAGGGCGCTGTGGCCGATCGTGTAAATGCCCAAAACGCACAAATTATCGTGGACGGCGCGCATAACCCCCATGCGGCCCGGGCATTGGCGGCAAGTGTTTTGTCCATGCAAACACAAGACCCGCGCCCGCTGGTCATCATTGTTGGCTTGCAAGGCAACAAGGATGCAGGACAGTTCTTTGAGGCGTTTAGCGCCCTTGATCCTAAGGTAATCTGCATCCCGGTAAAAGATGCGCCGTATCCCATGACACCAGATGATATGCAGATGGCCGCCCGCAGGGCCAATCTTGAGGCGCAGACTGCACCAGGCTTTGAGGCGGCATTAACAAGCGCACTGGCAACAGCACGCGGGCCGCGCATTGTGGTGTGTGGGTCGCTTTATCTTGCTGGTGAAGTATTGGCGTTTAACGTTTAAGCCGCTGTAACGGCACTATTCAGCCATTCGGAAATTTTGCTTTTGGGCATGGCGCCCACTTTGGTTGCTGAAACCTGACCGTTTTGAAACAGCATCAAGGTCGGGATGCCCCGCACGCCATATTTTCCCGGCACACCGGGGTTTTCGTCTATATTCACTTTGGCGATGGTTACCTTGCCGTTCATTTCCTGACCAAGCTCTTCCAAAAGCGGGCCGATCTGTTTGCAGGGGCCGCACCATTCAGCCCAAAAGTCCACAAGAACCGGGCCTTTTGCGTTCAAAACATCAGTTTCAAAGGACTCATCACTTACGGCAATGGTTGACATGGTAAACTCCTGATTTTGGCCAAAACGCTGGCCGGGCACAAATATAACGCCCGCCTGACCGCTAGCTAGTGATGGGAGAGCCTTACGTCAAGGGTTGTGCGGTTTTTGCAACGCTTCGTCCAGTAAACTGTCCGCGAGCGGCATTAATTTTGGCCCGTCTGTCCACAATAACGCACAACGAACTTTGCGCTTTGGCCACAATTCCCTGAGCAAGGCCCGATAGGCTGCCATTTGCTGTAAATAGGGTGTCGTTACCGCATCTGCATGTTTTGGTGCCGGGCGATTGGTTTTATAATCCACCACCAGAACCTCATCTTCTGTGACCACAAGGCGATCAATTTGACCAGCGAGGGTAACATATTGCGCAAGCGCCTTGATCCGGCCACTTATGGGTAGTTCAGCCCGGCTGTCAGGGCCAAAGAGCGCCGCAAAGGTTGGCTCGTTCAACACCCCGAATACGGCTTCCATAATCTCACCACGCTGCCCTTCATCAATATCTGTTTGAGCGATAAGAAAGTTTCTGGCCGCATCATGGCGGAGTTTTCTGTCAATCTCCGGCAAGGATTGCAGCAAGGTGTGGATCAGCAATCCGCGCTGATACCGCGCTATTCCGCCATCGGCGAGCGGTGATAATACTGACCCGCTATCAGCCTCGGCATCCAGCCAATGCGACGGCGCAGCGCGGCGCAGTGCGGGCGCTTCAACCGGCAGAGGTCGTCTTGCCCAATCGGGTATTGGCAGCGTCTTGTCCTCCAATGCAGGTTTGGCGTCAGGCTGTCCTTCTGGTGTTGGGCCATAGCGCATGGCTGCTACGCCCGATGGTGTCTGAAAAATTTCAATTTCGCCCCGTTCAGTACGTCTCTCAAAGGCGGCCTTACAATAGGCATACCAGCTATCATTCTCGACTATACCGTCCTCACATTCTTTTTTCCTGCTGTACCTGTTGGCGCCGCAAATGACCAAACGATCCTGCGCCCGGGTCATGGCAACATAAAGTAACCGCTTGTGTTCTTCGGCCTCGCGAACGGCAGCTTCCTCCCGAATAGTGGTGCAAACCGGCGGATCATCATTTTTTTTTGGCGACCAGAAAAGCGCATCATCCTTGGCGGCAAACATTAAACCGGATTCCCGGGGTCGCTTGGCACCCTGTGTGGTGTCTGGCAGGATAACCAATGGCGCTTCCAGACCCTTGGCGGCGTGCACTGTCATCACCCGCACGGCATTACCTGCGCTTTGCATTTCACGTTTTATTTGCGTCTCATCATTCAGGTTTTGCGCAACAAAACGCGCCAGCGCCGGTGCCTGTTCGGCCTCATAGGCCAGCGCCTTTGACAGAAATTCGCGTACCGGGTCTTCTGCCTCTGCCCCCAGCCGTGCATAAAGTCTGCGGGCATAACTTTCGCGGGTATTGCTTGATCGATATAAAAGTCCGGCAAAAAAGGCAAACGGCGTCACACGCCCTGCCTGTTCGCGTAGTTCTGCCATGAGCACCCGTGCTTCGGCAAAACGTGGGTCGGTGCTAACATTCAGGGCAGCACACAGGCTTTGTCCCTGTGGACGCCCGGCGGCAAGGTCATAAAGAGCTGGTTCATCAATAACCGGCTCACTGTTCGCCGCCGGCTGCAAAAACGGGCTTCTTAGAAATTCGGCAAGGGCCAGATCGTCGTCTCCAAGCAAGGCCGCCCGCGCCGCACTCATCAAATCAAGCACTGCGGTTTGTTCAGACAGTATCATGCGATCCGCACCGGCCACCGGGACAGCACGCAGTTTAAGCTGGCGAATGATCTCCTCGAACAAACCATCTGTGCGTTTACGCATCAAAATCATGATGTCGCCTGGTTGAACGGGTCGCCGGTGCCAGGCCTGATCTTTTTTTTCGCTGACCAGTTCGCCCCTGTCCAGCCAGGCCTTGATGGTGCTGGCAATGTTGGCAGCAAGTTGATTACGAGCACTTTGCGGTGCTGGCGCATCTACAGGGGCCGCCGGGTCTTCTTCGGGTGCCGTGGCTGGTCGCGCAATACTGTCCCACAGCTCCACACAGCCTGCTGCATCGGTACGTTGGGCCTTATGGGGGACATACCCGGTAAACCCCGGAGAGCTTTGTGCTGCGTCTTCATAGTAGGCAGCATCCCCGATAAATTTGGTTTCCAATGGCGGCGGTACTGGTGCCTCGCCGGTAAAAGGTGCAAAGGTTTCATCCACCATGGTCAGAACCTGCGCACAAGAGCGCCATGAGAGCGCCAGTTCGGGCATTGAAAAACCGCTCTCTCTCTGGCTGGTAATGGTCATAAAATGCTCTGCTTCACTATGAAACAAAGCGGGGTTAGCGCCCTGGAAAGAATAAATGGACTGTTTGGGATCACCGACGGCAAATAACGTGCGCGCCTTGTTGTCCTGCGCACCCTTGCCAGCAAAAAACTCCGCCGAGAGGCTGCGGATGAGCGCCCATTGCCCATCGCTATTATCCTGCGCCTCATCCACCAGAATGTGAGAAAGATTATAATCAAGCTTGTATAATACCCATTGCGCCGCATCGGCGTGAGAAACCAGCGCCACACTTTTGGCAATGAGGTCATCAAAATCCAGTGCGCCCTGCGTTTGTTTTGACGAGGTGATGTGTCGGTGAAACGTATCAATAAGGGCAAATGCGGCACGGGTATTATCCAAAACAGCGGCGGCATGAAGGCGTATCCGCGCAACATCCAGTGTGCCCTGCATATTATGCACAGCATCAATGATCCACGAATGTGCATTTTGTACTGCTTTGGTCGGCAGATTTTTTGGCGGCGTTCCTTTTTGGGTAAAAAACCCTGTAAACATCCCTGCCAGTGCTGTTGATGGATCGGTGATACGCAAAGCGGTATTGATTTTGGCAGCACATTTTTGATCGGTGGCAATACCCTCCATCAGCACCTCGGCCAGGCGTTTCATTTCCAAATGATCCAGGTCATGCCAAACTGCCTCGGCCTCGCTTCTCTGCGTTGCCTCCGCGTCCAGCCCCAAATGCCGCGCGCTTAAAGCCAGAGCCTCTGGCAAACCGCCCTCACGATCAATCAGTGCCGCCAGTTTGCGGCCCTCCCTGGCGGCAAAGCTATAGAGCGTATCCAGGGCATCAGCACCCAGGCTGGCAACATGCTCAATCGCCTGGTTTAACGTGCCTTGTGGATCATTCAGGGCCTGGCAACCGATACTGGCAATTGTCTCGGCACGCATTTGTGCACTGATACGATCATCCAGAACGGTAAAACCGGGGCTGATTCCGGCTTCTGCGGGAAAGCGACGCAAGAGCGACTCGCAAAACGAATGAATGGTACGAATTTTTAGCCCGCCTGGCGTTTCCAGTGCCAGCGCAAACAATGCACGCGCTCGTCTCAAATCCGCAACACCAACAGGAATGACTGGATCAAGGTCGCACAAGGCCACGCGTAAAGCGTTATCTTCCATAATAGAATAACCACCCAGGCGCTCGAACAGGCGATTGAGCATTTCCGCCGCCGCCGCCTTGGTATAAGTCACGCACAGGATGTTTTCCGGCTTGACCCCGGCCATCAACAGCCGCGTTACCCGGTCAATCAGAACATGGGTTTTGCCCGAACCGGCATTGGCCGAAACGAAGGCTGATCCCTGCGGATCGGCGGCTTGTGATTGTGCAGCTTTGGCTTTGTGGATGGCATCGCTCATGGCTCACCCTCTTTTTTCTCGGCAGTGGCCGCCCATTCAGCCCGGCGCGCCAAATGGTCATAATCACTATAGCTATCAGTGTATTTTGCCCGGGGCTGACACAAATACGGGTTATCAACATTAGCAAACCAGTTCACCAGACGGCGCAGGTCTTCCAGTGCTTTTTGCTGAAAGTTTGGTGCGGAAATCGCGTTTTTACCACTACTTTCCAGCGTCTGGTATTTTCCGGCCTCTCTGCCACCTGAAATCTTCACATACACCAGACTGCTCGCCTGTCCCTGCGCCGTTTTGTTATCTTTTATGAACTTCGCATCTTCAAGAATTGCCGCCGAAAGCGGTAATTGCGGATCAAAACCGGCATAGACTTCTTTGGCTGACGGCGCTGCACCAGTTTTGTAATCCAGCACCGCAAACTCGTCCCCACGCCGGTCAATACGATCCGCCTTTGCAATAATGAAAAAATTCTTGCCGGTAGTGGGTATGGTCATCATCCCCTTGCCTTCCAAAATTACCGGTTGCCAGCCTGTTTCACGGCGTTCAGTTTCCCAGTCCAGCACCCAGCTTGCTGCCCGTTTCCACCGTGCACGCTCGGCTGGTATCTGGTGTTCGGCAAACCCTTGTGTACTCAGATTATCTACAATCAAGCCGGTTAGCGTGAACAGGGCTTTTGGGTCATCCGGGGCCATATCCCCATACATAAAACACTCCAGTGCGTTATGGATCGCATTGCCGCGCTCTCGTGGGCCGGGCATTTCTCCTAACCCATCCAGTGGCTTCACATTCAAAATATACTGCGCGTAAATGCTATAGGGATTGCGGATCAGTTTTGTGATGCGAGTGACCGATAATTTGTGCGGACGTTTGTTCACCGGCGGGTTTGGCCGGGGTGGTCGGGCCGGGGTGACATCTGCGGGCCGCACCTGATCCAGCGCCCGGGCCAGAGCAATATAATCCATATCCGGTGCCAGAATGGCATTGACCTCATCTTCTCCTTCAACGCCGCAACGGATCAGGGTCTTCAAACGCCATAGCCAGCGCGAGGCAATTGCTGGTTCTGCGCTTACCCGTTTTGCCCGGGTCAGTAATACCTGCGCTTTACTGGCGTGTTCGGCAAAATCATGGGCAGAGAGACCAAGACGGCGTTCCGGATCTGGCAAACCTATCTCTATGCGCAATTGCCGAGGCAAAAACGGATCTTGCACCGGATGTGAGGGCCAAATACCCTCGTTCAAACCGCCAAGGGCAACAAGGTCTGCACTTATCATCCGGGCTTCCAGCGGGCCAAGAATTCGGGCGCGGACATCACCCATCCCCTCCGGGCGGATCGGGCGCTGGCGGGCCAGGGTGGAAAATATATGCCAATACTCCCGCGCACTGACGTTTCCAATGGCGGGTGCATCGTTCAATAATGCCCGCAACAAAGCCGCAGCTCCGGCACCCCAACTGCCTCGCCACAGGCGCGTGTCACCCTCTTGCTCATCACTTTTCGCCAATAATTCAGCCGCATTTACATGCGCCCTGGCCCAGTCCGCAACAGACGCATGTTCAAGGTCTGCAAAACATAAAAGCGCCGCTTCAAGGGCGGTTACATACCTGACAAACTGAACATCTTGTGCGTCGTCTTTATTTGTTGTTTCTTCTACGGCGCGGCGCAACGCCCCCGTGGCGTTTCGACGATGTACGCCGCGCAAATAACCGGCCTCAAGGCGCTGCGCAGAGCGGTATGCCTGTTCTGATCCAAGGCCCAGTCTGGTTAATTTTGATCCCAGTAACGAGGCCAGTACCAAAGGATCAGAAGGATCACAGGCACATTGCGCAACCAGATCCAGAAATACCCCCACAGGCGTTGTGTTCAAAGGCGTGCCAGCACTATCATCAATCTCTATACCCCAGCGTAAAAGGGCGGCCCGAACGCGCCCGGCTAAGGCCCGATCGGGAGTGACAAGCATGGCCGTCTTGTCTGGTTCATCAAGGGTGTGGCGTATAGCAAGCGCCAATACAAGCGCCTCTTCTTCTTCATTTTCTGCCTCGACAAGAGCAAGGCCCGCCAATCCTTCGCGTACAAGTCTGGCCGGTTTCAGGTCTTCTTTTTTGCCAAGGTTGAGCAATTTATCGCTCCACCCGGCTGTGGCCTCTGCCGGTAACAAGGCCTCATTGATGAGACGGCGACGGCGACGCAAACCGGTGTGCTCATTGACCCCTGGCCAGCGTTTCACCTCGGCCCGACTTATCTGCATACGCCGCAGAAGACGAGCCAACCCAAATTGCGGGTGGCCCGGGCTGTTTTGCACGTCTGCCCAGTCCTTATCGGTAAGACTTTCATCAAGACCAGGCAGGATTACGACCCCGTTGGGCAAACGTGAAACCACTTTCAACAGGTCAGCGGTTGCCGGCACAGAACCAGTAGACCCCGCAGCAATAACGATATGCTCTGGCGGTTTGAGCAACCAGCGTTCGGCCAAAGCACGCAAAACAAAGGAGCGATGCGCGGCCAGATCAGATGCGCCGCGCTCACGTAAATGTTTCGGCCAATGACGCATGACAATATCAAGGAACCGCGCTGCCCGTTGCACATGTTCTGGCTGGCTTACGAGTCGTTGCTTGAAATTTTCTTCGGCCAGATTAAAGTTTTTGGTCTCTTCGGTTTGAGCTTCGTCAATCAGTTGTGCCAGCGCCTCAGCCTCGGCAAGGGCGGTGGCGATCGAGGCATTTTGACCACTGGCATCAAGGCGTGCGCGCACCAGGGCGGCCAGATCAAACAGTCTTTGCTCGGTTGATAACGCCTGTGGAGATTGCAGGGCAATGGTGCCTGGCTCAAACGGTGGTTCATCTGCATCAACATCGCCAATGGCACGTATACGTGGCAACAGCAGTGCGCCTTCGCCGCCAAACTCCTGCACAAACGCATCACCCAGCGCCCGCCCTGCGCGGCGCGTTGGTGCCAAAATCATCGCATCGCTTAAGCCATAAGGCGTGGTGTCATCTATGGCTGTGCGCACACCCTGGGCCAGTGATTTCAGAAAATTTGCACCGGACGGCATGGTAAAAACCCGTGGCCCGCTGACATCCAGAAAATTCTTTGGATCGCTCACGATACGTCCTGTTCAAGTCGCAAATTAGCCGCCGCCAGCGCATCCGGATCGCCAACATGAAGCCAGAAACCATCCAGAACCACGCCATATAAAGCGCCATTTGCCAAAGCCTTGTCCCATAGCAAATTAGCAGAAAACGGTCTTTCGGTCTCACCGTCCAGCAAACCCGGGCTGAGAAGCTGGGTGCCCGCGTAATAGTATGGCACGACCTCACCAGGGTCGGGGCGACGTAAATGACCCACACTATCAAGCGTAAAATCACCGCGTGTTTCAAGACCCAGCGTATGTTCCTTGCGGGCCAGCAACAAAACGGCGGCTGGGGTGTTTAAGGCAGCGAATTTTTCTTGCAGGGCAAGCAAGGGATCAATGCCAAGAGTACTCCAAAGGGCATCACAATTCATCACATAAAAGGGTGCCTCACCCAGCATGTTACGAGCACGAACCAGGGCGCCACCGGTTTCCAGCAGAGCATCACGTTCATCCGAAATGTGTATTGTTGGTGGCCCGGCCCTTTTGGCCATATGTGCCTGCATCTGATCGGCAAAATGGTGCACGTTGACCACAGCCCGGGCAATTCCGGCATCGGATAATCGGTCTAGCTGATGATCTACCAATGTGCGTCCCGCGACCGTTATCAATGCCTTGGGTCGGTCTTTGGTCAGGTGCAAAAACCGCGTGCCGCGCCCGGCGGCCAGCACCATGGCTGTGTCAGGTTTAGCTTTCATGAGCTTTCCTCAAAAACCATAGGTACATGGCATTGCATCCAGCCTTTTAGCTCTGCCAGTGCCGGGTGTTCCAGATTACGGGCCATATTACGGGCGGTGATAGACAAAAAGTCCAGATAGCGGGGTTTACTGTCCCGCTGGGCAAGACGAACAAAAATACCCAAGACCTTGGCGCTGCGCTGCGCTCCTAAAATTGCATAACTGTGGGCAAAGGCTTCTCGGTCGCGAATTTTGGAGGCTTCCAGGAAGCGCGTTAACATGGCGTCTTCCAGACCAGAGGGCAAAATGCGCCGCGAATCTTGCAACAGGGAGACAAGATCATAAGCCGGTGAGCCAAAAACCGCATCTTGAAAATCCAACAAGCCCGTCCGGGCTACACCGTCTCGCTTTGGCAGCCAGATAAGGTTTTCGGCGTGAACATCACGCAAGGTGAGCACCCGTGGTAAAGTTTCCAAAGCCGTGAATGCATCTGCCCACAATTCATGCGCCTCCTGACGGGCGGCTTCATCAGGAGCAGTGCCTCTAAAGGGCGCATACCAGTCAAGCAACATATCTGTCTCGGTCAGAAGCGCGCACGGATCATAATCAAGGACTGTCCAGTCATTGTTGCCAAAAGGCATATTGCTGCCAAAACTGGATCGGCACAGGGCCGCCAATGTATCAGTTGCCGCACCATACAATTTTTCTTTTTCAACTGGTATTGTGGAAAAAAGAGCATCGCCCAAATCCTCCAGCAACAATAAACCCTGTGCATGATCTGCGGCCAATACTCTTGGCGCAGAAAACCCCCGCTGGACAAGCTCATGCGACAGGGCAGAAAAGGCTCGCACATCCGCCCCGGCAAGGCGGGCCAGGGCATTATACCCAAGCGCCGTGCGTTCCTCAAAACTGGCATTTACCGGGCAAGGACTTGTTTCAGCCCCAAAGGGAGCATCCATCAGGATAGCCGCCCCCTTTGGGCCGCTCAAACGCTGATAACGCCGGGTCGAGGCATCACCGGCCAGCGCAAGACGCTGGGCCGCGTCCCAACCGGACAGGGCCAGAAAGTTGGTAATTTCGTCTTCGCGCAAATCAGCTTTCAAAGCGATTTCCCCATTGCACACCATGGGCGACAAGATGTGCCATACGGCCACCAGTAGAATCCGTGCGAAGGTTCAAATCAAGCCGCTCATTTGGTAAAAACCGGCCCAGCCGCTCTGGCCATTCAATCAGGGTAACCGCCTCAGCAAAAGTTTCCACAAGACCAAGTTCAATAATGTCCTCGGGGTCTTCAAGACGGTAAAGGTCTGCATGAACAATGCTAAAATCAGGCGCATCATAGCCCTGGATCAGTGTAAAGGTCGGGCTTGGTACATCTGTATCCATACCGCACAATGCCCTTACAAAGGCCCGGGCCAGCGTGCTCTTGCCAGCGCCCAGTTCGCCGAAAAGGCAGATAACATCCCCGGCACAGGCTATATTGGCCAAGACCGCGCCCAAGCGTTTGGTATCGTCCTCCTCAGGCACGTTATAATGAGTGCAAAGCCGTATCATAACAACTTCATAAGCCCTCCTGTATATGCTGACAATGTGTAGTTTAATTTCTAGGGTGAGGCCCCGGGACTTGATCTTGCCGCCAAGCCCTATACATGGGCATGTAAGACAACAAAGTGGAAAACCATGGTCAAAATCACCTATATCGAAAACGATGGCACTGAACACACCGTAGAGGTTAAACCCGGCGTCACGGTTATGGAAGCTGCGGTCAATAATATGGTGCCGGGCATTGACGCAGATTGCGGTGGTGCCTGCGCCTGCGCTACCTGTCATGTCTATGTCGATCCTGCCTTTGCAGAGAAGACCGGCAAGATGGAAAGCATGGAGGAATCCATGCTGGATTTTGCCTCAAGTCCCAAACCCACATCAAGACTTTCCTGTCAGATCACCGTGACCGAAGACATGGACGGCCTGATTCTGCGCCTTCCACAAACACAAGGGTGACAGTGCATATGCACATGACCTGGCAAAACCTGCTGCTGTTCATTGCCCTGATTGTATTGGCAAATTGCGCCCCCAAAGGCGGCTTTCGCCTCCACCATGATTATCCCTCACCACCCAGCATCAAACGCCTGACGGAACCCGGTGCCTGTCAGGGCGGTGATACGTTGGCGGCGCTCTCACTACCTCTGCCAAAATATCCCATTTTTGCCCGTCGTCAGGGTCGACAGGGCTGGGTGGTGGCAAAACTGGATGTTTTACCCAATGGGCAAACAGATCATGTGTCGGTGAAACAATCCGCCCCGGAGGGCGTATTTGACCGCTCCACCGTTAAGGCTGTGCGCAAATGGCAATTCCAGCCAGTGCGCGATGCAGGATTGAAAAACTGTCTCGTGTTTATTGACTACCGCCTTGGTAAGGTTCGTATCGGACGTTAGGTCATGAACTCATAAACAGGATCAACATGGTATGAAGCAATTTGTTCAGATAACAGGCGCAAAGCCGCAGGAAGCCTTATGGTTTTCAAGGCTTTGCAACGCATTAGCCGGGCAAATTGGTCATACCCCAAGGGACGTGCAAGGCGCGTCAATCTACAACGTCGAAGACCTTAACCGTGCGCCAGGCACGCTTTGCGGCCTTCTTCTGGCATATTATAGCGCCTTAGTACGCCATGTTGACCCTGTTTATGAGTTCATGACCTAATCCTTTTTCACCGATATGATCTCGAAACCAATGTCATTAGTGCCATAATTACCATGCTCATAACGGGTGATGCGGTCATCAAACCAGTCATAGATATGACGGTAAAGTGGCTCGAACAATGCCACAACATCTTCATCGTCCAGGGGCAAGGCCAGATCAAAATTTTTGCCACCTTCGATTTGTATGCTTAAGGAATCACCTTCCCGGGCGCAATGAAATACCACACGCAACCAGTCTCCGCTGGTAGATACGCGCACAGCCAGACCAAAGCTGATCGGGGCCAGTGGTAAAAATCCGGTGCCGGAAACAGAATAGGCAGCGCCTCCATGCGGGCCAGGCTGAAAGCCCCCTGTGGGTGGCACCAGATAGACACATTCACCATCATTTGCGGCCAGAAAGCTGCAAAATCCAGCGCGCAAGCGTTCAGCGAAGGAGCGAACCAGTGCATAATTTTTGAAACTTAGCGCCCCATAACGTGATACATTTTGTGATAGACGGTCAAACGGTGTTTCAGCCATAGTATCCCCATGCTTTGAAGGTTGGTTTTTAGGATGTGTGTGGCAAAGCGCAAGCGATATTGCCAACACGATTGAGTGAGTTGGGCAATCGAACCCAAGTTCAGAGCTAATTTCGGCGACGCCATAACGAAAACCCGCCACCAATAAGTATGACCAGCAATGGCACCAGCCAGATATTGAAAAACTCCAAGACAATTTCATAATGACGAATCTGTCGGTGAAATTTGTGTCTCACAGCTCGCAAAGCTTGCCGCGCCTGCTCATCCGGCTTGCCTTCAATCGCTTGCTCTGCCTGGCGTAATTGTAGTTCCGCCTTTTGACGCAGGGCATCAATGCGGGTCAAACTTCGCAAAGGCATATCTTTGGCCCTAAGGGCAAGCAAGGCACTGGATCCATTCAGAAAATCAAGAGCGCCCAGAACAAATTTTGCATTATCTGCCTGCGCCCTTTTGCCAAAAACCGGATCGTTTTGCACATAATAATCATCATCCAGCATGTCCGCATCGCCAAGCACAATCACGCCATTTTTACTGGCCCCCAGCCAGTATTCCATGTCACTAGAAGGCGGCATAACCATCAGCTCTGCCGGGTTGGGGTCTGTGGCAAAAGTGTTGGCAGCCAACAGGGCAGAGTTTTTATTAGCGCGAATGAAACCTGACCACCCGCTATCAATATCAAAGTGTAACGCGGCGGTGCTGGCCAAAATAAGACCCCCGGGCAAAGAGGCGGTAACAGGGTTGTCAGAGATCATATGAGATGGTGGCAGGCCCATCCATGCGGGTTGGCGCATGGTGCGTGTCTGCCCCTCAAGCGTGCGTTGCACGGGCATGGCGTTTGTCCGGTCAAGAACGATCTCATTGCCTGTCCAGTCCAGTCCCGTTTTGCGCAAAAAAGAGGGGGCTGTTGAGGCCATGCGGGCGTTTGTTTTGGGCAAACCATTCAGGCCGGGACGCGCTGAAGCTTCACTAAACGGGTCAAGAAAGACAAGTGCTCGTCCTCCTTGGGCAATAAAATCACTGACTATCTGATCTTGCTGGGCAGAAAAAGCAGGAGGATGCACCAGCATGAGGATGCGCCCCTCAAGATCGGACATATCAAAGCCCATATCCAGCAAGTGAACCGGATAATGTTCACTGATTTGTTTGAAAAGATAGCTTTGCTCACGCCCGGTAACGAACCAGTCTCGCCCGGCCAGATCAATGCCGTCATAAAGTGCGATTTGAGCCATATTGCCCGGTTCAGTATCCAGTACGCGGGCCAGATCATGCTCCAGCAAACCAGAACGCGCGGGATCAAAGCGGGCAATAATAGCGCGAGTTTCATTGGCCAGGCCAAAATAAAGCGGCAAACCACGATCAGTGGGCAAGGCCTCTATACCACTAGAGATCGCCGCATCCTCGCGTGCATTATCGACACCAGGGTCAATAATGGTGAGTTGAATTTTGCCACGTGAGGCATCGGCAAACGCACGCAGGGTTTCCTCTACCTGCTCGCCATAGCTGCGAATATCCGGGTATTGTGAGGCCAGGGCGCGCGAATAATAAAACCGCCAGTGTGTGGGTGTTGTCTTTTGGGCAATGATCGCGCGAGCCGCAGGGCTGAGCGTATATAACTGCGCTCCTGTCATATCAAACCGGGCGGCACGAAAGCCCCCGGTTGCGAAGAGAGCATTGAGCGCAATAACCGCAAATGCTGCCAGAATAATAGGCAAAACCGCCTTGCGCTCGGCCCGCCAAAGCACGCTGGCAACAAAAAGACCAAAGACCGCCAGCACCACAAAGAACATGATATCATCAAAAGCGATAACACCGCGCAAAAAATGCGTTTGATGGGCAGGGATGGAAAAATCAGTCACTGTGCGAACCAACAGTTCTGGCAGTCCGCCTAGCACAGGCAGCGCACCAATGGTGACCGAGACGTTGACGATCAGGGCACCAAGAAAAGCAATGACATGGCTGGATACTCTAGCCGTTGCTGCCAGGGCCAGCGCACACATGACACCAGCCATAAGCGTCGCACCAAAATAGCCAGCGATGATCGCACCGTGGTCAGGTGCGCCAAGCCAGCTGACACTGATCCACAAACTCATGGTCAATGCCAATCCGGCAAGGCAGATCAGCCAAAGGCTCATCCATTTTGCCAGCACGATGGCCCACGATTGCAAGGGAAGCGCGTGCAAAATCTCTGCCGTGCCGGTGCGGCGCTCGGCGCTTAACGCCTCCATGGCAAGGGCGGGCGTGAACAAGACAAACAACCAGGGCAAAAACACAAACAGTGTGGTCAGGTCGGCGTGGTTCGCATCAAAAAAACGGCCTGTATAAAACGTCAAGGCTCCGGCGCTTATGGCAAACAGGGCAACGAACATGAACACGGCTGGCCGTGCCAGCATCAGTTGCAAATCCTTGCGAAGCAGCGCCAAAAACCCACCCATCACGATCCCGCCACCAGTTTGCGAAAGGCCGCGTCCAGCGAACCGCCACCAGCTTGGCTTAACAAGGCCTCGGGAGGGGAATCAGTGCGAATTTGCCCGTCTTCAATGACGATCAGGCGCGTACACAGTCGCTGTGCATCACTGAGCGAATGAGTACTGAGCAGAATAATTTTCTTGGGGCTTATCGCTTTGAGCAAGTTTGCTGCTGCGTGCTTTTGTATGGGATCAAAGCCGTCAAACGGCTCATCCAGAATGAGTATATCGGGGTTGGGTGCCAGGGCCATCCCCAGTGCTGTGCGGCGCGCAAAACCCTTGGACAGGGTTTGCACAACCTGCCCGGCAACGCCATCAAGTTCCAGCATGTGGAGAATTTCATTTACCCTTTTACGCTGCGCCGCGCGGGCAAACCCGTGCGCACCCAGAACAAATTCAATCCCGGCGCGGGGCGTCAGTTCCTCATATAATGGCGCGCCTTCAGGAAGATAGCCGATTGTGCTTTGCCCGCCTCGATCAACGCAGCCATTATCGGCACGCAAGCACCCGGCAATAACACGCATCAATGTGGACTTTCCGGCACCATTACGACCGACCAGCCCGACGATCTCGCCTTGGTCTGCGCTAAAGGAAATATCCTTGAGCACAGCCTTACCGGCGAATGATTTTTCAAGCTGACATATTGCAAGCATGTGCCCATGCTTGGACAGTTCGGCCATGGGCGCAAGTCTTGTGTGGTAAATGTGTATGAGCGGGAAGAGGGTGTCGGTTCGATGCTGCCGCCTGTCCCGGGGGGGCTGGGGGGGCTGTCTGGAAACCAGGGCGGGCGTTTTGCTGCGCCGAACCGACAGGCAGAAGATGGTGGCCGGATGAGGCGCGTTCAGGTTCTAAATGTGGCGGTTTTGTGGTTTTGTCTAAATTCTCTGTAATAAATCGATCTTTTCCAACCCCCTAAAGCTGATCCAAGAAGTCGATCAGTCTTTGCATATCTTTTGGTATAGGTGTTTCAAAACGTAAGGCCTCACCAGTAACGGGATGCTTGAAGCCCAAAATGGCGGCGTGCAGCGCCTGACGGTTAAAATCTTCCAGTTTTTCACCAGCCTTATTTGCAATGCGCCGAAACGTGCGTTGCTTGCCATAAACCGGATCACCCAATAAGGGGCAGCCAATATGAGCCATATGCACGCGTATCTGGTGTGTGCGCCCGGTTTGCAAACGACATTCCACCAGGGCGGCCATCGGACTACCCGCAGGAGCGTTGGGTTCCTGCCCAAACGTGCGCAAGGTTTCATAATTGGTGATGGCATTGCGCCCATGTGTGGACATGGGGTTTTTGACCACCGCCTGTTTTTTACGATCATGTTGTGATCGGGCCAGGCGCGTTTCTATGCGTCCGTTTTTTGGCCGGGGGCCGCCGCGCACCACCGCACTATAGGCACGCTCCACCGTGTGAGCGGCAAACTGATCGGATAAACCCTGATGCGCAGCATCGGTTTTGGCCACCACCATCACCCCCGATGTATCCTTGTCCAGCCGATGGACAATGCCGGGACGCTCCACCCCGCCAATACCCGATAACGACCCGGCACAATGATGCAATAGCGCATTAACCAGCGTACCAGACCAATTGCCCACTGCCGGGTGAACCGTCATGCCCACTTCCTTTTCCAGAACAATCAAATGCGCATCCTCATAAAGAATGTTCAGCGGTATATACTGTGCCTCTGGGCTGGCCGCACGCGGCGCAGGAATTTCAAGTACATATTGGTTGCCCGCACGGGCCTTTGCCGATGGATCCGTTATGGGAACACCGTCCAGTGTAAGGTGGCCGTCCTCGATCAAGGCCTTCAAACGCGAGCGCGACAAGTCATCCAGCCGATCGCTCAAAAAGCGATCAATGCGTGTTGGTCGCAAATCATCCGGTGCATCAATTATTTGCGAAGTGACACCATTATTTTCTTTTTCGTTCATAATTGTGGATTAGAGGCGCAATTGCCGCTAAGCAAGATAGAAAATCTGTAAGGAGTATAGAGTGTTGAGCAAAAAGAGCAGAAAAAATTCGGGTTCAGGCCTGGTCACCCGGCGTAATGCACTGGCACTGGCCGGTGCGGGCGGCGCACTTGCCGCCTGTGGACAAAAACCAGCAGCACGGCAAGACAATGCGATAAATGGCTTTTTCCGTCACGGCATTGCCAGTGGTGATCCACTGCAAACCAGTGTCATCCTGTGGAGTGCCATCACCACTGATGGTTCAAGCATAAAAATCATTGCAGAACTGGCAGGGGATGAAAATTTCACCACCAGTGTCTGGTCTGCTCCGGTTGATGTTCGCCCGGAATTAGCTGTCAATGGTATTATTCCATTGAAAATCGAGGCAACGGGCCTTATCCCAGGCACTGAATATTTTTACCGGTTTCGTGAAAATGCTGGCGAAACTTCGCCCGTGGGGCGCACAAAAACCTTGCCTCAGGGCCATGTGGATGCACTAAGCATGGCGGTGGTTTCGTGCTCAAACCACCCGGCTGGGTATTTTCACTCATACCGGCATATCGCCCAAAGCGCCCCTATGGATGTGGTTGTCCACCTTGGTGACTATATTTATGAATATGGCCTTGGCGGCTTTGCCACGGGCGATGCAGAAGTTTTGGGCCGGATACCCGATCCTGCGCATGAATGTGTAAGTCTGGACGATTATCGCCGACGCTATGTGCAATATCATGGCGACCCTGATCTACAGGCCGCCCATGCCGCTGCGCCGTGGATCATCACCTGGGATGACCATGAAAATGCCAATAATTCATGGCAGCATGGTGCCGATAATCATTCGCCCGACGAAGGCGCCTGGGCGACCCGCGAAGCGGCTTCATTAAGTGCATTTTATGAATGGACACCAACACGAGAACCATCTGGCGGTGCGCCGCGCACAGCCTTTTGGCGAAATTTTGAATTTGGTGATCTGGCGTCCCTGACCATGCTGGAGACACGCCTTGCCGCCCGCACCGAGCAAGTGGACTGGGCGCTGTTCCCGGTTCCCGCCGATGCTGACCCGGAAGATGCAGAAGTAAAAGCCAAAGTTGCCCGGTTTGAAACCGAACTGGTGGGTGACCCGGCAAGACGGATGCTGGGCGATGTGCAGGGCGATTTTGTCGAGGCCAGCCTGGCCCGCTCGGTCAAGGCTGGACAACCCTGGCAATTGCTGGGCAATCAGGTGCTGTTGGCGAAAATTTATTCACCCGATTACATTGCGGTTCTGCCCGGCTGGTTAAAATGGCTGGCCAAGCGAAAAAACCCTCAATTATTTGAATACTTCCTGCGTTCGCGTTTTCGTCCGCCCTTGAACACCGATGCCTGGGATGGATACCCGGCTGCCCGTGAGCGATTGTACAACCGCGCCCGCCGTGCTGGCTCCAGTTTTATTTCGCTGGCCGGTGATACTCATGATTTTAACACCTCAATCCTGCGCGCCGAAGATGGCGGCATTGTCGGGGCAGAATTGGGTACCTCAGGGGTATCCAGCCCCGGAAACTTTGCCGATGTACTGGCACCGGGTGTGGATTTTGGACATCTGACGCAAAACATGAATCTGGATACAATCCTGCATGATGTGCATGATACCGGTTATATTCGCCTGACCCTGCGTCATGATGAGGCTTTGGCGGATTATGTTTCCACCTCCAGTGTCAAACAGCCGAAGTTTACCGCCAAAACAAAGTTTCGCTTTCGTCTGACCCCCAAAGGTGACGGGGAAGCGATCAAACTGGAGCGGCTTTAGGTCTAATCACAAAACTGTGAGGGGCCGTAAAATTTGGTAGTGTCTCAGTTTAAAATTCGGCATGAAACCGCCGCATTCTTAGGTTATATGAACAACACTTGGGTTTACCCTTTGTGAAGGGGATTGTATGAACCTGTCCACGGTGTTAACTTTTAGCCTATAATTAGGTTTTTGTTGATGCCTGAGTTTGGAGCGCAAATGCCAAAAGGTCCACAAGGTCAAAAACGTCCAGCGGACGCTATTGGTGCCGCTGTGATGGTGGCGCAAATCGCCGTTGGTGAAACCGAAGATGAGAAAGTTTCTGGACGCCGTCGATCGGGTTTGGCCGGGGCATCGGCTCGCGCCGAGTCTTTGTCGCAAAAGCGCCGGACAGAAATTGCGCGTCATGCTGCGGAGAAAAGATGGAAGCCTTAAGTGTCGATCAACTTACCAACCATGTTCTTCTTCAGATGAATGACGAACTTGCAAAACGGCTTGATGGTGACTGTGTATTTATAAATTGCGATATGTTTCCGCCGCTTGATGATGAGTTTCGAGTTGTTGTGGAAGATTTGACCGAAGGAAAAATTGGGAAACATCTCATTGTTATGCTGCAAACACCCGGTGGCTATATGGAGAACGTTGAACGAATTGTTTCGGTAATGCGGGCAAATTACAAGAAAGTTTCATTTGTAATTCCAAATTATGCTTATTCGGCAGGAACCGTATTGGTCATGTCGGGTGATGAAATTTATATGGATTATTATTCAGTGCTTGGTCCGATTGATCCGCAGTATCCCAGTGAAGATGGAAAATATTTGCCGGGAATGGGTTATCTTTCAAAGTTCAATGAATTAATTGAAGCGATCAATACCAATGATCCCGAAACCCCATATGCTTGTAAGGGAGAACTGGCTTATCTTGTGAAAAATTTTGACCCTGCTCAACTTTTCCATATTGAGCAATCTATTGCTCATGGTATTACGTTAATCACTGATTGGCTTTCAAAATACAAGTTCAAGAACTGGAAAATCACCGAAACCAATGGGAATAAGGTAAATAAAACAATGCGAGAAGCCAGAGCTAAGGAAATAGCAACGGTTCTGGGGAATGCAAAAAAGTGGCACTCACATGGTCGCGGAATAACTATGAAAGAACTAGCGGGTGAAGAGATTAAATTGGTAGTTGAAGACTTTGGTTCTGATCAGAAATTAAATGACGCCATACGGAATTATCATGGTCTTGCTGTCGATTATTACCAAATAAAGTCAAGAGTAAAAGGATTTATTCACTCAAAACTGGGGATGAGGAGAGTATTATGAAGAATGAAGATAAGAAAAAAATAGATAATCCGTATGAAAAGGTATTTGACGATGCAAAGAAACAATTATCTGATGCTGGTGTAGATTGCATAGATCGACTACCCGAAGTCTCAAAATCCAAAGGTTTTAGCGCACCATTTCCATATGGGCGTCCCATGAATCAATCGAACGGATGGCATTAAACTGAACGTAATGCTTGCTATTGCAATTTAGTTCAGTTACAACAATGGCATGAACAAGCTGCCATTACATAAACGCACCATGATTTTGAATATGCTGGTTGAAGGTTCTTCCATGCGGTCAATCAGCCGTGTGGTTGGGGTTTCAATCAACACTGTGACCAAACTTCTTGTCAGTGCTGGCGAAGCCTGTGCCGCTTATCATGATGAGAATATGCGTGAAGTGAATGCGCAACGCATCCAGTGCGATGAAATTTGGTCGTTCTGCTATGCCAAAGCCAAGAATGTTAACTCTGCCAAGGCCGCACCTGATGGTGCTGGTGATGTATGGACGTGGACAGCACTTGATGCAGACAGCAAGTTGATTGTCTCGTATCTGGTCGGTGGCCGTGATGGCGAATATGCACTGGCTTTTATGGATGATGTTCGCTCAAGACTGGCTAATCGCGTTCAAATGACCACTGACGGCCACAGGGCTTACCTAGAAGCTGTTGAAGGCGCTTTTGGTGGTGATGTGGACTACGCACAGCTTATCAAACTGTATGGTGTGTCCCCAGAAAGTGCCAAAGGTCGTTATAGCCCGGCTGAATGCACCGGGATTAAGAAACGCCGCATTGAGGGTGATCCAGACATTGCACACGTTAGCACGTCTTATGTTGAGCGCATGAATTTGAATATCCGTATGGGTAATCGCAGGTTCACACGTTTGACCAATGGCCTCTCAAAGCGGATCGACAATCACCTACACATGCTTTCGCTCTATTTCCTGCATTATAACTTTTGTCGGATACACAAGAGCCTCGGCGTATCGCCAGCTATGGAAGCCGGTGTTTCTAACACCCTGCATGATGTAGAATGGATTGTTGGCATGATCGACGCAATGGAGCCAGAACCTAAGAAACGCGGGCCTTACAAGAAAGATATTTCAAACTGAGACACTACCTTAAATTTGGTCAAATTGTGCTAATCTGTGGAATAAAGTATATTCCGCCGTCCTTAATCAGAAGGAGCGCCCCATGACACTGCCCTTCGGCCAGAGTGTCGCTGCACTGGTTTCTGTGCTGTTTTTCCTGTTCGGGTTACAAAACCCTGCATTCAGTATAGAGCCGCCAGACGCCAGAGAAGCGGCAAAAATGCGTGCCATACTGGCGTTAAAAGGGCCGTTAAGCCCGACGCAAACCGCGCAATTGGCAGAAGTCAAGCAACGTCTGCGTAATGCCCGTAAACTGGGTAATCATAGGGTTGATCCATTATTGCTAAGGCAGGCCATAAACAGGGCTGCCGATAAACATCTGAACACAAACGGCAAATCAGAAAGCGGTATTGCCGACAGGTCACGCCCGGCAACACCGCCCTTGCGCTGGCGCGGTATGCCCAGCCTTGGTGACGTCAAGGTATTTGCCTTGCTGATTGATTTTTCAGACCACCCGGCCAAAAGCACCAGTGGGTTTGTGCATTCAGGTCTCTACGGTAATGGCAATGTGGCCAATGCACCACATGAAAGCCTGGCCAATTATTATACCCGTGCCTCCTATGGACAGCTTGACCTGTCTCATGGTGCCACATTTGGCTGGTACCGCCCGGCGGTCGCGCGTAGCGCGGTCGAGCAAACTACACCAGGGCGAGACAGCCTTATCAAAGAGGCGCTATTGCATTTTGATGCCCAGGGCCATGATTTTAGCCAGTATGACAACAACAATGACGGCGTCATTGATTATTTTCTGGTTATCTGGACAGGGCCAAATAATGGCTGGTCAAATTTCTGGTGGGGGTATCAGACCCGATACTCAGTGCCCTCATTCAAGCTTGATGACGTCTCGCTGGGTAAATATTCCTGGCAGTGGGAATCGCGCAATAACGATACCGCCTTTAATCCTTCAACCGTTATTCACGAAACCGGTCATGCCCTGGGCTTGCCTGATTATTATGACTATGACGACAGTATCGGCCCCAGAGGTGGTATTGGTGCCATGGACATCATGCACAGCCAGCGCGGTGACCATAACTGTTTTTCAAAATGGGTGCTCGACTGGGTAACCCCAACGGTCATTTCTTCTGGCTCGCAATCGCTTAACCTGCTGGCCTCAGGAACAGCCAAAGACTGTGTGGTGGCCTGGCCGGGTTTGGCCAGCGGCTCACCATTTTCAGAATTTTTTGTCATCCAGAACCGGCAACGCCTGGGCAATGATTTAACCTTGCCCGGTGATGGTATACTGGCCTGGCATGTGGATGCCAGCCTGAACGCCGCCGGCACCGATTACGCCTATGATAATTCCTATACCGATCACAAACTGATCCGCCTTATGGAAGCCGATGGCCTGGAGCAGATCGAACAGGGCGGGGCGGGCGATGCCGGGGATTATTACAAGGTCGGGCGCGTTCTGGATGCCGTTTCATCACCCAACACCTTGCGCTATGCCGGGCCGGTGTCCGGTGTTGCCCTGCATAGTATTTCTCCGGCAGGACAAACCATGCAGGCAACCATTGCCATCGGCCCGCAGGACACCCTCAACGTCAGCCCACAAACCGGGTTTACCAGTGAAAAGGAACCCGGCACCGGCGCTGGGGCCATTCCACAATCGGCGACTTATTTGCTCAAAAATAATGGCACCAGCACGCTGGACTGGACGGCCAGCGCAGATGTCAGCTGGGTTGATCTGTCGGCCAGTGCCGGTCAGCTTGATGCCGGTGAACAGATTAGCGTTATTGTCTCTTTGAACGAGCAGGCCGCGGCACTGTCCGGCGGCGTTTATGAAGGCATGTTCCGCTTTGCCAACAAAACCCTTGGCATCGGCATGCATGAAAAACCGATACGATTTTCCGTTATCGACCGCCCCCAAAACGACCATTTTGAAAGTGCCGCTTTTCTATCATCCCGCACAGGTTCAGTGACCATCAATAATCAATTTGCAACCGAGCAAAGCGGGGAGCCAAAACACGGTGATAAAATCACTGGCGGCAAATCGGTGTGGTGGAAATGGGTGCCACAAACCAGTGGTGAAGTTGTTTTTGACGCCAAGGGCAGTGATTTTGATACAATGATGAGTGTCTATGGCGGGCACTCATTGGCCAGACTTAGCGCGCTTGCCGATGATGATGACAGTGCGGGTGACAGAAACGCGCTGGTTAAATTTACCGCTCAGGCGGGGATGACATACTATATTGCCGTCGATGGCTGGAACAAGCTTTCCGGCACGATCAAGCTAAACTGGGCACAATCTTTCTTTCCTCCGCCCCTGCTGGCCTCCATCCTGCCCAGCGCCCGTTCAGGCAGCATCAATGCACCGCTTAGCGCCTTTGCATCGCTTATCAATACTGGCAACAGCACCGCCACAAGCTGTTCCATGGCTCTGCAAGCGGGGCAATCTTCCAGCTTTGGTTATCAAACCACCAGCGCCGCCAACACCCCCACCGGCGCGGCGGATACACCGGTCAATATCGCGCCAGGGCAGATACAAAATTTTGTTTTCAAGGTCACCCCGGATCGGGTATTAAACAGCGAACAAATGGGCCTGGTCTTTGATTGTACCAATACCATTGCGGCGGCATCTGTGCCTGGGCTGAACCGTATAGTCATCTCGGCCAGTGCGGGCGCAGTTCCTGACCTCATTGCCATAGCGGCAACACCAAATGCTGATGGCATCGTCAATGTGCCAGGCGATACCGGCACCGGCGTGTTTTCTGTTGCTACGGTCAATATCGGTGCCAGCGGATCATTTACTGCCAGTGTTGATGATGCCGACCTTGGTTTGCCCCTGGGCGCGTTCATCTGCAAGACAGATGCGCAAGGCGCATGTGAAAACGATCCTGCAAGCAATGTGGCGTTTCCTTTGGCGAGCAATGAGATAGCCCTGTTTTCCGTCTTTGTTGCGGGGCAAGGCAATATCGCCTTTGATGCTGCCAATCACCGGCTGTTCCTGCGCCTTGAACAACAAGGCATTACCCGCGGTGCGACCAGCGTCGCCGTGCGCACGGTGAATTAATATCTGCAGGTTTGGCGCTTTATTAAGGCTTTGCGTATCCCATAGGCGTTTAACGTCAAGGGATCGCCATGCCGGATCAGGACAAGACCAATCGCCATTTTCGCACCGCTTGCGAGGATCGGGATATTTTACGCGAGGTGCCGCAAACCCCGCAAACATGCTCAAGCGCCTATGCGTTGGCCTTTGATGATGCTGAGTTTTTACTGCGTGATGAGCTGCGCCCGGTGCGTTTGCAACTGGAACTTCTCAAACCCGAGATCGTGTTTGCAGAAGAAGGCGTGGATTCCACCGTGGTTGTATTTGGCGGGGCGCGCATTCCCGCACCGGGCAGTAAACCAGTCAGAACCGATAATCCTGCGCTGATAAAAAGCCTGCAGGACAAGTCCCATTATTATGAAGAAGCGCGTGCCTTTGCGCGGCTGGTTTCGCAATACTCGCTGGATCATGGTGGCCGTGACTGGGTGATCTGTTCCGGCGGTGGCCCCGGGGTTATGGAAGCGGCCAATCGCGGGGCCGATGATGTCGGTGCCAAAAGCATCGGGCTGAACATCGTTCTGCCGCACGAACAAGCCCCCAACCCCTATGTCACGCCAGCATTGAGTTTGCAATTTCATTATTTCGCCATACGCAAAATGCAGTTTTTGATGCGGGCCAAGGCATTAACAGTGTTTCCCGGTGGTTTTGGTACGCTGGATGAAACCTTTGAAACGCTAACCCTTATCCAGACCGGGCGCATTGCCCCCATGCCAGTATTATTGTTTGGAGAGAACTTTTGGCGAAGAATTATAGATTTTGATGCCCTGGCGGCAGAAGGCACCATTGCAGCCGATGATCTGAAACTGTTTTCATTTGTGGAAACTGGGGCGCAAGGCTGGGATGCGATCAAGCAATTTTACGGACTTTAATCCTGTTCCTTACCCATTCAGCCAGCGGTGTTTTGAGCCTTAGTGCAGGTTTTTCAATCCAGTACCAGGACACCGCCGCGAACAACGCGCTTATGGGCAGTGCCAAGGCCATCTGGGTATAAGGATCACGGGCAAACCCAAGGTGATAAAGGCTCTGCATAATAGGCCATTGCCAGATGTAAATTCCGTAAGATAAATCTGGCATACGGGCAAGCGGCGCAAGCCAGACCGGAAGGCCAAAGCCAACCATCAATACACCAGCCGCAAGGGCAAAGTTGAGCATAATCTCATAAGACGATGTTGGCCCAAAAACAAAGGCAAGTGCTATTACGCCCAGCGCCACCCAGCCGTTTATCCGCACGCAATCGCGCCATAGATAAAGCACCGCCCCCAGAAGATAGGCCATGCCAAGACGAGTTATATCCATAAACTGGCTTGGTAATACATCCGGCACGGTGCGCACACCAAGAAAGGCAATCACTGATAATACAAAAACAGCCAATACACGGGTGCGACAACGCGAAAGACCCAGTGTTGCCATAATCAAGGTGCCGCCATAGGCAAAGGCCTCATAGCGCAATGTCCATAACGAAGCAGAAAATTCACCGGCATTGGCGTTATGGGGATAAATTTGTGGTGGCCCGCCTGCTGTATCGCCAAAGGTCAGCACATCGCACAAATAACGCCAGATACTTATGTCGGCAAAATAGGCCGCTGGTGTAAGCAAAGTGAACATCGGCCCAAAAATCAGCACCGCCGCCAGCGACAGGGCAATCAAGGCCGGAAACAGGCGTAAAATGCGCGCCGATATAAACCGGACAATATCAGGTCGCCGGTCAAATGAGCGGGTGATAAGTAGGCCGGAGAGAATAAAAAACCCGTTTACTGCCGCATAGGATATGGTGATGTTAAAAAGGGCAAGTGGCTCAGGCACGGCAGAGCCTGATATGACCACAAAGCTGTGTCCCAAAAGCACGCCCAATGCCATCAACAAACGCACAGGGGTGAGGAAATTGACGGGTTGATCCAGCGCCTCGGCCAGGGTTGGTGCCCTCATTTGTATCAGTTTGGTGCTCATGGCGGTTGATCCCGCAAGAGCTGTGCCGTTTCGCAAGGCAGCGCCGTTAGCGCGGGGCCAGCACCATCATCATCAACCGACCTTCAACCTTAGGCTCAAATTCCACCTTGGCCGTATCAACAAAATCCTCGCGAACACGCTCCAGCAAAGTACGTCCACGATCCTGATGCGCCATTTCCCGGCCACGAAAGCGGATCGTAACCTTGACCTTGTCGCCCTGATCAAAAAACCGTGTCATGGCTTTGGTTTTGACCTTATAGTCATGCACATCAATATTGGGGCGCATTTTGATCTCTTTCAGATCGGCGGTTTTTTGTTTTTTCTTGGCTTCAGAACGCTTTTTCTGTTCCTGAAAACGCAATTTCCCGTAATCAAGAATTTTGCAAACCGGGGTTTGCGGGTGTGGGCCAACCTCGACCAGATCAAGGCCGGCTTCGGTGGCGGCATCAAGGGCGGCGTGCAAAGGCATCTGCCCCTGCTTTACACCATCTTGATCGATGAGGAGAACCTGTTCGGCCTCAATATCATTATTTACACGTGGCCCCTTTTTTTTAGCTGGGGCAGGTTGGACTGGACGGCGGGCTATGGTGTTCTCCTTTGTGACCGCGAATGTATGGTTTCCAAGACTGCCCTCGCACGATTCTCGACAATGCAGTCTGTAGAACCGGCTTTATGAAGAAAGGTGGGCGGGGGATCAAGCACGCAAATCACTTTTTGCGATTCTGAGTGCGTTCCATTGCGCCAAACATGCCCAACACCTCAAGAACTGAACGTGCCGGAAGCGCATCCAGGCTAGGACTGACCAGGGCAACGGCACCGCGCCCTCTTGGCGCATTGGCATTGGCATCCTCATGGCCTTCATGCAGGGTGATGGTGCGTGCGCCCACCGCGCAGCTTAGCCGGGCCGCCCCATCAGCATGACCAACCACAGCTTTGGCCCGCGCACCCAGGGCTGCAAACTGGTAATAATCGGCACGAGCGCACAAATCCTTGATCCGGGTATCAACCTGCACCACTTCGCGGGCGCAGGCCCGATCATCAATGGTGCCGATGAGTGCGCAGCCCATACCCGTCTCGACAACACCGCGTGCCAGGGCGGTGAATTGCGAGACAGGCCAGCACGGCCCCTCATTTTCACGTGATAAATTAAGTAGCACATAATGTTGCTCCAGCCCGAAAAATGCTGGCTCCAAACTGGGCGCACCGGCATGGCGACGCAGTAGCCATGCCCCATCGGGGCCAGGGGCGGGGCCAGGCGTAGTCCCCCCAACGCCAACAAGATCAAGCAGTGCCGCATCGCCATCCAGCGGGTGTGGCGGGAGCGTTGCAAGCTTCCATTTTGATCGCTTTGCCGCGCCGGCAAAAGGCGGGCTGAAAGCGCCAAAGGCGTTTTGTAACTGCCGGGTGCGTGTTGATCTTTCCAGATCATAAATGCGTTCAAAGCGTCGTTTTTTCAGTGCCTGAACCAGAGAGCGCAGCGCATTGGGATTTTGCCATAAATCAACGGTACTGACATCGTCAAACAAGGATGACGACTTGGCCAGATCGGCAAACTTGGGCACGGTCAACAAGGTCAGACGCTCATGGGTGTTTTGTGCACGCAGACGCTGCACGGCCGCCATGGCGTCGATCAGTCTGCCCAAAGGCCCAAAACAGATAACGAGAGCGCCAGCACTCATAAACTATATCCTTTCTCGGGCCATATTCGCATGGACTAGCACAAATTCTGGCAAATATTCAATCAAGACCAACCCTATAATTCTCCACTTGATGCCGTCAAAAAAAGATTAAGCAACGGCATGTTGATATAATAATTATTTCGGCCAGACTGGTGCTTTTCGACAAAATTTTCCACCGCTAGTTGATCCAAATATTTTGCAGCAGTTTGCCGTGCCACGCCCAAATCCTTCATGACATAATCAATTCGGGTATACGGATGGCGAAATAAATTGTTGAGCAGGTCTTGAGAATAGAGTTTTGGTAGGTTTTTACGCATGCGGTGTTTGTAATCAGCCATGAGTGTGCGTAAGCCCTCGATTATATCTAGTGTAAGCCTAGCCGTCACAGCAACGGCTTCCAGAATGTAGAGTACCCACGCTTCCCAAGCGTCAACGGAACCATTCGTATCCCGCACGTCTTGGAGTAACCGGTAGTACTCATTTTTGGTTTGAGTGATGTAACGGCTGAGATAGAGGATTGGAATATCCAAAAGCTCTGTTTTAGTCAGGTAAAGCACGTTGAGGATACGCCCAATACGTCCATTCCCGTCAGGAAACGGATGAATACTTTCAAACTGGTGGTGAACGATTGCCATTTTGATTAGTGGATCAAGGTCAGACAAGCTGTCATCATTGATGAAAACCTCCAGTTGCGCCATATGATTGGCTATCTCTGTTGCGTTTTGCGGCGGCACATAAACAGTTTCTCCAGTCTGGTCATTTAACAAGGCTGTTCCTGGTAGAACTCGAAAACCATCATTACGATTTTTTAGAAGCTGGAATATCCGTACCATCGCACTATTTCTAAGAATCCCGTTATGCTTTTTCATATCTTCCATCCCTTGCCAGATAGCGTCGCGGTAAAGGGCAACTTCTTTGGCATTTGATGGTCCTGAGTTTCCAGGAAACAAGTCAACTTGAAATAACTCATCCTGAGTCGTCACAATATTTTCAATTTCAGAGCTAGCTTTTGCTTCTTGTAGAGTTAGTGTATTTATCAATATAGCTTGATTGGGAATTGCAACCGCACGCCCTTTCAATTCTGCCAAAGGTCGGTGGGCTTTTGACAAGGCCTTCAAAACCACCCTAGTTTCCAATTCTACTTTTGGCGGCAATAAAGGTATAATATAGCTGGGGTTTAACATAATGCGCCAAACATGTTATAATTTTTCATTTTTTGCAACACATTTGCTCCATATGTTAAAACAAGGGTTATTTCGAGAGATTGATAAAAGCGTGCTTGGTATGCTCTTTTCTCTCGATATCTCTCGAGAAATCAATGATTTGAAGAGGCAAGAACCCTAAGTATCTTGTTGGTTAATTTCTCTGAGGTTTAAGCGTATTTACGCCTTAACAGGTCGCGGTAAAGCTCAAGGGTTTTTGCACACATTACTTCGCGAGAATAGAGCGAACGTGCGTGTTCGCGGGCCTCAGAACAAATTTTGTTTGCCTGTGTCGATGGTAACAATAATGCCTTGCGCAACACATTAGCCAGATCATTGGCATCACCGGGTGTAAAATGAAATCCGGTTTTACCGTCTGTAATTGTTTCCAGTGAACCACCATGCGCCGGGGCCACACACAGCCGGGCGCTGGCTTGCCCCTCAACGCTAACCCGGCCAAAACTTTCTGACTGGATGGACGCGCACAACACAATATCTGCACGGCCATACAGCGCCGCCATATCGGACACATGACCGGTAAAACTGACAACAGCATCCAGACCAGAACTGGTGATCTGGCCCTGCAATTGCTGCACATATGTTTCGCGCCCTGCTTTGCCACCGGCAAAAACAAGCTGCACCTGTATGCCTTTACGACGCAAATTCACCAAGGCATCCAGCGCCAGTACATGGCCTTTTAATCGGGTAAACCGGGCGGGCATGACGATCAGGGGCATATCTGTTTTTAGTGTTTTCTTGGATACCTCAAAAAATGCCGGATCGATGCCGCGCGCAATCACCGTTATGTGCTCTTCGCCCAGTCCATGCTCGTTTTTGATATGCCGGGCAATAAAGTACGAATTGGCAATCACCGCATCCCCGCGGGCCATGATGGCATTATAGCACCGCTTCAATGGGTTCTGTGCATTATAGGTGCCGTGATAGGTGGTAACAAAGGGAATGCCCAGTTTTGAGCACGCCGACCTAGCACTCCATGCCGGCGCACGAGAACGGGCATGGACAATCTGCGCGCCAAAGTCCTGGGCGCATTGAGAGATGCGGCCAATATTACGCCACATAACCCCCGGGTTTTTAGAACCGACAGGCAAATACACGATCTGCCCGCCAGCGGCAATAACATCGGCTTCAAGCCGTCCGCCTGTCGTGATGGTCAGGGCCTGACCACCCGCATGGACCACAGCGCGGGTAATATCCACAACTGTGCGCTCTGCGCCACCAGCGTTTAATGCAGGAATGATTTGTATGATTTTCAATGACACTTCCCGGCTTCACAAGACCCATACATAATGTGCTATTCTTGAACGCACATGGTAAACGAACATACAGTATTGAAAACCGGCATGGGCGAGAAAATTGCTTGTCGTGTATCTTCGGGCAACGGCCCGATAATTCTCTGGCTAGGCGGGTTTCGTTCGGATATGGATGGCACCAAGGCCAAGGCCGTTGAGACCTGGGCCACAAATCATGATCGCGCTTTTGTTCGTTTTGATTATTTCGGTCACGGGCTTTCATCAGGAAAATTTGAAGACGGCACCATAACCCGCTGGCGCGATGATGCGGTATTGGTGCTGGACGAGCTTTGCACAGGTGACACTATTGCCCTTGGCTCATCCATGGGTGCCTGGATTGCACTTTTGCTGGCCTTGAAGCGTCCGGAAAAAATCAAGGCGCTAGCCCTGATTGCCCCGGCAGTTGATTTTACTGAAAAACTGATGTGGAAAAATTTTGACAATGATACCCGCCGCCTGATTGTTGAGCGCGGTGTGTATCATCAACCATCGGATTATGATGAACCTACACCCATTACTCATGCACTGATCGAGGATGGCCGATTGCATTTGCTCATGGGTGGGCCGATTGCATTTGCTGGCCCGGTGCGGATACTGCAAGGCTTGATGGACGAGAGCGTGCCGTGGCCCCATGCGCTGGAACTGGTCGCACGACTGCAAAGCCAGGATGTGGTATTCAGCCTCTCCAAAAACGGCGATCATGGTTTATCCACGCCGGGTGACCTTGCCCGCCTGACCGCGACACTGGATGAACTATGCACAATACCGGGTGTATAGTCTGTTTGTAATCGGGCCGGATGGATAATTATCAACTAGGGTCAGGCCTCGTTAATTTAATGCAATTCTATTTGTCATGTCAGTATAAGATGCGCGCAAAGTGGACGATGGACAAGTTTATCCCTATTCGAGGAGACTTTGCGATGCAAATTGTGTTGACATGACAAACCGGAACGGCAGGGCAGAATGGATGATATTAATGAGGCCTGCCCCTAAACCCTAATAAGGAAAACAACATGAAAAATATAATCATACTGGCGCTGGTAACATCCATGCTCATTGGTCTCGCACTATACGCAACAGTATTTCGCCATGCCGGTGATGATTTGTTAAAAAACAAGGCGCTGGTAACAGAGTTTTTTGAACAGTTTAGTGCCGGAGACGTCGACAATGCCTTTGCAATGGTCAGTGACGATGTGCGCTGGTGGGTGCCTGAACATTTGCCGTTTTCCGGCACAAAAAACAAAGCCGAGTATTTGCAAATTGCCGGCAGCATCAAACAGGGGTTTCCCGATGGTTTGCAACTAACGGTGATGTCAATGATTGGTGAAGGCGATAAAATTGCCGCAGAAGTGCAGTCGTATGGTCAGCATCTGAATGGAAAAACCTATACAAACAAATATCACTTTTTGATAACAATCGAGGCAGGAAAAATGGTGGAGATAAAAGAGTATATGAACACATTACATCTGTATCAGCTTATACAGCCCTAGGATTTTCCCTCATCCACACCATGCAAACAACGAATTGTGACTTGCCCATGGTCTTCAGAACGTCCACAAAGGATGATTACGAGGAGAGTTGGTAATGCCGCGTCTATTGGCCTTAGTATTATTATTGTCTGGATCACCATTTCCTGCCATGAGTGCCAATAATAGCCCGGATGAAGGCTTGCGATATCGCACCTGCCTCGCATTAGCCCACAGTACACCTTCAAAAGCCTATGAAGATGCCCTGATCTGGCAAAATGAGGGCGGCGCTGCGCCAGCGCGCCATTGCGTGGCCATGGCTTTGCTGGGATTGCGTGATTATATCCATGCCGCCGAAAAGCTGGAGGCACTGGCCTATGCCCCCGATGCCGGTGATGATGCCTTGCGGGCCTCCGCGCTGGGGCAGTCCGGGGAAGCCTGGCTGCAAGCCAATAGACCTGAGGAGGCTTTGCGTGTTCTGAGCCGTGCTCTGGATATTGAAATCAATAATGCGGATTTTCTTACCAATCGCGCCCGTGCCTTAATGGCGCTGGATCAGCCTGTCGCGGCCCATGCCGACCTTGATGCAGCGATTAAATTGCACCCCGACAATGCCCTTTCCTTGCGCTTGCGGGCGGCTGTTCTTTTGTTTGAAAATGACCTGATACGCGCACAGGATGACATCAATGCGGCCCTGGCGTTTGAGCCAGCCAATGTCGATTCTCTGCTGGTGCGCGGGCAAATCCGCGAAGCCATGCGACAACAATAACCCTTTAACCCCGCCATTGTGCCAACACATCTGCCTCTGGTTCATCGGGAGCATGCTCGGTTCTTAGTGTCTCAAATTCTTCGCCTGGAAGCAGGGTTTTGAGCGCCCATACGGCGGCGTCACGCACTTGCAGGCTTTCATCCTTCAGGCAATCAAGCGCGGCAGAAGTGAGCATTTGATCGCCGCTGTTGCCGATGGCTATCAGCACATTGCGCACAAAGCGATCTCGCCCGGCACGTTTTATCGGCGATCCGGCAAAATGATCGCGAAACCCTGCATCTGACAAGCCGCTGAGATCAGCCAAGTCCGGGAGAATGTTTTCTGCGCGAGGCCACAAAAGTGCCTCTTTCCCGCGCACCGCATATTTGTTCCACGGACACACGGCCAGACAGTCATCACAACCATATATACGGTTTCCCATCAGCGGCCGCAATTCATTGGCGATGGGGCCGTCATGCTCGATCGTCAGATAGGAAATACAGCGCCGCGCATCAATCCTGTACGGTTCTGGAAAAGCCCTGGTCGGGCAAATATCAAGACAAGATGTGCAGGAGCCACAATGATCCTTGCCAACCGCATCGGTGGTTAAGTCACTTGCCGTTAATATCACACCCAAAAACAACCAGGAACCAAACTCACGCGAGACAAGATTGGTGTGTTTGCCCTGCCAGCCCAGACCGGAGCGTGCGGCCAGAGGTTTTTCCATCAACGGAGCCGTATCGACAAATACTTTTACGTCCTCACTTGTTTGGCGCGCTAGCCAGTGCGCCAGTTGTTTCAGGCGTTTCTTGACCAGTTTGTGATAATCACCGCCCTGGGCATAAACAGATATGGTGCCTTTGGTTTTATGATCCAGCGCCTCCAGCGGGTCAGCGGCCGGGCCGTAATTTACCCCCAGCACAACGGCGCTACGGGCCTCGGCCCACATCTTCGTGGGGTGGCTGCGCCGGGCCAATGTGGTGCGCATCCAGTCCATGCTGCCATGATAACCCTCATCCACATACCCTTGCAGGTCATCACCAAATTGCCATGGCGCACGAGCACTGGCGATCCGGCAAATAGCAAAACCGCACGCCTGCGCCTGGTCGCGCAGGGCATTTGTCAGATCATCAAAAATCGAGGTCGGCATAGTGTGATGCAGGGGTCATGCCGGGCAAAATATCGGCCAGAAGGGCGCGAAAAGACGGTCTGGATTTGAAGCGTCCATACCAGGACTTGGTCAGGGTAAACTCGTCCCAAGGCACCTCACCCAGATAATCCAGACAGGATAATTGTGCGGCGGCCACTATATCGGCTTGCGTCAGTGCGGTTCCGGCCAACCAGTCACGGGAGGCAATGAGATGGTTGATATGGGCCATATGCCAGCGTAAATGCGTGCGGCCTTCACGCATGACACTGGCATCCGGCGAGCCACCACCAATAAGCGGTTTTTCCAGCCGTTCATGCAAGATATAGGCATTGACTTCGGCGTGAAACTTTACACAGAACCAGTCAACCAGGCGGCGCACCTCGGCGCGGCCCACAATATCTGTGGGCAACAAGGGAGCGGCTTCGCGGGCTTCGTCAAGATATTCCAGTATCGGGCGCGCGCCTGCGACGACAATAGAAATTGCCCCGCTATCATCTTGTAATACCGGCGGCGTCCCGGCAGGGTTTAGTGCCAACAGCTTCGCCGGATCGTCAGTGTGCTCTACCCGCGAGAGTTTGAACGTCAGACGTTTTTCCGCCAAAGCCAGGCGCGTCATACGCGAAAACGGATCCAGTGGCCAATGATAAAGAATACGCATTTCTGCAAGAACCCTAGGTCGTGAAATCAATAATCTGAATAAGTCTGAACCCTGGATTGTTAAAAATCCGAGGCAATACCTTTGCGTTCCCAATCGTTATAACGGGTTGGTTCAGCTCCTCTGGGGCCGCCAAACTCTTTTTGTGCCGGGTTTTTGTTCTCTTTCTTGCGCCGTGCCCCTGCCTCCGCAAGGGCGCGTTTTGCGGCGCAGGATTGGTTAGATGGTTCATCATGATGCTTGCTCATAGGGATGCCAGAATGTGAATCAAGAATGAGTCTAATCTCTAACACGCACACGTGCTGCAATAAACCTGTCGGTACGGTGCATTGCATGGTAAGCGCGCCTATGCATACCGAATTATCACCCGCTCGCCTTTGGGCAGCCAATGCCATAACCGCCATTCTCGATCAAGGTCAGAGCATGGATGAGTTCCTTGGTGCATCCAACGGATTTACCGCCATGAGCCAGCGTGACCGGGCGCTGGCGCGGGCCATTGCTGGTACAGTATTGCGCCGAAAGGGCCAGATCGATGCTGTGCTGGGCCATTATCTAGCCAAACCCCTGCCGGCCAAGATGGGTCTGATGCGCGCCATTTTGCGCTGTGCAACTGCTGAAATTCTGTTTTTGCGTAGCCCGGCCTTTGCCATCGTTAATGAGGCGGTATCCCTGGCGGCGAGTAAGGGGAAAACCCGCGCCTTTCGTCATCTTGCCAATGCGGTCTTGCGCAAAGTTGCCAATGAGGGACAAGAGCGTCTTGCGACAATTTCAGCAGAGGAAAATCTTCCTCAATGGCTTCGCGAAAGCTGGCGGCAAGCTTATGGCGAGGAGGCGATAAGTAATGCGACACAAGTTTTGGTTCAGGATCAACCAACTGATCTGACAATATTTGACGATATGGCGCATTGGCGTGAAACCTTGAAGGGCAAACCCTTGGGGCCACAGGTTTTGCGCATAGAGGCGGGCAGTCGCCCACAAGGCGACATCACGAAGTGGCCAGGGTTTGCCGACGGCGCATGGCAGGTGCAGGACGCCGCCGCCGCGCTTCCAGCTATAATACTGGCGGCCAAGCCAGGTGAGAGCATTATTGATCTTTGTGCGGCGCCCGGCGGCAAAACCGCGCAACTTGCCGACACAGGTGCGCATGTGTGGGCGCTGGATCGCTCACGTACACGCCTGAAACGGCTGGAAGAAAATATGCAAAGACTGGGCCTGAAACCGCACACTGTTTGCGCGGATGCCCTTCTTTGGAAACCAGACAATCCGGTGGATGCGGTTCTGGTTGATGCGCCGTGCACAGCAACGGGTGTATTTCGCCGACACCCTGATGTTCTGGCACTGAAAACCCCGGCGCAGGTCACAGCACTTGCCGAGCAGCAGTTTGCCATTGTCAAAGCGGCCAGCGCGATGCTGCGCCCCGGTGGCCGACTGGTCTATTGTGTGTGTTCGGCGCAAGTGCAAGAAGGCGAGGATATTGCCAGACGGGTCTTGGACGAACTGCCTTTGCAAAGATTTGAGATAGACACAAACATACTTCCCTATGGGCAGGAATTTGTGCAAGGCAATGCCCTTCGTATTCCGCCGGGGGCCTGGGCCACAGGCGATGGCCTTGACGCGTTCTACATTGCCGCTTTTACGCGAAACCAGAATCAGACCTAAACCATAGCAAAACCATTTGTTCAGCCTGTGTTCAGGCGCTGTTCAGTTTTGGCACGTTATAGGTTAGGTTCTGGGGTATGGCTAGGTCGTAACCTCATAAACAGGCAAGGATTTTTATTATGATTATTTCACGAACAATAACCCGAACTTTCGGCGCTCTGAGCGTTGCAGGTGTATTGATTTTGGGTGGTTGCGTTTCTGATCTTGGTGCCAATGATTATTCGCGCGGCACTATTGGTGAGGTCAGTCATGCTGATTCAGGTGTGGTGATCGCCAGCCGGATCATCAAAATCGAAGGCAGTAATTCTGGCGCTGGTGCCATTGGTGGTGCCGGGCTTGGTGCGGTCATTGGCAAGGAAGCCGGAAGCCATGGCCGCAATAGTGCCATTGGCGCAGTTGGCGGAGCTATTCTTGGCGGCCTTCTGGGTGCAGCCATTGAAAACAGTGCAACTGAGCGCACCGGCTTTGCCTATACGATAGAGCTTGACCGCGACGGTGAAATTATCACCATTACCCAGGGCGGTGATGTGGCGATTGCCAACGGAACGCCCGTCTGGATCGAATACGGTGAGCGCGCCCGCGTTCTGCCAAAGCAAAATGCACAGGCCGCGTATAACTGATCGTGCGTTCCTGACTTATCTGTCCTATGGCAAGCTTTACGGTTAAATGTGCCCGTAACGGATTTTCCGCTGCGGGCACATTTGATTTTCGGGACATCCTCGCTCATTAATAGGACACGAGTGTGTCAGACCTTCAGGTGAGCAAACAGTGGCCGTCAATCAGTTTATAGAACTCATAAGCGCAAGTTTGAAAATGGGCCGTCGCCGCCTGGTTGGCGAACTGTTCAGCCTGTCGTTGTTTCGCGCCTTGTTTTTACGCCCTCCCGAAACTGAACCACCCAATACAATCCTGCCTCGGCTAAGCAAGGCTGATCCACAAAAAGGCATGGCAATGGTTCAGGGAACATTTTATCTGGCCGGCGCAATTTTACAATTTGAAGATATTCACGAACCCTGGGCGAAGCCGGCACCGACACGGCGCTTTGCCACACGTTTGCATGAATTTGGCTGGATCCATGATGTGCTTGCCATTGGCACACCCGAAGCGGTGGTTGTTGCCGGTAAACATATGGATCGGTGGGTGCAGGTTTACGGGGGGTGGAACCCGTTTTCCTGGGCACCGGGTCTTACCGCAAAACGGTGTCTGAACTGGTTGTCTGCTGATGAAATTCTTCTTGGCCCAGGCGCTCAAGCCGGGTTGCGTCGTAAAAGCCTGATTAGACAGGTTGCCTATTTACTTAGCCTTGGCCACATAGCCATTGATCCGCATGATCGATTACAAATTGCTTTGGTGCTGGTCGTAACCGGCCTTATTATTCCCGGGGCCAGAAGATTTGTCGAACCTGGGTTGGCGTTATTAAGCGTTCAGCTTGCCAAGCAGATATTGCCCGATGGCGGGCATATTTCGCGTAACCCTGAAATTGCCACCTCCACACTTTGTGATCTGGTATCGCTCAAACTTTTGCTGGAAAGTCAAAATGCTCCGGTTCCCGAAGACATTGAACGCGCGCTGGCTCGTCTGGCACCTATGGTACGGTTTTTATGCGCTGCTGATGGCCACCTTTGCGTTTTTAACGGCGGAGGTGAAGGGCGAGCTTTGACAACACCGCGCATATTACGCGCTCTTTCCATCCCGGAAAGTGCATTTAATTACGCGCCGCACTCTGGTTATCAACGGGTCAAGACAAACGCCTCGGTTGTGATTATGGATACCGGGCGGGCGCCGCCAGAACGCTATAGCCAACAGGCACATGCCGGGGCGCTGGCGATGGAGCTAAGCACGCCGGGCGGACGATTGATCGTCAATTGTGGCTGGTCAGAGGATCAGCCGGATCGGTGGCATATGGCGGTACGTACCAGTGCGGCGCACTCGACCCTGATTATCAATGACAACTCCTCGGCACAGATCAGCGCAAAGGGCTGGCGCGCTACGCTTTTGGGGCCAAGGCTTCGCCAGCGCGGACAGGCAAACCCGTCACGGCGTAAGCTGGAGCCGGGCGTAGGCACAAGGATGGAGGCCAGCCATGGCGGGTATTTGCATGCCTTTGGTCTGATCCATCAAAGGCAGGTTCTGGTCAATGAGACCGGAGACAAGGTGTTTGGAGAAGATCGGGTATTTCGCCCGGTCGATGCGCCCAAGGTTACAACCCCTGCTATACTGGACTGTGCCTTGCGGTTTCATTTACATCCAAAGGTGCGGGCCAGCTTGGCCCGTGATGATACCCAGGTACTTCTGGTTCTTCCCGATGGGTCTGGCTGGCGGTTTCATTGTGCTGATGGCAAGGTAGAGCTGCGGCCCTCGGTTTATCTTGCTGGCGGCGCGCCGCCGCAACGCACTTCACAATTACTGGTTCAGCATACCTTGAACTCGCAAGGCAACATTACCGATCCGCAAAACGTCATTAACTGGTCTTTTGAGCGGGTGCAGGGGTAGCAGGGAAAAATGTCAAACGCCAAACGTCTGAATTTTCCCTCAACGGGGCGCAATGCAGAGCCTATTTTACAGGTACTGAAAAAAGAATTGCCGCCTGGCCCGTGTACCGTATTGGAAATTGCTTCGGGGTCGGGTCAACATGCAGTGCATTTTTGCGCCGCAATGGCGCAGCTTAACTATTGGCCCAGCGATCTGGATCCGGCCCATATTGACAGCATCAAGGCATGGCGAGACCATGCCAACAGCCATGGCCGAATTCAGCCACCATCATTGGTCAATGTCTGCGCGCCGCAATGGGAAACTACCCCAAAGAGCAAAAACTGGCCGGCTTTTTTTGACGCGATTGTCAACATAAACATGATCCATATTGCTCCTTGGGAGGCCACGTTGGGATTGATGCGCGGCGTGGCAAGATTATTACGCCCCGGCGGCATTTTATTCTTTTATGGCCCGTTCAAGCAAGGCGGTGTTCATAGCGCGCCCAGCAATGCAGACTTTGATGAAAACCTGCACGGGCGCAATCCCGATTGGGGCGTGCGCGACCTTGATGATGTGACCGCGTGCGCAAAAGAGAATAGTTTGAAATTACGCCGTACCGTCGCCATGCCGGCAAATAATCTGTGTGTGCTTTATGAGAAGGGGTGAGGGCGTTTTCCGGATGCTGCAATCTATATCCCTGCCCGGGATGTCCATCCAACTGGTAAAACGGTAAATTTGAGCATCTGCAAGCTATCTGATAGAATAATAAAAAAGACGGCAAAGGAACTAACAATGTTGGGTTTCCATAAATTTACTTTTAACTGTCAAATCAGTGTGTTTATTTTTTTATTTACAATTTTATTTTCATCAATTGCTTATGCTGCCAGTCCAGCATACCAATGCCTGAACGCAACGACTGGCAATGCAAAAAAACCAGTGTGCCCTGCGGGATTCAGTTTGAACGACGATCAAAACCTGTGTCATAAACCGTCTGTACCCGTAAGCTTTACAAAAAACAGCCGTCCAAAAGGTGACTGGAAGCCGCATCATAACACAAGCAAGTATTTCTATAGAGCGCGTGGCGGGCGTGATGCTTATACAAAAGACGTTTTTTTCAAGGATACCGTCGGCCTGAAATGTAAAGGAAACTGGCCAAACAAGTTTGATTACGGTGAGTATGCAATAGATCATGAAGGCCGTGATGACTGGTGTGTTACCAAGCATCCTTATGTATCTCCACAAAGTGTAACTGCGACGTGTAATTCTCCCAATCGGTTCAGGCTGGTTCGGATGAATGTATCTGAAAGTGGAGCAATTACAGCAGACACAAGTGCGGTAGAAATTTTTCAACGGGTGATTGGTCGGCACACAAGAACAACAAATGGAAAAACTTTCATCAATTTGAAGGCTGGTGAAGGCGCTGTCTGCAAACTCGGTGATCGTAGCGCACAAAACGTGGCGCATATCGACCATACCGTTAAAAAAACCCGCAAGGATGATTTCAAGGAGGTCAAGGCTGTTTATGCTCCGACACATTGGGTCATTGGAGCATACTCGGTCATACTAACAGGCGGAAATGGTAAACACAAAGAATACGCGAGCAGCGAAAAATCTGGATCAATAGTCGGTTTTCATCCAACAAACATTTCCATTAGCCGCATAGATAATTCAAATTTATCAAAACCATATGCGACGCACCTGTATAGATTTCTAAGGCAATATCTCAAATTGGCGAATTCAGAATTTCTTTCAGCTATATCAACTAGTTCCAGTAAACTCACCCATGTTTCACAAGTCTACGGGCAAGGTCGACATTCCAACAAACGCGCATGGTATAACGGGCATGTGAACGTAAGTTTGATTTGCAAGCCATCATATATCAACATGACAAATGACCAGCAATTTTTGGGACAGGTTAATGAATGGATTGATCGTGTCGCTGCCGAAATACTGGCTTTGCAGGCGGAAAAGGATGCGGCGATAGCGGCCAAAAACAATAGCCGCAAACAAGCTATCGCCTCTTCAACTGCGATTTTGGGAACACCCACAATTTCCCAGTTGCAGGCAGCGGGTATGCTGGGCAATCAAGTCGGCACGGTTATCTATGACAACAAGTTTCAATGGACAGCTTGGCTAAACCGTGATCGCCCAAGCGGTACAGGCGACGGAGAATCCATTGCCGGGCATCTGGAAGACGGGAATGGTTGTGAAAAGCCTAAAGCTGTCGAGTGCCGAACCAGTGATACGGATAAAACCATATGGAAGCAAACAGGCCAAATCTATCATTGCACCAGCGAAAATGGCGGCGTTTGTCGAAATGCAGAACAGAAGAATGGAAAATGCAAGGACTATGAAGTTCGTTTTCTGTGTCCGGTTCAGTAATTTCTCACGTAACAGTACGTATTACCCCAAGCGAGCACAGGCTCCGCCAGGGAACCCTGAATTACTCAACCAGCCACAATCATACCTCAACAGCGCCCCCGGTTGGATAAGCCCGGGATTTCCATCACACCACTACGCCAAAGGTGTCACCCCGGAAATTTCATCAGAAATTATTCGGGGTCTATGGGGCATGGCATCTGCACTATGGTTCCCGGATAAGGCTTTTTGTTTGCCCTATCGCTTCGCTGTTTTAGGGCTAACGCCTTTCCGGGGTGACACCAAAGAGGGAAAACCGGGGATAACCATCAGCTTATCCCCACTCACCCTCCCAAGGGTCAGTTGAGGGTCAATGCCTGACCCCTGGCAATTACGGCGCCAATTACGAATTACGGTAATGGTATGGACGCCCCTTTCGGCTTTTGATGAGCCATAATGGTAAGCGTCGCAAGACATAACCATTAGAGGAGGCGTCCATAGACGACAGTTTACTAAATGCACTTAATTCAGGCAGGTAAAGCCGCATAGCGCCTCATAGTGGAATAATGGGAATTAAAAGCCCTCTCTTATCCAACCATCAGGTTTTGCGATAACATCAGCGCGTTTTGATCCGGGTCATAAAATGTTGCCAGCTTGACCATGCCGTCAATGACGATGGTGTCGCCATCAAACGATACTCCACCGGCTTCCAGCGTCTGGCGGGCGTTATCCAGATCAGTTACATCAAAAACCGGAATAGAATTGCCCGGTTTAGGCTGTGCATTTTTACCAAATCCAAGGTTAACGTCTTTCATATGAGAGGCCAGTTCCATCCATCCCACCTGATCGGCGGTGAAGCAGTGGGAAAAGCCAAGATGGTGCTCATACCAGTCGCGGGTGCGCTGCAAGTCTGTTGATGGGAACGTCAATACGAGTTTGCCTGTATAATTCAGCTGTGACATGAAAATCTCCTTGTTGGGTATAATTTTTTATAGTAACAATAATATATTATGTCAAATATATTGATAAACCTTACGCAAAAAGGCTGGGCGCTGCCGGTGCTTGGTGCCCTGATGCAGGGCCATGCAGCCAGAATTCATCCGCTGGCCAAAGCCTTGCAGACCAGCCCGCTATCGATCAAGGCGGCAGTGGATCATTTGATGGTATTGCGGCTTGTTGTGGAAAACCCCGGTCACGGTCATCCCCTGCGCCCGGAATTTATGCTGACTTCTTTTGGCGAAATACTGGCCCCAAAAGCAAAGAGCGTTTTACGATACGGTGCAGAGCGGAGCGTATTGCCGTTAATGCGCAAACGCTGGACATTACCGATTATCAGCGTTCTGGATAATGCCAGGTCGTTCGGGGAATTGCGTCGCTCGTTAACGCCGATCACTGATCGCGCACTGTCTCTTTCTCTTAAAGGTTTGACCAACACCAGGCTGGTACGTCGCAAGGTGCTTGGCCATCACTTGCCACCAACATCACTTTATGTGCCAACCCCTCAACTGGTTGAGATTAGAAAGCCTCTTGGTGAATTTCTCAATAGCCACTAATCACCATAAATCACCCACATTGTCCCTCATGTCCTGTGTTGTGGTTGAGCGCAGCAGGAATTATCTTGTCAAACAATGTTTGGTGTGTTACATAACCAACACACTATTACTCTAACGCTTGAATCACTCACCGTCTGGAAAATGAAATGACGCTCATGCTGTCGTGTTATGTGAAAATATGCATCCAAAACCAGGTTTTGGGCATCTTAACAATATCACCATTCCGATGGAGCTGAAAATATGAAAGTCAGGTTTGATTGTGAAATTCGTGTAATATTTGCCGTTTATCAATAAAGTTTCATTGACATTCGCGATGTAACAGTTATTTTCCCGTTTGGAGGCCCAAATGAAATTCCGGGGACGAAAAATGTCTAACAAATGGTTGATGACAGCCGCCCTCATTGGGCTAAGTGCTTGCGCCAGCGTAAATGCCGGGCCAGAGCAAGCGCAAATGATGCGCGTGCAGGCTCCTGGGCAATGGCAAAGTCAGAATGAAAACGTTGGTGCATTGGCTGCCGATTGGCTGGCCGGGTTTGCAGATGCCAACTTGACCGCATTGGTCAATGAGGCGCTGACCAACAATCATGATCTTCTGGCCAGTGCCGGACGGATAGATCAGGCACGTGCTTTGGCTGTTTCCGGCGCTTCGGCGCGTCTGCCCAGCGTTGATTTTTCATCGTCTGCCACACGTAATCTGGTGCAAAACTCACCTGACATATCATCATACGGAGCGTCCCTCTCGGTAAGCTGGGAGGCTGATCTGTGGGGTCGCATCAAGGATGGTGCCAATGCTGGTTATGCCAATGCCCGTGCTGCGGAGGCTGATTATGCTGCTGCGCGTCTGTCCATTGCCGGACAAACCGCCCAGGCCTGGTTTGATTTGATCGAGGGTGGTCAGCAGGTTGCTCTTGCCAACGACGATCTGCAATCACGTAACCGTTCATCGCGTCTGGTTCAGCGGCGCTATGCACGCGGCGTATCCAGCTCACTCGATCTGCGTCTTGCCCGCTCGGCACTGGCCGGTTCAGAAGCCACTCTGGCCTTGCGCGAACAACAGCAAGCCGACGCCACACGGCGTCTGGAATTGCTGCTCGGACGCTATCCTGCCAAGGCTATAAAGGCTGCACAAAATCTGCCTGTCCTGGGCGCGGTTTCCGGTGTGGGCACCCCTGTCGATGTGCTGGCCCGCCGCCCTGATATACTGGCAGCTGAAGCCCGGCTGACCTCTGCTGGCCTCCGGGCATCAGAGGCACGCAAGGCCTTGCTGCCGCGTTTGTCATTTTCACCATCAGCATCAACCGGTGGCAGTGATTTTTCCGATATTTTTGATCTGGACACTCTTGCCGGGCGACTTTTGGGCAATCTTACCCAGCCAATCTTTCGTGGTGGTGCCTTAAAGGCAGACATTAAACGCACCCGCGCTGCCCAGCGCATACAGCTGGAAACATACGCCGCTCTTGTTCTGACTGCCTGGCGCGAAGCCGAGGATGCCCTTGATGGTGAAACCTATCTGGCCAGACGTGAGGCCTCTTTGAATGTTTCTGCAACCGAAGCCCGCGAGGCAGAGAAGCTGGCTGTGCGAGAATTTGGCCGGGGTGTGGGCACAATTTTTGAACTATTGGATGCCCAGCGCCGCAGAATTAATGCCGAGAGCCAGTTTATTGCGGCCAGTAAGGAGCGTGCATCCAATCGCGTGCGCCTTCATTTGGCTATCGCCGGAGATTTTAATACGCAGGCGGTCAAAACCGCCGCACTTGTCGATGAGGACACTTCGCTATGAGTATACATGAACCAACTCAAGTTACAAAAAAGCGTAAAACCCGCAACCCGGCGCTGTTGCTGTGGCGCTTGATCGTATTTGCCCTGCCGGTGGTGGTCATTGTTGGCGGGGTTGCCGGAGTGATGGTGATGAATGCCCTGAAACCCGAGCCGGATAAAAAAGCCGAAGAGCTTAAACCGGCGCCGGTACTGGTTACCAACCCAAGCCGGGAAACGGTGCATCTTGCGGTGAATACCCAGGGTGAGGTGCGCCCCAGAACCGAGATTGATGTGGTGCCGCAAATTTCTGGCAAGATACTGCGTGTTTCCAACAGCTTTATCGAAGGTGGCTTTTTTAACAAGGGCGATGTCCTGATACGCATTGAGCCTGATGATTATAGCCTGAAAGTGATTCAGGCAGAAGCGACGGTTGCCCAGGCTGAACAGGTGCTAATCCGGGAAAGAGCCGAATCTGAAATTGCCAAAAAAGACTGGGCTGAACTTGGCGATGGTGATGCTTCTCCCCTGACGCTGCGTCTTCCACAAATGGCCGAGGCGCAGGCAAAACTGGACAGCGCCAAGGCCAGCCTTGCCGATGCCAATCTACAATTATCCCGCACCATAATTCGGGCGCCGTTTTCCGGGCGCGTACGCTCCAAAGGTGCAGATTTAGGGCAATATGTTACACCGGGAACCCGTTTGGGGCGGATTTTTGCAACGAATATCGTTGAGGTTCCCCTGCCGCTCACCGATAGCGAACTTAGCCAGCTTGACCTGCCGCTTGCCTTTATGGAAAGCAATGAACGTCCCGGCCCCAAAGTGGAGTTATCAGCCATAGTCGCCGGGCAGCAGCGTCATTGGTCGGGCCATATTGCCCGCACCGATGCGGCCATTGATCCGCGCACTCGTGTACTTTTTGCCTTTGTTGAGGTCACAGACCCCTATGGTGCCGGTGCCGATAATGGCATGCCTCTGGCGGTTGGCCTTTTTGTGGATGCAAAGGTTGAAGGCCGTGCCATTTCTGATGCCCTTGTGGTGCCACGCACGGCGCTGCGCGGTGATGATACGGTGTATGTGGCCAAGGATGATGGCACACTGACCATGCAAACGGTCACAGTGGTTTCATCAAATCGTAATACGGCGGTTCTGATTGCCGGGATCAGCCCCGATGACAGGGTCATTACCTCACCGGTGCGCGCGGTATCTGAAGGCATGAAAATAGAAACTGTTGAACGCACAGCATTGGCAGAAACCAAAACCGTCGACGCAAGCGAAGCAAACTAAAGGAGAGGGTGTTATGAACGGCATTATACACTGGTGGGCGCAGAACAAGGTCGCCGCCAACTTGCTGATGATCGCGATTATTATCGCGGGACTGATCGGCTATTCGCGCATTGAGCGTGAACTTAATCCCTATGTTAAGTTTCCGGGCGCGCAGGTCAGTGTGTTGTGGCTGGGGGCTTCACCGTCGGATATTGAAGACCAGATTGTCATGCGCATGGAGGAAGCTGTCAGCCGCGTCAAGGGTATAGACCAATTATATTCTGTTGCCTCGGAAAATGTCGGCACACTGTTTGTGATTGGCGATCAGGATCTGAACAGCTCTGATTTTCTGCAAGACATAAAACGCGAAATAGATGCCATTACAACCTTTCCTGCCGCCGCAGAAGAACCACAATTAAGTCTTTTCGCCAGCAATGGCGAATTGATGCGTGTCGCAATCTCGGGCGATGTGGATGAACGGATTTTGTCACGCCTGGCCGAAGAGGTTCGCCGCGACATAGCCCTTCTGCCCCATGTGCCAGAGGTAAACCTGTTCGGGATGCGTAATGAGGAAGTTTCTATTGAGGTATCCGAAGAATCCCTTCGCCGGTATGGTTTGAGTTTTTCCGACGTTGCCCAGGCAATTCGCGGCACATCTGTAAATATATCATCGGGCAATATACGAACCGAGCTTGGTGATATGCAATTACGAACCCGCCAGCTTGCTGATAGCCAGGGCGATTTTGAAGACATAATTGTTCGCCAAACCCCTGAAGGCGCGATCATTCGCGTTGGTGATGTGGCCATTGTGAAAGATGGTTTTACCGAGGTTAATCTGATGGCCACCATGAACGGGGAGCGCACCATACTGGTTCAGATCATGTCTGGCCCCAAAATGGACGTGGTTAAAATTTCCAGGGGCGTGAAGGCCTATCTGGAAAAGAAGCGTACCGAGCTGCCCCAGGGCGTTTCCCTGACCTTGTGGAATGACGCATCCGAAGCCTATAGCGCCCGAATCAACACCATTGGCTCAAACTTCATATCCGGCCTTGCCCTGGTGATGCTCACCCTGATGCTGTTCCTGCGTCCGGCTATCGCGCTGTGGGTGGCCGTAGGGATTGCCGTCGCCTTTGCCGGCGGGCTGGCCATGTTGCCGCTTGTTGGTGTGTCGTTCAACATGATTTCGACTTTCGCCTTTTTACTGGTCATTGGCGTTATCGTCGATGATGCCATCATAGTTGGCGAGGCCATTCACCGAAAAACCGAAGAAGGCATGAGGGGTATTGAGGCCTCGGTCGAAGGCACAAAAATGGTCATCAAACCGGTGATTTTTGCCGTTTTGACAACAATGATTTTCTTTGCCCCGTGGATGTATCTATCTGGCAATACCAAGGAGTTTACCCGCGCCATTTCGCTGGTCGTGATTATGGCATTGTCATTTTCCCTGGTGGAATCACTGCTGATCCTGCCCTCACACCTTTCACACCTGAAACCCTATAACCCACAGAGCCGTCTCGCCCGCTTTCAGGCGCGCATCGCTGACAGTATTTTGTGGTTTGCCCATCATGTGTATCGGCCAGTGATGAAATTTGCCGTGCGCCAGCGTTATCTGACGGCGGCAGGCTTTATTGCTTCGGCAATCCTGTCTGTTGGCCTTATGACCACCGGTATTGTGAAGTTCACCTTCATGCCGGAGACCGAATCCGATCAGATCAACATTGACGTCACCCTGCCGCAAGGCACGCCGTATTCACGCACTCTGGAAGTGCTGGCACAGATACAAATTGCTGAAGAAGCGCTGGAAAAAGAGGTTAGCGAAGGTGGTAATTCGCTGATCGAAAACTGGTACACCCGTTCCCGCGAAAACAATGTGCTGGCCCTGGTCAAACTGGTGCCGCCCGAAACCCGTGCGATGAGCGCAAAAGAAACCGCAGAACGTTTGCGCGAGTTAATTGGTGAGGTGCCTGACGCCGAAAAAATTACGGTGGATTATCTCAACAACAATAACGGGCCACCCTTGCAATATGTCCTGAACGCCACGGATATGGATGTTTTGACCAAAGCGGCTGATGAACTGATGGCGCGTCTGCGCAGCTATGACGGCGTTCATAATGTGGTCAATGACAGCCAGTCAGCCACTGATGAAATTCAGTTCAACCTGAAACCCGGGGCGGAATCCCTTGGTATCACCATTACCGATGTCGCCCGTCAGGTGCGTCAGGGGTTCTTTGGCGAGGCCGTGCAACGCCTGCCCCGTGATGGCAAGGATGTCCGGGTTTATGTGCGTTATCCCCGTGCTGATCGCGAATCGCTTGATTTTCTGAAAAACATGCGCATTCGCACCTCTGATGGCCGTGAGGTTCCGCTCTATTCAGTTGCTGAAATGCATTATGCGCCCGGGATCAGTCAGATACTGCGCCGGGAACGCCAACGCGCCATTATTGTTAGCGCCGAAGTTGTTACAGAGCGCATCAACGAGATTCAAAAAGATATGAAAGAAAACTTCTTTGATGATTTTGATGCCAACAACCCTGAGGTTCGCCGGGGTGATATTGGTCGGGCGCAAGGTCAGGCCGAGTTTATGGCCGAACTTTTAACCCTGTCACTGATTGCCTTTGGCGTGGCCTATATTCTGGTTGCCATTGCCTTTCGCTCCTATGCCCAGCCTTTGCTTATCCTGCTGGCGGCCATACCGTTCTGCTTTATGGGCGCAGTGATCGGCCATCTAATACTGGGAGAGTCGATGAACTTGTTCTCGCTATTGGGCTTTATGGCAGCGGCCGGGGTGGCGGTTAATGATAATCTCGTTCTGGTTGATTATGTCAACCGATTACGAGCCAAGGGAATCGGCGCAGCCCGCGCCCTGGTCGAGGCCGGAACCGAGCGTTTCCGCCCGATCATCCTGACCTCGCTGACCACCTTTGTCGGACTTCTGCCGCTGTTGATGGAAAAATCCATACAGGCAAAATTCCTGATCCCGGTTGGTATTGGCCTATCCTACGGCGTGCTGTTCGCCCTGTTTGTGACACTGTTCTTCGTACCCGCGCTTTATGCCATCGGTGCCGATATTCGCCGATTCTTTGTCTGGTTGATCTGGGGAAAGAAGCAGCCGCGCTTTGGCAGCAGTCTGGAAGAACTGGATGGTGAAGATGTCGATCACCTTGAGGTTCTACCAGCCGAATAAGTTTTGGCCGGGATTTAAGGTCTTGGCCCAAGCTTAACAATTATTAATGTGGTTAAAGCCTCCAGCCCTTGCGGCTTGGGGCTTTGCCGTTAAGTTTGACTGGAAAATAAAGGAAACCCTATCAATGAAAAAATATCTACTCTCAACCGGTGCCGTGATCGCTTTGTTGGCCTCATGCGCACCAGCTAATGAAACGCAAAGCACCAAAGAGCCGGAAGCCAAAGTCGCTGTTGCGGTTCCGCCAGAACTTGGCAATTTTGGCATTGATACAACAGCCATGAACGAGGCGGTAAAGCCGGGGGATGATTTCTTCCGTTATGTCAATGGCACCTGGATGGATACATTTGAAATCCCTGCTGACCGGACAAATTATGGCTCGTTTACGGTTCTGGCCGAACGCTCTGAAAAACAGGTCAGGGCCATTATCGAGGAAGCTGCCGCCAACTCAGGCGCACCCGGTTCCTCCGAGCAAAAAATTGGCGACCTGTTTGCCAGTTACATGGATACCGAGACCATTGAGGCCAATGGTATCACCCCCATTCAGGGCGATCTGGACAAGATCAGTGCCGCCAGCTCACACATGGATGTTGCGGCCCTGATGATGTCACCTGATATGCAGGCCGGTGCCGTATTTGGCGGCGGCGTCAATATCGATTCCAAGCAACCCGATCAATACGCGCTTTATATGGGTCATGCCGGGCTGGGTCTTCCGGATCGGGATTACTACCTCAAAGATGACCAGCGGTTCAAGGACATCCGCGTTGCCTATGTCAAATTCATCGCCAATATGTTTGATCTGGCCGGGATTGAAGGAGCTGGTGAAAAAGCAGATGCCATTATGGCGCTGGAAACAAAACTCGCCGAGGTTCATTGGGAGCGTAAAGATCGGCGTAACCGCGATCTGACCTATAACAAAATGACCCTGGATGAGCTGGAAAGTTTTGCCCCTGGTTTTCCCTGGCACCACGCCGCCGAGGCCGGTGGCCTGGGCGATGTCAGTTCACTTGTTGTACGTGAAAAAAGCGCATTTCCCAAAATTGCTAACATTTTTTCTGAGACTTCAATTGCCGACTGGCAGGCTTTTTTAACCTTCAAAACCCTGTCCAATTTTGCCGGGCAATTGCCCAAAGCCTTTGATGATGAAAATTTTGCCTTTTACGGCACCACACTTCGTGGCCAGCCCCAGCAACGGGATCGCTGGAAACGTGGTGTCAGTATGGTTAGTGGCACGCTGGGCGAGGCTATCGGTCAGGTTTATGTGAAAAAACACTTCCCGCCAGAATCCAAAACCAAAATGGTGGCTCTGGTTGAAAACCTGCGTACCGCACTGGGTCAGCATATCGATAATCTGGAATGGATGTCGGAAGGCACCAAGGTTGAAGCCCACGCAAAACTTGCCGCGTTTACCCCTAAAATTGGCTATCCTGATGTGTGGAAAGATTATTCTTCCATGCAGATCAAGCGTGATGACCTGGTTGGCAATGTCCGTGCCGGTAATTTGTGGGCCTATAACGACAACATTTCCAAACTTGGCGGGCCGATTGACAAAACCGAATGGTTTATGAGTCCGCAAACGGTCAATGCCTATTACTCGCCCACACGCAATGAAATTGTGTTTCCGGCGGCTATTTTGCAAGCGCCGTTCTTTGACCCCAATGCTGATGACGCCGTGAATTATGGCGGCATTGGTGCGGTGATCGGCCATGAAATGGGCCACGGTTTTGACGATCAGGGTCGCAAATCTGATGGCACCGGCATGTTGCGTGACTGGTGGACGGAAGAAGACGCCAAAGCGTTTGACGCCCGCGCCGCCAAGCTTGGTGCGCAATATGACCAGTTTGAACCCATTGAAGGCCATCACGTTAAAGGTGATCTGACCATGGGCGAAAATATTGGCGATCTGGGTGGCATTAATTTCGCCTACACCGCCTATAAGCTGTCACTGAAAGGCAAGGATGCCCCGATGATTGATGGTTATAGCGGCGATCAGCGCCTGTTCCTTTCATGGGGCCAGATATGGCGCCGTAAAATGCGCGATGAAGCCCTCATCAACCGCTTGACTACCGATCCGCACTCACCGGGGCAATACCGCGCTAACGGCATAGTGCGTAATATCGATGCCTGGTATGCGGCCTTTGATGTTTCCGAAGATGACGCCATGTATTTGTCACCAGAAGAGCGCGTCAAAATCTGGTAAGTCTTTTATTTTCCAGGTTACAAAGCCCGCGCTGGATTATTTCAGCGCGGGCTTTTCTTCATCTATAGCCTTATACCATATTGATCCTGCTTATGGGTTGATTACCCAAGTCCAGACCCCAATCCAATATGAACGCGCTCTTCAGGTCAGTTTCAGATGACCTTCTTCATTATGTCCACAGGCTGGTCATCTAGGAGAAAAACGATGAAGACGCAGACACAACGATTAAACCCTGGCAAGCCTCTTTTATTGCTTGCTGCTCTTGGCCTGGTTGGCACGGCCCTGGCTACACCGGCGTTTGCTGACTATTCAAACGGCTCGCGCTCTAACCGTATGTATGAATACAATAACGGCAATGCCAATAATGGCTATCGGACACGCCCGCGCAATCAATATGCCTGGCTCAACCGCATCAACCGATATGGTGTGCGTGGCAAGATCGTAAACCGGGGCCGCGGCTATCTTCGCAACTGCTTTCGGGTCAAGCGCACGGGCCGGTATCAAAGAGAGGCAGCCATTATAACCGTGCGTTATTGCATGGATCATTATGGTAATGCCCAGATAGTCAGAGGCACAAAGCGTCTGGTGCGCTATACGGGCTATTACCAACCGGCCCGCGGATATAAGTACGATACCCCAATGCCGCGTTACTAACCCGGGGGTATAATAAAAAATGCCCTGTGTCATGAAAATGACACAGGGCATTTTTGTAAAAGAATGGCGTTTAGCTGGCTGGCGAGGCCGTCAGTTCTTTGGCCAGACGCCGTGCGAACCTGTCAAAACTGCGCCGGGCATCATACCAGGTTGTTGCCCCGGAACTGTAATCATAAAGCTGGCTGGCATAATAGCGATAGCGCATTGTACCCAGATCAGTTCCGTCAGCCGCGATTAAATGCGCCTCTACCTCGGCACCGCCAAGCCCAAAAGAGGCATAGTTTAATCCATGACGTTTGGACATTTCACGCAAAGTTGGTCGGTTCGGGGTTATTTCAATCAGGGTCAGTTCCAGCCGTGCTCCATCATCATTCATCAAATTATGACTCTGAAGGCGGTTGGAAACTTTTTTGACGAGACCCTTGTTCAAAATCTCAATATCGCGAGATCCCCAGCGCACATTCTCACCTTTTATGGCGTCGCTGGCAGTGACCGTAATGGTAGAAATTTTTACATTTTGTGCCTCAATACTGGTGCTAAACTCATAATCCGAGGCCTGTGCGGCCCCGGTAGCAAGAGCACCCAAAGAGAGGGCGGTTATCAATGGTTTCAAAAAACGCATGGGTTTATTTCCTTCGTGTTTTCCAGCCAACGGAGCGGAACATAGCATAAATTAGTCCCTGTGTCAGATAACATTCCCGTCAAGTGCTATTGCCAATGGTGCATTTGGTGTAAGCGGGCCAATTCCAGAAAACGAATCGGAACTGTTATGACCACGTCTAATCAGACCCATGATTTGATCCCTGTGCGTCGGGCCTTGCTGTCTGTTTCAGACAAAACTGATCTTGTGACAATCGGGCAAGGGCTACATGACGCCGGGGTTGAGCTTGTTTCTACCGGCGGTACGCGCACTGCATTGCAGGCGCACGGTTTGTCTGTACGTGACGTGTCTGAATTAACCGGATTTGCGCCAATGATGGACGGGCGGGTAAAAACCCTGCATCCGGCTGTACATGGTGGCCTGTTGGCGCTGCGTGACAATGATGAGCATATGAGCGCCGCCGCCGATCACGGCATTGCCATGATTGATCTTGTTTATATCAATCTCTACCCGTTTGAAGCGACAATTGCCTCCGGCGCAGACTTTGAAACTTGCGTTGAAAATATCGACATTGGTGGCCCGGCCATGCTTCGTGCGGCGGCAAAAAATTATGGCTGGGTTGCGTGTTGCACCAGCGCAGAAAATGTCCGCAAGGTGCTTGTCGCTATGGCAAAAAACAACGGTCAGGTGCCGCTATCTATGCGCAAAAACCTAAGCGCCGCAGCTTATGCGCGCACGGCTCGCTATGATGCGGCCATTGCGCACTGGTATAGCACACAAACCGGCAATGAACCTCCGGCGCAAATTACTCTGTCCGGGGGCTTGCAACAATCCTTGCGTTACGGCGAAAACCCCCATCAACGCGCCGGGTTTTATACAACAGGTGAGAACCGGCCCGGCATTGCCAGCGCCCGCCAGGTACAGGGCAAAGAGCTAAGTTATAATAATCTCAATGACACCGATGCGGCGTTTGAGCTGGTTTGCGAATTTGATCCGCAAACTCATGCGGCAATGGCCATCATCAAACATGCAAACCCCTGCGGAATGGCGATCGCCAGCAACGCAATTGATGCTTATGACAAGGCGCTGGCTTGCGATACGACCTCCGCCTTTGGTGGTGTTGTTGCCACAAACCGGCGAATTGATGCGGCGCTGGCCAAACGCATCACCAGTATTTTTACCGAAGTGGTGATTGCCCCGAATGCTGATGCTGAGGCGCTGGCGGTCTTTGCCACCAAACCCAATTTGCGTTTGCTTTTAACCGGCACTTTAGCTGATCCGAACGCGCCTGGGCGCACAATCAAGACCGTGGCAGGCGGATTTTTGATGCAGGATCGTGATAATGGCCGCATTGAGAAGAATGATCTGCGCACGGTGACAAAACTGACGCCAAGTGATGCGCAGATGGATGACCTTCTGTTTGCCTGGCGGGTGGCCAAGCACGTAAAATCCAACACCATTGTTTATGCCAAAGATGGTGCCACGCTGGGCATCGGGGCCGGGCAGATGAGCCGTGTGGATGCGGCCCGCATTGCCGCAATAAAGGCTGACGATGCAGCCCGGAATGCGGGTCTATCTGCACCGGATATAAAGGGGTGCGTTGCCGCATCAGATGCGTTTTTTCCCTTCGCAGACGGGTTGCTACAAGCCGCATCAGCAGGGGCAACAGCCATTATTCAACCAGGAGGTTCTATGCGTGATGACGAGGTTATCGCTGCCGCCAATGAGGCCGGACTGGCCATGGTTTTCACCGGCATGCGCCATTTTCGTCATTAAAGCGAGCCTTTATTGTGCTGCTTTCTTCTCCGGGTCACCGGCGTCGTCGGCTTCATCTTCATAGGTAAGGATTTCGCCGGGCTGACATTGTAATTCCCGGCACAGGGCTTCAAGGGTGGAAAACCGTACTGCTTTGGCTTTGCCGGTTTTCAGGATTGATAAATTAGCCATGGTAACACCCACTCTGTCACATAGCTCGGTAAGCGACATGCGCCGATCCAGCAAAACCCGATCCAATGTTACTCGTATAGCCATGCGTTCTCTTAAATTGTCAGTTTTTGTTCATCGCGCAGCCGTGCGCCTTCGCGGAAAATTTCAGCCAGAACAACCAATACAGCCACGGCCAGCCACAAACCACCATTGATACTAAGGCCACCCTGAAGACCAGAGGTTTCCGGAGTGCTGCCCGCCAAATTCAGGGTTAGTACCGCGCCAGAGGTGACCACCATCCGCAAGATTTCATAGGCGGCCAGTGTCATCCAGATCACCCGTAAATGTACCGCATTTTCCGGCACAAACGGATCGCCATCGGTCAAGGTTGCAAAAATACGGCGCAGTCGTGAGACAATGACCAGTGCCACAAGCAGACTGATAATAAAAACCAGCATTCCGGGCCAGAGCACAACACCTGGCGGCGGTGTTGTCACCCAGGACAGGTCGACATAGGCATCAATGATATAGGCCGGGATGCCAACCAGAATCATGATCGCCAACAAAACCATCAGAACCCAGCGCGCAACATCAAGACTGGCACACAAAAAACTTGCAAAAGATTTTTGTCCCAATGTCTTCATTTTGTGCTCTTTCTTTTGTTATCAAGGCGACAGAAGCTGATCCTGTGCGCACATCATAATAATTACCTGTTAAACGATAAACACATATCGAGTTTCAATCAAGAAAAAGCTGAAAATTTGGCTGTATTCACTTTGGAAACTGCCCGGTAAAGCGATAAATTAAAAAGTGAGGAAATGTCATGAATATTCAAAACCTGGTAATTGCCAGTCATAATGCCGGCAAGGTTAAAGAAATTGCTGCGTTACTGGCGCCATTTGGTTTTAAAGTGCAAAGCGCCAGTGAGCTTGGCATTATCGAGCCAGAGGAAACCGGCGTGACGTTTGCGCAAAATGCAGTGCTCAAGGCCGAGCATTGCCGTGAAGCTTGCGGGTTTGCCGCTTTGGCAGATGATTCCGGTTTGGCAGTATCGGCACTTGGGGGCGCACCAGGTATTTATTCGGCGCGCTGGGCAGGCCCGGATCAGGATTTCAACCTTGCCATGGCCCGCATTGAGCAAGAACTGACGGCCAAAGGCGCTAAAACACCACAAGACCGCAGCGCACGATTTATCTGTGCTTTGGCATTGGCCCTACCAGGTGAGAAAACCAGGGTTTTTGAAGGCCGGGTGGATGGCTCATTCGTCTGGCCACCACGGGGAGGGGCAGGATTTGGTTATGATCCTGTATTTCAACCTTTGGGGTTTGATGAAACCTTCGGGCAAATGGATCAAGGGGTCAAACATGCCATGAGCCACCGTGCCGATGCCTTTGAAAAGCTTCTTAAGGAAAAGCCATGGGAATAAGCACCTCGACACCCTTTGGGCTTTATGTGCATTGGCCGTATTGCCGCCGCCTGTGTCCCTATTGTGATTTTAATATTTATCGTCATCGCGGCGGTGAGCACGAGGATTTATTATCTGCAATTCTTGCTGATATAAAGGGGCATGGGTGTCGCATTGATGCGCCAGGCCCATTGCACAGCCTGTCGTTTGGCGGCGGCACCCCGTCGTTAATGACACCGGCGCAGATCACCCAGGTAGTTGAAACCGCAGAGCAAGTGTTTGGCTTTGTGACCGACCCTGAAATATCAATTGAGGCCAACCCGGATGCGTTGAACAAGGTGAAATGTGAGGAGTTTGCCAAGGCCGGGATCAACCGTATGTCCATCGGTGTTCAATCGCTGGATGACGAGGACTTACGGTTTTTGGGTCGTGACCATAATGCCGATGAGGCCCGCCACGCCGTCAATGCAGCGCAGATGGCTGGTATGCGGGTCAGTGCGGATTTTATTTATGATCTGCCAAATCAGGTGCTGTCAGACTGGTCACACAGGCTGGATGAGGCACTGGCTTTGGGTTTGTCGCACTATTCGTTTTATGCGCTAACCATTGCGCCCGGAACAGCTTTTGGTCATCAGCTCAAAAAGGGCCGACTGAAACCACCACTGGAGGATCATTCTGCGGCATTGTTTGAGTTCACCCATGAACATACTGCCCGTGCTCAATTACCGGCCTATGAGGTATCCAATCATGCGAGCAGCCCGGCAGAGCAATCGCGTCACAATATGATTTACTGGCAAAATGGTGACTGGGTTGGCGTGGGGCCGGGGGCGCATGGCCGGGCCAGTCTTGAGGGTGCCCGTACAGCCCTGGTCACGGCGCTGCGGCCAGAGGTGTACGGCGCGACGGTAGCAGCGCAAGGCTGGGGCGTAGTCGAACAAACGGTGCTTGAGCCTGATGAAATGGCCATGGAGGCACTAAGCATGGGTTTGCGCCTAAGTGCCGGGCTTGATCTGGCGACGCTGAAAAAGGTCACAGGTTTTGTTGTCCCCGAAAAAAACCTGCACGCTCTGATCGATCAGGGCTATGTGGAAACCAAAGACACAATCTTGCGGGTGTTGCCAAAAGGCCGGGTGCTGATTGATCGGCTGGTGTTGGAATTGCTGACCTGACCTTGGCCGTGGAACCTAAACAAGTCCATCATGAGGGGGTGTTGGGAAAAACGTCAGCGATAATTTTTTGAAATGCGGGCATTTCCCGTATTGGATCCCATGATGGGTCTGTTTTCAGATATACCATATTTTTCGGGCTTTGCTTGCGGGCCAGCTCTACGGCCTGAATGGCCTTTTCGTATTCACCAAGTGCCACATAACTTTTTGCAATATCAATTTGTGTGCCCGGAAATTTTTTCATGGTTTCTATGCGCCATAGCCAATATATACGCAGTTGTTCATCAGGCATCTGTATTGACTGTGGGGCATTTATTTTTTGATCGCCTGAACCAAATAAAATCATGATTTCCTGTGCCGCAATGAGGGCTTCGTCAGTATAACCAAGCATGGACGTGGCCAATACCAGACAATCATTGGCAATTAGCGCGTAATAAATATTACCCTTTTGCAGTTCCAGGCCGCGTTTACATTCCGATATTGCATTTTCGGGTTTGTGAGCGCGTAAATAAAACCAGCCCAATTCGCCATAAAGAGAGGCCGAAAGAGGATCAAGTTCACGGGCGATTGAGGCTTGCTCAATGGCTTTGTCAAACGCGCCAATAGCGGTTAAATAGTCCGCGTAACGCAGTCTGAATTCGGCCCTTCCTGGCGTACGTGTAATGGCTTTTTCAAAAGACTTTGCTGCGTCTTCAAAATCATAATCAACTTTGAATTTGAAATGTGCATCAATCATCAACGCTTCGCTTAACTCTGAGTCCAGAATGAGTGCATGCCTGACAGCTTCGCGTGCCTGTGGTTGATTGCTGGACATAAGGTAAGCGCGGGCCAGAGCGGCATAGGCCGGGGCATAATTTATATCGGCGTCAATAGACGCCTGAAAATATGAAACCGCAATTTTGATGCTATCAGGTTGTGACCGGTTGAGAAAAGCAAGACCCGTTAGATAATTCTGGTAGGCCACACGATCAAACGTGCCCTGGGTTTCAGTTCCCCAAACCCCATGGCGCAAACGCAGGTTTAATGCTGTTGAAATTCTGTTGGCGACATCGTTTTTAATGACACCAAGGTCGCCGATCTGTGTTTCATAAGTTTGTGTCCATACTTGTGTCAGATCTGACAAGCGCACCAGTGCTGTGGCAACATAGATTTTACCGTTGTTTTTGCGGATCGAGGTTTCCAACAGATGAGTTGCATCCAGCTGGTTTTTAGCGCGCTCAACAGATTGTCTGTCACGGGTAAATTCTTTTGCAGTTATGCGAGCGATGACGCCAAGAATTTGGGGTTGCGCCCGTGATAGCCGGGATATGATTTCATCACTTAATCCACGGGCAAGTTTATGAAACAACGCATCATCTGGCGCACTGTTAGCCTCTACTACACCGGGCAGAATAAGCAATAATGGCCTGATGTAGGCTTTGGGCTCCAGTGCAGGTTTAATTTGTGTAGACCAAATAAGGACACTAGAGCTTACAAGTGCAACAATCAGGAGCGCGGCCAATATGTTTTTTCTGAAAACCGTAACAAACCTGTTGTTTGCTTCAATGACAGAAAACCCCATAAAGTTTTGTTTTGGCAACGCCTTTATAGGGGCGATGAACCGATAACCCTTGCGGGGAATGGTTTCAATATATTTTGGTGATGCACGATCATCGCCAAGGGCGTTTCTTATTTGTTGAATGGATGAGCTGATACGTTGATTATAATCTATGACCGTATCAGGCCATATATGCTTTTGAATTTCTTTACGGGTTACCAGAACGCCGTTATGTTTGAGCAGAAGCGCCAGAATAGCCGCAGGCTTTGGCTGCAAATCTATACGTTTGCGTTTTGCAATTTTGAATAATTCTTCAGATTTGGCATCAAACTCAAAGTCATAAAATGCAAACCCGGTCGAGACAAATTTATTCATAACCATCCCATATCAAAATTCAGATAGGTATGCACGCCTTCGTGTAGGGAATGCAGTTTTTTCACCAAAACGTATAAATAAAGTAGAAAAAAAGCAGGTTTAGCAAACTGTATCAGGGCAACAGGCGCTCCATGCTTGCAATTATCATTAGCAATTGCACGAGGAGAATCAGATGCAAAAACGAACGCTATTTTCGATAACCGCCCAATTGAGCGCAATGTTGCTGTCAGGGATTATGACAAGCGCACACGCCCAGCAGGGTGCGCAAGGGGCCACGTGGTCACCGGATGGAAAATCAATAGCCTTTGCTGCAAAAGAAGGCGGAACCGATTTTGAACTATTTGTTATTCAAAAAGAAGGAGGTGGGTTAAAGCAACTTACCAATAATGATTTTCTGGATTTACAGCCATCGTTTTCGCGAGATGGAAAACAGATTATCTATTCTTCTCTTCTGGATGATGAAGGCAATAACAGCAAAGAGTGGGACGTTGCGTCAATAGATATAGCTGGTGGCAAACCAGCAAGATTGTTTGGCGAACGCGGGATGGACGATTACCACCCCTTTGAATTGCCCGATGGTAACATTGCATTTTCACAACGCCGGAATTCTGATGTCCATGATGCAGATTTTAGAATTTGGAATAAAAAAACCGGTAAAATCACGTATCTCATTGATGAGCCACGGGTGGAGTTGGGGTTTTTTGAAATCAAGGCGACGATCGCACAGGCTGGTGATACCCTGTTTTTCAGCAGCAAACGCAACGGCCATCATGATGTGTATTCTTCATCCTTAAATGGAGATAATGTTGAGCAACTGACGGTAAATTCCAGGAAAACCGCCGCTGAAGGCTGGCTTGGGTTTTCTGCGCCAAGTATATCGGCGGATGGTCGTTATCTTGTTGTTTGGACTGACCAGAGCGCACCGGAGCCGTGGGGTAATGTTACCCACATGCTGATTGATCGTGATACCGGCCAATCCAGACATTTGCCCAAACCCGTGAAAGGACGATTTATGGATTATCCGGCAATGTCTCCCGATGGCAAAACCCTTGCCTTTGTTTCTTCTATCGGCGAAGGGCCATCTGGCCCATGGGGGCTTTTTGTACAGGATATAGCTTCTGGCAAAGTTTCGGAGTTATGGCGTCAATCTGTCGCCACGCAATAACACCATCATGCTCTGGCGCATAACGTTTTGTGCCAGAGCATACGGGAGCATTTTCGGTGAATTTAATTTGGGTGAACCCAAGTCTAGAACACTGCCGTATCATCGTCGTCTTCTGGTAATTCAAAATGCTCTGCTGCGGGTTTAATCTCACGAAACGAACCTTGGCGAATCTCAAAAATACTGAGCACCCGCTCTACCAGCCCATCCTCGCCAAAGCGAAAGAGGCCATCGGCTCCGCGAAACCCTTCGGGGTGTTTGATAAGGCCGGGGTCAATTTTCAACCCGTTTCGGGCATCCACAAGACTTTGTGGCACGATCAAAACCCCATCATGGGCAAGGCTGGCCAGTCGACCTGGTTTTTCGTTAAATGCGCGTTCATAGCTATCGGTAAAAACGGCTCTGGCCCGGGCGTTGGGAGCGGGAAACCAGCCGCCGAACAGGGCTGGTTCGCGCAGCAGGTCTTCATCATTCCAGAGACTTGTGCCGATAAAACGGGTAATCTTTGGGTCAACGTCATAAAATGGCAATAACGGCGCCAAAGAGCGTAATTGCACCCCGCTTTCAGGGATAAAAATAGCTTGATAAGGCAAGGAAAAAACAAAAGAAGGATCAAGGCCAGGATCGCCAATGCCGCCTTCGTCTTTCCATGTAGAAATAGCCTCGTTGCGCTCGGTTACGTGGGCGATTTGTTTTGCCGGTGCGCTCATGCTTTCGGCATTGCGGCTATAGCGGGCAATGTCGGTTATAAAAAGGCCAGCTTCCGGTGTTTGTGCAAACAACGCACTTTCAATTCGATCACCATAAGCATTATCGGGGCGCAACAGCGCCAATCCAGCAATACTGTCATCTGCCACCAGCATTTTCGCATCAGGACGCAAGACAGCAAATTTTTCAAAGGCGATGATATTTTGCTGTTTGATAAACCCGATCATGTGCTTCATGTCGGCCTCGGGCAAAAAGCTGAGCAGATACACACCGTTTCCGGCAACGCTGTTATCGGTTGAAAAGGCGATCATGGGAATTTGGGCGCGCCGGGCAGGTCTTGCTGCAGCAGAAACCGCACTGCCCAAAACTGGCCCGAGGATTATAGTGGCTCCGTCCCTGATAACCGCATTGGCGGCACTTCGTGCGCCAGAAGCCGTGCCGCCGGTGTCTTTTGGCAACAAGACAAGGCGAGGGTCGCCGCTCTTTATTAGCGCCATTTGTGCGGCATTTAGCATAGAGCGCGCTTCATCGCGCAAAGTGGAACTATTGGCACTGAATGGTAAAAGCAAGCCAATACGCACCAGATCCCGACCCTCCATATGCGGCAGGATTACCCCGATGGGGCCAGTGGGTTGTGGTTCAGGTTTTATAGGTGTCGGCCTGGCTATCGGGGTTTGGTTAGGGCCAGGCTGGGGAATGGGGCGTTGGGTTGGAGGTGGTGTCGGGGTTTGACAAGCGGCCAGTGCCATTATGCCCATGACAAGAACGGCAACCCCTCTTCCACCTTTGTAAAAATCAGTCCACAATCCAAAGTGCATGACATCTGTCCCTAACATACCCGGCGATAATAAAGAGAGCGCCGCTTTGCCGCAAGGCGGTATTACGTCTGATACTCTTGCGCCCGGGCTTTATCTGGTGGCCACGCCTATCGGCAATTTGCGTGACATCACATTGCGCGCTCTTGATGTGCTTGGGGTTGCCGATCTGGTGCTGGCCGAAGACACACGCATGAGCCGTCGATTGTTTGATGCCCACGGCTTGCGGCCAAAATGCACCGCCTATCATGAGCACAATGCCGACAAACGCCGCGAAGGTGTGTTGCGATCCCTGGAGGAAGGCGCCCGCATAGCCCTTGTCAGTGATGCCGGAACGCCGCTGATCTCTGATCCGGGCTATAAATTGGTGCGTGAAGCAGCTGGGCGCGGCATTGATATTTTTGCTATTCCCGGGCCAAGCGCGACGCTGGCGGCGCTAACGGTTTCTGGCTTGCCGACGGACAGGTTTTTCTTTGCCGGGTTTTTGCCCCCCAAAAGTGTTGCACGAAAGCGGGCACTGGAGGGGTTAAAAACCATCCCGGCAAGCCTTGTATTTTATGAATCACCAACACGTATAGAGGCCAGCCTGACCGATATGACTGCCGTGTTTGGCCCCCGCCCTGCGGCACTGGCCCGGGAGCTGACCAAAAGGTTCGAGACGATTTATCGTGCACCGCTGGATCAGTTGGGCACATTGATCCCCGATAATGAAAGGCGCGGCGAAATGGTTGTTATTGTCGGCCCACCGGACAAGGACGCGCACTGGGATGCAGAGCAGGTGGACAGGGCGCTAACCGAGGCGTTAACACACCAAAGCCTGAAAAGTGCGGTTGATGAGATAACCGGGCTATGCGGGCTTGCCCGCCGCGATGTTTATCGCCGGGCGCTGGATTTACAAAAACCATCATGACCCGCAAAGGACGAGTGCGGGCCTATCGACGCGGGATATGGGGCGAGCGTCTTGCCGCCCTGGTGCTGGTGCTCAAGGGTTATCGGCTATTACATTTTCGCCATACCACCGGTGCCGGTGAGATAGATATTGTTGCCAGGCGCGGCAATGTGCTGGCATTTGTGGAGGTGAAAAGCCGCAAGGGCGGTGCCACACTAGAGGCTGTTCATCCGGCACAGGCGGCCCGTCTGGTGCGGGCCGGCAATGCTTATTTGGCAAAAAACCCGGCGCTCTATGCCTGTGATGTGCGCTTTGATGTTATCCTGACAGGCGGGTTTCGCTGGCCGCGCCATATCAAATCGGCCTGGCAGGCAGACAGCGAGGCTAAAACTGCGGTATTCTAGATCGTGGACAGATATGATTCGGATCATTGGAGGCTTCCATGACTTTGCTGCGTAATACGGTTTTTGCTGTTCTGGCATTGGCCTTGTCGGGGTGCGCGGTCAGCACCATAAGCGGGGCAACCAGCAAGGAACGCTCTGTCGGGCGCAGTATTGATGACACCAGTGCCGGCATGGCCATTGGTGCACGCTTGCGCCGTTACCCCGATGGTGATCTTTCGGGTGTGCGCGTTGCCGTAGAGGATGGACTTGTTTTGCTTTCGGGCAATGTGTCAGAGCCGCAATTGCGCCTGGAAGCAGAAAGACTGGCCTGGGGCGCACCCAAGGTTATCAAGGTTGCCAATGAAATTGAGGTTACGGGTAAACGCGGGTTTTTCGGCAATATGAAAGATCGCTGGATTACCACACAGGTGCGCTCGCGCATTTTTACCGACAAGTCGGCGCGCAGCGTTAATGTGAATATCGAAACCCGCAACAAGGTGGTTTACCTTTTGGGCCTTGTGCGCACCGAGGGCGAGATCGGCCGCATTACCGGTCATGCCCGTCTGGTTCCTGGTGTGCAAAAAGTGGTGAGCTATCTGACCGTGGCCAGACGCGCAAATGCTGGTGCAGAGCAGTCGAAAAATGAACTTGCCGGTGGGCCGGACGACGGATCATAGGTTACCAATCAGTATGTCCCGACCTTGCGGGGTAAGAGTCTAATCCTTAAATCTGGCTTTCACTTTATTCAAATCCAGGGAAAACATCATGGCCGGTATTTTGCGAATTGCGGTGCAGATGGATCCCATCAATAGCGTTGATATTGATGGTGATACCAGTTTTGCCATGATCGAGGCGGCGCAGGAACGAGGGTTTCGAATCTGGACATATGGGCCACAAGACCTGACCTATGATGAAGGCAGAGTGTTTGCCCGCGCTCGTCCGGTTGTTGTCAAACGTGTGCAGGGCGATCACGCCAAAGAGGGTGAAGCCATGGAGCTTGACCTGCGTAAAGATGTTGATGTGGTGTTGATGCGTCAGGATCCGCCTTTTGACATGGCTTATATCACGGCGACACATTTGCTGGAACTGGTTGGCGAGGATACGCTGGTGGTCAATGATCCGGCATGGGTGCGTTCGTCGCCGGAAAAACTGTTTCCTCTATTGTTCAAAGAACTAATGCCGCCAACCCTGATTAGCCGTGATGTCAATGCAATCAGTGCCTTTCGGGCACGCCACAAGGATATTATTATCAAGCCGCTTTATGGTAATGGCGGGGCCGGGATTTTTCGCCTCAAAGAGGGTGATAGCAATTACGGCTCATTACTGGAGACGTTTTTTGCCCTAAGCCGGGAGCCGGTCATGGCGCAGGCCTTTTTACCTGCGGTGAAAGATGGCGATAAACGCATTTTACTGGTTGATGGCGAGCTGACCGGTGGTTTTAACCGGGTGCCACAAAAGGGCGAAACCCGATCAAACATGCACGTGGGCGGCCAGGCGCAACCGGTTGATCTGACTGATCGGGATCGCGCGATTTGCGCCGCCATTGGCCCTGAACTTAAAAGGCGCGGTCTTGTTTTTGTCGGTATTGATGTCATAGATGGCTATATGACCGAGATTAACGTGACCTCGCCTACAGGTGTGCAGGAACTAAAACGCTTTACCGGCATTGATGCCTGTGCGGCGTTTTGGAATGCCATTGAAAAACACCTGCATGCGCGGGACTAGGGCCACAACATTTGTAATCACGGCGGCATTTGGCCTGAATGCCTGTGTAACCCCACTCAGCGCACCCCCAAAAACAACCAAGGCAGAGCGCGAAGAAGAAATTTTTCAGCAACGCACGCTGGTTTTGCAAACTCTTCTTAAAAAACAAGAACGCGTAAATCGGATCAGTTTTGCCCTGTCAAAGGCCAATGCGCCCCTGTGTCCGCGCGGGCGAACCATGTTTGGTTTTGGCTACCATAGCGCCGCGCAATACAAGGGCGATTATGCCAAAGCGGGCGAGGCACTTTATCAGTTTGATGGTCTACCCAAGGTTCTTTATGTCATTAACGGCTCACCAGCGGCAAAGGCAGGTCTTGCCGTTGGTGATGAGTTTATCGCCCTGGATGAAGACAATATAACACCGGGTGACAAGGTATTTGCAGGGTTTGCAAAAATGATGGATGCCAAAAAGGCAGAGGCCATATCATTCCGTGTTCGTCGTGATGGTGAAATTATCGATATTGCCATGACCCCGGTTCGCGTTTGCGATATTCCCATTGGTGTATCACGCAGCGCGGCCATAAATGCCAAAGCCAATGGCCGCTATGTTACCATCAATGATGGCATGTTGCGTTTTGCCCAGACGGACGAGGAACTGGCACTGGTTATTGCTCATGAGTTTGCTCACAACACCATGGGGCATGTCCGAGCCCAGAGTATTAACATTGGTCTGGGTTTGGCAGGCGGTTTGGTGCTTGATGTGGCGTTGATTGCTTTTGGGGTTTTCACCCCGGCTATATTTTCACAAAGTGCTGCAGGAGCCGCCTATCTGACGTATTCGGCAGAGTTTGAGCAAGAAGCGGATTATGTCGGTGCCTATTATTTTGTCCGCGCCGGTTATAACGTTGATATTGCTGAAGATTTCTGGCGGCGTATGGGCGCACAAAACCCCGGCAGCATTACCAAAAAGTCAACCCACCCGCCAACAGCGACGCGGTTTGTCGCTATGGATAAAGCCTTTGAGGAAATTGCCATCAAGCAAGATAAAGGGGCGCTGTTAGTACCCGATGTAAAACCGGGCCGTGAGCCGATAACCCAACGCTCGCCCGAAAAGGGTGATCCGGCGCTATTTTAAAGTCCGGTTTTCACCCTGAAGTACGTGCTTATTTCGCCGCCGCGCTCAAAGACCAACGTCAGGAGTATTTCATCACCCGCCCGCAAGTCATCTGGCACTCCAAACATCATCAAGTGCCGTCCGCCGGGCTTGTAATCCACAGAACTGTTTGCCGGAATGGCGACGCTGTCTTCATGACGCATGCGCATCACCTCACCATCAACCTCATGAATGTGCATTTGTACATCATCAGCCATTGGTGACGATGCAGACAATAGCGTATCTGCGCCGCCATTATTATGGATAACAAGATAGGCCGCACTAATGTCTCGTCCGCCAGGAGGTAGGCGCATCCAAGCGTTAAAGATCACAATTTTTGATGCCGGTTCATCGGCGCTTTGGCCGCAGCCAGCAAGAGCCAAACTGGTGCTTAGCGTCATTAAAACGCCCCGTCGCGACAATCTATTCAATGATTTCTCTCCATCAAAAACCAGGAAAAATCATCGGCTGGGAAATTTGGGTCACGATGATAGACAAAACCGTAATCGCGCAATTGAAATTCCGGGTGTGCATCCATGAATTCACCGGCAAAGTCGCGTTTGAATAATCGCTCGTTATGGCCACGATAGCGTATCTGAACCGGTACCGGGTTATAATACTCGCAGATGACGACATAACGTCCGGCGGCACTGGCAATCTGCGCATAGGCACGGGGCAGCTCGGCCGGGTTAATGTGGATTAGCACTGTGCAGGTAAAGGCCAGGTCGCTTTGTTGTGCTGGCGCGGTATCCAGCAAAGAGCCTTCGTGCACATCGACAAACCCCAGGGTTTGCAATTCTGCTGCCGCCTTGGTATTGATCTCGACACCATGCAGTTTTGCTTCGGGGAGCAGGTGGTGCAGGGCATGCATGTTCAAACCGATATTGGCCCCAAATTCGGTAATGCTGCTTATCGGGCCACAGGTGCGTAGTATTGTTGTCCATAAAGATAATCGTGCGGCCAGCAGGGCGTCGCCCCGGCAGCGATCAACATAATCATCGCCAAAATCACCGCGCCAAAACTGTTCCTGTACGGTTTCTTTTGCCATGTGCAACCCTTTATCAGACCGGGCTAAAGCGGTCGAAAACGAATCAGGCAAGCTTATGGCTCTCCACTCTGGATGTCATCTTTTGTGCACTAGCCGGTTTTGGCGATATGGTTGGCGTTATTGTCTTTTGCACAGCTTTTGGAGGCCTGACTGATGGCTTCAATCAGGTCTTTGGGATTGATCGGTTTTGATACAAAACCATTCATGCCCGCGTGCATATACGCCTCTTTATCGCCGGTCATGGCGTTGGCGGTAACGGCAATGACCGGGGTGGACACGTTGGGGCCAGTACCGGCACGTATGGCCTGGGTTGCCTCAACGCCGCCCATGTTTGGCATTTGTATGTCCATCAAAATGATATCAAAAGCCGCTGTTTGCGCCAAATTGACGGCATCAAACCCATCATGGACAAAGCTGAGATCAAAGGGCATTTTTGCCAGCAGTGCTCGCAGCACTTTTCGATTGATGGTATTGTCTTCGGCGATAAGAAGCTTCAGCCGCCGGGGTTCTTGCCTGATCGTCTTGTCTTCTGTTTGCGTTATCGCTTTGGGTTTCGCCGCAGTTTCCAGCGTCAGGCTCAGGACAAAGGCAGCCCCATCTTCGTAACCACTATCATAATTAAGCTCACCACCCATTAACCCGGTCAGCTGCACACAGATGGGCAGACCCAGGCCGGTGCCGCCATGACGCCGAGAAATTGACTGATCTTCTTGTGCAAACGCTTTGAAAACCTGCTCTACGCTTTCGCGCTTTATCCCGGTGCCGGTATCTTCAATACGAAACTCCAATTGTTTTTTGGCGTCAATATCTCTGGCCTTGACCAACACGTTAATATGGCCCTTTTGTGTAAATTTACAGGCATTTGAAATAATGTTGGAGAGCACCTGACCAAGACGAATTTCATCACCCAATACATAGCCTGAGATGTCTCCGTCTATTTGCGTTTTTAACGCCAACCCCTTTTGAGAAATTGGCTCTTTCCACAAGGCAAGGGTGCTATCAATAACAGTTTGTAAATTAAATGGCCGGGTCTCCAGGGTCATCTTCCCCGCTTCGATTTTGGAAATATCAAGTATATCGTTCAAAATCACCATCAGCGATTTTGCCGATTGCCGGATGACCTGAATGTTTTCGCGTTGCTTCACCGGTAAATTACCATCCAGCACCGCTTCGGTCATGCCAATGACACCGTTCATGGGTGTTCGTATTTCATGGCTCATGGCGGCCAGAAATTCTGATTTTGCATGGCTTGCCAGATTTGCCTTTTCCAGCGCCTTGTCCAATTGTCTGGTGCGTTCGGTCACACGGGCTTCAAGCCGCTCGTTCGCCTCTTTCAGTTTGACACCCAGGCGTTCTGTGCGCTGCATGGTTCGGGTTAATTGACGTCCTAATGTAATGGCCTGCGCCAGTATATTGGTGAGCAGCGAGACATATACAATCAACCAGCTTGGTGCGCCCGTCAGGTGCTGCGCATAGATACCTACGGCCAGGGCCACAAAAGAAATACATAATCCGCCAAACAGAAGAATCGCATCATCCAGACGTCTGTGAGCGGCAAGCGCCAACCCGATAATCGTTGTCAGCAGGGTCAGCAACAGCCCCGCCTGATAGAGCGTAACCAGAGAGGAATACTGGTAGGCATTCATGGCAAACACAGAAAAAGCTGTAATAAATGTATAAGTTGTGATGGCCCGGGTCACCAGTTTATGGAATATATGCGGATACAGACTGGCAATGAATAAATAGCCCGCGAATGGCCCAAAAATGATCGCCAGATACTCGACCCGTAACAAGGTCAACCCGGAAATAAAGGGCAGTATCTCAACAAAAACGCCCTTGCTCACCCCTATGTGAGCGGCCAATGAAAACAAAAACAGAGCAAAATAAAGCGGTGCCTTGAACGCGCGCCGGGTACAATAAATCACCAGGCAATACCCCGTTATCGCCAGCATCGCACTGACCATGGCGATAACAAATGCCTGATAGCGTTTATGTGCTGTCATAACGTCTCTGACTGAACCAAGTTCAATTTTTGCAATCATGCCGCCGCGCGCGTGAATATGATTGGAAATGTGAATAACAATATCCAGCACCTCACCGCGCGACGCGGATGAAGGCAATTGAAACGCATCGACAATATAATAGGGCTGCTCCCTTGCCTTGTCCGCGCCGGGCTTTCCGGCCATGCGGATCAATTCACCATTGATATATGTTGCTGTCGCGTAGGTCAGACCAGGCGATTTCAAGGCCAGGCGCGGTGCATTATCTGGCAATAAAACACGTAAATAATAGGTTCCATACCCCCGACCATCAGATACACCGTCATTAAAACGGGCACCGCGCCACCGATGCGGGACATCTACAAATGAAAAGGCATTTTCACCTTTTGGTATTTCCGGGTTGATGAATTGCCGCCAGGCAAAGCGCCATTCGCCCTGTAGGGGAATAACGCCGTTTTTATCAGAAAAATCCCAGGCACGCAGATCAATTACACCATTGTGGGCAATTGGCTGGCTGGCTTGCCCAAACCCTGCACTGGCTTGCGTCAGGACAAACACGCAAAAAACACAAAGAAAAACAGATCGCAAACCCAACACCCTTTCCCGCCCCAAAAATGACTTTGCCTTATACGAAGGCAAGCCTTGAACCAATACATAGGGCAAAGGTGCTTATATTGTTTTAATTTCGAGACATTATTACAAGTGGCACAATCCACGGGCACCATCACCGCGATGCACAAATAAAATGGTGCCGGTGGTCGGAATCGAACCGACACTTTCATAAGAAAACGGGATTTTGAATCCCGCGCGTCTACCAATTCCGCCACACCGGCATATATGTGCGTAGCAGCGCAAAGCATACCCACACTCGTCAGAGCGTCAACAACCCTGTCTGCTCTTCACTGCTATAGCCACAGCAAACAAAATGTGGCACCAGCCTGTGCAATAAACCATCAGGACAGATAAACGATGAAATCCAGACTACTTGAGCTTGCTCGCGGCAAATATGCGTATCCGGCGCTGGCGTTTATATCTTTTATTGAAAGTTCGGTGTTTCCTATCCCTCCTGATGTGATGGTCATCCCCATGGTTTTGGCAGACAGGAGCAAGGCCTGGCTTATCGCCGGTATCTGCACGATTGCTTCGGTGGCGGGTGGTCTGCTGGGCTATGCCATTGGTGCCCTTGCCTGGGATACCATTGGCCAACCATTGCTGGATTTATATGGCAAACAAGACAGCTTTGAGGCGTTTCGCGCCTGGTTTGAGGACTATGGATTTTTGGCGGTATTTGGCGCTGGCTTGACGCCATTTCCCTATAAAGTCATTACCATTGCCTCAGGATTTTCACACATCAATCTGGCAGTTTTCATGACCGCCAGTGTTGTGGCCCGAGGGGGGCGGTTCTTTTTAGAGGCTGCCCTGTTGCGGCTTTTAGGTGATCGTGCTCAAGAATTGATTGAGCGGCACTTTGCCTTGCTGGTCATGGGCATATTTGCCGCCGTCATGATCAGTTTTCTGGTCTTGAAACTGATACACTAATTTCCACAGACCTAAGCGCGGCGAGACGCCGCGCCAAAACCACTTGGCAGGAAATGTGAACGCGCTAGACTGCACTCATGACCGCAAGAATTATTTTTAACTCATCGCGCTGGCCGCTTATGGCGATTATTGCTTCTCTGGCCTCACTTGGGATTGCCCATGCCTTTGAAAACTTTGGCGGGCTGCGCCCCTGTGCTTTATGTCTTCGGCAAAGGGAAGTATATTGGGTTGCGCTTGTTATTGCCATAATTGGCATGTCGTTAATGCAATTAAAGCCAAACCGGATGACCGGGCGCGGTGTTGTGGCGCTGTTGGGGTTAACATTTCTTACCGGTGCTTTTGTGGCGGGTTATCATGCTGGGGTTGAATGGCATTTTTGGCCAGGCCCTGCGACCTGTACCGGCGGTGGTGGCGGTCTGGACGGGTTAAGCGCCGCTGACCTGAACGCGGCACTGGGAACGGCAACAAAGGCACCTGCTTGCGATGAAATTCCCTGGAGTTTTGCTGGTATTTCCATGGCTGGGTGGAACATGATTCTTTCTTTGGCTTTGGCTACGGCCAGTTTTCTCAGTCTCATGCAGGATAAAGAGCGTAACAATGCCTGAACGAGCCGATCACAAACGGGCAAAACGCCCCGCTTCTCCGGGCAATGCTCTTGCAAATCGAGTAGTCGACATGATCCGTGTGGATCATGCGGGCGAGACCGCGGCTGTGGCCATTTATCGGGCACAACAGCGTGTGTTCGGCGCATTGCCGGGCAAACGCGCCCTCACTCAAACCCTGTTTGAAATGGAACAGGGAGAGCACGTTCATTTGAATGCCTTTAATGAGGAGTTGAGAAACCGTCGCGCCCGGCCCACCGCATTTATCGGCCTTTGGCAACCTTTAAGCTTTGTTCTAGGCGCAGGGACGGCCTTGTTGGGTGAGCGTTGCGCCCACGCCTGCACAGAAGCGGTCGAAGATGTGATAGAGGAACATTATCAGGGCCAGATAGACGAACTGGACGCAGCCAATGCCGAGCCGGAACTAAAGGCCATGTTCACGAAATTTCGTGCCGATGAGCTGGAGCATCGTGATAAAGCCATTGAGGAGGGTGCTCATCAGGCACCGGCCTATTCACTGCTCACCGGTTTTATCAAGGCAGGCTGCCGCGCAGCCATTCGTTTGTCCGAGAAAGCCTAGTTGCGGGCCTTCAGGGTGATGCCATACCAGGTTGAATTATTATCGGTAAAGCTGAGAGCATCGAGGAAGCGACTGTCTTCTGAAACCGCCCAGTGTCCGCCAATCCCAAACGAAGCCTGACGATTGAAATTGTAGACAAGTTCGGCATCGGCCTGAAAATATGCATAGTCAGCACCATTGCCATCTGCATAACCCCCGGTGGCACCAAGGTTGAGGTCTGTGCGCCCAAAGGGCAGGCTGTATTCCAGCGAAGCTTCTGCAGTGGCGATCTTGGTTTCAAAATCATAAAATCCGTACAGGCTGGGACTAAGTGGCAAATTAAGAGAAAGCCCGGCATACGCTTCTATGGAATCTTCGGCAGCAAACAAAAGTTGCGGCGAATTATAAATATAGCCGGTAACGCCAATATCGGCATAGACACTGTCTGTCAGATCAAAACCAAAGCCGCCATAAACATTTATTTCCGTCTGGTAGGCATCAAAATCATCTTCGGTGGGCAATACGGCCCAGGCACCGACATAAAACCCGCCTGAAGATATTTCTATGCTGCCCTGCACATTGTGCTTGGCATTTTGGCCTCCACGAAACACATATTCCGAGTTAAACGAAACACTGGTCTTGAATTCAACATCCCGAAGGCCAAAGGGCGATGTTGCAGAAGAGGTAACGCTGCTGGCCCCACCATAGGATGCTGCCATTGATTGTGGATGAGCGGTGTCGGCATTACGCCGCAATTGTCCTGGAGCACCACCTGCCAGAGCGTGGTTTGCAAACAACGTTAGGATCAGGGCGCCTGGTATTATTCGAAGCATGGTCATCTCCATGGTGAGCGAATCACTTATCACACTCTAATTGATATTGTTTGCCAAGAGAATCTTACCATTTGGTGTTTAAGGGCAGTTATTTCCTAAACCTTGCCATGACAATGTTTGTATTTTTTTCCTGTGCCGCACGGGCAGGACGCATTGCGCGGCACCCGGCCCCAGGTGTCGGGATTTTGTGGATCAATCACGGCGGCGGCCTGGCGACCCCGGGATGGCTCTACCCGCACGTCCAGCCCGCCCGTGCTCAGGCCAGTATCTGGGTCAGTATCTGAGCCAGCGTGTGACTCTTGTGAAATTTCAGGCACTTGAAGTTGTAAATCCTGAGGCTCCAGGCGCAAGTTCTGATAACTCATGGTGATTTTGGTCACCGTTTCGCGCAGTTCCGAAAGCAGGGTTTCAAACAGCGAAAAAGCCTCGGTTTTGAACTCGTTCAAAGGATCGCGCTGGGCATAACTGCGCAAATGAACGACAGAGCGCAAATGGTCAAGGTTTTGCAAATGCTCGCGCCAGTTCTGATCCACAACACTAAGCAGAACCTGTTTTTCGATGTGCCGCAAACGCTCGGAGGTTAAATTGGCGGCGATTTGCGCATATATTTTGTCGGCCATGGCGATGATGCGTTCCTGCACCTCCTCATTGGCGGTGCCTTCCTCTTTTGTCCACACATCGACCGGCAGGGTCATGCCCAATAGCTCCAGCAGGGTTGCTTTGAGACCTTGCACATCCCATTGGTCAGCCATGGCCTTTTCAGGCATATAGCGGTCTATGGCATCTTCTATGGCTTCGGCACGCATGTCCGCGATCACATCGGATACATCGTCAGAATTCATGAAATCGCGGCGTTGCTCAAAGATGGCCTTGCGCTGGTCATTAACAACATCATCGTATTTGAGAACATTTTTGCGGATCTCAAAATTGCGCGCCTCGACCTTTTTCTGTGAGGTTTCCAGTGCCTTGTTCATCCAGGGGTGAGCAATGGATTCGCCGTCCTGCAATCCCAAAGTGCGCATGATACCATCCATGCGTTCGGGGGCAAAAATTCGCATTAAATCATCTTCAACGGATACAAAAAACTTGGATCGGCCTGGATCGCCCTGTCGCCCGGTACGGCCACGCAACTGATTGTCGATACGTCGACTTTCATGACGTTCCGTGGCCAACACGTAAAGCCCGCCAGCCTCGATGACAATCTCCTTGCTGGCCGCGACCTGTTCGTTGATTTGATCGCGTTTCTTTTCAAGCTGTTTTTCGGTTGGCTCCTTGTCTTTGGCCTTTGCGGCCTCCTGCCAGTCGGTCAGCAGCATTTCGGCATTACCACCCAGTTGAATATCGGTGCCACGTCCGGCCATGTTGGTGGCGATGGTGATCGCACCGGGCGCGCCAGCCTGGGCAACAATTTGTGCTTCCTGTTCGTGGTAACGGGCGTTCAGCACTTTGTGTTTGATTTTTTCTTTTTTGAAAATTTCCGAGAGCACTTCTGATTTTTCAATAGAGGCCGTGCCGACCAATATAGGTTGCTTACGGGCTGTGGATTCGCGTACATCGGTGATAATGGCACCGTATTTTTCACGGGCCGTGCGGTACAGTTCATCATCATCATCGATACGCAAAACCGGCTTGTTGGTTGGAATATCAATAACATTCAACTTGTAAATGTTTTCAAATTCTGCCGCTTCAGTCATCGCCGTACCGGTCATGCCGGCCAGTTTTCCGTAAAGACGGAAATAATTCTGGAAGGTGATAGAGGCAAGAGTGACGTTTTCTGGTTGAATTTCGACCTGCTCCTTGGCCTCGATCGCCTGATGCAATCCTTCGGACAGGCGGCGGCCATCCATCATACGCCCGGTAAACTCGTCAATCAGCATCACCTTGCCATCCTTGACGATATAATCCTTGTCGCATTTATACAGCTTGTGCGCCCGCAAGGCCTGATTGACGTGATGCACCACCGAGACATTGTTAATGTCATAGAGATCATCTTCGATCAGTTCTTTTTCCAGTAAAACCTTTTCAATTTTTTCATTGCCGTATTCGGTCAAAGAAATCGAGCGTTGTTTTTCATCCAGTTCAAAATCTTCATCGTCCAAAAGCGCCATTAGCGCATCAATGGTCTGATAGAATTCTGTGCGGTCTTCGGTAGGCCCGGAAATAATCAAAGGCGTGCGGGCTTCATCAATCAGGATAGAGTCAACTTCGTCAACAATGGCGTAATGATGTTCGCGTTGGCACATTTCTTCCAGCGAGTATTTCATATTGTCGCGCAAATAATCGAAGCCAAATTCATTATTGGTGCCATAGGTCACATCACAGGCGTAATTTTGTTTGCGCTCCGGGTCGGTCAGCCCATGAACAATGCACCCGGTGGTCAGGCCCAAAAAGCTGTAAATCTGGCCCATCCACTGCGCATCGCGGCTGGCCAGATAATCGTTGACAGTGACCACATGCACGCCCTTGGCGGGAATTGCGTTCAAATAGACCGCAAGTGTTGCCACCAGGGTTTTCCCCTCACCGGTTCGCATTTCTGCAATATCGCCTTCATGCAAAACCATGCCGCCCATTAACTGCACATCATAATGACGCTGGCCAAGGGTTCGTTTTGCCGCTTCGCGTACAGAGGCAAAGGCTTCATGCAGCAGTTTATCCAGGGTTTCCCCGTTGGCGAAACGGGTGCGAAACTCTTCCGTTTTTGCGCGGATCGCCTCGTCGTCCAGGGCTTCAAACTCAGCTTCCAGCGCATTAATTTTATCAATATGAGGCTGCATACGCCGCACCAGACGTTCATTGCTCGAGCCAAAGATTTTACGGACGATATTCAACATGACAAAGGACTCAACAAAATCGGTGGTTTAAGGTGTGCTATAACGGCTGCATGTCTTGCAGCATACGCACGGCTGACTTAATGACGAGGACGGGCAGTGTCAACGCGCTGGCCTGAACACAGTATTGTTATGGTATCATGTTTTGACCAAAACGATAGATCAAAAGCAGGAGGGTTTCATGCCTGATTTATCTTCTTTATCCAAAAGCACGAGTTTGCTTCTTGCACTGGTTCTCGGGCTGGGTGCCTGTAATGGCCCGGGCGGCTCTACTGGCAGGGACGGGTTTGGCGGCACGCTGGAACGTGCTGGTGATGAGGCCGTAGCCCGGGTGAATGGCACAACCATTTATGCCTCTGACATTGCCCGTGAAGCCGCTGAGCAAAAACTGATCCGGGTCGGTGATCCATTACCCAAAGGCTCTAACATATACCGGCAGGTGCTTGATGACCTTGTGGATCAACGCTTGCTGGCATTGGAGGCCGTGCGTCAGGGGCTGGATCGCGATGGTGAAGCGAAGCGCCGTTTGCAGGCTGTGCGGGAACGGATACTGGGCAACATCCTGGTAGAAAACACTGTTGCACAAGCGGTCACAGATGATGCCATCCGGCGCATGTATGATGAACAGGCTAAATTGTCCCCGCCTGGCGATGAGGTACATGCACGGCATATATTGCTAAAAACCAGAGAAGAGGCCGATGCGGTGGTTTCTGCCCTTGCTGGCGGTGCAGATTTTGCCAAGCTGGCGTTGGAAAAATCCATAGACCCGGGCAGTCGCCTTGAAGGCGGTGATCTTGGGTATTTCTCTCAGGATGCCATGGTTACCCCTTTTGCCGATGCGGCCTTTGCCCTTGCCAAAGGGGTTGTCTCAGAACCGGTGCAAACTGAATTTGGCTGGCATGTCATTCAGGTTGAGGGGCGCCGTGCGCAAACGCCGCCCGGGTTTGATGAAATGCGCCCGCGTATTGTGCGCTTTATGACTTTTGACGAAATACAAAAGCTGATTAGTCAATTGCGGCTTTCTGCCATTGTTGAACGTGATGACAAACCGGCCTCTGACGCAGAGCAAATTAATCTGGAAAACGAAATATTGTCCGGGGAGGCCAGCGAAGACACGCCTTCAGGCGATCCAGCGCAATAACATATCAAAACGCTGCGTTAATCTCTTTGGGATAAAACGCTTCAAACTGGGTAGCATCAGATGAAACTGTTACTGGTAGCCGCATGTGCGCTTGTTGACCGCGATGGCCGGGTGCTTCTTGCCCGACGTCCGCAAGACAAAGATCATGCGGGGTTATGGGAATTTCCGGGAGGAAAGGTTGAACAGGGTGAAACCATTGAACAGGCCTTGGTCAGGGAATTGCGTGAGGAACTGGGCATTGAGCCGTGTGAAACGTGCCTGCAACCCTTTGCTTTTGCCACCCACACGCACGGCGACCAGCAATTGCTTATGCCGTTGTTCGTTTGTCGCCAATGGGATGGGTTTGCCAGGCCGCACGAAGGGCAGGCGATTAAATGGGTTCGCCCGCAGGATATGCACGGCATTGATATGCCCCCGGCAGATATTCCTCTTGCCGGCGAGATAAGGGACAGGTTGAAACGATGAATATTCGCTTTTTATTACGCAGGTTTTTAACCGATGATCGTGGTGCCACTGCCATTGAATATGCGCTTATCATTGCCTTGATATTTTTGGTTATTCTAACATCATTAACGCTTTTTTCCGATAACATTAAAGCGATGTTCCAAAGGGTTTCTGAGGCTATTACGGGCAATTAAACACTTATTTTTCAGGTGTTTTGTGTTTCAGGCCACGCCCTAAAACGTTGCTCAACGATATTTGCGCACTACCGGGCTTTAGCGGTTGTTGCTGACTTTCGTGGGGTGCCCAGCCGCACAGGTGCACAATCTCGAAACTGGCTGCTATGCGTCCCTTTTTATCGCCATAGTGTTGGCGGTAAATTTCTTCAGCACGAAGCAACACATCGCGGCGCAAGGGGCGCACCGGCCCGCTCAGAGGATTACTCTCCCCCATGCCGCGCAAATCATGCATCAAGGCGGATAGTGAAGAATAGCGCACCGTCACCCGGTCAACATCTATAACCGGCAAAGCAAATCCCGCGCGCTGCATCAGATCACCCAAAGACCGAATGTCCGCAAACGGGATGATTCGTGCCTGAGCGCCACCGTGTTCACTTTCTGCACTGAGCAAGGCATGGCGCAGCTCATGCAAGGTGCGTTCACCAAAAATCGCTCCTAAAAACAGCCCGTCCGGGCGCAAGCTTTGGCGGGTGGCGCGCAAAGTTGCGGGCAGGTAATTATCCACATGCAAATGCAACAGGCTAAGGATCAGATCCAAAGATGATTTTGTTGGCACGGGCAGGGCTGGTTTTTGTTCAAGATAATCAGGAGCAGTATCCGCATTTAGGGCAAACGGGCTGACCAATACGCCCCGGTCGAATGTGCGGGTGATGCTGTCTAGCCGCAAGAGAATATCACCAAACACACGGTCGCGTAAAAAAGCATGGTCTGCACTGCACTTTTTTGCTCTTGCGCGATAGCGGGCAATGCGTGCAGAATCAAACAGAGTTTGCGTTTTGGACATGAGGAGTAAAACTCATAATGGTTGGCAATACCCTCAAGGCCATCGGCACGAGCGTACTGGATGCGTTGTTACCACCCATCTGCCCGGTGACAAAAGAAATTGTTGATGCGCCGGGCGCCCTAACACCCAAAGCGTGGGCCGGGCTGGAGTTTATTGCCGAGCCGGTGTGTGCCGCCTGTGGCCACCCGTTTGAATATGCAGGTTTTGAAGATCAGCTTTGTGGAGTTTGTGAAGCCAGAATGCCCAGGATTGCCTATACACGTTCTGCACTGGTTTATAATGATGTGAGCCGGGCCTTGATCCTGGCGCTAAAACATGGCGGTTATACCGATGGTGTGGCACGTATGGCGCAATGGATGGCTCGGGCTGGCAAGGCGTTATACGCGGAACAAACGCTTGTGGTGCCGGTACCCTTGCACTTGCGTCGCCGGATAAAGCGCCGGTTTAACCAGTCTGCATTGCTGGGCCGGGCATTGGCAAAACAGAAAAATTTGCAATTTTGCCCACAGCTTCTGGATAGAAAACGCAACACACCTACCCAGGCGGGGCGTAACGCCCGGGCGCGTAAACGCAATGTCGCCGGTGCCTTTATGGTGCCAGAGCGATACCGCAATAATATTAAAGGCGCGCACATCCTTCTTGTTGATGATGTGCGAACCACCGGGGCCACGCTTGATGCCTGCGCCCGCCCGTTTTTAGCAGCAGGTGCCGCACAAGTGAACGCGCTGACCCTGGCCCGTATTGTCAAACTGACAGATGTCACTAAATAGGAGGCAGGAGTGTTTCATGACCAAAGTTACAATTTATACAAGAATGCTGTGCCCGTATTGTGTTCGGGCGCTGTCATTGCTCAGGACAAAAGCCAACATTACACTTGAGGAAATCAGTGCCGGGTTCAGCCCCAAAAAACGCGCTGAAATGATTGAACGTTCGGGCGGTGGCTATACCTTCCCGCAAATCTTTGTTGGTAACACGCATATTGGCGGCTGTGACGAGATGATGGCATTGGAGCGCGCTGGCAAATTTGATGCGATATTGGCCAGTAATGGCTAACCGGCTGCGAACGGCTCTGGTGCAAATGCGCTCTGGCATTAACCCGGCGCAAAACATTAAAGATGCCAACGCCATGATCCGCGAGGCCGCACAAAAAGGTGCGCAGCTTGTGTGCACACCGGAAAACACGCATTTGATCCAGACGGATCGCCATCTGTATTTACAGGCCATAAACGAAGAAAAAAACGAACCAGCCTTGAACGCCTTTATGGAGACAGCCCGTGATACTGGTGTATTTTTACTTGTGGGATCACTGGCCATCAAGGTATCGGCGCAACAGGCGGCCAATCGCTCGTTCCTGATTAACCCGGCTGGAGAGATCATTGCGCGCTATGATAAAATCCATTTGTTTGATGTGAATATAAACACCCGGGAAAGCTGGTGCGAATCCGATCATATCCAGCCGGGCAATCGCGCCGTTACTGCGCGCATCGGATCAGCAACACTGGGCCTGAGCATTTGTTATGATCTGCGCTTTGCGGCACTTTACCGCGCGCTGGCCCAGGCCGGTGCGAACGTCCTTGCTGTTCCTGCCGCGTTTACCCGGATCACCGGGCGCAAGCATTGGCAGGTTCTTTTGCGCGCCCGTGCCATTGAATGTGGTGCCTTTGTGCTGGCCCCGGCGCAAGGTGGTGTGCACGAAGATGGGCGGCGCACCTGGGGCCACTCAATGGTTATTGATCCATGGGGGGAGGTTATAGCCAAGCTGGACGATGATGAACCGGGGGTGTTGATGGCTGATCTTGATCTGGCAAAATGCGAAACGGCGCGCCGACGCATACCGGCGCTTGCCCATGACAGGGGCTTTACCCTGTCATGATCCGTTATGCGTTATCTTGCTCATTTGGTCATGAGTTCGAGGCCTGGTTTTCCAGTGCGGACGATTTTGACATGCAGAAGAAAAAATCGCTTATCAGCTGCCCGCTTTGCGAAGACAATGACATTACCAAACAGATCATGGCGCCGGCATTAAAAGGCACCAAGCGCAAGCAAAGCGCCAGCGACGCACAAGCCTTCGCCGCCTTTGCCGGCAAGGTGCGCGAAAAAATCCGCTCCACCCATGACTATGTTGGCGACAAGTTTGCCGATGAGGCTTTAGCCATGCACCGGGGCGAAAAAGATGAAAAGCCCATTTATGGCGAAACCACACGGGATGAAGCCAAAACCCTGAAAGAAGAAGGCGTACCCGCCGCACCGCTGCCACCGGCCTTTGCCCCGACACCGCCAAAGAAACTAAATTAGAGTGTTTAGCGATTAGTTGTACGCAATTCCGGCTTCTTACTCTTCCCCCGTTCCTCATCCTGAGGAGGCCCGCAGGGCCGTCTCGAAGGACGAAGGAAGTGGCTATACGGGGCTGAAAATCAATTTTTCATGCTTATTTTACATTGTCGTAATAAGAATCTGGGATTTTCTTATTACAATCTTTTCCGCCCGTAGAACGGCATAAATTTCTGATAGAGTTATTAAATTCTTCTCTATCTGTCATGCGTTGTTCCGGCATCATAGAACCTATTATCGCCAGTACAATAATAATCCCTAGTATCCATAAGCACCCGTTTTTGGCTTGTTTTGAACTTATTTCCAATTGTTCTTGTAATATTTTCGTTTCGGCTTCCCTCACCTTTACCCAGTCTAATTTTAAAGGCTCGGCACAATTTGGACAAACTGTAGCTTTCTTAGATATCCACTTATTGCACGCGGGACATTGCTCTGTATGCTCTGTTTGCATCTATTAGGTACCAAAAAATTGTTAGGGGTAAGACTAGACGGCTCTCTGGCTATTAGCAAGTTGGGTGCTCTATTCAGGAAAAGCGCCATGAACAAGGTAGTTTACAATTTTTTGTTTGTATCCTGTCGGCCTACAATACCGATAATCAGGATGTTTAGATCATCATCGATAATCTGGTAATAGATGCTGTTTTTCCCATGAACGGCACGGCGTGCGCCTTCACAAAGATGATCGACGGTCTGACAGAGCAGGGGGTGTTCAGCAATTTTTGCAAAGCGATCCAGCAAACCCAAATGATACTTGTCGGCACTATCTTCGCCAAATGTCATAAAACCCCATTCGTAAATGTTTTGTAGGTCTTGTTCTGCATCTGGCGTGAGCCTGTAATCATTCATGCTTTTTCTTGCTTCATTTCAGCCTTGAACATTGCAAGAAGATCGGCGGGGTCTGTGTAGGAAATACCGCTTTCAATGGATTTAGCTAACTTTGCTCGTAACCATTCAATAGGATCTGGCGTTTCTTGCTCGCGCAATTCACGCTCGCGGATCATATCGCGGATTACTTCGCTTTCATTTCCAAAATGGCCAGAGGCAACCTGGGCTTCGAGCCATTTTTTGTTGCGTTCGGTGATTGAGATACTTTGCCTGATCATAAAATTGCCTCCAAAGTTCGTATGAATAATTATCACTATATATTAATATATCATACGCTTGCTTGTTTAGCTACGCCGATTCAGAAAAATTGCGCTCGTCAGTGCATTTTCACTTCAAGGTTTCTCATGTTACACACTAACTACGGCCTTCGCGCCACCAGGCACCGCCAGCAAGCGCAACAAGAATAAATGCAATCAGCAAAGCCGGTAATAACGGGCGGCGTTCTTCGCCGGTGACTACAAAGGCATGATTGCGCATTAACCCCATCCAGGTACGCCCGGCCTGTCGATCCCTTGTGCTGGTGCGGCGAATGTTGGGTAAGTCAGTATTTGCGCGCATGGAAAACACCCCGCCCCGGCTTTGGCTAACAAGGGGTTTGAGGGCGTCGATAGAGGGAATCAGATGGGCGTATTCTTTGGGGTTCAAGGCCCCGCCAGAGGCCACCGCCAACAGTTTTTCGGCGCGTACGCTATAAAGGCCGCTGGCATTGGCGGGCATGGATCCGGTGAACAGGCCGGGGCCAGCAATGCTCAAGGGTACGGTCATGATCTTGCCATCCGGGCCGGTAACCTGGGCCGGTTCAACCCCATCGGCCAGGGTGTGTTGACGGATGAGCAATTGCCCGTCCTTGATTTGCGCCCGCAAGGCCTCTTCTTCCAGTTCCGGTTCTTTCATAAGCCAGTGAGACAGGCGGCGATACAGTTCTGCGTGGGGGCCACCACCATCAAAACCACGCGCCCACAGCCAGGCGTGGTCGGACATAAACATGGCGACGCGGCCATTGCCCACCCGATCAAGTATCATCAGGGGTTCACCGGCTTCATCAGAAAGCACCGACGTGCCGGAAAAAAGCGATGAGCTGATATGTCGCCCCCAACGTCCCCAGGTCTTTGAAGACGGTGCCAGAGCGGCGGTGACCGGATGGCGGGTGCCCTGCACGGTCAGTTCCGGGCGAAAGGCGTGGGTCTTTATTGTGCTTAAAGAGCGCGCCGGCAATACCGAGGCCAGCGGTGTTCGCGCCAGAGAAAACGGCCCGGCAAACTCTGGCCCGGCAACAACCAGTAGTGCTCCGCCTTTTTCCACATAGCGCGCCACGTTATCCAGATACAGCATGGGCAATACACCACGGCGAGTATAGCGGTCAAAAACAATCAAATCAAAGCCATCCAGTTTTTCAACGAACAACTCGCGCGTGGGAAAGGCAATCAGCGCCATTTCATTAACCGGGGTCGGGTCTATTTTTAAGGGTGGCCTTAAAATCGTGAAATGCACCAGATCCACCGCCGGATCGGATTTGAGCAAATTGCGCCACGCCCGCACACCTGCGTACGGCTCGCCAGTGACAAGTAGCACGCGCAGCCGGTCGCGTATGCCGTTAACATTGACCGCCGTGCGATTGTTAACCAGGGTTAGTTCTTCAAGCGCCGGGGCCACTTCAATTTCGACCACATTATCGCCGCGCTTTTCAATGGGCAGGGTTACCCTGACATCCTTGCCAACGACAACCCGCACACTAAATGGCGTGCCGCCATCAACGCGTAAAGACACCAAAGCATCACTGGCCGGGCTTTGCCCTTCATCTTTAATGTGGATAACAAATTCGGCCATTTCGCCAACCAGACCATAACGCGGCGCATTGATAATGCGTAACGTTCGATCTCCGTGGTTCGGGTCACCGATGACCATAGCATGAACCGGCGCACTGGGCATACGGCCAAGTGGCAGGTCATGGGCAAGCCCGTCACTAAGCAGCATAACGCCAGCCAGGCGACCGGGAGGGGCCTTGGCAATACCTTTTTGAATGGCAGCAAAAATGGCACTGCCATCGGCTGATGGCGGTATGATTTCTTCTACAAGGTCAAGCCCGGCATCGGTGGCAATGCGTTCGCGTATGCTTTGCGCCAGTGCTTCGGATTGCTGACCACGACCATCCAGTGTCATACTTTCGCTCATGTCGTGGACAAGTACGGCAACGTCGCTTAACGGCTCTTTTTCCTGCTCAACCCAGATAGGGTTTGCCAAAACCATGCCTATGGCAACCACCAGCAGTGCCCGCATGAAGCTGCCGCGTAATTTCAACCCAAAAGCCAGACCGATAAGCAGAAAAAGCACAGCGCAAATGCTGGCAATCAGCATTGGTGCCAATAATGGGTCAAAAATCACTTGCCCGCTCATTGCTCACCCAACCGTTGCAGAAGAGCCGGAATATGCACCTGATCGGCCTTGTAATTACCGGTCAGTGAATACATGACAAGGTTGATACCAAAGCGGCGGGCCATTTCGCGCTGGCGCGGAATTTCATCCGAAAGTGCCGTTATCGGTTGACCATTTTGATCCAGCGCCCAGGCGGCAGCCCAATCATTTGATCCGGCAATAATTCCCGAAACACCGTCCAGTGATGATCCGGCGGCATCAGCCTCGACCCAAAGTCTGCCGCCATTGGTGCGCCCGACAAAATCATGGATAAGGTAATAGGTGCGGGTTAGCACATGGTCGGCATTGGCGGGGCGCAAGGATGGCACACTGATTTGCGAAAATATGACGGAAAGCGCCGGGTCAACGCCGCCTGATGCGCGGGCGCGCAAGCCATTATCCTGGGTATCGATGACCAGCATGCCGCCGTTTTTCAAATAAGCATCCAGTTCTTCTACGGCGCGCTGTGTCAGTGCAGGCGGGCGCAAAACTGGCCAGTAAAGCAATGAAAAAACCGACAAATCATCCCTTGATGGATCAACGCCAACAGGATCGGCTGGCTCAACCGTTGTGCGTTGTTTTAAGGTAAAAGACAGCCCGAAAAGCCCCGCCCGGCTCATTTCATCCACACGACTATCACCAGTGAGCACATAGGCCAGATGGGTTGCCTGGGCAGAGAGTAATGCGGCTTTCGGGTTTTCCTGTGCGTGGATTTTTGGTGCGGGCAGTATCCAGACCAGAATAATCAGGATCAGTGCACCATTGCTGGCCCTGGTCGGGATGATTTTACGCAAAGTGCGAAGGCGACCACCCAACCAAAGTCCGGCAATAACATCCACGCCCAAAAGTACAAGGACGACAATCAAAAGGGGCGCTTTGAGCGCGATTACGATCGCCGCCTCGCCAGTAATAACGCTAACGCCCGCCGGTGGTGCAGGCAGTGGAGTTAGCGATTTAATGGTATTGCCAAGGTTCAGGGCGCTCGAAAAGGCGCCATTGCGATAAAGGCCGGGGGGGTGCTGTGCGCTGGCGGCAAGGCTGGCAATAACCGTTTGGGCCGGTAAAAAAGCTGCTGCGCCTTGTGGTGGTTTCAAAATGCCTTGTGGCAAAAGCACCTCACTAAGTACCCAGTTTCCGCTTGGCACGGTTGATTGCGCCCCGGATCGGCCCTTTGCATACGCTAAAGTGCGCTCCATCATGGCGGCAAAAAGCCCTGACAAAGGCAAATCAGACCAGTTCGGAGCGGCGGTGATATGAAACAAGACTATGCGGCCCGCGCCGTGGCTATTCGCGCTGACCAAGGGCGTGCCATCTTGCAGTCGCGCCCAAACGCGTTCGTTCAGGGTATTGTCTGGCAAGGCCAGAACCTGACGGCGCACAGCAGCATCTGTACCGTTATCAAGACCAAAAAAGGGACTTGTCCGGGCAAAAGGTGCCAGAGCTTGTGGGCTTTCCCAGCCAAACGCACCGCCCATCAATCGCCCGCCAGTGCGTAAGTTCACCGGCACCAGTTCATCGGCACTGGTGGCCATATGCGGCCCGGCAAAGCGGATCAGTAACCCGCCAGCGCGCACAAAAGCATCCAGTTTTTGTAGCCCTGCCCGGGTCGGTTGCGCCGGGTCGGTTAGCACCAGAACCGCAGGGTTTTCTGCCAACAAAGCCTCAAGCTTTCCGCGCATTAGTTCCGCATGTGGTTCCAGCGCCTTGGTCAAATAATAAAACCCGGAGAGCAAAGGTTGGCGATCCACATCACCGCCTGGGGTAACAAGGCCAACCAACGGTCTCGTCCAGCCACCATCAAAAACCCAGCTTGTACCGGCAGATGGCATGCTGGGCACTTGTAACGTCCGCAAGCGGTTACGCAATTGCAGGGGGAGTATAATTTCACCTTCGGCAAAATTGTTGCCGGGGGCAAAGTCAATATCTATTTGCGCCATAACCGAACCATCTTCATCCATGGCCTGAACAGCAATTGTGCGGGCTGTGGCGGAATTGGGTGATTGGACAGACACCTCCAGCCCGCGTGCGCCCGGCGTGGGTGGATTTATCAATAGCGGCAAGGCATGGGCAGTGGGGGTGTACACCTGCACCGGGCCAAGTGTGGCAAGCCCGCCCATAAAGGCACGCGCCTGGCCATGATCCAGACCATCACTGAGCCACAAAAATTTTGTGTTGGTCGGCAACCCACCGGCAGTTTTTAAGGCCATGATTTGCGCCAGGGTTTCCATACGCACCGGAGGCCAGGCTTGCGCGCCCTGATCGCCAAGGCTTTGTCGAAAAGCAGATAAAGAAGTAAACTTTATGTCTTCCCTATCCAGGCCATCAGGTGCCGTGAACACAAGGGCCGTGTTTCGTGCGCCAGCATTGGCCAGGCCAAGGGCGGTTTTTTGTACTTGCGCCCAGTCCGGTGCGCTTGCCCAGCCATTATCAATAATCATCAAAACCGGCCCATCACCTGTGTTCGCATCCTTTGGCGACCACGTGGGAGAGGAAAGAGCCAGAATAATCAGCGTGGCAATCGCCAGGCGCAAAAACCGCAACCACAAAGGGGCGCTATCGGGTGTTTCTTCGTCGTCCTGCAAATTACGTAAAAGTGCCAAAGGCGGGAACACGGCTTGCAAGGGCGCGGGCGGGGTGGCCCGCAGCAGTAGCCATAATAACGGCAAGGCTATCAGGGCGACTAACGCCAGGGGGGTACCAAAAAGCAAACCCATTAGCGAACATCTCCGGCAATGCTTTGATAGATCGATAAAAAGGCAGGTGCTGCCCCCCGATCTGTGCGATGGCGGATAAACGTCCAGCCCAGTGCCCGGGCAAGCTGGGCCATGCTTTCAGTATTTTGCTCAAAACGAGCATTATAAAGCGGTGCGATGGCTTGTGCCTGACCGAACATTTCTGGTGCGCCGCCGCCGGGTTCTATAAATTCAGTGCGCCCTTTATAGGGAAAATCTTCTTCGGCAGGGTCATAAACCTGCACCAAAGCACCGATCACACCGGCAGATTTGAAATTTTGTAATCGATCCTCCCAGGCTTTTACCCCTTCATAAAAGTCCGAAATAATTACTGCCTTAGGTTGGCCGATAAGCGCCAGGGTGCGTAGAACGTCTGGCTCAGATGAGTGCAGGATCAGTTTGCGCCCGGCGCGTTCCAGCCCGCCGCGCCCATGAACAGGTCTTTGCATTTGTCCGATGACACCAACACGTTCGCCGCCATTGACAAGGTTGATGGCCAATGCCGTTAACAGTACCGATGCCCGATCACGTTTTAATGGAAAAGCCTTGTCAGAGGCCCAGGAAAACCCGGCCCGGCCATCACGCCAAAGCCAAACCGTTTGTGCCGCTTCCCATTCGGTTTCGCGGACAAACAGATTGTCCGATCGCGCCGAACGACGCCAGTCTATGGCGCTGTAGGGGTCTTCACTTCGTGCCCGGCGAAATTGCCAGAATGTTTCGCCCTGCCCGCTTTTTCGTCGCCCATGCAGACCATGGGCGAGGCTGGTCGATAGCTTCCTGGCTTCGGCCAGCAATGCCGGAAACCGTGCCGCCAGAGCATCTGCATCATGGCGGTTGGCGGCCAATAATGAACGGGTGCTGGCCTTGCTCATGTTCACAGGCCCTATTCTATCTCTCGCACCAGCCGATCAATCAGATCGGGCAAGGCGAGGCCATCGGCCCGGGCGGCAAAGGAAAGTGCCATGCGGTGTTTTAATGCGGGTGCCGCAAGTGCGCAGACATCTTCAATGCTGGGGGCAAGACGCCCCTGTAACAAGGCCCGCGCCCGCACACCGAGCATCAAGGCCTGACCGGCACGTGGCCCCGGCCCCCAGGACACGCCGCCGCGCACATCATCAAGTGTGGTTTGATCCGGGCGTGCCTGGCGCACCAGATGCACAATCGCGTCCAGGGTTTTCTCGCCGACCGGCATCAGGCGCACCAGCTCTTGTAAATTCAGAAGTTCCTCTGCATTTAGCACCGTATCTGGCGAACTTTGCTCAATGCCGGTGGTGGCCAGCAAAATCTCGCGTTCATGAGCCTCGTCTGGATAGGTAATGTCAATCTGAAACAGGAAACGGTCAAGTTGGGCTTCGGGTAAGGGATAGGTGCCCTCCTGTTCAATGGGATTTTGCGTGGCCAGCACGTGAAAGGGCATTGGCAGATCATGGGCGACACCGGCAATGGTGACCTGATGCTCCTGCATGGCTTGCAATAATGCCGACTGGGTACGCGGGCTGGCCCGGTTGATCTCGTCAGCCATTAATAGCTGGCAAAACACTGGCCCCGGCAAAAACCGGAAATGGCGCTTTCCACTTTCGGATTCTTCCAAAACCTCTGCACCCAGAATATCAGCCGGCATCAGATCCGGGGTAAACTGAATACGTTTTTCATCAAGACCGGTAACGCTGGCAATGGTTTCGACAAGGCGGGTTTTGGCCAGTCCCGGCGCACCGACAACAAGGGCGTGGCCACCACAAAGAATGGCATTAAGCGCCAGATCAATGACATCGTCCTGGCCAAGAATAACCTTGCCAATGGCATTACGGGTGCGGGCCAGAGTGTCTATGGCCGCCTCGGCGCGTTTGACGATGTCGGTGTTGTTACTGGTATCGGGCATTGCGCTTAACGTCTTCCGGTTACTAGAGTAGATAAAGGTTCAATACAAAGGCTTCATACTATGGGCACGCGTGGCACCATAAATGTCAATGCCCTGATTGCTGCGGCAAGTAAAAATGCGGGTAATGACGGCTTGCCGCCGGTGCATTTATGGCATCCTGAACGTTGTGCGGATATGGACATAGAAATCCTTCGTGATGGACGCTGGCGTCACGATGGCCAACTGATTACACGCCAGTCTCTGGTAAAGTTGTTTTCTACTATATTACGAAAAGATGACGATGGCAGTATTTACCTCGTAACGCCGGTAGAAAAAGTGCGTGTTCGGGTGGCCTGCGCGCCGTTTGTGGCCATTATTCTGGATGTTCAAGGAGAAGGCGAGACACAGGTGTTGTTTTTCACAAACAATGTTGGCGATGTGATAAAGGCGGGCAGAGATCGCCCCATACGGGTTGAAACTGATGTGGTAACACAAGAGCCAACCCCGTTTGTGATGGTGAGACACGGTTTGGAGGCGCTCATCAACCGCTCTGTCTTTTATCAACTTGTAGGTCTGTCTGTAGAGCGCCGGTCAGGTGCAGACAAACAATTAGGTGTCTGGAGTGACGGCGAATTTTTCCCTCTGGGGCCACCCGGTGTGCATCATGACTAACTGGCCGACACGCCTTGCTGCCTGTCTTGACCCTCATGAGGATGGCGCGAAGACGTTTACTCCGGCACGCTCTGACTATGATTTGAATACCGATGTGCCGCGCATGGCACCAGTAAAGCGAGCCGCGGTGCTGGTGCCTTTGATCGAGCGAGCAAGCGGCTGGCAGGTTCTTCTAACCCGGCGCACCCGGGACATGCCCAGCCATGCCGGACAAATTGCGTTTCCGGGCGGGCAGGCGGGTAAGGACGAGTGCCTGATTAGTACCGCATTGCGTGAGTTTGAAGAAGAAACCGGGATCAACCAGAGCTGTGCGACAATGTTGGGCCGGTTCGAGCGTTATGAAACCGCCACCGGGTTTGACATCACCCCCTTTGTCGCCGTTCTGCAAACCCCCATTGCTCCCCGGCCCGATCCACGAGAGGTGGATGAGGTGTTCGAGGTGCCGTTTGATTTTTTGATGGATGTCAGTAATCATCAACGTAAATGGATGAAATGGCAGGGACAGCGCCGCTATTTTTATGCAATGCCGTGGAATGAGTATTTCATCTGGGGGGCAACAGCAGGTATGCTGCACGCACTGGCCCTGCGTGTGGGCGGGCAAAACGATGAGAAGGATGATCCATGTTGCGTATGACCTTGCTTGAGATATTTCTCTTCAGCTTACCATTTTCCCTGTTTTTTTTGTACCGCACTTTCATCCTGCGTCATCGGCGGGCCGAGGGCGAAGCGTTTGATCCGGCCCCGTATCACCAGCTTTTCATACTGGGTGGTGTATTGGCGTTCTCTGCATTTTTGTTTTTGGCGCTTAATCATAAAAATTTCCGCGAAGGTGAATATATTCCAGCGCATTTAGAAAACGGCAAGGTAATTCGGGGGACATTCATTACCACGCCCAAAACAAGTGAATCACCCGGGGATAATGAAGACAATGAGCCAGCCAAGCCATCTGAACAAAACAACGACTAAATGGATAACCGCTGAGGCCACGGGCAAAGTAGTTGCGGCCTTACAAGCGGTAAAACCCGGCTCAGTGCGCTTTGTCGGCGGTTGTGTGCGCAATACGCTTATGAATTGCCCGGTTGATGATGTTGATCTGGCCACGCAACTGGAGCCACAGGCGGTGATTGATGCTCTGAAAGCGGCGGATATTCATGTGGTGCCGACAGGGCTGGCCCATGGCACAGTTACGGCCATTGTCGGCGGCAAGCCATTTGAAATCACGTCATTACGCAAGGATGTGAAAACCGATGGTCGCCACGCGGAGGTAAGCTTTACCACAGACTGGGCAGAGGATTCGGCCAGGCGTGATTTTCGCTTTAATGCCATTTATGCTGACCCTGATGATGGTGCTCTTTTTGATCCGCAAGACGGGATCAGGGATGCGTTATCAGGTCATGTGGCCTTTGTCGGTGATCCGGAACCCCGGATCAGGGAAGATTATTTACGCATTTTGCGGTTTTTCCGCTTCTTTGCCTGGTATGGCGAAGCCCGCCCGGAGCGTGAAAGCGTCAAGGCCTGCGCCCGCCTGAAAGCTGGCATGGAAAATCTGTCTGCCGAACGGGTATGGAAAGAGCTGAAAAAGCTTCTTGGCGCACCGGATCCCTCCAAAGCCTTACGCTGGATGCGCACCGCCGAAGTGCTGCAAACCATCCTGCCTGAAAGTATAAATGTGGATCGGGCCTGTGCGTTGATTGCACTTGAACGCGAGATGGGCTGGGCACCTGACCCGATGTTACGGCTCATGGCCATGGTCAGCGCCCGTCGCTGGTCAGAAATTGCAACACGGTTAAAGCTTTCAAACAAGGAAAAAGATCGCCTCAAGGCCTGGTATGATGCTGGCGACGTTGATCCCAAAGAGGATTATATGGATGTCTCGCGGCGGTTTTATCGCAAAATTGTGGCTGGTTATGTGGATGCAGCCAGGATCGCCATGGGGTCATTGCACGATAATGAACGGCGCAATGTCAATGATTTGATGGAATTTGCGCAAGAATGGGAACGCCCGGTATTTCCGGTTCACGCTAAAGATCTGATGGACAAGGGTCACAAACAGGGACGTGAGCTGGGTGATTTACTCTGGGATCTGGAGGATGAATGGATCAGTTCCGGCTTTGCGCTATCTACGTCCGAATTACTTGCCAAAATCGGCAATCTTGGCACTGGCGGTAAATCCGGTGGGCAGGGTTAGTCTATGGGTTAATCGCTATTTTTCTTTCTATCTTTATCATTCTTTCCAAAGGCATAACCCATCGCGCCCGCAATAAGGGTTGCTGCTTCACCAGTCAGTGCATTATTCAATGCAAGAATAGCCACGATCGGTATGGAAACGCTAAGAACTGTATAGCGGATGAATTGCCAACCATCCCCTTTTTCCTCTCTTTTCGATTGAAATAGCCAACTATAATCGCAACAAGAACAGCTAGGGCTAAAATTATAGAAACCCATATTGTGTTTTCACTGGGACTGTTTAAAATTCTGTGTCATTCCAGTAGCTTTGATAAAAACAGGAATGATGATTATGACCAGATTACCAAGCAAGACCACTGATTTTAACTTTGATGAAGCTCTTCAATCCTTACAGGCTGGCCAGCCACTTTCC
>JAJFFQ010000006.1 GCA_021776565.1 Robiginitomaculum sp. | reverse complement strand
GCAAACACCATCTCCATCTGTCCGCGCGGTTTGGATCCAAGCATGAAATTCTCCCAAAACAGCAACAAATCAATGCGCAAACTGAATCAGAAAATCATGACTTTTTCAACAACCCCACAGTTTACTAAATGCACTTAATTATTACCCTCCGCCGGAATGACAATGAGAAAGTCTCGCTAAATGATAATAATATCAGAATTTCTCAACTTGACATAGCGCATAGCATTCATTAAATAGAATAAGAGTTCTATTTCTATTTATAAAGAAAACAACATGCATATTGGCCTGAATGAACCCAAACAGGAACGAAGCCGCCGGGCACTGGATCGTCTGGTCAATGCCTCTATTGATTTAATGTCCCAGGGCAGTTTTGACGAAGCGCCAATATCCGAGATTATAAAAAAGGCGGATTATTCCGTCGGCGCTTTTTATGGCCGCTTTGATGGCAAACACGCCTTGTTTCACCTGGTGCAGGAACGTGTGCTGGAACAGGCAAAAGACTGGGTAAATGAACGAATTAGCCAATTTCTTGAAGATAACTGTGATGCCGATGGAGCATTGCCAATGCGCGAAACAGCCCGCTTCATCGTCAACAATCTGTATGCGCTCTATATGAGCAATCGTGGTGCCTATCGCGCCGTATTTTTACACACAAGGATCAAACGTGATGCTGCCCTGACCCGGCGGGTTCATGAATTTAACCAATGGGGATTACAGCGCACAAGCGATCTGTTCGACCGGGTAAAGCCCCAATCAAACTGTGACAACCTGCGTTCGCGCTGGGCGCTGGGCCTTGAGGTCATCGCCGCACACCTGCGTGAAAAAATTCTGTTTGGTGCCGTCATTCCCACGGGTGACGACCAGGGCATAGAGAATGACCTCAATCATCTTGCACAATTTTACCTTTGTTATCTGCGCGGCGCATAATCATCGCCATCAATGGCTGTTAGTTCCTGAGGTTACTATTATGAAAAGAATACTTCTTCGTATTGCCAGCGTCATTGTCGCCCTGCTCATCATTCTGGGGCTGGTGGGGTATACGCAAATTTTTGGATTTACCCGCTCTGTCAAGGTCAGGGGCACGGTGTTTCTGGTTTATAATTCAGGCGGATTTTCGCGCATTGGTGCCAATGTCATTGCCATTGATGCCGGTGACGCCTGGGTTGTGTTTGATACCCATTTAGGGCCATTGGCCAAGGGGGCGTTAGGGAAAATTAAATCCATCAAAAATGCCCCCGTTCGTTATGTCTTTAACTCTCATTGGCACCCGGATCATTCCGGGGGAAACGTCATATTTACCGGGGAGGCCGAGATTGTCGCGCACCAGAACACCGGCGCGATACTGTCAAGCGTGCATGAAGGTTTTGGCTTAACCAGGCCTGGCTCTTATCGTCAGTACAAAGCCGTGCAGAGCGCAGCATTGCCAGAGACCCTGATCGGCGATCAACAAAAATTTGAAATTGGCACGCTGCAGATGGATGTTGTTCACTACCCCGCAGCCCACACCAATGGTGATCTTGTTCTCTATGCTGACCAGTTAGAAATCGTTGCCCTGGGCGATCTGGTCTGGCCTGCCGGGTTTCCCTTTGTTGATGTTCATAATGGCGGCAGCGCCAAAGGCATCGCCTACGCCCTCAAAGATATTCTGGCGCGCACAAACGATCAGTATGTATACCTGATGGGACATGGCACGCCCTATTCTGCGGCGCAGATGAAAGATTATATCCTGATGGTCGATCAGACCATTGCCTATGTAGCGGCGCAAAAGGCATCGGGCAAAAGCCTGAAACAGATACAGGCGCAAGGTCTGCCGGAAAAATGGTTGTCATGGGAAACCAGGCTCAATCCGCAAGAACAATGGATCAGGATGATTTTTGAAACTTTGTAATGCAGCCCGGATCATAGATGACAATAATGTTAGACTGGCACCGCTTGCATCGTGCGGGCTTGGTGTTAGCCTGACGCAAAGCGGCCCGTCTATTCCAATAAATCAATCCGGGCCATAAGGGGAGGCTATCTTGATAAAACAACTCGCACTGGCGGGCGTGCTGGCCATGGCAAGCGGCACAGCATACGCGCAAATGGTGGAAATCGATAAAAACCCGTTTCCTTCAACCTATAAACCCATGCCATCGGGATCAGTGATGATCCGGGGCGCGCATGTGTTTGATGGTGTTGGCGGCGAAATGACCAACACGGATGTATTGCTCCAGGATGGTAAAATCGCTGCCTTTGGGCAAGACCTTGAAGTTCCTGATGGAACGAGCATTATCGATGGTACCGACAAATGGGTAACCCCTGGCATTATTGATGTTCATTCGCATTTGGGTGTTTACGCCTCTCCCGGTGTGCGGGCACATTCGGACGGCAATGAAGTGACCAGCCCGGTGACCGCCGAAGTTTCGTCCGAACATGGCGTCTGGCCCCATGACCCCGGCTTTAACCGCGCCCGTGCTGGTGGTGTAACCTCTATGCTGGTGCTACCCGGCTCTGCCAATCTTTTTGGTGGACGCGGCACAGTATTAAAGAACGTGCCCTCGCGCACCGTGCAAGGCATGAAATTTCCAGACGCGCCCTACGCCCTGAAAATGGCCTGCGGCGAAAACCCCAAACGGGTTTACGGGCAAAAGGGCGGGCCTGGCTCTCGCATGGGTAATTTCGCCCGCTATCGTAAATCCTGGATCAAGGCGACAGCTTACAAAAAAAGCTGGGATGATTATCGCGAAGATTACGTAAAATGGGAAGACAAACAAAACAACAGCAAGGACGACAAGGGCAAGGATAAAAAGGACAAGAAAGCGCCAAAAGCACCCAAACGCGATCTGCAAATGGAAACCCTAATGGGTGTGCTGGACGGTGAAATTATCGTCAACATGCATTGCTACCGCGCCGATGAAATGGCTCAGGTCATCGATATGTCCAAAGAGTTTGGCTATCATGTGGGTGCATTTCATCACGGGATCGAAGCCTATAAGGTTGCAGATTTATTGCGCGAAAACGATACCTGCGCGGCCATGTGGGCCGATTGGGGCGGCTTCAAAATGGAGGCTTATGATTCCATTCGTGAAAACATACCCCTGGTTCACAATGCCGGTGCCTGCGCCATTGTTCACTCGGACAGCGGCGTTGGTATTCAGCGCCTCAATCAGGAAGCCGCCAAGGCACTTGCCGATGGCAACAAGGCGGGCCTGAACATAACCCAGGGTGCCGCATGGTCATGGTTGTCCTCCAATCCGGCAAAGCTCTTGGGCATTGGCGATAAAACCGGCGCACTGAAACCCGGTCTAAACGCCGATATTGTGGTCTGGTCGGGCAATCCATTCAGCGTTTATAGCCGCGCCGAAACCGTCTTTGTAGACGGCGCAATCCTGTATGACCGCAATGACAAATCCAGACAGGCGGTTTCAGATTTTGAACTGGGTCAGCCCGGTGAAGGAGATGACAAATGAGCATTTTTAAAAAAGCAGCGACAGCTTTTACCTGCCTCGGCCTTGCAATTGCGACACCGGGTTTGACACAAACCATCGCCATTACCGGTGGTAAAGTCGTGACCAATACGGCGCAAGGTCATGTTATAGGCGGCACCGTCCTCATTCAGGATGGGAAGATTCTGGCTGTGGGCGACAATGTTGACATCCCTGATGATGCTCTGCGTATTGATGCTAGCGGCAAATGGGTAACTCCCGGTCTCTTCTCTCCATTATCACAGGTTGGTCTGGTGGAGGTTGGCGCAGAAGCCAGCACCAATGATACCAGTGCGAACAAGTCCACATTTTCCATCGCTTTGGATGGTGTTGATGGCTTTAATCCCAAGGCCGAAGCCATCGCCATCACCAAAATCGAAGGCATGACCCGTATTGCCGTGGCTACGGGTGCAGGCGCAAACATTTTCTCTGGCAGAGGCTTTATTGCTGATACTTCTGGTGCCTTAAACTCAATCACCAAAGGCAAGGCTTTTGTTTCTGTGCAAATGGGTGAGCGCGGCGCCAACATTGCCGGTGGCTCTCGCCCAGCTGCCTGGGCTTATCTGCGCAATGCACTTGCCGAGGCGCGCAACTATCGCCCGGGCCGGGAACGCGAGGATGCATTGTTGACCGGGCCGGACGCCCTGGCCTTAAAGCCTGCAGCAGAAGGCCGTATGCCGCTTCTGGTTTATGTTAATCGTGCCTCGGATTTGATGACGCTTGTCCGGCTCAAAAGGGCGCAGCCAAAATTAAACCTTGTGGCCGTCGGCGCCAGGGAAGGCTGGATGGTTGGTAAAGAACTGGCAGCGGCCAACATTCCAGCGGTTATTCAACCACAAGATAATCTGCCTGGCAGCTTTGAAAGCCTTGGGTCAACCATGATGAACGCCATGCGCCTTCACAAAGCCGGTGTAATGATTGCCATTGCCCAAATCGGCGAGTCATTTAATGCACGCCTCGCCCCGCAACAGGCCGGTGCAGCCGTTGCCAACGGCCTTGACTGGGATGTCGCCTTTGCCGCCATTACCAGCACACCGGCAAAAATCTTTGGCCTTGATGACCAATTGGGAACACTGGCGAAAGGCATGACCGCCGACGTAGTGATATGGGATGGCGATCCACTGGAACTGATGAGCAGCCCGGATTACGTTTTTATCGGCGGTGTGGATCAGATAATGACTTCGCGCCAGACGAAACTGCGTGACCGGTATATGGATCTGAGCAATGCCAGGGACAAGCCATTCGCCTTTCGCTAGGGTTCAGACATAATGACGGCAGGGCAAGGATTCTCTTGCTCTGTCAGCATTGACTTGAGAACAGGCGGCCCTATGGTTCGCCCAGCGTTGGACGCTGTTGTTTTTACGCGCAATCTCAATCTTGGTGCCCATGAACTTTGAAGAACTGGGGCTTGGCCCCAAAACCTTAAAAGCCGTATCAGAATCCGGCTATACTGAACCCACACCTATACAGGCCAATGCCATACCGCACGTTTTGGCGGCCCGTGATGTATTGGGTATTGCCCAGACCGGGACAGGCAAAACCGCGTCCTTTACCCTACCCATGATCGACATTTTAAGTCGAGGCCGGGCCAAGGCGCGTATGCCGCGGTCTCTCATCCTTGAGCCTACCCGTGAGCTGGCGGCCCAGGTTGCCGAAAATTTTGAGAAATATGGAAAATACCACAAGCTTTCCATGGCACTTCTGATTGGCGGCGTTGCCTTTGGTGAGCAAAACCGCAAACTGATGCAGGGCGTTGATGTTCTCATCGCCACCCCCGGGCGCTTGCTGGATCATATCGAGCGCGGCAATTTACTGATGAACGGCGTATCGCTTCTGGTCGTGGATGAGGCTGACCGTATGCTGGACATGGGCTTTATCCCGGACATTGAACGCATTTTCAAAATGACGCCATTTACTCGTCAAACCCTGTTTTTCTCGGCCACTATGCCCCCTGAAATTCAACGTATTGTCGATACTTTCCTGCATAACCCTGTGCGTGTTGAGGTGGCACGTCCGACCGCGACAGCCGATACAGTGAGCCAATCAGTGGTCAAGCTGAATAGCAATGATGCGCGCAGCAAACACGTGGCCCTTTGCAAAATCATTGACCATGAAGACCTGCGCAATGCGATTGTTTTTTGCAACCGCAAACGCGATGTGGACCGGGTATCGGCGGCGTTAAAGAAAGCCAGATACAGCGCCTCGCCTATCCATGGTGATCTGCCACAAAGCGTGCGCACTGCAACCCTGGAAAAATTCAAAACCGGAGAGCTGAAACTGCTGATCGCCAGCGACGTAGCCGCCCGGGGTCTGGATATTCCAGACGTTAGTCATGTGCTCAATTATGATGTTCCCATGCACCCGGAGGATTATATTCACCGCATAGGCCGCACCGGCAGAGCCGGGCGCAAAGGTTGCGCCATAACGATAGTCACACCCGGTGATGCCAAGTTTTTAAGTGCCGTGCAAAGCCTCATCGGTAAAGACCTGGCCCTGGCGGGCCAGGAAACAAAGGCTGTCTCTGGCACCAAACCTGAACCAGAAACACAAGCTGAACCTGAAATACAAGCTGAACCTGAAAACAGACGCCCCACCCGGCGCAAAACCAGAAATCGCACACCAAAATCCGAAACTCCGACAACTCAACCCGCCGCACCGGAAGCTGAGGATAATCAGGATAAACCTGTTAAACCTGCACGCCGCAAAACCAGGGTACGCAAACCAAAGACTACGGCCCAGGAGGCAATACCGGCAAAGCCAATAGAAAATTGTAAGCCACAAAAAGCTGCTAAACCTGAAGCCCCCCAAAACTCACCAACCCGCAAGCCTGAGACTGCGGCAAAGCCACAAAAACAGAACGCCAAACAGAAACCTTCGCAACAAGGTCGTAAAATCGGGTTTGGCGACAACATGCCTAACTTTTTCAAGAGAGAGAGCTAGAGCGTTTCACGTTTTGTTGTACGCAATTCCGACCTTTAGTCTTCCCCCGTTCACGGGGGAAGTGGCCCCAGTACAATATATTGTGGTGAGGTCGATGGGGGGCAAACAGGCAAACATACTGATTGACGTTAATGCCCCTCCGACG
>JAJFFQ010000050.1 GCA_021776565.1 Robiginitomaculum sp. | reverse complement strand
TCGCCCCCACACGGCCCTTGCTAAACAAACCCCTGACGAGGCATACTTCGGCAGTGATGAAATGAAAAAAGCGGCATGATAATCAAACCGAATGCACCTTAACTCAGCCGCAAAACTGTGCAGAAAAACAGGACCACTTCACATCTCGATTGCCAAAAGCAGTGAGAAAACAAAGTACCGGCGCTGATGCGAGGCATAGAGCACCTTTTCCCTATCGATCAGACGTCCTCCCAGATTGAAATACTCTTCGGTATATTCAACATCTTCTGCCCTGAGAGTAAGCAGTGTCATTCTGGGTGATAGACGATGATAAGAGGGTGAAAATTCAATATCTTGAAATCCGCTAGGTCTAAAATTTTGGGAAATATCCGGTTAAAGACATACACAATCGGATCGCCAACTATAATCATGAGTGATAAAAGAAATGAAGCCATCCACAAAAAAGGTATGACCTTGGAAAGAAGGTGGACCGTTCCAAACAGGAGCAATGAAAATATTGCCCAATAAAAAGGTATAAACACGGCATCAAAACTTGGGCTTTGCCACGACATCACCACAGCAAGAACCAGTCCCGACGAAAACCCGCGAGCCAATGCTAATTTAATGGTGGGGAACCATGCAATATTGCTGAGTGTGTCTACGGTATTCATGTTTTCATATCCCTTGGCGCATTTCAGAGTGGAGGTGCCGCATGGCCCTACAGTTTTAACCGGTTCTCACCGAGTTTTTGATTTGGATGACCTCTACCATTTTTTGTATGGTGCTATCGTCAGGCTTCAGGTGATTAACGTATTCCTCTAGTAACGCCTGCTCATCGCCTTCGAGCTCTCCATCGGCCATAGCAATGTCAATCAAATTGGCGAACAATGGCAAAATGTGTGCCTCTGCAATGAAATCGCATACGTAACCAGCACACGTCGCAAAATCATGCTGCTTCCACGTTTTTTGAGCGATTACCCAATGTTCGGAATCATTCGGACCATCAATGCGCCGAACTATCGCGAGTTCATCCTCGTCAATGGACCCGTCTGCTGCAATCATGGTTATGCAACCCAAAAGAAGAGCCGCCTCAGATGTCAGATTCACATTTGCTGTCTTTTTTAATCCATCAAACAATCCCATTAGTTTTCCCCCAAGATGATGTAACTGGCAAACGGTCAGAAACGTAAGGTGAGCGCAGCCATCACTGATTAAACACTATAGGACATAGTGTAAAATACGATGTAATTTCAGTCCTTTAGCGCAACCAATGATGTCCACATTCGTTTGGCAATCAGCCGTTCTTCAGCGCCCATTGCATTGGTATAAATGGCTGTGGTCTCAATCTTTGAATGGCCCAGCCATTTTTGAATCAAGTTAAGTGGAATGCCGCTCTGAATGGCAGCGATGCCAAAGGCATGACGTAGCCCCTTAGGACATGCGTGGCCGCCAGCAATACCCGCATCTGCCATCACTCGCTTGATAACCATCCAGCCTTTGGCTCTGCTCCAAGGCCATAATCGGCGCTCCGGGTACTCATACATGGGTTGGTAGTGGGTTTGTACGAGTTCCAGCAACCATATTGGCAACGGGACGACCCGATAAACATCGTTTCTTCGTTTTTTGAGAGTGCGGATGACCACCCCTTGCTCTTCTTGATCAATTCGACTGCCGGTCATTTGAAGGGCTTCTGATATACGACACCCAGAATACGCAATCGTCAGACAAAAGGTTTGCTGATCAAGCGGTAATTTCAAAGCGGCGCGGCAAAACCGGTCTCGTTCAGATGGTGTTAGGTATTTTCTTTGGCCCTTTTTGTCGTAAATCATACTCATGGTAACGCCCAGACGAACTAAAGCGCGGATCGCTACTTTCATCTTGACGTGCAGTCAAATTCATTATCCAATGTGTCCTATAGTGTTCAAATATAAGCACTTTTTATTTTTTTCGTGGAGTAGGTGCAGATATTTATATTGGATTTTCAAATAAATTATGATACCATATTTATTCAAGGTAATTGCGCACACTCAAAATAGGTCAGCTTATGCATACTAAATTTGACTTAAGTATACATTCAAATTTGGCATTAATGTTGAAATATTTTTTTTAAAATCAGATATTCATAGTGATGACTTCGAAGCTAAGTTGAGAGGTTATTTGGAAGTTCAAAACCCATTAAATATAAAAGGTAAAATCTCATTACAGCTATTATCTGATTTAATGAAGGAATCGGACAATATTTTGGAAAAAAATATTGTAAATCAAGATACTTCAAATACGTAGACACCCAGCGTCTCTTTGTTTTGCGGGTAAATTTGCCTTAACAGAGACGCAACATCTCTCTTATTGAGATCAGGCACTATTTTTGAGTGATCTTCTATTTCCAACATTTCTAAAAAATTGTCATATATGCTGACTCTTTTTATATTCCTCACAACTCTATCATCTCTAGATAAAAATGTAATTTGATCTCCAACTTTAATTTTCTTTATATTGTCATATCCCACTCTTACTTCCAATGTTTTTTGCCCATATCGCATATAATCAAGGTATTGCTTTTTCAATCTTAAATGTATCATATAATTATCCCCGCCAATTTTTTTACTCCATTGCTGGGTAACTCGTCCAAGACGGTACGCGTCTGGCATCATACCATCTAAAGACCAACCGTTCCATTGAAGGTAACGTGTCTGCTCAGAGTCAGGAACTAGATGTACATATACTTTTTTTCCATATTTTTTTAATAAATATGGCACATCTGCAAGTAATGCAAAGAATGCGGATGATTCTAGAGCAACAAATGGCATTAGTTTTATTGGTTCGCCCTTTTTTGGAGTTGCACCAACAATTCCTAAAACGCGCTTATTGCGATCTGTAGCTGTATATATTAATTTATATTTTTCTTGAATATCACCGAGTAAACGCCTTCCATGACCATCAAATAAGCTATTTATCCAGTCATTATCTATGGATTGGAAGTCTTTTTGCAACTCTTCCAACAACATTTTTCTAACTTCTGGTTTATGCTCTTCTAATAATGGCAAAACTGAAATATGATCTAAGTCAAATTCTTGATCCGTGACGACTTCCTCTAGGTTGTAATACAACATAATCTCAACTATATCACGCATGTAATGGCTGTCACTTCTACCTGCGACAATAAAATTATTTCTTAGAAAAAACTTCAAGGCCCGCTTATTTGATTCAGCTACTGTACAATACAATTGTCGACATTCATGCTTTTTTGCAAATTCGATGGCAAATTTTAGTAAAGTTGCCCCTACACCAAAATTTTTTCTAAATTTGCCACTTACTATTAGAGGGCTAATTTTACATGTCTCTTGCCTTTTAAGAACAACATGTAGCATTCCACATAACTCATTTTCATAACATGCAACATACATTTTTTGCATACTAGAAAAAAAACCGATCCTGTCAGTTCCACCATCAATATGAGTCCTAAATATCCTTTTCGCATGCGCGACATGATCTCCCCCGTAATAAGGCCCTAAAGCCTCTACCATGGTAATACCCCCCTTTATAGAGGGCATCGCAAGTAGAACGATTATGCGGCCATGGACATGTCCATGGCCGATTTCTGTTTTGGCGTGATGCCGCCGATGGCCATATTGGGTCTTTCATTGTTGTATGTCCAGAGCCAGTC
>JAJFFQ010000049.1 GCA_021776565.1 Robiginitomaculum sp. | reverse complement strand
ACATGACAAAAAAATGGACAATGCCAATTCAAAACTGGAACTTGACCCTCTCACAACTCGCCATATACTTCGATGGGCGTTTAGATGAAATACTGGACATCTAAATCCTAACCTGACACAGAATTTTGAACAGTCTCTTTTTGGGCTAGATAAGCTCTAACTTCATGACCGATAAACTCGGTCCCATTGTCCGTCCTTATTTTCTGGATATCAAACGGGGCTCTATCTCTCAGGTGCGCCAGAAAGTCTAAGGTGTTAGCTTGGTTAGCGGTGGGATAAGCTTTGGCGTACGTCCAGCGAGTAGCGTCGTCTATGACCGTGTAGAAAACCTTTCCGACTTTGTAGCCAAACGGATACTTGGTATCCATCTGTAGTTCTTTTCCCGCTTGCTTGTGGGCATAGAGCTGTATCTTTTGTCGTTTTTTCGTGCCCGTCCAACGGTCGTCATAACGAGCTCCTCGACGTTTAAGCACTCTATAGATAGTGACGGGATGCAACCTAATTCCAGATTCCTTAAACAACCGATCGCTCAGTATTTCTACCCCATCGTACCAGTACTCTTCAGCTATCTGTTCTACCAACTGTTCTACTATCTCCGGTGTTCTATTGCGAGCTGGTGGCCGTTTCTTCGGCTGGCGCCGACACAGTCCCCCTGCTCCATACCGTCTGTACCGACACAACCACTTATCCAGCGTCACCCGGCTCACCCCAAGCCGCTCCGCGGCTTCTACTTTCTTTACACTTTTTGCCAGTACTTCTTCCAACAACTTCATTTGTAACTCCTTATATTTAGCGGCATAACGGTTTATCATGCCCTCACTTTACTCAACTCAAAAACGTAAACCTTTTTGCTGCAAGGCTAACAAACATATAGCAGGATTTTTTCATTTCCCACTCGCCCTCTTCATCCGCCACTGCTTATAAAACGGCGTCACTCGATAGCGAATAGGCCGTTTATTGCTGTGCAGTAGCAGTACTTCATCGTCTTCCATTGAAATTATCTCATCCGGGTTCATCAGGTTTATCTCGCCGTAGGCTGATCGTTCCTTATGATCGGTTCTACGTTTGCGACCAACCCGTTCACAGATTTGTTTGGCCAGTTTTACGTCCAGTCCTGACATGTAAATATCAGTGGCTAGACCATCGGTGATGGTCTGCGCCTCTTGCAGACCATAGCGGCTTTCAAGCTGGGAGAGGCTTTGCAGGAATATCCAAAACGCCACTCGGTACTTACGAGCCGTAGTAGCAAAGATGGCAAAATCGGGAATGGTCAAATGGCCAAATTCATCCAGTAACAGATAAACCGGCAAGTGGTCCAGGTTACGTTCGGCCAGTAGGTGCCGAAATAAGTCCGTGTAGAAGCAATTGAGGACAAAGGCATAGTAGGATAGGTCTTGTTGTCTCACCATGACGTAGAGGACGGTTTTACGGGTTCTGAGGCGATCAAAGTCAATCTCGTTGCTGGCCAAAAAGCTGGCGATGTCAGGATTGCTAACGGCGGATAGCGCCACATCAGCGGTCATGATGATGCTACTCAGGGCATTCTTGTTACCCTTGATGAAGCCCTTATAGTCGTTCCACAGCGGATCAAATTCATCTCCACTGCAACTACCCAGTACAAATTCGTCCAGTTTGCTTAGATGTCCTCCGCCGGGCGGCGCATATTGATTGAGCCAGTATTTAACCCGGCCCAGATGATAGTTCTGTGGCTCGTTACGGTTTTTGAGGCACTGAATGATAATGTGCAAAATCTTCTCGGCGGCCAGATTCCAAAACGGCTCTTTGGCATCTTTGCTGCTGGGCGAAGATTTTATAAGCAAATGCGCGATCTGCTGAATTTCGGTAAAGCTGTTGGCACTGGCCAGCGGGTTATAGTGTTTGGACTTGGCTAAATCCATCAGGTTCAAAACCTGAATATCAAAGCCTTTCATTTCCAAATAGTGAGCGGTTTGCTCGTAAATCTCGCCGCTGGTATCGGTGACGACTATGGATCGATCATCCAGCGTGAAGAGATTGGGGATAACAAAGACCGATGATTTTCCCTTGCCCATCCCGCCCACGGTCAGCATGGACTGGTAAGAGACTTGTTCAGATACCCGTTTGTTCTTGCCGTCGACCAGCCAGCCTTTATGGCGGGCGCTGAGAAAATTAGCTTCTTCTACCGCGCCCATATAGCGGGCTCCCTCCCAGCGGCGACCGGCAAAAAATAGCCAACGGAAAAAAGCAGGGGTGTTTTGGAGTAATCCGGAAAATAGCAGATTGAGCGGCCAGATATTGAGAGCTTTGCCCAATACCCAGAGCGCGGCCACACCAAACGCGATCACGATAATTGTCTGGTTTATGCCGTAAGTGGTCGCGCTGGCGATGGCGGGTAAAACGCCCAAGAGTACCAATAACCAAAATGCACCGGTCAAAAACTTATTCATCGTTCCGGTTCCTTAGGTTCATCTCGTTCCCGCTCGGTGGGCTGTGCTCGAAGCAAGGCTAGCTCGGCTTGGCGTTCCTCGTAAACCTGCACCCGATGTCTGGCCTGTTGCAAGGTCTGATCCAGCCCCAGCGTTTTCAGGCGGTATTTGCGCCCGGTGGCGGTTTTGATCACGCCCTCGGTTTGGCCGCGAGTGTAGGGGCTAAAGCCCAATTGCGCCAAGCGGTGACCCAGCTCTAGTTCTGACAAGGCAGTATCAAAAACATGCAGCAAAGCCGTCCGATCTTGTTCCTTTTGGCTGGGCTGACCGCTACGTTTTTTGAGTTCAAATTCTTGGCGCGAGAGCTTGGGGGGCTTGGCCGTTTTGGCGTTAGCTCGTTCCTGTCTGGATTTCTCCCATTTTTGACGCCGAGCGTCCATATCGTAATATTTCTCGGTACCCAGTTCCGGGTATTTTTCCAGCTTGTACTTTTCGATGTGTCGCTGAATTTCGGCAAAACGAGCTTTGGACAGCCAACGCCGTTGTCGCCCACGCACGGTGTTGGCGGAAATACACAAATGAAAATGCAGATTGTCGGTGTCCAAGTGCATTCGTCCGTAAACCATTTGGTCGGGTGCTCGTAAGGATATGTACTGCTCGACTAAATCAAGCAATATCCGGGCTTGCTTGGCCTCTGAAATATCCGGGTAATGTCCCAGTACCAAGCACTCATGATACATGTAATTGCCATTGTTGCGTTTGGGGAGCCAGGTCGCGTTTTGTTCAAACTCAGCCGCTATTTTAGCCGGGTTGTCGGTCGCCCACAGATTATGGGAAAACGTGAGCGCTTTGCGCTGATAGATTTCTTTGTGAAAATAAGCGATCAGTTGCTGAAAACTCGGCACTTTCCGGGCCATTGATTTGATAATCATAAAAGTATCGTTACCCTTTGTTTTGAGGGTTACGAACTTCCTTGGTGGCTCTGGTAAAGCCGTCTGCGGTGTTCTCTAAATCTTGCAGGATTTTTATCGCCTGACGCTGACCAATCAGTTTTCCAAACGTGTTTGATTGTCGTGCCAGTTGGTTGAGATTGTTGCCCAGTCCACGCAAGATACGAATAAGTTCAATCAGATATTGCTGGGTGTCGAGATCGGGCAGGTGTTCTTGATCGCGATAGGCCAAGGCTTCCGCTTTGATCTGCTGACCAACACTACGCCGTCCTTGAGAGGCGGCGGCTTGCTGCCACAGTTTATATTCTTCCAAAGATAATGTCAGGCTGATTTGGCGGGTTTTCTTTTTATACTGTTTCCAGTATTGGCGATGATAGTCGGTGCTGGCCATAGTGTTACCTTGGTGTGTCTGTTGCACCCGCCGTAGCTTCAGGCGGAGGCAGGTGGTAAGTTGAGTGTGTTTTTTCCGATTCTAATCTCTTGGGGGTTTTGGGGGTGCCCCCCGAATTTCCCCACGAGTGGGTCTCCCTGAAAGGGCAAGGTGGGATTGTAGCACAAAACGTGTTTTGTACAAAATCCCAAACTTGCAACCTCACACACTCACTCTCATCTTCTCTCTTTATTCTTCCTTTTCTTTCCTTTTTCCCCCTTAAAAACCATCGCCGGGGGCGGGGTTTGCCAGCGGAAAAATATGAGGCTTGCTTTTTTCTTACCAAATCTTACCATATCTTACAAAGTGACTTGGTAAGAAAATGACACAGAGATTTTCAGAGCGATTGCATTTTGCCGGAAAGCTGGCTACGCAAATTTATCAGCGCATTGCGGCAGTGGATGCGATTAAAGGGCAATGGCACATAGCCAATACCTTGTCGCCGCAAATGGGGCAACGTTTGCAGACCTCGGTGATTGTCACTTCAACCGGGGCTTCCACCCGGATTGAGGGCAGTCGGCTCAGCGATACCGAAGTGCAAGCCCTTTTTAGAAAACAGAATATCAAGGCGTTCAAAACCCGTGATGAACAGGAAGTTGGCGGTTATTTAGACCTGCTAAAACTGGTGTTTGAGCAATGGGACGACATACCGTTTTCGGAAAGTACGATTCTCAACTTTCACCAGCAAATGCTCAAATATTCCGACAAGGATACGCGGCATAAAGGCGGGTACAAGTTCGGCTCCAATCGGGTGGAAGCGCGTGACACAGACGGCAATTTAGTCGGAGTCATCTTTGATCCAACACCGCCACACTTGGTACAAAAAGAAATGCTGGAGTTGCTGGAGTGGACCCAGGCAGAACTGGCGGACCATAACTTTCCACCCCTGCTGGTGATTGCCAATTTCGTGTTTGAATTCTTGGCGATTCACCCGTTTCAGGACGGGAATGGCCGGTTAAGTCGAATCTTGACAAATCTATTGTTGTTGCAGGCTGGCTACGAGTTTACCCCCTTTGTTTCGCATGAGAAAATCATTGAGGACAACAAGGCAGACTACTATTTGGCACTGAACCAAACCCAACAGAGTTGGAAGTCAAAAGCCGAAAATTTGAGCGGTTGGGTTTTGTTTTTTCTGGATGTTCTTAATGTGCAAAGCCAAAGCGCGCTCAAACTTATGCAAGAAGAACCAGTTGAGCTATTCCTGTCTGATATACAGCAACAGGTTTGGGATTTCGCTCTTACACAAACGACGTTTTCTCGCGGAGAGGTTATCAAGGCAACCGGTATTTATCCAAGTACCGTCAATCACACCTTGCGCAAACTGATGGATATGAACAAGCTGGAACGAATTGGGCAGGGCCGTGCTACCCGCTATCGGGTGCGCAACTAATAACCACAAAATTGTCCATAATTATCCAAAAGCTAAAGCGCAAACCACTACCCCAGCTTCAAAACATTTTGACGATATTTTGTTTTTGTGATACGATGTATTATGTTGTAATATGGACGCAAAATCATGAGTAAGGCCACCATCACTTTTCGGACGGATACAGATCGCCGTGAGGCGCTGGACGCTTTGGCGGTTAGCCAAAAACGCAATCGCAGTTTTCTGATCAATGAAGCCTTGGACAATTATTTAGATGTCCAGCAATGGCAGATCAAACATATCAAGCAAGGCTTAGCGGCGGCTGATCGCGGGGATTTTGTGAGCCAAGAGGATATGAAAAAGACATTTGCTGAACTCCGCGCCAGATGCAAGTAATCTGGACGTCTCCCGCTCAAACTGATCTTTATGATGCCTTTGAATACATCATTCAGGGCGACCCTCAAGCCGCACAATCGGTGTTAAATCGAATTGAGGAAAGTGCCAATAATTTGGCCAGACACCCTGAAATAGGACGGGCTGGTCGGATAGCACAAACCCGTGAACTGATTGTGCCGCGAACGCCTTATATTGTGTCCTATCGTGTTCAATCCAACCAAGTAGAAATATTGGCGATTATTCACTCCAGCCGTCGCTGGCCTGATAGCTTTTAGTTATCATCCCAAACAGGTTTTGTCAGCGCCAGTTTACGCAAATTCTTATTCAATTTAGCGGGGCGATTGAGCCAAGCCAAAAACTCTACCCAGTGCATCGGGGACACTTTGACTAAGCGGCGGGTAATCAATTTATCGGACATGGTATTCCTACTACAGATTTTCAGACAGTATACGTTCATTTTTTTGAAAATCTACAAAAACTGGAGTTTACACTCCCAGCACCAGCTCATTTGCCATTTGGTAAGCGGTTTCTTCAAAGTTTGCACACAAGATGAGAAAGTGATAAAATGACCCATATGAACCGCACATTAGAAAAAGCCCTCGATAAAGCTCGAAGCCTGTCTACAGGTGACCAGCAGGAACTTGCCAATCTGATTGCAGATTACACGCAGTCCGTTGTTGAGGGCGGTAAATTTCAAGAAGATATGAAAGACCCTGAATATAAGGCTTTCGTCGTCGGAGCATTAGAGCGAGGTCGGGCTGATATTAAGGCGGGAAGAACCTATACTGCCGACCAAGTATTGAGCCAATCCAAAACCCGTCTCAAAAAATTGCATGGATAAATACCACGTCGTTTTTTCTGCCAGCTTTACAAAACAATTAGCAGAAATTGAAGCTGATTTTGAGAATTACGGCGAGGCACACACTCTCAGATATGTTTCAGATGTTATTGGCTTGTGCACAGGGTTAAACCTGTTTCCGCATCGCTATCAGGCGCGAACCATTAATGATCAAATGTATCGGCTTTTTCGCTACAAAGCGCATACGATTTTTTACCAAGTAGATGAAGACCAGCAAGAAGTGGCTATTACCGCTATTCTACCCGGTCGATCAGACTTTAAACGCTGGCTGTAAACTGAAATGAAGATCAAACCTCCAGCCCCAGTTCATTCGCCATTTGGTAAGCCGTTTCTTCAAAGGCAAACCAAGCGAGGAAGTTTTTGAGATCGCTTTTGATCTGAAGCGGCTCGCCGATATTGGCTTCGTATTCTTCACGGAGGCCTTCAATTTCGTCATAATGGGTATCAAAGAATTTGTGGGTGTCAGTGTAATAGATCAGGCTCCCAACCATGCCAGAAACACAGCCATTGCTCAGCAAGTCAGAGAAGAAGCATTTTACGTCTTCATGATCCAAAGCTTCACGGGCAATAGCTGCCCGCAGTGAAATTGGCTCGGATTGTAGAATATCCTGCAAAGCAGATTTAAGAGATTTGTTGGAAACGGGGGTCATAGCATTCATCCTGATCGGCGTTAAAAATTAAGAACGCCCCGGCTCAAGCCGTCCGTCACAGCAACGCGGTCAAGGATTTTTTCAAGAAATTTTACGCAGGAAAAATTCTTAGCGTAGCGGCAAAAATACTTTACCCCGTAGGCTTGGCGTTGCGCGGTCGGCTTTCCTGCAATGGTGTCTGGATTTAGCGCTAGTCAGGTGAAGATTAGACCAGTTTCAGAACCTCAAAATCAGGCGGATCGTCTCTATGCTCGTGAATATAGATGGCGAGTTGGCGCATTCGGTCGCCAGAAAGAGGCGGTGAACCGCGAAACTGATCCCAGACCATATCTTGAATCATCCAGAAAAATGGTCGTGGTCGCCTTGGTTCTTTTCGGGATAGCCAGTAACAAATCATTTGTAGCGTTTCCGCTTCGTGCTTGGTCAAAGTATCTGGTAATGGTTTTTGAACGCGGGGATAAAGCCAAAGCCCAGCGATCTTATTCCACAGTTTGCGTTCAGGGCCGTGACGTAATTCCATACGCAAGAACGGGGTGACTTCAAGCTCTTTTCCAATAACATTTCCGTCTAAATCAATGATGTCATTCATGAGCATGACGGTCATATCAAGCTGGTTCATGAGCCAAAACTCCGGGTCGTTACGGCGTTTGTAAGCATCATCTGTCAATGCCTCAAACTTTATAAGCCGTTCTTCATCTATGATCGTGTCCGCCGTCAGTATTCCCATGCGGGTTAAAATCAGGTCTTTGGGTACATCGCTGCCGGGGAAGTTTTTGATGTCTGGGTTAAGAATGAGGCGACGCATCAACAGCTTATTTTTCTCTTCTTGCGCTTCTGTGTCTACCGGGGTGACGGGTTTTTGCTTTAAAATAGCTGACGGCTTGTCTGATGCGGCTTGTTTATGCATGAGGTCAAAATCTGGTACATCATCAATATGAGTATGAATATAATTTGAGACTTGTCTGACCAAGGTAAGTTCCAGTGGGCTTTGTCTATCCATCACCATTAAAGCCAAGAGATCAAGACCGTCCGTCCACGGCTTTTTCCACACTGGGTCACGGGCGGGGCACAACCATTTAGCTGCTCTCGCCAGATAATGGGTTTGTTCGTCGACTAATTTCCCAGTGAGCCCAATCCGCAAGGCAGGTGGCAAAAGATAGATGACAATCTCTTCCAATCGAGCCAGTTGCCGTTTGGATATTTTCTTACGAGTGACCGATTTTTTGAGGTTAATTTCCGGCCTGTGTTCGCTATCTATTTGTGGCATGACAAAATCCACATAATCATGGGCCAAGACTTGACGCATATCGGGCATTGTCTCAAGGCTTGCCTGAAATCGCTCGCAATTTTGCACGATGGTTTCAGGTAATATCCAGCCGCCCGATTTATGTTGGGCCAGCAGGTCTTCGGCTAAGGCTATATTGTCTTTATTAGCTCGTTTTTGGTCAAGAACATACTGATGGAAGCGATCCCAATCTACAAAGCCATTAAAGATGGATGTGGGTAGACCAAGCTCGATACCGTCTTTGGGTTTACCGTCTATATCAATCTCATCCGCCATCCATGCCTTGATCAATGCCGGGTTCGGTACTTCGTGGCGGTGCTGCCAGACAAATTGTGAGGCTTTTTGTAAAACGTCTGGGTCAGCCATAGCGGATGGCCGAAAATCAAAACCAACAAAACCAACGTCACTTTGTTGTTCTTTTCCAGAACCAAATAAAGGGTGATAACGGGGTCGCTGCCGCATCCATATAGAGAACTTGCCCGTGTACTCAATAAGCGGGTCTTCAAAGGGAGCTGATGGGTCGAGTGGCAATGCTTCTGGTCGAATAGCCTCCCCAAAATGGAGATATATTTTGACCATTCGATCCGTCTGTTCCTTATTAAGGGTTATGTCCTTTTTGCGTTGGTCAGAATCGTTGAAAGAAAACATCTGCAATATAATACTCAGCTTTGATCCCTGACCAAATCGAGTTAGCTGTCTTCGCTAGTCTCGTCTGGTGCATTCTCACCCGTGAGCGGAATATTCTTTTCTGGGAACATTTCATGTAAATGGCGTTGCAAGGCAAAATAATCTGGTGTCCCACTTCCAAACTGGCCTTTAGCAAACAAAGCGGCTGCTCGCAAAACATCATAATCAATAATGTTAGGGTCGCCATTGGGATGAAAGCCCAAATTAGTGCGGTTCTCTACCGCCGTGTTTTTATCAAAATCTCGTTGCATGGCGTCTCCTTTAGGACTGGAAAACTGATTGAGCCAGCCAATGAAATTGGCCTCATCGTCCCGCACGATCACGGCATCATAACCCCGCATTCCACCCAACAAGGCATTTATCGTTTGTTGAACCTTGCGCAGTTTTGCCGGATCAGTCTGTGAAAGAATATCGTTTTCAATATCAATGCTCTCGCCAAAAAAATCCGTCTGCCCGTCCCACTCGTTTTGTTCCCAGATTTTGGCCAGTGAAATTTTTGTCCCAATCACATCATCACTTTCATTCCGGTTCCAAGGCATTTCCCGGCTGCGGCCATTGGGGAGTGTCACCCGGGCGGCTCGACTGCCATCAGGCTTGGTGTAGGCAATCGTACCATGCCCCACATTGACGGGGTTGTTGTCTTCCGTATGAAGTGGCTGCCCATTTTCATCAACTGCATCCAAGGCTTCATTAACCTGACCGCCTGTTTTAGCCCAAACCAAACGATCTAATTTTTCTTTGGTTTCTTTTGAGAACTGGTCAGAGGTAGTAACCTGATCCATAACACTCGCAAAAGCCACGCTCATGGTATCTGCCCCCACATCCACAAAACTACTGCTAAGGATTTGTTCTAAAGCCACCTGTTCGTTCGGGTCGGTCACCACTGAACGCAGAGCCACTATCATTTCACGGGCTTGATTTATTTTTGCCAGCGCCACTTCATTATTTGGAACGTCCGCCATGCCCGTAGCGATAGCTTCCAGCTTCTTATCAATGCTGCCGCCCTTATCAAATTCTTCGCGAACCATTTGATCAAATTCTTTACTTAACACTTTAACCGTTGTGTTACCTTCTTTGATCTCGGTATCCAATGCGGCGTTTTCAGCATCAAGTTTAGCTTCTTGACTGTGAAGTGCGTCCTTATCAGCTGTTTTTAATTCTATTCTGGCCTTAGTAGCGGCATTTTCAGCTTTTTTTACACACTCTGGTAGTTCTATCAACTCTGCTGCATCAACATCATCTAAGGCTGCGGGATTTTCAGCTAACAGCTTTCGTGCCTCAGCAATAGCCAAGGCTCTCAATTTAGCTGGACATTTGGCTTCATCCGATAGGTAAGCCTTGGCGTTTGGGGGGACGCCTTGCCAAATGGCTTGATCAAGTTCACCCAGTTCCTGCTTGACCTGAGCGGTCGTACTGGATCGCTCAACCGCCCCTTCAGTGAGGGACATTTTTGGTTCGTGACCAGCTTCTAAAGATGTCATAATTTCCCACCATTATAGCAGAAAACAGGTATAATTTCAAAAGTTTATAGATTCAACTATGATGGGTCTCTTTGGTTGTCCTTATCAAATTCGTCGCGAGTAACCTCATTTAATTTACTTAACACTTTAATGGTTGTGTTAACCTGATCTTCCTCTTTGGTCTTTGCGGCGTTTTCAGCTGTTTTTGAATTTATTCTGGAGTTAGTAGCGTCCTTATCAGCATCAAGGCCTTTTTCTTGCTGAGTTAAGGCGGCATTTTCAGCCTCCAAAATAGCTAGTGCTCTTTTTCCAACCGCACGCAAACAGACCAGCTTTTTTTCTCGCTCACCAATCTTCAAACAATCTGCTTTCGTGAGATTGGCCATTTGCACCGGTCCCGGTGATTCGACCCCTTTGTTTTCGGCATTAGCCGGACTACAAGCCGCCAGTACGCCTGCCAAGGCCAAGGCTATTCCGCCTTTCCGAGAGCCGTCTTCGTCAGGTTTTCCCATTTTTAGGGGGTTATATATCTTCATTTTGTACGCCTTTTCGGATTTTCGTCAAACATTTCGGGTGATTTTCCGCTTGGCTGAGGGCTTGATTCAAAGCGGAGCGGTTCAAAAAACTGCACCTGCGCCGATATGGCCAAGGCGGTTTCTTCGGCGATGGCGGCGTAGTGGATGGTGCTACGAATATCGGCGTGGCCGAGCAGGATTTGCGGAACTTGATAATCGTGATTAGCCGCTTCCAGTATTGGCCGGACGCGAGATTTGCGAAGCGTTTTGGTGCTGTACCGGGCTGGATCGAGGCCAATGGCTTCTACCCACTGTTTGACCAGCAAGCGGTACATAGTGCTACTGATCGGGGTGTTGAGATCAGTCCGACTGAGCAAGCGGGTAAACAGATAATCACTTGGTCGTTTGTCGGCTGTATCCATCCAGTAGCGCAACATATCTAGCGTGGGCTGGCTCAAATGGCATTCGACCGGTCGGCGGGTCTTTTGTTGCCGCCACAACAGGAGAGAACGGACACAACCGTTTTGGTCGGTTACATCTTGCATCCGTAATTGCAAAAGATCGCTGGAACGCAGCAAGCTGTCTATACCCAGCATAAACAAAGCCAGGTCGCGCCAGCGTTTTTGCCGGAACAGCCATTGCTGAATGGCTTGGGCTTCTGATTGGGTCAGCGGGAGCTTGCGGCCATAGTTGGCAGGCATGTTAGATGGTGAGTTAGGATCGCCCTTTGAGGTCGCACTTACGCTTTCTGAAAAATCGAAAGTTATAGTGGCTCAATTGTCCCGTAACGGCGGGCTTTTTGACAAATAGGTTGTGACGAAAAAATGAGCTTAAATGCGATAAATGTAGGGAATGACCCACAGGATACTTTTGCATTTTCAGAAAGCAATACTATGATTTTGATGTTGAAATCTGCCTTGCATATCTTGGTGGTCGATTAAAACACAATGCTATTTGATGACATTTCGGTGAACTGCGCAACTTCTGCTGCGATGCGAAACTGCCTATAGAGGCGTTTTTAACTCCGTTCACCATGAAAAAACAAAAGATCGCCGGGACTGATTTTCGCATTGATAAAGATGGCTTTGTCGCCTCCAGAGATTTCGCTGATCTAGGCGCACTGGAAGACTGTGAAGCCTTCGCCGCGCTCGTCTGGGATTTGTTCGAAACACTGCATCCCGATTTTTTTACCCAACAATAAAATGATATTTCCAACCGACCGTGACCCGATCAAAAACGTATTTCTATATATCCGTCAATCAACTGACGAGGCCGCCAAGCGACAAGTGCGCTCCTTGCAGGATCAACAAAGCGAATGCGAAGCCTTGGCTGACCGTCTAGGGCTTAATATCGTCGCTGTATTTCGAGAAGACCAAAGTGCCAAGGCTCCCCATCGTCGGCCCATTTTCAAGGCCATGCTCAAAGAGCTTTCCTACAAAACGCCCGCCAAACGTCGAGCAGATGGAATTTTGGCGTGGCATCCCGACCGACTTTCCCGAAATGCACTCGAAGCCGGTATGATCGTGCAAATGATCGATGATGAATTGATCAAAGACATGTTCTTCCCGGCGTATTCTTTTCACAATGACGCATCGGGCAAAGAGCATCTGTTCATCGAATTTGCCCGCGCAAAAGGGTATTCCGACCACCTCTCGGTATCTGTCAAACGGGGGACATTTGGCCGCGAACGTGAAGGTGCAATGGTGTATCCACCAAAATTTGGTTACCAAAAAAAGCGTGAAGTGCCGGAAAACCCCGCACTATGCAGTTTGTTTCCAATTCCTTGCCCAATCAACTTTCCGATTGTTGTGCGTATTTTTGAACTGCGTCGTGAGGGCTACAGTTTAGCCTCCATTGAAACATCGCTGTTTGAGGAGGGGTTAGTTCCGAAACTAGGCAAACTCGGTAAGAGCCGGATCGGCAGCATTGCCAGTGACCCGTTTTATTTTGGTCGCTGGTTTATCAATAAGGGCAAGAGCAACGAGCGCATTGTTGAGATGGCTACGATCTGCTTGCCCGACGGCACACGATTTGAACCAATTCTTACCGAGGTGGAGTTCTGGGATTGCCAGTCTAATTGTGCAAAAACCCAGCGCAAACATTCCTTTATTCGCCATGTTAACCCATTTCCGGTGCCGGTGGTTTGCGAGCGTTGTCAGGCCAAAATGCGCCCCTGCTGGAAACGGATTAAGAGAGCCGGTGGACGCGTTGAATCCCAACTCGGTTATGAGTGCCAATCCCGACACGCAGACGGTTCCCGCTGTAAACAACCTCGCTTAAAAGCCGAGCTCCTTTACAACCATATTGCCGATGCTTTGCAGCAAGTCACAATCGATAAAAAACACTATCAGCGTTTTCTGATTGGCTCGGAGGCTTTCATCAAACGGAAAACCGATACGCTAAAACGTCAGCGCACAAATCAGACCAAGGCCGTTCAAGGGCTGCGCACCAAAAAACTTGATCTGCTGAGGCAAAAAGCCGTGCTCGCAGAAAATGGCTCCCTTGAACCAAGTGATAAGAAACTACTGAACCAACAACTTCTTGAGTTGGGAGATCAGCTTAGCGCCGCTGAATACCGCCACCAGGAATTAGCCATTGATATACGAACAAAAACAATCCGGTTTAAAAAATTCATTGAACTAAGCCAATCCCTGCATGAGAACTGGCTTAAAGCTGATTTGATCCAAAAACAGAAAATCTCAGAAAAAATCTTATTGAACCTAACAATTGAAAACCGGGAAATCCGCTCCCAGACTTGGACAACGCCCTTTCAGGCATGGCTAAAAAGCGGCAATTTCCTTGGTGGTCGGGGTGAGCTGAAAAACCTTGAACCTTACTTTAACAGCTTGTGGACGGCCTTAATCGATAATCAGGTAGATTTAGAAAGTTGGGAGGAAAGTCTGGCTGGGAAAGAGGCGTCTTGTCAGCTTGTGTAAGCCTTAGCTTCATCGAACCTAAACATAATAAAATCACGAAATAATCAATGGTTGCAATTGGTATATAAGACTTTGGTCGTTGGTGTTTTAATGGGCGCAGTCGTATTTTTGTCTTATCATGATAAGTTCACGTCTGCAGTTGCCTTTGCCGTTGGAACATTAAGTGGGGTGGTACTAGCTTCAAATCGAGAATAACTTTAAGATTATCACACTAATAGTTGCAGATGAAATGCCAGATCAAACTTCCAGAAAACAGAATTTAAGCCCCGAGAGAGTTGGGCCAGAAGGAAACCTTTACCATTGGGCTTGGACGGCAAAGGCGGCACTTGAACTATTAAATGTTGAGAGCGGCTTATATGCCATTGCTGTTGAGGGGCTTTCAACCACTGAAACGAATGCTAAATTAAAAATCAAAGAAGAAATCGCTGACCTCACGCTTTACTACGGTGAAAGTGCGGAATTTAAAGATGCTATTCAATGCAAAGTGGTCCAGTTTAAATATTCGGTCAGCAACAAAAATAGGGAATTTACAGCGTCGTATTTATCCAAGACCCTCAAGAAATTTGCGGAACAATGAAGTGGTCCTGTTTTTCTGCACAGTTTTGCGGCTGAGTTAAGGTGCATTCGGTTTGATTATCATGCCGCTTTTTTCATTTCATCACTGCCGAAGTATGCCTCGTCAGGGGTTTGTTTAGCAAGGGCCGTGTGGGGGCGA
>JAJFFQ010000048.1 GCA_021776565.1 Robiginitomaculum sp. | reverse complement strand
GCCGTTCCGATTTGTCATCTTCGCACAATCTGCATCGCAAACTGTCCTCGAACAGGGGTAAACCTGTCCATCGTCCACTTTACGCACATCTTATACTGACATGACAAACAGAATTGCATGATAGTAATGAGGCCTGACCCTAATCCTCTGATGTTAAAATAATCGCCATAATCGGCCACTTGGGCAATCCAGTCCCGGTTCATGGCGACACCGGGCAAAGGTGAAAAGCACGGTTTGGGCTTTACCAACAAGATTTTCCAGTGGCACTTGCCCCGGGCCATGAGGCGAGCGACTGTCATTTGAGTTGTCACGATTATCACCCATCATAAAAACGTGACCTTCCCTGACCGTGAACGGCCCCGAATCGTCAGGTGACCAACCGGGCAAAACCATCTGGTCAGAAAACTCATAAACCGTGTGCGCCCTTTGCTTGTCCGCAAAACTTTCTGCATAAACCTGTGCAGTGCGTATCTGCCCGTAATGGTCACGAAACCGGGTCATACGCATAAACGTGCGGGACACCCGATCGCCGTTGATATAAAGCCGCCCACCCCGGGTCTCGATAACATCGCCGGGCAGACCAATCACCCGTTTAATCATGACCATGTTGTTTGTCGGGTTTACAAAAACGGCAACATCGCCCCTTTTGGGCAGATGACCAAACACTCTTTTTTGTCCTGGCGGTAAAAGCCGCGCCACACCCCAGGGCAGGGAATGACGAGACCAGCCATAGGCCCATTTGGAGGCAATGAAGCGATCTCCAACTTCCAGATTGGGACGCATGGAGCCGGACGGGATAAAAAATAACGCATAAAAAAATGTTGAAAACAGATAAAAACCGATCAGGAACAGCGTAATGAAACGCACCCAGTCAATGACTTCGGCCTTAACTTTTTCCAATTGTTCAGGGGTCATGCCTTTGCCAACGTTACGGCGGTGCCATAAGCCAGCATTTCTGCAGTGCCTTCCATAATGGTGTTAGAGGTAAAGCGCACATTGACCACCGCATCGGCGCCTAATGACTGGGCGTGATGGATCATACGTTCCAGGGATTGTTCACGGGATTCGGCCAGAAGGTTTGTATATTCGTTCACCTCTCCGCCCACCAGGTTTCTTAGAGCGGCGATAAAATCCCGGCCAAAAAACCGCGCCCGCACCACGCTGCCTCGGGCTATGCCCAGTGATGTTTCAATTGTGTAGCCCGGTAAAAAATCAGTTGTTGCTATGTGCATGTTGTCCTCATCAACTTTTCCCATGCTAGCCTTTGTTGCCCGGTGCCGCTAGGATATTTATTTCAAACGCGAGATGATATTATGATCGACATGGAACCCGTACCAAATCCGGCCGAAGACCTCCGTCAAAAAACCAAACTGGTTTATATTCTTTATATCGCCAATATCGTGGTGCCGTTTACCGGCATCATTGGCGTCATCATTGCCTATAGTGCTTTGGGCCGGGCACCAATGGGGCCACGTAGCCACCTTGTCTATCAAATACGCACGTTCTGGATTGGCCTGCTTTATAGCGTTATTGTTGTTTTGCTCTGTTTTGTGTTTGTCGGGTTTTTGCTTATCCCGGTGCTGGCCCTGTGGTATCTGGCACGATCGATTGTCGGGTTAATACGTGCCAATGATGGTTTGTCCATCGACAATCCGCGTTCCTGGATTGCCTGGTAACAAATTCAAGCGAGCGTGTACTGGCTATCCAGCCCGGGTTCATCCGCGCAGACGACAACACCATTTTTGACCATGTGAATAATGTGGGCCAGCACAGAATGGCAGGCTGCGGGGTAAAGGCGCTTGTCCACGTCTGCATACATGATCGGCACCATATCCTTGATCTGGCTTTGCCCGTCTTTTAGCTGGGCCAGAATTTGTGTATTGCGTTCATGCCGGTGCGCAATATAGGCGCGGATGAACGGTGCCGTATCAGTAATGGCGGCACCGTGACCGGGCCAAAGCGTTGCATAATTACGATCAAGAATTTTTTGTAATGAGTGCAGATATTCACCCATATCACCATCCGGTGGACTAATCACCGAGGTAGACCAGGCCATTACATGATCCCCGCATATCAGAGCGTTATCGCCTTGCACGGCATAGCAGACATGGTTGGAGGTATGACCCGGTGTGTGTATCGCTTCAATTGTCCAGCCCTTGCCTTCAAACATTTGCCCGTCATGAATTTTTATCTCTGGCGAAAAATGCAGATCATCACCCTCTTCGAGATGAATATCATTGCTGACGGGCAGGTGTCGCGGAGGGCCAAAGCCGTATGTCTGGCAGCCATAATGGGCTGCCAGACGGTTGGCCATGGGTGAATGGTCAAGATGATGGTGTGTGACAAACACCCGGGTAACGCATTCGTCTTTAAGGGCATGGATCAATGTTTCAAAATGTTCATCGTTGTTGGGGCCAGGGTCTATGATGTTGACTTCATCTTTGCCGACGACATAGACATTGGTGCCCCAGGCGGAAAACGGACTTGGATTGTTGGCTGTCAACCGTCGAACATTGTCATACATTCTGACAAGATGGCCGTATGCGGGGTCAAAATCACGGATATAGGGAATGGTGTTTGCCAACAATGTCGATCCTAGCTGTTCATATAGTCGCGAAATGTGCGGGACAAAATCCTGACAGAACGCACCTGTTTAGTTAGCGACAGGGCCGTTGGTGGCCCCATATCTGTCTTGTTTACATCAACAACATAGATGCGGCCAGTTTGCCGATCCCGCAAAACATCTATGCCGCCCCAGTCAAGGTTCATCGCGGCGCAGAACTGTTTCAATTTTTCACGCTCGGTAACGGAAAACACTTGTTCCGGTCGGCGCAACAATACCTTGTCATTACAATTTGCAAACCGGTAATTCATGGCCCGTTGTTTGATATAAACAAGCGCGATCTCTCCGCCTATCGTCGGTGCACGGTAATCTTCAACAACACGTCCATTGTCTGAATTGTCTATCAAATGTTCATAGGCTTTGCCGGGTTTACGTTCCGCCGGACAGCTAATGACACGCCCGTCATGGGCGCCGTTCAGTTCTGATTTTTCAACGGCCAGCCCTTCCCAGATGGTGGGATCCAGAGCTAGCGGATAACCAAAAACTTCCTCAAAGGCTTCGGCAACTCTGGATTTGGAAACGTCCAGGCAGGCGCAATTGATCTGGCGAATTGTGTGCGTGGGGCAGGGCAGACTGTTTGCCGGATTATCTTTGCGCGTTGTCGTGTCTTCAAAATAAAAAACCGCATCGGCTTTTTGTGGATCAGTAATGATCCTGCCTCCCGCCGCATGCAACACAGACCAGATAAGGTACCAGGGTCGAGGCCGATGGGGGGTAAAGGCAATGCGGATAGGTCGAACGGCTTGTAGACTGGCCGCAAGACGCAGCCCCTGTGTCGCCAGATAATTGGCAAATCCTCGCCAGATGGCGATCAAATTGCCGAGGCGGTAGGGTATCAATGCCCCGGTTTTACGGGCGCGCAGACCATTGCGTTCAAGGGCCAGATCGCTCCACCAGACATTCGGGGGTTTTTGGTAATTCAATGATATTGTCCTGATTTAGCGCGCGTTCAAAGCGGCGTGGGCTTTGCGACACCATACCTGATTATTGGTGTGGGCGTTGCAAAATGATACAAATAAACAAAATTCATGGCTTTTCTGTGAAGCGGTTTATGGTTGTAGGCATTGTCGGTATTGGCCTGTTTGCAGCGTCTTCTGTCCTTGCCTTTGCTGCCTCGCCAAATGATAGAGTGCAAAAGGTGCGCATGGCTGCGCAGAAAGACGTGCCTGTGATGATGTTGGCGCTTCCGGGGCGCGGTGCTGTGTTGAGTACGCCAGGTCAGATCGCCACCATCGTCATCGAAAATGAGGCTGGCAGTGCGTGCAACACCTATCTGGCACGTACTGATAAAGCTGGTGTGCTTGAAATTCCTGTTGTGCGTACGGCGCATTGCCCGTCTCCGCGTATTGTGGTGCATCGTTAGTTTAGGTTCAGCTTACTCAGTAGCTGCTTGGTCTGCGGCCAACGCGTTAAGTTGTGCGCGCTTGCGGCCCAGATCATAACCGGCCTGGCGTGCGGCCCGGATGGTTTCCTCTGGCGACATTGTTCCCAACGCGCTTTGTGCCATGGCCCAGATGGTGATGGCTCGTGTTCCAGAGCGGCAAAAAGAAACAGTTTTTCCAGCATGGTCAGCAAATGCAAGTTTAGTTTGCTCAAAAGCATCTTCGGTAACATGCCCGGAGCGAAACGGGATATAGAGATATTCAATACCCGCCTCTTTGGCAGCCCTGGCCAGTGCGGCGCTGGCGGGCTGGTCTGACCCGCCTTCACCGTCTGGGCGGTTATTGATGATACGCGTATAGCCTTTTGCAGCAGCCCTTTGGATGTCACTTAAGTTTAGTTGCGGGGCCACAGCAAAATCAGGCGTAACCGTGCGAATACGCACACTTTTACTGACAGTTTGGTTGGTTTGCGGTTCAGAGGCATTAGTTGTGGTGACGCTGCCTATTACCAGCATTGTGGTAAGGGCACAAATACGCACAAAAGAACTAAAAAACAGCATGTTGTATTCCTGATCGGGTTTCATCCGGTTGCATAATTTGAGTAACCACGCCGCCAGCAGATATAAATCAACATTTCATGGTGCAGTCTGCCTCGACACTGCCTTGTGTGCAACACAGTGCCGTTCACATCTTGTTGAGTGGTTTTGCTGACGTTGTGCGAGTGACTGAAATTGCCCGTGCAAAGTCCATAACAGCACGTTGACAGTCATTCAGCCGCATGAAAGGTTTCGGCCCCGATTCAATCTCAAAAACGGTGTTTCATGTTTGGATTTTTGATACGCCGTCTGTTTGTTGCCATCCCCACTATCTTTATTATCATTACGCTTGCCTTCTTTTTGATGCGTTCGGCGCCGGGCAGCCCGTTTGATCTGGAACGGCCCATTCCCGAAGCCATCAAGGCGCGTTTGGCCGAAAAGTTTCACCTGGACAAACCCATAGCCACCCAATTTGGTTATTATTTGAAGGACTTGTCCAAAGGCGATCTTGGCCCCTCAATGAAATACAAGGACAAGACGGTCAGCAATATTATTGCCGAAGGGTTTCCCGTTAGCGCCACACTTGGTCTGTCTGCCATGAGCCTTGCCGTCATTATCGGCAGCATGCTTGGCGGGTTTGCCGCGCTCAGGCAAAATCAGGTCGGGGATTTTGCGGTCATGGGAATGGCCATGACCGGGATCAGTATCCCGCCCTTTGTAACCGGGCCGGTTCTGGCGCTGATCTTTGGCCTTTATCTGGGCTGGTTACCCACCGCAGGGTTGGATCGAGGACAGTTAACATTCACACATTTGCTATTACCGGTTATTACGCTTGCCTTACCGCAAATTGCCATTATTTCGCGGCTCATGCGGGCCAGCATGATTGAAACCCTGCGCTCCAATTACATTCGCACGGCCTATGCCAAAGGCCTGCCTGGCTATGCTGTGGTATTTCGCCACGCACTTCGCGCTGCGATTTTGCCACTGGTCAGCTATCTTGGCCCGGCAACAGCGGCACTGCTAACCGGTTCTATCGTGGTTGAACAAATTTTTGCCCTGCCTGGCATTGGCCGACAATTTGTAATGGGGGCGTTGCAACGTGATTACACAGTGGTTATGGGCGTCGTTATTTTATATGCGACACTGATAATACTTTTGAATTTGGTTGCCGACATTCTTTATGGCGTTCTTGATCCCAAAGTGCGGTACGATTGAGCATGATTGACACATCCCAAAATGCCCGCAAGGAAGAGCTTATGAAACAGGCCGCTGTTCAGGGTCGCTCCCTTTGGGATGATGCCCGGGCGCGCCTGATGCGCAATCGCGCCGCAGTCACCGGTTTTATTGTGCTTTCAATTATTACGCTTCTGGCGATTGTCGGGCCATGGGTCTGGCCTCATGAATATGACCATGTTTACAAGCTCAATGTTGGTAATGCGCCCACCTTTGACCAATGGTTTGTTTTTGGCACAGATAGTCAGGGACGTGATCTTTTTGTGCGCTTGCTCTATGGTCTGCGGGTCTCTTTGGCCGTGGGCGTGATCGCCACGTTCGTGTCTCTGGTTATCGGCGTGATCTGGGGTGCAACGGCAGGCTATATTGGTGGCAAGGTTGATGAATTTATGATGCGTGTTGTGGATACGCTTTATGCCATGCCATTTATCTTTTTTGTTATCATTTTGATGGTGGTATTCAAGGATTTCACCACGGGTAAACCAGCCTTGAATATCCTGCTTATTTTTGTGGCCATTGGTGCAGTGGAATGGTTGACTATGGCGCGTATTGTGCGGGGGCAAACTATCGCCTTGAAAGGCAAGGAATTTATTGAGGCTGCCGAGGCTGCCGGGGTGCGCCCCTTTACCATAATCCGTCGCCATATTGTACCAAATGTTTTAGGCCCGGTGGTGGTTTATGTCACCTTGACCATCCCGTCAGTGATTTTGGCAGAAAGTTTTTTAAGCTTTTTAGGCCTTGGCGTGCAAGAGCCACTGACCTCGCTTGGCAAATTGATTGCCAATGGGGCGCAGGACATGGAAACCATGCCCTGGACACTGATGTTCCCGGCAATTGCGATGATGGTGACGTTGTTCTGTTTTAACTTTATTGGCGATGGTCTTCGCGACGCAATCGACCCCAAAGACCGTTAGATAGACCGTATATACGGGGCTTAATTTTCCCGTTTGACCCGAATGGCGTTTCTAACCCCGTTAATCCGCAGCAGATAACTGCCAATGGCGCCTTTTTTGATTTCAACAAATTTGGCCCGTCGTTGTGAAACCCTGATCTGACTATTATCGGTTTGCACCCAGGATTGACCATTGGTCAGAATAAACCGCGCGCGTCCGTTTGGACGCAAAACCATGCGTTCAAGGTCAAAGGTGATTTTGACAATTTCACCCTTGTTGTCCTTGCTGACAACCGTACCGGCACCGTCACCTTTTGCGCTCACACTATTGGCATCTATGGAGTGTTTTTGTACCCCGGCAAGTGTGGGCAGCCTTAGTTTTGGAAGGCTGGGAAGATTAAAACCAAAAGCATCGCGTTCCAGATTTTCGATCTGAACATCGGTAACAATGCTGACGTTTCCGCCCTGGGCAACACGCTGGATTTCATCTACGGCAGCATCATAACATGCTGACTTTTCAACCGGGTCGGTCATGGCGCGGCATGCCAACAATTGCGCAAATGAGCCATCGGTATTCATTGATGATGTGTTTTGCTGGGCAAAAGCGGGTTGAAAAAAAGCGCCCGCGCCCGCAAAAAAAATCAACCCCAGTGTTACGGCTTTGGTCTTGGTCAACGAGAACTCTCCATATCAGCATGTCTGTCATATCATTTGGCATTAAATATAGCCATCTTAACCTGTATTTTAGAAGACGTGTCGATTATGTCGATTGGTTTGATGTGTTATATTAACCTCTATTGGTGACAGTGCCGCCATAGGTTGTTCGGGCAGGAGAAAATCCATGAAATATTTTTCACGACTAACGCTTGGCTTGATTGCCGCTAGTGCGCTGGTGTTGAGTGGTTGCGGTGGTGGTAAAGAGGTGGATGATGCGGGACTTACCCTGCACCGTGGCAATGCTGCAGAACCCTTGTCTCTGGATCCGCATTTATCGAGCGGCACATGGGAGAATAATATCATTGGCGATATGTTTATCGGCCTGTTTACAGAAAATGCGGCTGGCGAGCCGGTGCCGGGCATGGCCAAGAGCTGGTCAGCGTCGGAGGATGGGAAAACCTGGGTCTTTACCTTGCGTGACGCCAATTGGTCAGATGGGGTTCCGGTAACGGCCAATGATTTTGTATTCTCTCTTCGTCGCATACTTAACCCTGATACATTAGCGCAATATGCATCACTTTTGTTTGCCATAAAAAATGCAGAAGCGGTTAATAACGGCACCATGGCTCTGGAAGAGCTGGGTGTGCGCGCCATAGATGACCTTACTTTGGAAATCCTGCTTGAATACCCTGCGCCTTATTTGCCGGGGCTTTTGACCCATTATACATCCATGCCGGTTCCGGCGCATGTGGTAACAGAAAAGGGCAGTGAATGGATCAGGCCAGAAAACGTGCAAGTTAACGGGCCGTTCAAATTGACAGAATGGCGGACAAATGACTTTGTGCATTCAGTCAAGAATCCACAATTTTTTGATGCGGAAAACGTTTGCCTGAATGAAATTTTCTATTATCCGACAGTAGACAATAACAGTGCCGAACGTCAGGTGCGTGAAGGGCGTCTGGATCTGAATACCGATTTTCCCGGTCAGAAACTTGAGTTTTTGAATAAACAATTGCCCGGTTTTGTGCGTGTACACCCTTATCTTGGCACTACGTATTTTTCCTTTTATACACGCAAGAAACCCTTTGATGACAAGCGTGTGCGCAATGCTCTGGGGATGGCGCTGGATCGGGATTTCATGACCGCTGAAATACTCAAATCCGGGCAAATTCCGGCCTATTCACTGGTGCCGCCGGGGGTGGCAAACTATCCCAAGGGTGCCAGCGTAAAATGGGCAAATTTAAGCCTGGATGGACGCCGCGAACAGGCGCGTGCTCTTTTAATGGAAGCCGGTTTTGGGCCGGACAATCCGCTTAATTTTGAATACGTCTATCGCAATACCCGCGATAATCCGCGTGTGGCTCCGGCGGTACAGGCCGACTGGAATGATATTGCCCCGTGGGTGAATGTAACCATTACCGGCACAGAGACTCAGATACTTTACGCCAATTTACGCTCTGGTGAGTTTGAGGTTAGCGATGGTGCCTGGATTGCCGATTATAATGATGCGCAAAATTTCCTCTATTTGCTGGAAACACGTACCGGTCAAATGAATTATGCCAAATACTCCAACCCGGAATATGACGATCTTGTGGATCGATCCAATAAAGAACTGGACGTGGAAAAACGGGCCGCACTCATGCAAAAAGCAGAGCAAATTATGCTTGATGACATGCCTGTTATTCCCATGTGGTACGAAGTAAACCGTGCGCTGGTTGATCCACGGGTTAGTGGTTGGGCAGATAACATTGTTGACATTCACCGTTCACGCTATTTGTGCATAGACCGGTCTGAACAAAATTAACGCTGGTGTACCCTTTGCCTGAGGCGAAGAAAGGCTATGGTGCTCTCTGGTAAATCAGGAGGCTCAGACCCTAATGCCGGATGAAATCCTGGTTGAAGCGGCAACAGGCGCAGCAATAGAGACGGCAGTTGTGGGCGCACTTCTGGATAAAGAGGTGCCTCCTGGTGGCGAACAACCCGTATTTGGAACCGTTTGTTCCAATTGCCACACCAAATTAAAGGGCCGTCATTGCCATCATTGCGGGCAGGTGGCGGACACATTTCATCGCCCGGTATGGGCCTTGTTTGGTGAGATACTGGAAGGGTATCTTGGCCTTGACGGGCGCATCTCGCGCACCGTGCCTGCGCTTGTTTTTCAACCCGGCAAAGTGACGGTGCAATATCTGAACGGTGTTCGCCAACCCTACATGACACCGTTTCGCCTGTTCTTGCTCTCCAGCCTGTTATTTTTTCTGGTGTTTGCTGTTTTCACGTCAAACACCAGTATACTGAATTCCAAAGCCATCACAGACATTGCCGAACAAGAGGGGGTAGCAATAGACGCTTCACGAACCGCCCTTGAGCAAGCCAGTGCCGAGTTGACGGGGATAAAGCAAAGCGCCGGTGAGGCCGCTACGCCTACTCCGGGTCTTGAACTGGCGCAAGCCGGTATTGATGCCATCGACCGCGAGTTAAAGCGCGCGCAGGCTGCCAAAGCTCTTGGTCCATCCCGTTTCAGTATCAAACAAAGAGCATTGTGCGAGTTGCGTTCAGAGGCATTACCAGAATATCCAGCCAGTGCATTATGTGCGCAAGCTTTTGAAGAAAAAAAGCAAAGAGCCTTGGCAGCAAACCTGGATGATGAGGGGGCGGTGATTGAAATACCGATTGAAACCGGCAATACAGGTTTGAACTCCAGTGCATCGGTAGATACTGAAAAGTTACAAAAAATGTTTCCTCTTGAGACCCGCCGATTTCTGGTTGAAAATATAGAAACGGCGGTTAATGATCCCGATCAATACCGCGCCAGTCTTGGTCGTTGGGCACCGCGCCTGGTTTTTATACTGGCACCGGCCTATGGTCTCATTCTGGCATTATCATTTTTCTGGCGCCGGGATATTTTTATCTATGACCACATGGTTGTGGCCTTGCATTTTCATGCTTTCCTGTTCCTGTTTGTTGTGTTGTTAATTCCGCTTGGTCTGGTAATTGGCGCAGGGTTGGCTGGCCTTTTGTTTGCGCTATGGAGCAATTATTATCTCTATCGGTTGATGCGCCGCGTTTACCAGGCGGGTCGTTTTGGTGCGATTGCCCGCGTTTTTCTGCTTGATACGGTATATTTCATATTGCTGCTTTTTGCCTTCCTCTCCTTGTTGTTTTTGGGCATTGTGTTCGTCTGAACTCTATGATGAGGGTTTTGTTGGTTTCCACAGTTCTATTTTGCGTCCTTCGGGGTCAATAAACCAGCCAAAGTCACCAAAAATTTCCTGCTTTATATCATCAATAATTTCACCGCCATGTTCCCTCACTTGTGTCAGCGCCTCGGCCACATCATCAACGATTAAATTTATCATTACGTCTTTTGTGGACGGGTTCATATATTTGGTGTTGTGGCTGAAAATGGAAAATACAGCACCAGTGAAATCATGGGGCTGATAATGCACATATTGTGTGTTTTCGCCCATGCTTTGAAAATCAACACCGAGCGCCTCGCGATACCATTTTGCCGTTGTCTCTGGCGTTTTTGAGGTAAAAAATACGCCGCCAATGCCTGTAACCTTGGCCATGAGTATCTCCTGTGTCCGAGCGTAGGCCTGATTATGTAGAGGAAATTTCTTCCGGGTTAAAGAAAAAATCCTTCGAGCAAAATGCACAGGTCATGCGGATACGTCCATCAACCTCGGTCATGTCATCATGTTCTTCCTTGGGAAATTGAGACAATACAGAGCGAAGATAGTCCGGGGTGCAAGGGCAACGTTTATGCACGCTCAAAGGATCAAAAACGCGCACGCCATCTTCATGAAACAGCCTGTAAAGCAATGTGCCAGCAACAAGTTGCGGGTCGGTCAGCTCGTCCGCACTAATGGTTTCAAAAAGTGCGCTGGCGTATTCCCAATCCTCGTCATCGCCGTTTTGCCCGGCAATCAATTGCATAATGGCCCCGCCGCCACGCCAGGACTGCACCCCGTCAGGGCCGGTAAGGCGGGCAATGTTGGCATTAAGACGCGTGGGCACCTGTTCTGAGCTGGTAAAGTAGCCAAGGGCGCTGGTCGTTAAGTTCGCACCGCTTAAGGGCGTAACGCCCTGATAACGCTCCGCTGCCTCGCCTGGATCAATGGTCAGGGCAAAGCGCCCCTTGCCCATTAACTGGCCGAGATCTACATTTCTGCCTGCAAGCTTTGCCAGCGCATCCTGGTCAAATCGTGCATATCCACGCACGCCGCCGGTGGTAGAAAAATTAGCCAAGACCAAAGATACCGGCCCGTCGCCACTGGCCTGCACCGTTAGTCTGCCGTCGAATTTCAACGATGATCCAGCCAGTATGGCGATGAGCACTGCCTCGCCCAAAAGACAGGCAACCGGTTCCGGGTAATCATGTGCACCCAGAATTTCATTGAGTACCGGCCCCAGCCGAACCATGCGGCCCCGAACCGGGCGTGCTTCCAGGGCAAACGGTAGAACGCTATCATCCTCAGTGCCTACATTTTGCGCTTCGGGTATCATTATGCCAGGCACCATTTCAATATGGCTTTTTGGACATGCAGGCGGTTTTCGGCTTCATCAAAAACCAGAGATTGCGGGCCATCAATCACGGTGGTGGCAACCTCTTCTCCCCGGTGTGCGGGCAGGCAATGCAAAAATACGGCACTGGATTTGGCACCAGCCATTAAAGCTTCAGTTACTGAAAAGGGCGCCAACGCCTTCAGGCGAACATCTGCGTTTTTATCGCCCATGGACACAAACGTATCAGCAATGACCACATCGGCATCCTTAACGGCTGTTTTTGGGTTGTTGGTAAGCTCTATGCGGGCGCCAGAATTGGTGGCAAAGGCAAGATCATCCTCGTGCGGTGTATATCCGTCCGGGCAGCCAAGGTTGAGCGCAAACCCCAGCTTTGGTGCAGCATGGATGAAGCTGGCTGCAACATTGTTGCCATCTCCCACCCAGGCCAGTTTCAACCCGTCCAGTGCGCCAAAATGCTCCTCCAGGGTCATCAGGTCTGCAACGATCTGGCAGGGATGGCTACGGTCGGTCAGGCCATTGATAACCGGCACATCAGAGTAATGCGCAAACTCGAGCACATCGTCATGGGCATTGGCCCGGATCATCACCGCATCGATAAAGCGCGATAACACCCGTGCCGTATCGGGTATGCTTTCGCCGCGACCCAATTGCATGTCGGCAGCATTGAGCACCAATGACGAGCCGCCAAGCTGGCGAATGGCCATGTCGAACGATACACGCGTGCGGGTTGAACTTTTTTCAAAAATCATCGCCAGCACATGCCCCGATAATGCCGGGTCAGGGTCAGTTGTGCCTTTGGGCAAGCCTTTGCGTGCCGCTTTCATGGCATGCGCATCAGCCAATATAGCCTTCAGGTCTTTCGCAGAAATGTCTGCAATGTCGAGAAAGTGCCGCATAATTGCTATTGTGCGCTGCGCGCAGCATGCAAAGAAGTATCCAGCACCTCAATGGCTTTGCGTGCATGATCTTCGGTGATGATAAGCGGTGGTGCCATGCGCAATACATTATCGCCAGCCGCACCACATAAGAGACCGCGTTCCCGTGCCAGGCCCATCACCATGCGATTAACATATGGCTCTTTTAATTTGAAACCGGTCAGCAATCCAAGCCCCCGAACATCCTCGATCATGTCGGGATGTGTATCGGCAAGGCCGGCCATTTGCTGTTTCAAAAACTGGCCCATTTGCGTTACATGATCCAGAAATTCAGACTTGGCAATTTCATCCCAAAGGGCAATGCCCACCGCCATGGCCAGCGGATTGCCGCCATAGGTGGAGCCATGAGTACCAACCACCATATGTTCGCCAACGGCATTTGTGGTCAGCCATGCCCCAAGGGGAAACCCGCCGCCGACCCCTTTGGCAATGGCCATAATATCGGGCATGGCCCCTGACCATTCATGGGCAAACATTTTGCCGGTTCGCCCCGCGCCGCACTGAATTTCATCATAGATAAGCAGTGTGCCGGTTTCATCACACAATTCACGCAACATCCGTAGATAATTATCCGGAGCAGCGCGTAACCCGCCCTCACCCTGCACTGGCTCTATAATGACCGCAGCAGTTTTATTGGTTATGGCTGCTTTGGCCGCATCATCATCGGCAAAGGCAATTTGCGTAAACCCTTCCATACGGGGGCCAAAGCCGGCCAGATATGCCGGATTGCCGCCTGCATTGATGGCCCCATAGGATCGCCCATGAAACGCCCCTTGAAAACTGACTATTTCAATACGGTCTTCATCGCCGCGCACGGCATGGTATTTACGTGCAGCTTTTAAGGTACCTTCTATGGCTTCTGTGCCTGAATTGGTAAAAAATACCAGATCGGCAAAGCTGTTCTCACAATACCGCCGTGCCAGTTCCTCGCGTGCAGGAACATCGAACATGTTGGACACATGCCACAATTTCCCGGCCTGTTCCTCCAGCGCCTTTGTCAGTGCCGGATGACAATGTCCCAGCGCATCAACGGCAATACCGGCAATAAAATCCAGCCATGCGTCACCCTTGTCATCATAAAGCCAAACGCCTTCCCCGCGTTCAAAAACCAGATCAGGAGGTGCATAGGTCGGTATGAGGTGGGAAGGCATATTATTACTCCGAAAAAGAGGCAGATAAGAGGGGTGGGTTTGACATTCAGGTTTTCAGGCGCCAACCGGATTGGAGCACCATAAAACAGGCAATCCCAAGACCGATATTGATAATGCCGGTAAAAATGACGCCATGCAGAATTGGGCCATCGGCAACACCGGTAAACCCATAACGAAACCCGTCTATAAGGTAGAAAAACGGATTAACGGCGCTCAGGGTTTGAAAAATTTCGGGCAGAATTTTCACAGAATAAAATGTACCGGACAAAAATGTCAGTGGTAACAGAACAAAATTCTGCACCGCCGACAAATGGTCAAACCGCTGGGCATAAATGCCAGCCAAAAGCCCCACCATGCCCATCATCAATGCCGCATTGAGTGCAAACCAGAACGCAGTCAGTGGGTGGGCAATAGACAGGCTTATAAACGGCAGGATACACAGCACGCTTACCGCACCGACAAACAGCCCGCGGGTGGCAGCCCCGGAAATAAAAGCGATTGAAAGCTCGGCTGCAGAAAGCGGCGGCATCAGAAAGTCAACCGCATTGCCCTGCACCTTGGAGACAATCAGCGAAGAAGAAGAATTGGCAAAGGCGTTATTGAGTATACCCATCATGATGAGGCCGGGCGCAAGGAATTGCGTAAACGCCACGCCGCCTACTGCAGGGCGTAAATCACCGAAGGCCAGGGTAAAGACCAGCAAAAATAACAGCGTGGAAATCACCGGAGCCAATACAGTTTGAAACCCTACTTTGGCAAAACGGCGAACCTCTTTGACATATAGTGTCCACAGGCCCAGACCATTGATGGGGCCAATGCGGCGAACAGCAATCGTATGTTGTGTTGTCTGCATCTCAGGGTTCAAACTCACTCAAATTGTTTAATTTCATGCTCTTGGGGGGTCTTGAATGGAAGACAGCAAATACAGGTAAGGCTGGTAGCCTTTCCAAGGCTGGTTGTCGATCAGGCAGGGCTTCGCAAGAGCACCCGCCAGGAAAGCATAGGGGGGCGGCGAGGCCAGTTTTTTGATTAAATGCGTCGAAACGTCTTGAAAATACACCATATTTCCTGCATTCTTTCTCCTGTTTAAGTAAAAACCTGCTCTCGTGAAATCAATAATCTGAATGAGTCTGAACCCTAGCCTTGTATGCTGAACCGTCAGGCGCGACAATCACACCGTGTGGAGTTTTTTGCAGGAACTGATTTTAAGTTCGTGTGAAAAGTTACTCACAATATATAGAAAGCTGTGAATAGCTCACATCTGTATCTTGTGTGTGAGCGGCCATCGTATACGATATATAGTTATGGGGGAGCTGATAAAGCTCTTGGAACACTATATGTTGTGCAAATACGGCAATGGAGACTGGGATGGCGTGGACTGAAGATCGGGTCGAAACTTTGAAAAAACTTTGGACTGAGGGGTTAAGCGCCAGTCAGATCGCCAAGGAAATGGGAGAAGGTGTTACCCGCAATGCCATTATTGGCAAAGTTCATCGGCTCAAACTTTCTGGGCGGGCAACACCATCCCGGCCACCACGCCCACGGGCCAAACCGGCACCCAAACCACGTGTCACTGCGGCCAACACACCCAGAACAAACAATACGCCAATGGCGCGCCGTGAAGTTCCAATTGCGCCGCCACCCCTGGAACCGGCACCTTTGCCCAGTGGTGAGTTTGCCACGGTGCTGACCTTGACCAATCATATTTGTAAATGGCCAATAGGCGATCCGGCGACGCCGGAATTTCGGTTTTGCGGACGAAAATCCTCGACAGGTTCACCCTATTGCGACTCTCATGCCAGTCAGGCGTACCAGCCACAATCACGTCGCCGCCGCCGAGGCCCAGAAGGTGCCAAGGCAGCACTGGACGCCCTTGCTAATGCGCGGCGAAAAGTCGTTTAATGTAAGTAATGCAAGGCCTGACCTTATTCAGAACTTGCTGCGGCGGTGCCCTGGTCAGATTTGTCTTTTTGCTGACCAATTAGCGTATCAAAGACATCGGAATCATCACCGACACTGGGTGCCAGTTCGCAGTTTTGCGCACAAGAGTATGAACGTTGTGAGCCACCCCGATAATACGTGATAGCGGCCATCTTTGGTGCGATGACATTCAGGTTTTGCTCAATGATGACATTGCCTCTGGCATCAAGGGCGATGAGATTTGTTCCACCAAAGGTTTTGCCCGTTATCAATAATAACCGGCCATCATGCACGGTGGCGTCTGCAATAGATGGGTTACCGATTATGACCGCCGAGGCGGCGCGAGGCAGACGCATAACGCGTGCCTTGTCCACTTCCACCAAAAATCCGTTGCCGTTATTTTCATCTTGTGCCAAGGCTGATGTAGCAGACAAGACACTGAATAAAACGCAAAGAAGGATAGGGCGTGGCATGGGAGCACCTTTGACGAGATATAAATTTATATGTGAATCATGCCGTCAAGTGGTGAATACTTCCTAAAGGGCATACGTTTTGCTCAGAAGGATTGTAGTTCTGGTCACTAAATGCTGTATTTTTTATTGATAAAATACCAGGCACACAATTCATACAAAATAAACCAACCCGTTTAACCAGACCTTTATTCGAGACCGCTATGGTCATCTCAAGGTTCGCAAAAAGAGCCGAAAGAGCTCTAGCGAGCTTTGTCGCTAGCAACACAACGGGAGAATGATTATGAACAAGTTTACAGCACGTTTTTTCAAGGATGAATCTGGTGCCACTGCTATTGAGTACGGCCTTATTGCCGCGCTGATCGCTGTGGTCATCATCGGTGCCGTAACTTCGCTGGGCTCTAATGCCTCTGCCAAGTTTGCCGAAGTCGCCACTGCGATGGAATAAGCCAACAGGCTTAACGATTGAGACGAGCCGCTCTGGAAACAGGGCGGCTTTTTTCATGCCGGGATTCAGGGTCTAATAACCTGCGGTTCGATCAACGAGGTGCAATAACGTCGCGCCCGCTTCACAGCGGCGGATGTTCTTGGCAATCATTTGGCTGGCGGTATCGGCTCGGGTTTGAGAGGCAATATGCGGCGTTACCGTCACCTGTTTATGTCCCCAAAATTGATGCGTAGACGGCAGGGGTTCCACATCAAAAACATCCAGTGTGGCGTGGCTGATATGCCCGGTGTTTAACGCCGTTAGCAGAGCATCATCGTCGATTAACGGCCCACGACCCGGGTTGATAAGAATTGCACCTTTGCGCAGTCTGGCAATGTTGCTGGTGTTGATGATTTGTCTGGTGTCAGCGGTTAGTGGCAGCAATAAAATCAGTATTTCTGCCTGGGCTAGCACTTTGTTTAGCCCGCCCTCATCGCTAAAACAGGTTATGCCCTCAATATTTTTCTGGCGTCGGCTCCATCCCAGAACATTGAAATTTAGCGCCGCCAGTGCGCTGGCGCAAGAGCGGCCCAGTTCGCCCAGCCCAAGCACAGCAATGGTTCGTTCCCGCGCCAATGGTGGTGCTGCATGGCGCCATATGCCATTTTGCCCGTGAATATGTTTATCCATCCCCAAATGATGGCGAAGCACATGGCCGGTGACCCATTCGACCATGCCTTCTGCCAAGCCGTTGTCGACCATGCGGGTGAGCGGAAGGGTAAGCGTTTTATTACTGACAATATCCTCAACGCCTGCCCACAGACTGAGCACCGCTTTGGCTTTGGTAAACGGGGTAAAATCTGATACCGGGCCACCCGGCGCGTAAACCAGATAATTCACCTGTTCTGGATCCGGGCAGTCTGGTGTCAGGGTGAAGTCCAGGCCCACATTATCCAGTGCGCGACGCAGGGGCGTTTGATATTCATCCCAATATGCCGCTGGGGCAGCAAAGAGGATATCGATCACGTCTCGAACACCTCATTCATAGCGGTGACACCCTTGATCTCAATGGGGTTGCCAGAGGGGTCATGGAAAAACATTGTGCATTGCTCACCCGGCTTGCCTTCAAAGCGGTTACAGGGTGGTAGCACAAAATCAACCCCGACTTTGGTCAGATGGTCGGCCAGTTTTCGCCAGACAGGCATGTCCAGAATGGCACCAAAATGCGGTATTGGCACCTTGACGCCATCGACAAGGCCGGTCTTTTCTGCCTTGAACGGCGTGCCCAGATGCAGGGTGAGCTGGTGGCCAAAAAAATTATAATCAACCCAGCTGTCTGTGCTGCGTCCCTCAACACAACCAAGCAGTCCGCCATAAAAGGCACGCGATTCGTCAAGGTTTGTAACGCTAATGGCAAGGTGAAAAAGAGGCATTGGATTTCCTTTGGTTAACTGATTTTGCCAGTAGTGCATCTGCGATCACAGCGTCAGCCACAGTCAAGCATGTGCACCAGCGTTGTAAATTACTGACATTACTTTTTATTTTATTGAAAAATGCTCCACCAGGGTCTGGTTTCAAACCGTGACAGGATCGCTCCGTCAAGCCCCCACACACGGCCTGCACGGGTAGCAAAGATAGTCATTATAGCAATAACAAATGCCCAGTCTGCCTGCGGTGCGCCAGGAATGGCACCAGATGCCATAATAATATTGAGGCTGATAAAGAGCGCGAATGCCGATGTCGCTCGCGTGGCAAATCCTAGAATGAACCCGGCGCCGATGGCTGCTTCTCCCCAGGTTACGAGCAAACTGAAAAGCTCGGCGTTAGGGATAACAACGGCATCCAGAAAGGGGCGGTAAAATGCAAAGCTATTTTCAACCCATTGCTCGTTTATCATCCAGGTCATAACCTCGGTAAAGCCTTCATGACCCGTCCGCAATTTGAAACTGGCAGAGGTGGCAAAGGCGACACCGGTGACCACGCGCAGTACGGCGGCAGCATGTCCAAGCGACTTGCTTTTGGATGCATTATTCGGGGTTATTTCTGTTTGCGTTTGTGTCAAAGTTCTCTCTCAGAGTCTTTAATAAAAAACTGGTTGGGGTCGCCGTCGGTGAAGTACCGCATCTATGCCCCAAACCCGGCCGGCGGCGGCGAGAATGATTGCCAGTTCCATGCCGATCATCAGCCCGTCAGAGTGCGGCCCCAGAAATGACTCACCTCTGGCAAGCATAAAGTTAATTTGCAAAAACAAGGTGATTGCCCCGGCAAGACGGCTGAACGCGCCGAGGATCAGCGCGATGCCCAAAATGCCAAAGCACACAAGAACAGCCCAGGCGAAAACATTGGCGTTTGGTTGCACAAAAACTGAAAGAACGGGCTTATAAAAAGCAAACACACGGTCACTATCTACGCCCTTGGCGGCAGTTTCTCCAAACAGCTTAACCCAGGAAGAAATACCATCTTTATCAAAAACAATTTCCAGCGCCGACAAAAAAAACGCCAAACCAACATATAGGCGGATTGGTACAAATGCCGCACGGGGCATGGTATGTCTGGGTAATGTATCGATCGATGTTGTCACAAAAGTCTATCCAACCTAAGTCCAGACCCTAATATCATCCATTCTGCACTTTTTCCATCACCTTGTCTGCCAGATCAGCGAAGATTTTGCCAATCACAGTATCGGGATCACTGGCGGGCGGTATGCCCTTGTCCGAGGCTTCACGCAAAGTCGGATCAAGCGGAATTTCGCCCAAAAACGGCACATCCAGCTCACTTGCGGTGCGTTTGGCGCCGCCCGTACCAAATATATCAATGCGTTCGCCGGTTGCCGGATGAATAAAGCCGGCCATGTTTTCGATAACGCCCAGTATGGGCACGCTAGCCTTGTTAAACATATGCACCCCCCGACGCACATCGGCGAGCGCGACTTCCTGCGGTGTTGCGGCAATAACCGCACCGGCGATATTAACCGTTTGCACCAGGGTCAGGTGCGCATCCCCGGTGCCCGGCGGCATATCAACGATGAGAACATCCAGCTCGCCCCAGTCGGTATCAGCAAACATTTGCTGCAAGGCACCGATAATCATCGGCCCGCGCCAGATCACCGCCTGGCCATCCCCGACCATAAATCCCATGGATAGGGTTTTAACGCCGTGGGCCTCCAGCGGAATAATCTTCTCCTCGGCGCTCAATTTTGGTTTTTGGCCTTGCAAGCCCAAAAAAATGGGAACAGAGGGGCCGTAAATATCCGCATCCATCAGGCCCACACGCTTGCCTTTTTTGGCCAGTGCCACGGCCAGATTAGCGGCAATGGTGGATTTGCCCACACCACCCTTGCCAGAGGCCACGGCTATGACCGCTGCGACACCGGGTAAACTTTTTGGCTTTGGCGGCGGCGGGGTACCATGACGCCCCAGGCTCTTGGCCCTGGATGGCTCTGCGGGCGTATCTGAATGTGCGGTCAGAACAGCGGTAACGGCGGTAACGCCCTTGATTGTGCGCACAGTTTTTTCAGCAAGGCTGCGAACTGTTTCCATGGTCTCAGCCTGTTCCCGACTGGTCTGGATGGCAAAACCAACGCGGCCATCCTTGACCGTTAACCCCTGCACTGCGCCACCACTTATGATGTCCTTGCCGCTTTGTGGATCGTTAATTTTACCCAGCGCCTCGCTTACGCTATGAATACTGACATCTGTCATGCACTTACTCCTTGATTGGCACGCTGGTTAAGGCCACATATCGGATAGACGCGAACACTATACAAGACGAAAGGCGAAACATGCCCTGGAATGATCAGTCGAATGGTAATGGCAAAAAGCCCGGTGATGGCGGTAAAAGCCCGTGGGGCAATGGCCCCAGCGGTGGCGGCGAACCACCAGAAGTGGATGTGGATGAAATGGTACGCAATCTGCAAAAGCGCCTTGGCGGCATTTTTGGCGGCGGGCGCGGCAATGGCGGCGGGCGCGGTGGCAAAGGCCTTGGCGGCCTTGGTCTTGGCGTTATCGTCATTGCATTGGTCGGTGTGTGGTTTTTCACCCCCGGTTCCGGCTGGTATGTGGTCAATGCCGAGGAGCAGGGCGTTATCCTGCGCTTTGGTGCCTATAACCGCACGGAATTGCCCGGGTTTCACTGGAAGCTTCCGGTGCCGTTTGAGCGTGCGCTAAAGCCTAAAACCTCCCGCGTGCATCAGGAAAACATTGGCTTTCGTGTTGCCAATGGCCGTAATACCTCGTCCAACATTCCTCATGAAAGTTTGATGCTGACCGGTGATGAAAACATTGTCGACATCAATTTTTCGGTAATCTGGCAGATCAAGAACGCCCGCGATTATCTGTTCAACCTTGATGACCCCATCGGGGCAGTCAAAGCCGTGTCAGAAAGCGCCATGCGCGAAGTGGTCGGCAAGAACGACCTTGAGCCTATTATTACCCAAGGTAGGCAAATCGTCGAAACCACGGCCCGCGACCTGATTCAGATAGCACTTGATGAATATGGTGCTGGAATTGTTATCACCCAGGTGCAATTGCAAAAAGCGGATCCGCCAGGGCGAGTGATCGAATCATTTCGTGATGTGGTCAATGCCGGGCAGGACGCCGAAACCAAGGTCAATCAGGCCACCACCTATGCCAATGATGTGGTGCCAAAAGCACGCGGTGATGCTGCCAAGCTGGAACAGGAAGCCATTGGTTATCGGGATTCAGTGATTGCCGAGGCAAATGGTGAAGCCGAGCGATTTAACCTGATCTATACAGAATATCGCAAAGCGCCCACAGTGACACGCCAACGCATGTATCTGGAAACTATGGAACGGGTATTGCGCGGCACAGACAAGATATTGCTGGACAAAAATGCCGGTAATCAGGTGGTGCCGTATCTGCCGATCAATCCAAGACAACAACCCGCCACTCAGGGAGGCCGCTAATGGGACGCCTGCTTACCATACTGCTCATTCTAATTGCCATTCTTGGCACCATTTTTACCAGCACTATGTTGTTCACCGTGGATCAGACCGAACAGGCCTTGATCCTGCGCTTTGGTGAGCCGGTTGGTGTGGTTAACCCCTGGGATGCTGAAGAAGATCCGGGCCTACATATGAAAACTTTCCCCTGGGAAGATGTGGTCAAGTTTGACCGACGTAATTTGATGCTGGACATCCCGCCGCAAGAAATAACCGCGGCGGATCAGGAGCGTCTGATTGTGGATGCCTTTGCCCGTTTTCGCATCTCTGATCCCTTGCAGTTTTACAAAGCGGTAAGGGATGTTCGCGGTGCCACAACACGCCTTGCCCCGTTTATGGAGGCCAGCCTTCGTCGAGTTCTGGGCGGTGTTGTTTCCAACGATATTGTTTCGGGACACCGGGCCGAACTGATGATTGCCATTCGTGATGCGGTTAATGCGCAAGCGGCCGAGTCCAATCTTGGTGTTGAAATCATCGATGTCAAGATTCGCCGGGCCGACCTGCCAGAGCAAAATGCCGAGAAGGTCTATTCACGTATGCAGTCAGAGCGTCAGCAAGCCGCCGCGCAAATTCGTGCCGAGGGCGAGGAACGTGCCCGTACAGTACGTGCCGAAGCGGCAAGGACGGTGCGTGTTACCATTGCCAAGGCCCGGGAAAAATCCTCGATCCTGCGCGGTGCCGGCGATGCCAAGCGTAACGACATATATGCCGCTGCATATAGTAAAGACCCGGAGTTTTTTGCTTTTTATCGTTCTATGGAGGCTTATGAGAAGTCTCTGATCGATGGCAAAACCTCAATGGTTCTTTCACCGGATAGCGATTTCTTCGGCTATTTTGATACACAAAAGAAATAGGCTTTTATGGTGCGAATGCAGACAGTAAACTTGATTGTTGCGGGGCTGGTATTATTACTGGCCCCGCCTGTCTTTGCCCATCCGGCCCCTGACGGTTTTGCACAACTGGCGGCGCGATTATCGCCCTCGGTGGTCAATATCTCCACCAGCCAGAAGGTCGAGGGTGATTTACCACTTTTCCCTGAAGGTTCACCGCTGGAGCGTTTTAACGACACATTTGGCCCAAACGGCCCGCGCACAGAAAACTCGCTTGGCTCAGGATTTGTCATTGACCCAAACGGGATCATCATCACCAACGATCATGTCATCAAGGGGGCGGATCAAATTGATGTCACGTTTCCCGACGGCACAACATTAAACGCGCAAATCATTGGGCGCGATGCGGCCACGGATCTGGCGGTTTTACGGGTGGAGCCAAAGGAAAAATTACCTGCCGTGGCGCTTGGCGATTCTGATACGGCGCTTAGCGGCGATTGGGTTTTGGCTATTGGTAATCCTTTCGGGTTGGGTGGCTCACTCTCTGTGGGCATCATCTCAGCGCGCAATCGTGATATTCAATCCGGTCTCTATGATGATTTCATCCAGACGGATGCAGCCATCAATAAGGGCAATTCTGGCGGGCCATTGTTCAATATGGCCGGCGAGGTTATCGGGGTTAACTCGGCCATTTTATCGCCTACGGGCGGCTCGGTGGGGATCGGCTTTGCCATTCCGTCCAATCTGGTGCGCCATGTGGTCGATCAGTTGCTGGAGTTTGGACACACGCGCCGGGGCTATGTCGGGGTTTCGGTGCGTTCGATCACCCACGAAGTGGCGCAAACCTTTGGTCTTGATAAAGCAACAGGGGCCATTGTGGTTAGCGTTACGGCGGGTGGCCCGGCGGACAGCGCCGGGTTGGAAACTGGCGATCTTATTACCCGCTTTGGTGATGAGGTCATTGAGGATTCGCGCAACCTGACCCGCCTTGCTGCGGATAGCAAAGTCGGCGACAAGGTGGAATTGCACTATATACGTGGCCGGACAGTCCATGAAACCAGCGTGACCATTGGCCGTCTGAAAGAGGAAACGCCGCCAGAGCCAAAAACCTACAAAGTTCCTTCTGGCCCTGTTGAGGGTCAAATACTGGGTATGAGCCTTTCAATTCTCAATGACGCTTTGCGGCGGCGCTATAATGTGCGCTCAACCGTTTCCGGTCTTGTGGTTACTGATATTGATCCCAATAGCGACGCCATGGGTAAAATTCGGGTTGGCGATGTAATTGAAGAAATAAGCTGGACGCCAATAGCCAGCCTGGAAGAAGCGCAAGCACGTGTAAAGGCATTGAAAAAAACGGGTAAAGGCCCGGTAGCCTTACTGATTAACCGTCATGGGCAATTGCTGCCCCGGGCGCTTAAATTCTGACAAAATCAGCGCGGCGTATGCCCTGAAAAAACAGGGCGCTGGTCAGGTCTGTATGGCGGATTTGCGCATTGGCGCTTTTGACAAGGATAGGTTTAGCCCGATAGGCAATGCCAAGCCCGGCGGCCTCGATCATGGGAATATCATTGGCACCGTCACCGATGGCCAGGACTTGCGTCGCCGAAATATCATCAGCAGCACAATACCGGTGCAAGGCTTCGGCTTTGGCATCACCACCAAGCACAGGTGAAGTAACTTCACCGCTTAATACACCATCGGCATGCACAAGGTCATTGGCCTGGTAATCGGAAAAACTGGCCAATTGGGCTACTTTGCTGGCAAAAAAATTAAACCCGCCGGACACCAGGGCGGTCATCGCCCCTTTGGCGCGCATGGTGCGGGTGAGTACGCGCACCCCCGGGTTCAGGTGTATCCGGTCTTCAAAGCATTGCTGCAATAATGATATCGGCTTGCCCTTGAGAAGTCGCACCCTGGAACGTAATGCCTCTTCAAAATCGACCTCTCCGGCCATGGCGGCGCTGGTTATGGCCCGTACTTCATCACCATACCCGGCCAGGTCAGCCAGTTCATCCAGAGATTCTTCGCCAATAATGGTGCCATCCATATCGCAAACAAGAAGGCGAATACGCAAGGCCGCTTCGTCACGCATGCACCAGTCCACCGGCAGATCGTCCAGCGCGGCATCTACTTCATCGTGTTCACCTAGCCCACGCATGACCAGTGCTTCACCTTGTGACAAACTTGCCATATATTTGAAGCCCAATTCCTCAGTGCGAGCGCGGGCTTCGCTAAGGGCTGTATCTTTGGGGCGAGAAACCAGAGTAAGGGCAAAAGTCATGGGCACACAGGGTTTGCAGACAGGTACAACACCTGTCCTTCTTGTTTACGGGCCGACGGCCAGTGGCAAAAGTGCTTTGGCGATCCAACTGGCCCATCATTATAATGGGGAGATTATTAACACGGATTCCATGCAAGTGTATCAAAATGTTCCTTTATTAACTGCGCAACCATGCAAGAGTGAGCAAAACGGGATTAAACACCATCTTTATGGACACATGGATCCGAGCCAAACCGGCAGCGTAGGGGTATGGTTGTCCGAGGCGCTTCGCAGCATAAAAATGGTGCGGGAGCGGCATAAAACCCCGATTCTGGTGGGCGGTACGGGGTTATACTTTGAGGCGCTGACACGCGGGCTGGCAAGCATCCCAAAGGTTGGTCTTAAAGCCAGCGCCGAAGCTGCGGCACTATTGCAAAGCAAGGGGGTAACCGCGTTAAGAGATGAAGTACAGCGTGTTGATCCAGCGGCGGCGGCGCGCATTTTGGGAGCAGATCACCAAAGACTCTTGCGCGCCCTTGGCGTCTATCTGGAAACAGGAAAATCATTAAGCGCCTACCAAAAAAACACTCGCCCTGTACTTGCCTCTGGGTCATGGCTGGGCATGGTTTTAACGCCTGAGCGGTCATGGTTATATGAACGCATTGCGGCACGGTTTGAACAGATGACCAAGGCTGGTGCGCTTGACGAAGCGCGTTTTATATCTGTGCTGAACTTGCCCGAAGGCTTGCCGGTGTTGAAAGCTTTGGGGTTGAACCCTCTTGTTTGCCATATTAACGACCAGATTAGCCTGGATAACGCTATTGAAATTGCGGTGCGGGACACCCGCCGCTATGCCAAACGTCAATATACCTGGGCATCGGGGCGCTTTGCTTCCTGGCCCAAAATTACTGCACAGTCATTGGCCGGGCAAAAAGAAGAGGCCATAGGGATTATCGATGGCGGGAAAGTTGAGAGGCTTGAAGATGCCGCAAAGTGATGACTGAACAGCATGAGGCTGATATAACAAGGATAAAATGCTTCGCCAAGCCTTGAAATAAAATGCACGGCGTCGCAAAAAGGTCAAAGTTTTTCTCGGGTGTGACATTTGTGCATAATCCCGGTTCGCGAAAAGGTTCGCTCATTCATGCTAGCGCGTTTGTTTGGTTTAATGTCGGCCGATATGGCTATCGATCTGGGAACAGCGAATACGCTGGTTTATGTCAAGGGTCGGGGGGTGGTTCTGAATGAACCATCTGTTGTTGCTTACGAGATCAATAACGGCCGCAAGGTAGTGCGCGCTGTTGGTACCAAGGCCAAGGCAATGCTGGGTAAAACCCCTGGCCATATGGAGGCCATCCGCCCAATGAAGGACGGGGTTATTGCCGATTTTGAAGTCGCCGAGGAAATGATAAAATCCTTTATTCAGAGAGTTCATAATCGGCGCACCTTTACCAGTCCACAAGTTGTCATTTGTGTCCCTTCGGGGGCAACGGCGGTTGAACGGCGCGCAATCCATGATTCGGCCATGGCCGCCGGTGCGCGGCGTGTCTACCTGATTGAAGAGCCGATGGCGGCGGCCCTTGGTGCGGGTCTGCCGATTAACGAAGCCACTGGCTCTATGGTGGTAGATATTGGCGGGGGTACAACCGAGGTCGCGGTATTGTCGCTGGGCGGTATTGTCTATTCGCGTTCGGTTCGTGTTGGCGGTGATATGATGGATAATGCGATTATCAATTATGTCCGCCGGACGACCAATATGCTGATCGGTGAAGCCAGCGCCGAGCGGATCAAGAAAGAAATAGGCAGTGCGTCTGCCCCCAAGACCGGCGATGGCCTGTCGATGAATATCAAGGGGCGCGATCTAATGGCCGGGGTGCCTCGTGAAGTGCGCATTACTGAGGCGATGATTTCGGAATCCCTTTCCGAGCCGGTTGAGCAAATTGTTGAAGCGGTAAAAATGGCACTTGAATCAACGCCGCCAGAGTTATCTGCGGACATAGTAGACAAGGGCATCATGCTGACCGGAGGTGGTGCGTTGTTGCGTAATCTCGATATGGAATTACGTGTGCGTACCGGTCTGCCGGTGATGCTGGCAGATGAACCACTGTCATGCGTGGTTCTGGGATCTGGCGAAACGCTGGAAAATCTCAAAATCATGAAGGGTCAATTATCGGCGGTATAAGTAACACATGGCGAGACGGCAATCATTGGGAATGTTTAGCGGGCGCGGCGGCCCGTGGGCGCGTGGATTATCCATCGTTCTTGTTCTCTTGTCTGTTGCCTTGTTAGCCATTGATCGTGCCAGGCCAGAGCAATCGCCTTTCAAGGGCATAAAACGCATTGTGGCGGACGGTACCGGGCCTGCCTTGACCGTGCTTTCCGCACCCTTTCGGGCGCTCAACCAGTTTAGTGACGGCGTTGCCTCAAACATAAACGCTGCGGCCCGGGTGCGAGAGCTTGAGCAGGACAATCATAATTTGCTGCAATGGCGCGACCTTGCCCTGGCCTTGCATGAAAAACTTGTACGCTATGAAGAATTACTTGGCGCGCCACAAGCACCGACCCCCATCGTAGTGACAGCCCGTGTTATTTCTGATTCTGGCGGGCCTTTCGTTCGCGCCCGCCTGGTCAATGTCGGCACCAATGATGGCGTGGCGCAAGGGCAGGCGGTATTGACCCATCAAGGCCTTATCGGGCGGGTGATGAGTGCTGGAAAGCAGGTATCCCGCGTACTGTTGCTGACTGATTTGAATAGCCGTGTTCCGGTTTTTGTTGTTGAGACAGGGGCGCATGCCATTCTTGCCGGGGATAACGGCACCAATCCGCGTTTGATTTATGTTGCCCGTGATGAACGCCTTGCACCGGGGATGCGGATTGTAACGTCGGGTGAAGACGGAGTGTTGCCCCGTGGCCTTGCCGTGGGGCAAGTGCTCAAAAATAGTGGGGAAGACTGGCAAATTGCCTTGTTTGCCCGGCCAGAAAAGGTTGACTTCGTCAGTATATTGGAAATTCCCCCCATCCTTTTTGTTGAAGGCATTACTGATAATGAAACTGATGATGGTGCCGTACAGCAATCATTGCCTGAAAACACAACCTCTGAAGCCGTAATCGTTTACCCACAAACGGGAGGGCAAGAGTGAGGCATTCGGGCGCATTACAACGTGTGAGCATGATTGTTTGGGCCGTATTGCCCTTCCTGATCGCGCTGTTAAGCGTGATGATTTATGTGGTGCCCTTAACCATCGGCGGCATGACCATTCCGATGCCGCTTTTGCCCTTTATGGTCATTTATTATTGGTCAATGACCCGACCGGAATTTATGCCAGCACCCGCCATTTTTCTGACAGGATTATTTCAGGACGTGCTGACCGGTGGGCCTGTTGGGCTTTGGGCGATGGTTTATTTGTTAAGTACGGCTATTATATCAACGCAAACAGAAGTTTTGGCCGGGCGCGGGCGTTCTGCACTGTGGGCAGGATTTGCACTGGCCATGGTGATTGCTTCAGGTTTGGCCTGGTTTATCGCCCGGATTGCTCTGGGCGGCGCGCCTTCTGTTGGACGACTTGGCACAGAAATGTTGATTACATTGTTGATTTATCCTTTGCTTGGGCAACTGTTTGCGCTGGTGCAGCGAGCAACAATTCAGGCGCGGCGGTTAACCGTAAACAGTACAATGGCTAATTTCTGATGGCGCGCCATGATGAAGATGCCAGCAGCTTGTTTACGCGTCGGGCGCTCATTCTGGGTGGTGCGGGTCTGGCCGGGTTTGGTGCGCTTACGGCAAGGCTTTACAAGTTGCAAATTCTTGAATCGGCGCGCTATCGCGGATTATCAGATGATAACCAGTTCAATTTCCACCTTCTTGCCCCCAGTCGAGGACGTATTCTTGACCGAAAAGGCCAGCCCCTTGCCGACAATGCTGATAATTTCCGTTTACTTCTTGATCCGGAGCAGATGCAGGATCTGGATGCCTTGCTGACCCGCCTGGGGCGCATTATCCCGCTAAACGATGGTGCTCATGAACGCATTAAAAAGGCAATTCAACAACGTGCAGCGCATGCTACCGTTGTGCTTGCGCAGAACCTGGAATGGGCAGAGTTTGCCGCGGCAAATCTGCATTTACCAGAGCTTCCCGGTGTCCGCCCTGAGGTGGGTGAGTTGCGGGTTTATCCAGATGGGGCATCACTGGCACATGTGATCGGTTATGTGGGGCGTGTCCCTGAAGAATTGCAAACAGATGAACCATTAATGCACCATCCGGGCTTTCGCATTGGCAGAACCGGTGCCGAAAAAGCACTGGACATTGATCTTCGTGGTCAGGCCGGGGCACTGAAAGTAGAGGTCAGCGCCCGGGGCAGGGTGGTGCGCGAATTGCCTGATCCTGCAACAATGGCTCGCTCTGGCGCGGACATCACCCTGACACTGGATCAAGCAGTACAAGCCTTTGCGGCCAAACGCCTTGAAGGATTAAGCGCCGCTGTTTGCGCCATCGATATAGAAACCGGGGCCGTACCCGTTCTGGTTTCCACACCCGGATTTGATCCAAATTTGTTTGCCAGGGGTATTTCGGGGCCACAATACAAGGCTTTGCTGGACGATGAATTCAAGCCCTTGTTTAACAAGGCGCTTGGCGGCACCTATCCGCCGGCCTCGTGCATCAAGCCTGTTATTGCCATCGCTGCCTTGCAACACGGTGTCACAGATGGGCGCGAGCGGATACGATGTACTGGAAAGGTTAAACTTGGCGACCGGGAATTCCATTGTTGGCGACCCAAAGGGCATGGCCCGGTTAATATGCTTGGAGCCATTGGTGTATCCTGTGATGTTTATTTTTATGAAATGGCGCGTCGACTTGGCATAGAACGTATTCGTGATGCTGCGCATATATTTGGGTTTGGGGAGAACTTTGACCTTGGTTTAGGAGGCGGGCAGTCTGGTCTGGTGCCGGATCAGGCCTGGAAACGGGCGCGCTTTGGTACGGCATGGTCACAAGGTGAAACCCTGATAGCCGGTATTGGTCAGGGATATATTTCGGCGACACCGATACAGCTGGCGGTGATGACGGCGCGTCTGGCCAGTGGCCGCAAGGTGGTGCCGTACTTGATTGTTGGCCAGCAGCCATCAAGCTTTGCAAACCTGGATCTGCCTGTGGCCGGCCTTGGTGCAGCCCGTGCCGGTATGATTGCCGTATGCGAATCCTCATGGGGAACCGCATTTCGCATTGGTGGATTGGGAATGGACACCATACAAATGGCCGGCAAAAGCGGCACAGGTCAGGTGCGCCGTATTAGCCAAAAAGAACGTGATGACCGGGTTTTGCGTAATGAAGAATTGCCCTGGAATTTGCGCGATCACGCCCTGTTCGTCACTTATGCCCCTGCGGATGCGCCGCGCTATGCAGTTGCGGTTGTGGTTGAACATGGTGGTGGTGGCTCGACCATGGCGGCCCCACCGGCACGGGATATATTGCGAGAACTTCTAAAACAAGACCCTGCGGTCTTGGCGCGCTTGCCTTCGCCAAAGCCTGAAGGGACGCCCACATGAGCCAGTTTCGGGTTGCCCGGCTAGAGCACAATTTATCGTTAAAAGCCAAGCTGCTGCGAATCAACGGCTTGCTGATTGTGCTTTTATGTCTGGCGGCAATGATTGGTGTGGCGGTTCTGTATTCCATTGCTGATGGTTCCTGGACACCGCGCGCCGCGCAACATGGTGTGCGCTTTGGCATATTGCTGCTGGTGATGCTGGTCATAGCTCTGGTGGATATTCGCTGGTGGATGAGCCTGGCCTACCCGACTTATATTTTCGCACTGCTTTTGCTCATCGGGGTGGAGTTTATGGGAGTCAAGGTTATGGGCGCGCAACGCTGGCTGGATCTGGGGCCGGTGCGCATCCAACCTGCAGAGATCATGAAACTGGCCCTGGTTATAGCTCTGGCGCGTTATTATCATGGTCTGGCCGTAGAGCGGGCCACGTCCTTGCGTCACATTGCCTTGCCCGCCCTAATGATCGGCATGCCGGTATTGTTGATTTTGCGCCAACCTGATCTGGGCACAGCCATGCTGGTCGGGGCAACAGGGGCAGCCATTGTCTTTCTTGCCGGCCTTAGCTGGCGCATTATTACTATTGGGGCCATTTCAGGCTTTATTGGCGGCATCACCTTTTTGATCTTTGGTCTGCATGACTATCAACGCGCTCGGATTGGTACCTTTTTGAACCCGGAGCGGGATCCCTTGGGCGCAGGTTATCATATTTTACAATCTAAAATCGCTTTGGGTTCGGGGGGTATGGCGGGCAAAGGCTTCCTGGGAGGCACCCAGTCGCATTTGAATTTTTTGCCAGAAAAGCAAACCGACTTTGTCTTTACCGCTCTGGGCGAGGAATTTGGTTTTATCGGCACATTCAGTGTGCTTGTGCTCTATGCATCGATATTGCTAACCGGCATGTTAATTGCCGGGCGGGCGCGCCATTCCTTTGGTCGCCTGGCGGCAGCTGGCGTTTGCGCAACCTTTGCACTTTATGTGCTGGTTAATATATCCATGGTGATCGGGTTGATACCGGTTGTGGGCGTGCCTTTACCACTTATTTCATATGGCGGGACGGTCATGTTGGCGGTGATGATCGGTTTTGCCCTGGTGATGAATGTGCATATACACCGCGATGCAGACTTGCCCAGCGGGCGAGGGTTTTTTATTTAGCCGGTTTTCTGGCTTCTCAAGACGTGTTTTTGCGGATATTTTCTTGACCAGTGCACCATGGCTTCAGTGAGCTTGCGGATATCTATCGGTTTGGATAACCAGTCATTCATGCCGGCGGCGTGAAAGCGCATTGCTTCATCGGTAATGATGTGTGCGGTAAGCGCGATCACCGGTGTTTCACAGCCCGCATCTCGTAATTGCCGTGTGGCAGATACGCCGTCAAGTATGGGCATTTGTATATCCATCAGGATCAAATCAAAGGCCTCGGTTAAGGCAATATCCACGGCCTCAGCACCGTTTTGCGCGATGACAAGTTCATGACCCATTCGCGTGAGAATGGTTTTAATTAATAATTGATTGGCCGGGTTGTCTTCGGCAACCAGAACACGAAGGTGCCATTTTTTGTTTTTTTCCGGTGTGGGTTTTGCGGATTTTGGGGCATTACCGGTTTTGCTTGCCCTGACCTTGGAAAGCGGGATTTCAAACCAGAATACACTGCCTTTGCCCGATGTGCTTGTTGCGCCTATTGTTCCATCCATCATTTCGGCCAGGCGCTTGCAAATGGCCAGGCCCAGACCTGTGCCACCAAATTTGCGCGTCACTGAACTGTCTGCCTGGGCGAAGTCCTGAAACAGGGTGGGTAAAACGTCTTGTTCTATCCCGGTGCCGGTATCTGTGACGCAAAACCGCATGCGTTGTTCACTGGTTTGGCCAACATCTATGGATATATGTCCCTGTTGTGTAAACTTGATGGCATTGCCAATAAGGTTGATTAGTATTTGCCGTATTCGCGAAGGGTCGCCGATAAAATCACCTTTGGCAGCGCGGTCGATCTTCACGTCCAGCGCCAGTCCTTTTTCTTGCGCGCTATGGGCCAGCATATCATGAACAGTGCTGATTTCACTGTGCAGGTTAAAAGGCGTTTTTTCCATCACAAGTTTGCCGGCATCCAGTTTGGAAAAATCAAGAATATCGTTGACCAGGCCCAATAAATGTCGCCCGGCGGTATTGGCGCTGTTGGTCAGGCGTCGTTGTTCGCTATCTTGCGGCATTTCAAGCAAAAGATCGGTCATACCAATTACGGCGTTCAGGGGTGTACGGATTTCATGGCTCATGGTTGAGAGAAACCGCGCCCGGCCTTCGGCTGTAGCTTCGGCAGCTTTTTTGGCCTTGATGATCTCAAGGGCGGCTTGTTTGCGTGCGGTCACATCAAAAGCAATACCACGATAGCCGATCAGTTTCCCCGTATCATCCGTTAACAAACGGCATGTTATCCGCATCCAGCGATCAGACTCTCCATTTAATGGTGTCACTCGCATTTCGCTTTCCAGACCGCCATCGCTATGGCGGATGGCGCCTAGCCATTCCTGATGACGTGGTTCCAGTTCCGGTGCCAGGGCATAGGTTGGCTTGCCAATCAAATCCTCAGGATCAACGCCGAACTGACGCTTGGCGCTATCAGACACATATGTAATATATCCATCGGTATCGAGATCGAAAATACATCCACCGGCAATGCGCACCACATCATTGACGCGGCGTTCACTTTGTACCAGTTTTTCCAGTGAAGCCTTGCGTTCTGTAATGTCGTTTATTGCGCCTCGAAATCCGGTTATTTCGCCGTCGTCATTTTTAAGGGCGCGCCCGTTTAAAATAACCCAGCCCGTCGAGCCGTCCTTGCGGATAATTTCGCGCTCGACATCTTTCCAGCCCCCATCGCGGTAAACCTTGTCGCGCCAGGCTTTCGGGTCATCACCGATCTTTCGGGTTACCGCGATAGGCGTTTTTCCTATCAGTTCTTCGGGTTCGTAACCGTAAATTTGTTTGACTGCGCTGGAAACATAGGCAATGCGCAGATCGGTATCAGCCTCGAAAATACATTCGCCGGTAAAATTGGCAACGTCATTGAACCGCTGCTCACTCTTGACCAGTTCGGTCTCAGCGCGCTTGCGCTCGGTGATATCTTGCAACACGCCGGCAATGGCGATGGCCTGGCCATTATCATCATGACGTGCCAGGCCACGATTTTCCACCCAAATAATGCTCCCATCAGGGCGGATGCACCGGTGTTCAATGCCAAACCCTCCACCGGCACTGGATTCGATCGTCGCCAGAATTTCTTGGCCAACCCTGTTTCGTTCCTCAGGATGGATCAATGATTCCATCACCGGCCAACTGGCTTGATCGTCCTCATCAAGACCAAGAATGTTGTGCATATGAGGCGACCAGGACATAGTGTCACGATTATTGTTGGCCCGTAAATCCCAGCTCCATACCCCCAATTCGGCTGAAGCCACGGCTATATCCAGTCGGGCGTGGGTGTCTGCAAGTTCCTTATTTGCAAGTATTTTCGCATTTATGTTGGCAATGGTGCCGATAATTATCGGGGTATTCCTGCCCGGCACCATCCGGGCTGCGGCACGCGCTACAATCCAGCGATACTCGCCTGTTTCGGCCAAAAACCGATACTTCTGGATGAACAGGGTTTTGTTGGTGACGCTATTGGTAAAATTATCCCAGGTTTCATCATAATCTTCAGGGTGAACCCTTTCTTTCCATTCTGCGATCGTCATTTGACCGGCTGCCATATCCGCGCCGATAATGGTTCCACCTTCTGCAGAATAGGTGATAGTTTCCGCTTGAAGGTCTACTTCTACAAAGCCAACCTCTGCGGCACGCAAGAACATTTCCTGCTTGCGACGTAAATTGCGCATTTCTGTTTCATCACGCAAAACACCGACCAGGGCAATGACATCGCCGTTATCGTTAAACTCTGGTTGTGCGGCTATCAGGCCATCGCGCCGGGTGCCATCATCGCGATAATACGTGCATTCCATTTCAAAGGACTTGCCGCTCTTGCGACAATTCCTGGCCGCTTCATCCAGTCGCCTCTGTTCCTCTGGTGGAAACAAAGCCAATAAACGATCGATGCTATCAGTTTTGGAGCACAACCCGTGCATGGCATAACAATTGTCAGAACAGACAAATTTGTCCGTTAATATGTCATATCGCCATGCCCCGGTTCCCCCAACCTGTTCAGCCTGGGCCAACAGGCCATGGGCATCAAAGTGGAGCAATCCCGGGTTATCTTCCGCAATGGCTGTAGAGACAAAAACATACTGGGTCAGCTTTCCTGTATCATCAAACCGGCCGGTGACCATACATCGTGCAGCAAAAACCAGACCATCCTTACCGGTAAAACGACTGGCAAAAACACCGGATTTACCGGTTTTTGCCGACCGTAAAGCCTGTTGCATGGATTTGTGGTCTGTTTCGGTGTTGTGGGTGGTACTTTCAGGGCGGCTACCAATAATGTCTTCGCGCGCATAGCCGCACATGCGTGTGCTGGCTTCATTGCAGACAACAATAATCAAGCCATTCTCATCAACCTTGGCAACCATGACAGCAATGCCGGTTTCATCCAGCAAATGTTCATCCGCAATTATCATATTTTCATCTGTCATATTTTTTCCGGTTTAGTTTTCCAAATTATCTTTGGTTTGCTTTCCAATGGGTTATCATTTGTTATTTTTTATGGTTTTTATCTGTCACATGAAAAACAGGTTATTTTCCTTGTCATTTACGGCGCAAGTGCTTGACCCTGGGCAGTGCATCGGCCAGCATCGGGGCAACAAAAGCGGATGATCCGCAAAAACAAGGGGAGGGAAGCATGGCTGCACCTATCGCAGGAACAACTGGCCACGAGCAATGGTCTTCACGACTGGGATTTTTGATGGCCGCGGTTGGCTCTTCCGTCGGCCTTGGCAATCTTTGGCGATTTTCTGCCGAAGCCGGGCAAAATGGCGGTGGTGCCTTCGTTCTGGTTTACATGCTCTGCGTAATCTTTATCGGTATTCCGGTTTTGATGAGCGAATATATCATCGGGCGCGGCTCTGATGCAGCCAGTGCGGTGAACAGCGCCACTGATTTGGCCAAGCGATCGGGTGTGTCAACGCGCTGGAGCCTGCTGGCCTGGATCGGCATGATTGCTGCCTTTTTGGTGTTGTGTTTTTATAGCGTCGTTGCCGGCTGGGTTATCGCCTATATTCCCAAATTTCTTTTTGGTGCCTTTAACGGCCTTGATGCCAAGGAAATAGCCGGGCAATTCGGCACATTGATTGGTGAACCGATGGCTGTTTTGCCATACTTCACCGCTTTTATTGTGTTAACGGCATGGCTGGTATCACGCGGCGTCAACAAGGGCATTGAGTGGGCGGCAAAATTTTTGATGCCAATTTTTTTCCTGCTGCTGGCAGGGTTGGCGCTCTACAGCCTCTATATTGGCTTTACCACAGAAGCTCTGACCGATAGCGGCGAAAAAACCAATGCCGCAACCAAGGCCTTGACCTTCATGTATAGCCCGGATTTTAGTGCCATTAACGCCAGTGTTGCAGTTAGCGCCCTGGGGCAGGCGTTTTTCTCGATCGGTATTGGTAGCGCCATCATGATTACCTATGGCTCGTATTTGACCAAAGATGTGAGCATCCCCAAATCAGCAATCATTGTTGCCTTGACCGATTCCGGTGTCGCTCTGGTTGCCGGTATGGCCATCTTTCCGATCGTTTTTGCCCACGGTCTGGCGGTTAATTCTGGTGCAGGGCTTTTCTTTCAAACGTTGCCTGTGGCGCTGGTCAGCGCCGAAGGCGGCCAGTATATCGGTGCAGCCTTTTTCATATTGGCTATATTTGCAGCTGTTACCTCATCCATCTCACTGCTGGAACCTGCAGTATCATGGCTAATGGATAAAACCGGCATTTCCCGGCGTGAAGCGGCCTTCGGGTTCGGGTTTTTTATCTGGGCGGTGGGCAGTGGCGCCGTCTTTTCGCAAGCCCATTTGGGTTTTCTTGATACCCTCACCGGCACGGTCATGTTGCCGATATCGGGCCTGATGGTTGTTTTGTTTGTTGGCTGGCGCATGAAAAAAGCCCTGGTCAATGACGAGATGGGCGGCGTGTCTCCGGCTTTGCAAAACCTGCTCATGTTTCTGGTTCGCTTTGTCGCACCGATTTTTGTGACCATTATTCTGATCGCGGGTGTGTTGGAGAAATATTTCGGTATTTCGCTAACGGGCTGATCGGTGAGTGCATCGGATAACCCAGACGGCCTGACCCAGCTTGGCGGGGCCAGTGCCCTGCCAGCATCGCCGGGCGAGGCAGTATTGGAGAAAGTTGCCAATCCGGTGTCAGGTACGCCCTATCTGGTGCGCTTCACCTGCCCTGAATTTACCTCGCTTTGTCCGGTAACCGGGCAACCGGATTTCGCCCATATCATGATTGATTACGCGCCGGACAAATGGATTGTGGAGAGCAAATCCCTAAAACTTTTCCTTGGTTCATTTCGCAATCATGGGGCGTTTCACGAAGCCTGCACAGTGATGATCGGTCAACGGCTGGTGGACGAGATCAAGCCTGAATGGTTACGCATTGGCGGATACTGGTATCCACGCGGCGGCATACCAATAGATGTGTTTTATCAACACGGCAGCGTACCAGAGGGGCTATGGGTGCCTGAACAGGGAGTCGCGCCCTATAGAGGACGCGGGTAGTTTTCAGTTGAGTTTCCCACCTTCTCAGATTGTCATTGCCGGACTTGTTCCGGTAATTCAGCGTCGTTTGGCAGTTTGACTGGATCACCCGGACAAGCCGGGTGATGACACGGTAAAGATATGTTTTTACAACACATTGTCATTACCGGACTTGTTCCGGTAATCCAGTTAGGTGATCCTGCCCTATGCAAGACCGTATCTATTCTGTCTACATACTGGCCAGCAAACGTAATGGAACATTATATACGGGTGTTACTAACGACCTTGTGCTGCGTGTATACGAACATCGTGAAAAATTGGCGGATGGCTTTACCAAAAAGCACGGTGTTTCCTTGTTGGTCTGGCATGATGAATTTTCAGATATTGAACTAGCCATCAGATGCGAAAAAAGGATCAAGAAATATCCACGCCAATGGAAACTCAATATGATTGAAAAAACCAACCCCGAATGGCGTGATCTCTGGAATGAAATTTCTGGACAAAACTAAAGACTGGATCACCCGGATAAACCGGGTGATGACACGGTAAAGATATGTTTTTACAACACATTGTCATTACCGGACTTGTTCGGGTAATCCAGTTGCGGTCTGCGCTCAGGCTTCATCCAGGTCTATGGCCAAAATGGCCATGTCGAGATTATAGGAAATATCGCTTGGGTCTTCGTCATCCTTGAACAGAAGGGCGGTGAACTCATCACCAATATAAACCTCAACAGAATCGTCCTGCCTGGGGCGTTTGCGCAAGGTGATGCCCGGGTTCACTTTTTTGCACAGATAATCCTGCAGACGGGCAATTTCTTCATTGGTCATGGGTCACTCCGACACCAAAAATCGAATCTGATTTAAGCATGACTAAACTAGTGCGTTCGACGCGCTGCTTCAATCCTCTGCAAGCATATGGTTCATGCTTTTGGCCGGTTCCGGGCAGCAATCGCCCACCGGCTTGGCCGGGATGCCAGCCACAGTGCAACGCGGAGGCACATCTTTTAGCACCACCGAACACGCGGCGATGCGCGCATGATCGCCCACAGTAATGTTGCCCAAGACCTTGGCACCGGCACCGATCAGCACGCCATCCATAATTTTGGGGTGGCGGTCACCCCGGTGCGATCCGGTGCCGCCCAGGGTCACATCCTGCATAATGGAAACACCATTGCCGACCTGGGCGGTTTCGCCAATGACAATGCCGGTGGCATGATCCATCATAACGCCTGCGCCAATGGGTGTGGCGGGGTGAATATCGATGGCAAACAGCTCGGAAACGCGGCTTTGCATATAAAGCGCCAGGGTCTGGCGCTCATCATGCCATAACTGGTGCGAGATGCGTTGGGCCTGTAGCGCCAAAAAACCCTTAAAGAAAAGGAACGGTTGCAGAAATCCCTTGCAGGCCGGATCGCGTTCCAGCACAGCCAGTGCATCGGCTTCAACCTTGGCGATGATCTGGGGGTCATCGCCAAGTGCCTCATCACAAATTTCACGCACCTGCATGACATTCATGTTCTCGCCGCCAATTTTGGAGGCAAGAAGATAACTCAAGGCATCTTCCAGCCGGTCATGATTAAGGATCACCGCGTGCAGCATGGAGGCCAGGATCGGCTCTCCGGCAGCAACAGTGGCCGCCTCTATACGAAGCTGTGACCATAGAGAACTGGAGGCAAGGTCATTGGAAACATCAACAAGGTGGGCCATGGGTTTCTCCCTCGGGTTTGTCTACTCTCATACCATATAGGCATGGTCTTGTATTTTACATCATAGCTGTGTTCACAAAATTTTGAAACATAGCGAGCTGTTTGCCCTCAGCCCTGACGTTTGGCGTGGGTGGCCTTGAGGGTGTCGCGCATTTTTGTGATGGCGACCTGTTTATTTTCATGAAGTACAGCTATCCGTGCTTTGTTTTTCACCCGGGTGCGCGCCAGCAGGACAAAAGCTGCCGGGCCAGTTATGAGCGCCAACACCGCCGAGCCAGCCACGCCGCCGGAAATGGCGGTGGCCAGTGGCCCCCAAAAACTGTCGCCAAAAACAAGCAATGGAATAAATCCGCCAATGGTGGTCAGGGTGGTAGCAATGATATGGCGGGTGGCATCAACCACGGTTTCGCGGGTTTGCACCGGGCAGCCAGCTTTGGCCTTTTCATTGGCTTTTAGGGCCGAGAGCACAACAATAGTTCCGTTTATCGCCAGTCCGACCAGCCCCATAACGCCAACGATGGCCATAAAGCCCATGGTCTGGCCAAAAAACCACACGCCAAACAAGGCCAGACCAACGGAGAGAAAACCATTCAGCCCGACAATGCCCGCATAAGAAAATGAGTTAAACGCCAGCACTACCGCACCAACGATCAGGATAAGCAATGGCAAGGCAGAGGATAAAAGATTGCCCATAGCGTCATTGCGTTCTTCTGCCGCACCACCAATGGAAAGGCTATAACCTTCGGGCATGGTAAACCCGCTTTGGGCAAGGCGTTTATTGAAGTCCTGTTGCACAGTATCTGGCAACAGATACGGCTCAAGATAAGCCCTGATCTTGTTGTTGCGACGACCGTTAAGGCGCGTAATGACCGAAATTTTGGGCACCAGTATAACCTCGCCCAGCGCATCTGCGGGCGTGCCAAGGGCGCCGTTTGCTTGCGCAGTGGGTAATAACAATGTTCCCGCATTGGAAAGGGCGCTGCGCCGTGCATCACTGGCAATGACCCGCACAGGAATACGTTCAACGCCTTCCTGCACGCTACCGCCGGTGACGCCCTCAAAGGCATCATTGATCTGGCGTGCCAGTTCGGTCAGCGCCATGCCGGCCCTGCGGGTGGCGGCTTCATCGGCGTTGAGCTGCGCAACAGGTTCGCCCATTTGCAAACCGCTTGCAGTATAGGTGACGCCAGGGGTGCGGGCGAGAATTGTGCGTAACGTTACGCCGATCCTGTCAAGGGTGCCAAAGTTGGGGCCGGTAACGGTTAGCTCAATGGGTGCCTCATTGGGTGGCCCCTGCTCAAACGGTAGTGCCAGTATGCGTACATCGGCAAAGGCGGCGCGTGCTTTTTGCTGGATGTTGATAACCGCTTTGTGGGTCGCTTCGGGCGATATTGTACTGACAAAGCCGGTGGCCCGATCCGGACTGACCGCCCCGGCGGAGAAGACGTTGTAATAAACCTTGGGTGCGGCACTGCCGATAACCCAACTGACATTCTTCACGCCAGGTTCCTTGATGATGAGCTGGCGAACTTGTTCGGCGCGCTCTGTGGTCAGATCGATAGAACTGCCCGGGGCCATCATCAACTGCAATTGGAACATATCCCGATCCACGGGCGGAAAAAACTGCATGGGCAGGGTGGTCACGGCGACAAAGCCGACCATCGGCACAATCGCCCCGGCAAAAATACCGCTCCACGGGTGTTTGATGACAAAATCAAGAACCTGCCGATAGAGATTGGTAAGCGCCGGAGATGAAAACCCGGAACGCCAGAGCCGACGCGGCGCATCCGGGTCTGGCTCATAATCAAACCAGGCGGCAAAGGCGGGGATCAATGTCATGGCCAGCACAAAAGATGAGCCAACAGCAAAAATTACAGAAACCCCCATCATGCCAATAAACTCCCCGGCACCGCCGGACATTAAGGCAATGGGTGCAAAGGCAAGCATGGTGGTCAGTGTCGAGGCCAGCAAAGGCGCAAACAAATGCTTCGATGCTTTGGCAATGGCCTCTTGCGGCCCGGCACCGCGCCGTCGGATCAGCTCATACTCATCGACCATGACAATAGCAGTATCGATCAGAAGTCCCAGCGCGATAACAATGCCGGTCACTGACATCTGGTGCAAAGGGGCACCGGTAAACTTGAACAGGGCCAGCAACATCATTACGGTCAGGGGCAGGGCGGTGCCAACGATTAGCGCGGCACGCCAGCCCATGGCTAAAAAGGTAATGATGAAAACAATGAGGGCAGATAATAACAAATTCCGCGACAGGCCAACCAGCCGTTTGGCAACGTAATGCTCCTGCTCGAATACTACTTCAAGATTGATATTGGGCGGTAATGCGGCCCGGATGTCCTGCACAATCAAACTGGCGTCCCTGGCCCAAATATCCACCCGTTGATTGGGGGTGGCATAGGCCGATACCATCACCACACGCTTGCCGTTCCGAAACGCGCGGGCTTCCTCGGGCGTGCGAATGTTTTTGGTCACCAGGGCAATATCGCCAACACGGGTAACACTGCCATTGGTGCCGGTGCGCAAGGGGATGGCACGTATACGCGCAATACCGTCAAATTCACCGGCAATTTCCATGGACAGATTGCGCCCGGCACTACGCACCTGGCCTGCCGGTGCTTTGGCATCTGCCGCCGCGATCAGGCGTGACAGGCTGGCCGTATCCAGGCCAAGAGCGGCCAGCATGTCATGTCTGGCCTCAACACGTATCTCTTCTTCTACGGCGCCAAAAACCTTGGTTTCTTCAGTGCCGGGCATGATTTGAAAGCGTTGTTCCAGGTCACGGGCCAGACGCGAGAGGATCGGCATGGCATCAAGGCTTTCCTCATCCACGGAAAACGCCACAATAATCGTGTCCGCGCCTATGTGCTGACGGCGCAAATCCGGCTCACTGGCCCCTGGCGGCAGGAATAATTTTGCCTTGTTGATTTGCTCGCGCACCAGTGTCCAGGCGGGTTCTACCTTTTCACCGCGAAAGCGTTCTTTTAGTTCGATCGATATAACCGAGAGGCCGTTACGGCTGGTAGAGTTCAGTTTTCTGATCTCCACCAGTTCTTGCAAGGAACGCTCCAGAGGTTCGGTAATCAAGGCTTCGGAACGCTCTGCCGACGCGCCGGGAAAGGCCGTAACCAGCACAGCAAACCGCTCTGACAATGATGGGTCTTCCTGACGCCCCAGGGTCAGTAAAGCACCAATACCGGCGGCCAGCACCAGAACCACTGTGAGGATGGCAAGGCGTGGATTGTCGTAAAACAGCTTGCTCATGGCTGGCCAGAGGTAACGGTTTTTATTGGCGTTACCACCATGCCGGCACTAACAGTTTGATTGCCGCCCACAAGGATCAGGGTGCCGTTTTTCATGGGGCCGCGCACATAAACCTGTTCAGCACCCGCATAAAGAATTTCAACCAGACGCGGAGTGAGAATATAGCGCCCGGCATTCCCCGCCTCACTATCCAGAGCATATAATGACCACAGACCCCGGCGATCTTCACGCAGCGCATTAAGTGGCACCCAGAACCCTTGTTGTTCCAGGGGAACACCCAGTGATAATCGTGCGGTTTGTCCCGGAACCAGTTGGCTCTGCTCTGCTATGACATCAAAAACCGCGCTTATGGTTTGCGTGGCGCTGTCAAGTTGACCACTTAGCCCGCGAAGGCGAGCCTTAAATACGCTTTGGGCTGTGTTAAAATCATAAATATCGCCGATGTTTATATTGACAAGGCGCGAGGCGGGCAAACCCACGCGAACTTCCAGTACCCCATCTTCAACCAATGACAAGGCCATGGCCCCGGGCGCAGCAATGGCCCCTTCATCGATATAACGTTCAGCAATAATCCCGTCATAAGGCGCAATGATGCTGGACAGGGCCAGGCGCGCCTGAAGTGTTTGTACTTGCGCTTGGGCGACGTGCTTGGCGGCTTCGGCAGCAGCAAGATTGGCATCAATTTCTTCCAGACGTTGCGCCGAGATATGACCTTTGGCCAATAGTGCCTTTTGACGTTTTTGGGTAGAGGCCGCGATTTGCCTTTGCGCCTCGACCTGGCGAACACTGGCCCGTGCCGCCGCCAGATCAGCCCGTTGCGCGCGCGTATCGAGCCGCGCCAGAACGTCGCCTTTGCGCACATATTGCCCAAGGTCGGTTAGCATTTCCACCACAAGGCCACCGCGCTCAAACCCCAGCGCACTGGTGCGCCGGGCGTTGATATTGCCGGCATAGTCTGTGGCTATTCTTGTACTTTTGGTCAGTGCCACTTTTTGCACGACAACCCCGATAGGCGGCGCGTCACGGGTTTCACCTTCGGCCTGGGCACCAAGAAACACCGCACCAAGCAAGAGGCTGGCAATGAGGGCCAAGCCTGTATATACAAATGCACGTGCGTTCATCATCGGGTTATGCAATTCCTCGTCTGCAGGGTTGTTAGCACACTTATTCGTCCTGACGAGGTTGATATAGGAACGAATGGATCGTTTGAAAAGTGAACATTGTTCACTTAAATGTATATCAGCTATGCAATAATGATGGAATGGTTGGGCAGGAGCGTGATATTAGCCGTTTTCCGGCCCTGCCTCTGGCTCCATATAACGCCTGGAAAGGCGAGCAAAGCTGGGCAGGGCGGCGATCAGCAGGGTGCCCAGAACCATGATACCTATGACAAGGTTCACGGCGCTTTGATAACTACCGGTCAGATCAAACCCGACATCCATCAGCACTGGGAAAAACCCGTTGGTTAGCGCGATAACGCCGTAAACAAGACCGGATATAGTCCCATAGGCCTTCAGGCCAAAATAACGGGACAGGCAAAATGGCAACAGACCAAACTCGGTTCCCATACCAAGACCCATTAACGCCCCGGACAACAACAATAGTGGCGTGCTGGAGGAGAGCATCAACAGGGGCAGGCCAAAAACCGGGATAAAAAAGAACGGTGCGATCAAATTCGGGCGGCGAAATTGGTCAAGTAAAAACCCGGTGCCGATTTGCCCAAAGACGGTGAACAAGGCAAAAGTGGACAAAACACTGGTGGCTTCAACCACGGATACACCCCGATCCATCAAAATCGGGATAATGTGGGTGAAGACAGCCAGCATGCAGCCAGAGCAAACGGCAATGGCCATCAACACCATCCAGAAGGCACGGGTTTTTATCGCCTCGGCCAGGGTCAGGCCGGGAACCCCCGAAACGCCTTTGACGCGCATATAGGTCTTTTTGGGCAGGGGTTCGGGTGGATTGCGTAAAAATAACCATAATGCAGGCAAACCAACAACAAACACCAGGACAGCAATGGCCTGATAGGTGGTGCGCCAGTCATGGTTTGATAACACAAAGACGGCAAAAAGGGGCATTAGCGTGCTGCCCATGCCATAACCAACGCCGCTGATAATACCAAGAAAGAAGCCGCGATAGCGGTCAAACCACCCGGCAATAATCTTGGTAAACAAAATTGGGCCAAGCACAGAGCCACTAAAACCGATAAATACAAAGGCGGCATAAAATTCGCCTATGTTACGCGCCTTGGAGACAGCAAACAGCGCCAGGACAAACAACAAATGCCCGATCAATATAACAATACGTGCGCCATATTTATCTGCCAGATGCCCGATAACCGGATAAATCAGGGCGCTGCATATCGCCAGAATGAAAAACACCAGGGATATGCTGGATCGCGGCAGGTTAAACTCGTCGGCGATGGGGACAAGAACAAGGCCGAGGATCGCCACAATGGTTGAGGTGATACCGATGGCCGTCCCAATGGTGGAGGCAAATACTACACCGGCTGGGCGGGAAAACAGTTTGTTCATTGCGCCCAAATTCCTTTTGTCAAGCGTGCCACTTTTACTGGCACACGCTTATGACGCAAAAGGAAGGCATGGGTGAGTATTTTGTGCAGTTGGCGCCGTACCCCCCGGAAAGGTTTCCGCCTTGTCCGGTATCAAGCATCATTTATTTTATTCTTGTCAGCTCCTGTTGCCAAAATACCGGCCACTCATTTGGTGCCTGCGCGGGCTGGTTGGAACGTACTTCGGCGGTGATATGGTTGTTGTCTGTAACACGTGTGACCATCCATAAGTCACGCAGTTCATGACCAATTCCGGCATATATATAGGCTTTGGTTTTCAGCATCCGGGTGTTTGGATCCCAGGTCATATCGCCCAGGGCACGAGAGGTCGGGCGATCAAAAATCATCGTTAACTCATACATTTCGCGAAAGGGATTATAATTGATGAGCGATGTGGTGTCGCGCTGCATGCCATTGGCTTCCAGCGTCATTTTGAAATCACATTTAATGTAGGTTTTCGAGAAAGCATAGCTACATTCGCGCACGCCAATATCTTTCATGGCTTTTTCAGTACCCGGACGGTATGTGGTGACAACGCTCCACTTGCCCAACAAAAACGACAAATCCTCGAGAGACTGTTTTTGGGCGTCGTTTGCGTGGGCGAACGTCGTGCATGATGATATTATCAATCCGATGGCCAAAGATGACAGTATTATTTTCTTATACATTGGTTTCTCCTGATAAACTTATAACAATGTAAAACCATTGCGTGCTTTTGGTTTTCTGTCTTCAAGAGGGTTTCAAGAAACTTTCAAGAAAATATATTTTCATGAAAAAAACCGCTAATGTGCTAATGCTGACATTCATCAGTCTCACAAGGCAGGTTGTATGAAATTCAGGATCGGCGACTGGACGGCTGACCCATCGGCAAATCAGCTGATGCGTAATGGTGATGTACGCCGCGTAGAAGCGCGGGCGATGGATGTACTGGCGCTATTGCATAGCCGGGGCAGTGACGTTGTATCAAAAGAAGAGCTGATCGAAACGGTTTGGCAGCGTGATGCCATAAGCGATCAATCGGTGGCTGTGGTTATATCAAGCTTGCGCCGCGCACTGGGAGACAGCGTCCGCAAACCCAGATATATTGAAACCATTCCCAAACGCGGCTACCGACTGATTTGCAATCATGCTGAACCCGGCGGATCGCAAGGTGCCGCGCCCGGGTCTGGCACCAGCGCACCGGGCAGACGTATCCTGTTTGCGATAATTGGCCTGGTTATTTTCATAGCCCTGGCAATGGGTTTTGTTATGGCACGCAAACAAGCTGTGCCAGAAACCATGCGATTTATCGTTGTTGATACGGTGAATGCCACAACCGATCAGGATCATGATGCGCTGGCCAGTGCCTTGGCTGCAGTGACGCTTGACCTTTTATCCAGCCTGAAAAACTATCAAATCATCAGATGGCGTGCTGTGCCGCCGGTCGAGTTCGCCGAATATCCATTTGGCGGTGCGGCATGGGTGTTGACATCAACACTTGTTGCCAGTGAACGCGATCAGCAATTGGCAATACAATTGACCAACCCAAAGACCAATGAAATGGTATGGTCGGCCACCGCACAAGTGTCATCAAGGTATTTTTTAGAGGTGCAGCGCAAGGCGATTGACCAACTTTATGTAGAGCTTGGTGAGACCATGAGCGATGCAGGGACAGGCGCCCACACCCAGGGCGAACAAATGTACTGGCGCGCCCGGCACTTGTGGGGTTTGGGGGTGGCGGATACTGCGTTGCAAGCACAATCCATTTTGTTACAAGCGATCAAGGCCGATCCTGATTATGCACGACCTCATGCCTTGCTGGCTGATATGTACGCGCATAATCCTGCTCTTTTTTCACCCAACTTGAATATCCCTGCTTTGGCGCAGACCAAAATACACCTTGCCAGAGCACGGCAAAGTGACCCTGAAAACGTTGAAGCCGATATTGCAGAGGCACATTTGGCATTATATGGCGAAGGTGATGTCCGCCGGGCCGCGGGCCTGTTAAACTCTGTTGTCGAAAAGACCCCCGGCAATGCACAGGCCTGGCTAAGTTATGCCACGGTTCTGGGTGCCAATGGCACGCATGATGAGGCCGTTACGGCCATCCTGAACGCTGAAAAACTCGATCCCCTGTCATCATCGTTAAGTTGGGACAAGGCCTGGGTGATGTATCTGGCGCGCCGTTATGATGATGCCCTTGAAGCGGCCAGAACCGCAGAGGGTTTTGGCTTGCCGGTGGAGCTTTATCTGGCCTTGATTTTTACGGCAAAAGGCGATCACGCCGCCGCAATTGATGCCTGGATACGTCGTTCAGAGCGAATGAACTACCCTCTTTCTGCCCCTGAAAATGCACGAGCACTGGTCCGGGCCGGACAACATATGCAGGCTTATGGCCGCGTGCTGGCTGCTTTGCAAAGTGCAGAGGGACAACGTGAGAACCCGGTGTTAATGGCGGTACTATTGATGCTTTCAGACGATCATGAACAGGCTAAAAAACTGCTAGGGAGCACTATGTCGACAGATAACCAATGGGCCAGTTTATGGGTACCGCAAATGCCGGTGTTTGACCCGCTCAACTTGGCACTGCCAGATCAATAACGCTGGCTGGATCAATCTGCTCGCCATCCTTGATAAGTTCAAGGTGTAAATGCGGCGCAGTTGACCGGCCCGTTGAGCCAACTTTGGCGATGTGTTGACCGGCGGTAATGCTCTGTTCTGGCATCACATCTATGCTCAATAATTGTCCATAGCGGGTGATGAAACCATTACCATGGTCGATCTCAAGAAGATTGCCATAGCCTCTTGTGTTCATGGCAATACGCAAGACCCGCCCGGGCGCGGGTGAGACAATGGCGGCACCGGAACGTGCGCCAATATCAACACCTCTGTGAAAGCGGATTTTTTGGGTAAACGGATCACGACGCTCACCAAAGCTGCTGGTCAAGCGGCCATTCAGGGGCTTTACCGTAAAAATAGTGGCCTTGCTGACCGTGTTGGTCTTGGGCTGTGCATGATCCGGGTAATTCTCATTTTATATTCTCCTTTATGGCGAAACTGGAAACTGGCCTTCGCACCGAACCATTTGGTTGGTGTTACAGAGACCTTTCACCTCAGCTTGAGCCTGTCGAAGGGTGACTGTCTCTGACTTGCCATCATCATACCCGATCAGCGTCCCCGGTTGGACAAGTTCGGGGTGTTTTAGACAAAATATAATTTCCAAAACAGCGTCATTGCGGCGCAGGCCGCAACCCACCTTGAAGCATCACTATAGATTGCGGCCTGCGCCGCAATGACGAGTGGAGCGGATAGCCAACAGCTTATCCCCGCTCAGGTACACAAGGGTCGCTTAAGGGTCACCACCTGACCCTTGGGCACCCTTCAGGTGTCCCTTAACTGACCCATATGGTGCAACTTTTGACCCATAAATGATACTCAAATGACCCTTATTTACTAGTGCTATCGCGACGGTAAACCTCGCTAGATGAGCGAGTATCCAGTGTGCTATCGCGACGGTAAACCTCGCTAGATGAGCACGTGATTCTTGTGCTATTGGGTGCTATCGCTTCGCTATATGAGCACGTGAAAAATACTTATCCCCACCCGTTCATATACCAGTATAATCGTTCTATTTGGCTTTAAGAACCAGGCGCATTTCACGCTCCAGCGCATCAAGAAAGCGCGAACGATCGGCTTTGGTAAAGGATTTACCACCGCCCTGCATCAGTGGGTTGGCGGCACGTAAATCGGTCATGAGGTCGCGGGTGGCCAATATGTGACCAATATTTTCAGGGGTAAATATCTCGCCATTATGTTGTAAAACCTGCGCCCCGGCGGCGATACATCGGCTGGCCAGAGGAATATCGCCGGTGATAACACAATCGCCTTTGCTGGCCCGCTGCGCAATCCAGTCATCGGCGACGTCCGGGCCATGCGGTACAATGATGTTGTCCACCAGGGGATGATGATTGGGGCGCAACCCGCCGTTGGAGACGATATAGACTTGTACCTTGTGCCGGTTAGCGACGCGCAAAACCTCGTCCTTGACCGGGCAGGCATCGGCATCAATGTAAATTGAGGTCATTCGGCATCCGGGTTCAGGTGGTAGAATCGTTCATATTGCGTCTTAGCACATTCGTTCTAATTGATGGATAGGCGTGTTTTGCACTAGGGTATGGTTATGACTGCCCCAGCTGGATTTCAGGAGGACGAGTTATGAAAATTCTCCTTGTCGATGACCACCCGGTATTTCGTAGCGGTATGGCCATTATGATGCGCAATCTGTTTGCCAATTCTACAATCAATGAAGCGGGTGATCGTGCAGGGATGGAGCGCGCAATTGAAAAACAAGGCTCGCCTGATCTGGTTGTTCTGGATCTGTTGTTTCCCGGATTTGACGCCATAAAGCACTTTTCTGCACTACGGCGGAAACTGCCGTTAACCCCGATCATTGCCGTATCCATGACCCATGACAACGCCCTGATCGATAGTGTTATGGCCGCCGGGGCCAATGCGTTTGTCTCGAAAACCGCTCGGCCAGAGGATATTTGCGCGGCATTTCTATCTGTGATGGATGGCGAAACACTGGTTGTGCGGGCCTCTGGCCCAGCGCAAGCGGCAACGGGCGGCAATGACTTGTCAGTCCTGACGCCGCGACAACTGGATGTGCTTCGCTTTATCGCCAGAGGGTTATCAAACAAGGAAATTGCCCGTGAACTGGATATTTCGCCCTATACGGTTCGTATCCATGTTTCGGCATTGTTGCGCAGCCTTGATCTGTCAAGTCGTTCTGCGGCCGCCTCTTTTGCCGCCTCACGTGGATTTACCTGAGGCGGCCAGTGCATTTAGAAGTGCAGATCTGAGTTGCGCCGGGCGGATGGGTTTATGCAAAAGGGGAATGGATCTGGCCGCTGTTTCGCGGCGAAGTTCGGCGGATGTGTTGCCAGAGATCATAATGGTTGGTGGCGCACCTGATGGCCTTGCCACCATGTCTTTTATGACATCAAGACCGGTCTTTTCAGGACTGATCTCAAAATCACAAATGAGAACATCCATGGAGGCATCGATCAGGTCGTGCCAGTCCTGAGAGACTTGCACACGGCATCCCCAACGCTCCAGCAACATTTGCGTTGCTGTCAGAGTTTCGGGGTCATCATCAAGTACAAAAACGCAAGCATCATTGACAACGCCTTGTGCCAAAGGCGAAGCAATGACTTTATCCAGACCTTTGCTATCAGCAATATCAAGTCCGCCAATTCTGAACGTTGATCCATGACCAAGCCTGGAAGTGATTTTGACATGTAGGCCCAGTTCTTCTGCAATGCGTTTGACGATAGAAAGACCAAGTCCCAACCCTGGTTGCGCTGTCAGGCCCATGCGCGCTGAATCGAGCCGTGTAAATTCAGCAAAAATACGCTCCTGATCCCTGGCATCAATACCAGGGCCAGTGTCGGTTACCTCAATGGACAGTTTACCAGCCTGGCGGCGGCACCCGACCAGCACGCGGCCGCCTTCGGTGTGTCGAATCGCGTTTGAAACCAGGTTTTGCAACATGCGACGCAATAAAACCGGGTCACTTTTTACTGCCAAATCAGAGTAAACTACGCATATTTCAACATTGCTGGCCTCTGCAACAAGGCTGAAATCCCGCCTGACCTCGTCAATGACATCACGGGGCAGGAACACTGATCGGCGCACCTCTATGCCGCCAGTATCCAGCATCGTCACGTCCAGCAAAGAGTCGAACAGTTTGGTCAGTACATCAAGTGACTGGCGCACGCGGTTCATTATGTTTTCGTGTTCAGAACTATCCCGGGCTTCGGGTAATGATTCAACAAACAGGCTTATGGCGTGCAGGGGTTGGCGTAAATCATGACTGGCCTGGGCAAGAAAGCGAGATTTGGCGGCGTTGGCCTGTTCGGCATCGCTGCGGGCTTCGTTAAGGGCAATGGCTTGCGTAGACAGCCGATCAAGCAGGCGCTCCTGTTCCAGTTGCAAGGCAAAAGCCCGGTGTGCAAAGCGGTGCAGTCGTACCGCCATGTTGACCAGTACAGCCGCGTAGACCAGTAATAAAATGCCCGATGCGATATTAAATGGCAGATCAGAAAACATATAACGCACACCCAGCGGGGCCATACCTGGAACGATGGAAAATAGGCATGTGCGCAGGCTGACATGCTGTGTACTGACCGCACCCATTGACATTCCGCCCATCACAAACACCAGAAAAAGCACGCGGCCAGGCTCATGTTCCGGAAACAGGGCCACACCCGCCATGCCCCAAAAAAAACCGACGCATAGAGCGGCACCATCAAATCTCTTTTGTAATGTTTGGGCTTCCTTTATCGCAAGCGTGCGTCCACCATTGCGCCATATCAATGTAACCTGAAACAAGACACAAGTACTTAAGCCTGCCGCCCAGATACCTGTGGTGATGTGATTGGTTGCCGGCCACAGAACTACCGCCAGCAAATTGACCACAGCAATGTGCATGACTGCGGGAAAAATACCAACGCCAACAAGCATTTGTGTTGCCCGGGTGCGTAGCCGTTCAGCATCACCTTCTGCAAGGTCTGTTATTTGTGCTTCTGCGGTCATCACACAACTATTCCACAAATTGCAGGTACGCGATACGGCTCACTGATAGTGCATATGTCCTATGTACCATTATGGTTGGCATGAAGATTGCGATGACATGGATGAATATAATGCCTCTCCCGGCATTGTGTTTGCCAGTGACACAAATTTTTGCCTCCCGCATTTGCGGGAGGTTTTTTTGTGAATATAAGGACATACTCACACGAAGTTTGATTGACCCATGGGCCTTAGTCACTAATCTCGCGGGCAATGCAGGAGAGGGTGATTATGAGTCTTTTTGCCGCGATACGGCGCGAATACCGGTTTATTACGGCGATGCGCGCAACGCTAAAACAATTGGCACATATTAACCCGGCATCACATTTGTTACTCACCGATGAAATTGAGCAGGCTGTTGACAGGTTTGCGGGTAATACGGCCTTTGTATCACAAGGTAAAAGCTGGACGTATGCGCAGTTTGATGCCTATGCAAATCGTGTAGCCAACTGGGCGCTGAGTGAGGGTTACCGGCCTGGCGACACCATAGCGTTTTTCAGTAATAATCGTCTTGAATTTGTGGCGATCTGGTATGGCCTTTCCAAGGTCGGGGTTGTTGGGGCGCTTTTGAACACGCTGCTGGTTGGTAAAAGTCTGGCTCATTGCATCCAGGTTGCTGATGCCAAAGCCATAATTCTGGAGCCTGAACTGGCCCGCGAATGTTGCGAAGTGAATGACAAAAAGGGCAAGTCTCTGCCGGTCTGGTGTCTGGAAACAACACCCAAAGGCACGCAAGGGCTTGATGCAGCACTGGAGCATGTCTCGTCCGACAGGCCTGATCCGGGTATTCGTGCTCATTTGAAGTCAAAGGATGTGGTGTTGAAAATGTTCACCTCTGGCACCACCGGGCTTCCCAAGGCGGCACTGGTCACCCATGCCCGTGCACAACGCTATATGAACACGTTTTCAGGTGCCGTTAATGCTGGCCCAAAAGACCGGATGCTGATGGTGTTGCCGTTATACCATGCAACGGGCGGTATTTGCGGTGTTGGCACATCACTGTTAACCGGCGGTGCGGTTATTGTGCAACGCGAGTTTTCGGCATCAAAGTTTTGGGATGAGGCGGTAAATACCGGGGCCACATTATTTATGTATGTCGGCGAGTTGTGCCGGTTTTTGGTTAATACTGAAGACACACTTGCCGAGCATCAGCACACCATCCGGGCCATGATTGGCAATGGATTGCGACCGGATGTCTGGGTGCGGTTCCGGGATCGTTTTCAGATCTACAAAATTGCCGAATTTTATGGCGCAACCGAGGGTAATGTAGGTCTTTTGAATGCTGACGGGCAAATTGGGGCTATAGGGCGGGTGCCGTGGTATGCGCGCAAAAATTTTAATATAAAACTGGTAAAAATTGACCTTGATACACAAAAACCGGTGCGCGGCTCAGATGGGTTTTGTCTGGCAGTGGGATTGGATGAACCTGGTGAGGCGTTGGGATCAATTGATCCAGATGATGCCCGCTATCGCTTTGATGGCTATGGCTCAAAAAGCGAAACCGAAAAAAAATTACTGCGTGATGTGTTTGAGAAAGGCGATCTGTATTTTCGTACCGGCGATCTGATGCGTGTTGACCGTCATGGTTATTATTATTTTGTTGATCGGCTGGGGGACACATTTCGCTGGATGGCAGAAAATGTTTCAACTGGCGAAGTTGCTTCGGCGTTTTCATCATTTTCCGGTGTCAGCCAGAGCAATGTCTATGGGGTTGAAGTGCCAGGTTATGATGGCCGGGCTGGCATGGCGGCCTATGTTCGCAGTGGAGATATTGACCATCATAGGCTTTATTTGCATCTGACAGACCAGTTACCTCAATATGCTATGCCGATATTTTTGCGCGAACAACGTGCCGCCGAAACCACCGGAACATTCAAATTCAAAAAAATAGATCTTGTGAAACAAGGCTTTGATCCACAAAAAACAAAAGACCCGCTTTATGTGCTCGACCGCAATGCCAAAACCTACACCCTCATGACCAAAACGATCCATGGGCAAATCCTTACCGGCAAAACCCGCCTATAGCTAAACTTCGTGTGCGCAAACCCTTTGGTTGCGACGTTTTGATCTGGCGCGGCTTTTGCTTACTCTGAGGTATAAGGAGCATTTTATGTCCATTACTCCAAATGATTTGCGTTTTATGGCTTTCACTATGGTTGACCAGCATGGCGACGAAGCAGCCGTTTTGGCTGGGCAGGCTGTTGATGAAATGCGCGCCCTTGGGGACGAGCCACGCACAAATGCGTGGTTGGCATTGCGCTCTGTTATCGAAGATGCCCTGGATGGACGCATTAGTCGCGATCAGAGTCTTTCTTTGCATTGACCAGAGACAACAAGGCCACTAACTGAAAAGATATGGACAGGTATTTTCGCGATCTTTTTGATAAAGCCGTGACGCGATTTTCTACGGACACCCCGGCGCACGCTGTGGCCTTTGCCCGCGCCGCCATTGCTGGCGGCAAGGATAACTGGCAAAAACCCGCCCCGCCCATAGCCAATACCAGGGCCGTGCGTATTCCCTCTGCAACGGGAGGCATTCCGGCCTGCCTTTATACACCGTTTGGTGCGGGGGTAGCTCCCGGGCCTGGGCTTTTATATTTTCATGGCGGCGGTTTTATAGTTGGCGATGTGGCCAGTTATGACAGCTCATGCAGGAGGCTGGCCGCACATTCGCGTTTGCGGGTGCTTTCGGTGGATTATCGCCTGGCACCGGAGCACCCGTTTCCAGCGGCCCATGATGATGCACAAACCGCCCTTGAATGGGTTGCCAGAAACGCAAATGATCTGGGAATTGATCCAGGGCAATTGGCCGTTGGCGGTGACAGTGCCGGGGGGACACTTGCCGCTTGGCTAACCCATTTCGCCCGGGATGAAGGGATTGCTCTTGCCGGGCAATTGTTGATTTTTCCATTGTTGCAATTGGTGGAAACCAAATCAAAACAGCGTAAATCTCCGGATGGGCATTTGCTGGGTAATCAGGCACTAAACGCCATTCGCAAGCTTTATGTCGCCGATGCCGATCCTGCGGATCCCCGTCTTTCCCCGCTTTTTTGTAATGACTTGCATGGTTTGCCGCCGGCATTGATGGTTACGGCGGGCCTTGATCCCTTAAGGGCTGAAGGATGCGCCTATGCGGATAAGCTCATCGCGGCGGGAACAGCTGTGAAAAGCCTTCACTTCAAAGCAATGCCGCACGGCTTTATCTCGTTAACGGGATTGGTTCCAGGGGCGCTTGGTGCCTCTGAGAAATGTTTTAAACAGTTTGGAAAGATAATGCTCTAGGGTTCAAAAATGCCCACACACAATCAGAACTGAAAATACACGAAGGGCGCAGCGGTCAGTGGATAAATGCTCAAGGCCAACGCCAATGCTGCACCGGCCCCGGCCCACCACACTTCCGGGCGTGCCAGCACGCGCCAGTGCGGGCGCCAGCGCCGAACCCCCAGCGCATGATCCAGTGCCAGAACAACAATAACCAGTAACGCCATAAGACTTAATGTTTGCGGGCCGCCGTCTCGTAACCCACCAAGTGCGCTCAGTGCAGAGAGGGCATCGGAGGTGCTGCCCGCGCGAAATATTGCCCACCCCGCCAGCACCACAGCCTGGGTGGCGATAAACCCGGCCAGCCAGCTAGCCATGCGCGGCAGTTCGATCATGGGAGCAAGCACGGGTTTTACGTGTGTAACCCAAAGTTTATGCACCACCAGCGCCAGCCCGTGCAGCAAGCCCCAGGCAACAAATGTCCAGGCTGCGCCATGCCACAACCCGCCCAAAATCATGGTGGCCAGCAGATTGCGATAATAGGCAAAGCGGCCATTTCGCGAGCCGCCCAGCGGAATAAATAGATAATCGCGCAACCAGAAACTAAGGGACATATGCCAGCGCCGCCAAAAATCGGTGATCGAAGTGCTGGCATAGGGGAAATTGAAATTACGCGGAATGTGATAACCAAACAAACGGGCCACACCAATGGCCATGAGCGAGTATCCGGCAAAGTCAAAATAAATCTGCGCCGCAAAAGCAAAGGTAGCCAGGGCCACAGCGGCATTATTATAGGCGTCTATATTGCCATAAACCTGATCGACCACAGGGGCGATGTTATCGGCCAGTAGCGCCTTGTAGACAAAGCCGATGGCAAACGCGCGAAGGCCAACAATTAGCGCCCGTCGGCCAAGACGTTTTGTGCGATCCATTTGCGGGAAGAAACTGGCGGCGCGCACAATCGGCCCTGCTACCAATTGCGGGAAAAAGGCAATGTAAAGCGCCACACGAGCAAGGCGAGGCTCGAACGCCAAAACCCCGCGCCGCACATCGGCCATATAGGATATAGCCTGAAATACATAAAAGCTGATGCCGACAGGCAGTATAATGCGTAAAGTGGGCATATCGGCGTTTAATCCCAATCTGCCCAAAAGTTCGGCAAAGCTGTCGGCAAAAAACCCGGTATATTTGAAAATGCCCAACACAATCAACGATACGCCGACCCCGGTAGCCAAAGCCAAATTTTGTGTATTTTTGCTGACCGCTGGCCGGGACATCCACAATGCGCTGCCCCAGGACACCAGGATCACCAGAGCGATCAGGCCCAAAAACCGCCAGTCCCACCAGCCGTAAAATAATGCGCTGCCAGCCAACAGGATGTAGAGCCGTGCCTGATTATTGCGCGTTAGCCAATAGGCACCAAAAACGGCGAGGAAGAAGAGCAAAAATGTCAGACTGGTAAAAATCATGGTACAGACCGCTCATCCAAAGACAAAAGGGCCAGTTTTGTGCCTGGTTTGCCCAAAACCCCGGATGACATCATTTGGCCCGCTAGCCATTGCCCGTAAAGCGCAGCACCGGGGGCCAGCAAATGTTCCTCGTCAAACCATACAGGCGCATCCAGAGCAGCCAGCATTGCCGTATCCACCGGGGCGATGCAGAGGGTTTCAGTCAAACGATGACAAACAGCCTGAATATAGGCGCGCTCGCTTGCATCAATCACCGGTGGGAAATAATAGGCAATGTTGCGTATTCCGGCCTTGCGCAGCATACGGCGCTGCCCGGCCCGAAATGTTTCACCCCAGGCAAACACTTCAGGGAGGGAGGTTTTAGCAAGGGTAAGGCCGGTGCTTCGGTCATCGGCGCTAACTTCCCTGCGTGGTTCTGTTTGCGGATCGTAGGAGGCCATTTTCGGGGCATGGTTCAACTGCGTTGCTTCGTTAAAAAACCCTACATTAAACCAGTTCAGCGGCACATGAAGGCCTAAAAGCACGGCGTTTTTAGCCAAGGATACCATTTCGTGTGGCGCGGTGCCCATAAAGCCGCGTAGTGTCCACATCGTGCCGCGCAGGTTATACTGGCCGATCACCCGTTCGGAAAATTTGGCAATTTCAAAGCCGTAAGCCGGATTGCGGTCAAATCGCTCGGAAATTTCCAAAAACACTGTATCAGGCACTCTTGGTGCGGTGCGCAAAAACTGGCGAAGGCGCAGATCGCGTTCTTGCAAGCTGGCCCCCTCAAGCGCAAAGGTGATTACGCGCTGGTTATACCCTCTGGCCCGCAAGCGCCGGGTCAGGGCTTTGTCATCAATGGCGTTGCGCGAATAACTGGCGCCGACAAAAAGAATGTAGGGCGCGGGATCATTTTCGATGGTTTGCAAGGCATGGGCAGCAATTTGCGCGTATGGCCCATCGCGCACAATGCCGGTTTTATTGGCACCAAACCCTATGGCGGTGGCGGTTATGACTAACCCCAGGCTAAAGGCACCAAAACCGCGTACAAACGCGCTTATTCGCCCGGTCTTGTTTTGCGGTGGACGACGTAAAATAAAAGCGGCAAGTATGAGCACCAGCCCCGCAAAGATTAATTTTATGGCGAGCATGTTTCCCCCACTCTTTTCACCCAAAAGAGAGGATCACACAAATTGTCTTAGAAATGGTTACGGGAAATCTGAATTTCTAAACCTTTGAAATATTTCTCTTCCAGTGTCATTGCACGAACCAGTCCACTATTGTCCGGTTTAGCCATCATTTTTGTTTTCCTCCCCTGCCCTCATCCTGAGCTTGTCGAAGGAGCGGGGGAGGTGCCCCAAAGGGGCGGAGGGGGCAGACGTATCCAAAAGCCAGAACGATCAATAAGATGACCTGTTATCACCCCCTCCGAGCGCATCCGCGCCCACCTCCCCCGTTAACGGGGGAGGGAAAACGAGGGCAAATTGTCCTGGAAATGGTTACGACCATCACCGTGTCATTACCCGACTGGTTCGGGTAATCCAGAATAGATCAAAATGGGGTAAAATCACTAAAACTGGATTGCTGGGACTAGCCCGGCAATGACATCATATTGTTTAGTCTTGGTCATTCCCATCTTGGGCGCTTCTTGGCTTGCCGACCAGCCATGTCATGCGGTAAATGATGGTGCGCGCAAAGACGCACCGGGACGGGACGCCATTTATGACCAATCTACTCACCGAACTACGCCGCCGTAATATCTTCCGGGTGGCCGGGGTGTATGCGGTGGTCGGCTGGATATTGATGAGGCCTGACTCTAGCTGGCCGGGCGTTGAAAACCTTCTGCCAAGGCATTGGAAAGTTCTTCAATAAGGGTATCGGTGACGCGTCCTCTAGATGGTAAGTTCCTGTCTAGTTCAAAGGTTCTAATGGCTAAATTTGTTTGTTTACCCAATACCCCATCTGCTTTGCCAACGTCATACGCCATAAGGCGTAACAGGTTTTGAGTGGTTTTGATTTTTGTTACAGAGGGCCTGGCTAATGTTGATCCACGGTATTTTTGCACAGGAACTGAAGATACCCTTGGTGCGCGGTGGCAATGATAACCGCCCGTCTTCCGATTGTTGTGACAGCCTTGGGCGTTCAGTCCACCACCATGCGCAGATGCAAAAAACGGGGCACCTAAAATACTTATTATCACTATGATAATGCGAAAAACCATGCTGCAATTATACAGGTTTGGTGCTTTGCTGACAATGTTCAGCTTGTCGGATAGGTTTGCTCATGCAACTAAACAGCCATGAGCGCCAAATCCAAAACTGCCGAAGTTGATGTTATCATCGTCAATTACAATGCTGGCACCATGCTGCGCGATTGCGTGGCGGCACTGGCCGCGCAAGACATGCAAAACTTTCGGGCTTTTTTGATTGATAATGCGTCCCAGGATGGCTCGATCGAGGCTTTGCCGCCCCTGGATGAACGCTTTGAAGTTATCAAGCTGGATGAAAATACCGGCTTTGCCAGAGGCAATAATATCGGTGTAGCGCGGGGAAATGCACCATGGATTGTCATGCTCAACCCCGATGCCTATGCAGAGCCGGACTGGCTACGCCAGCTTCTTGCGGCAGCAAAGTCTGCTCCTTCCATTGTTATGGCCGGGTCAACGCAAATTGATGCCAATTACCGCCATTTGCTGGATGGGGCTGGTGATCTATATGCGCCCACCGGCTTTGCCTGGCGCGGGCTTTGGCACCGTCCTCTGGATCGCTTGCCGCAAACCGGCGAGGTGTTTGGCCCGTGCGCCGCCGCCGCCGCCTATCGGCGCGATGCGTTTGAGGCAGCGGGCGGCTTTGATGAGGACTTTTTTTGCTATCATGAAGATGTCGACCTGGCCTTTCGGTTGCGCCTTTCGGGCGGACGGGCCGTGCAGGTGCGTGAGGCCGTGGTCTACCATGAAGGTTCGGGCGTGGCTGGTGCGCAATCGCCATTTGCCGTTTATCACGGCACCCGCAATCGCACATGGACATTTGTTAAAAACATGCCTTTGGTGCCGTTTTTATGTCTTGCCCCCTTTCATGCCGGGTTACTGATAGGCTTCATCGTCCGGGCGATGTTCAAAGGCCAGTTTCGTCCGACCATTACCGGCGTGTGGGACAGTCTTGCCGGGCTGGGGACAGCCTTTGAAAAACGCCGGGCAGTTCAGGCGACACGGCGGATAAAGACACTGGCGTTATTACGCATGTTCACCTGGTCACCTATTACGTTTTTCAGCCGTGGGTCTGATGTGCGCCCCTGGCGACACAAAAGATAAATAGGGGTTTTAAAAATAATTAACAATGAACCCGACGGTTCATGGCCCATTCATGCGTTCTATGATACTGTGCAGAAAAACTTAAGGGGTTTTTATGGCTGATCTTGATGCCTTGACCGCCGCGCACCGTTTTGGACTGGGTGCGCGCTTTGGTGAACTTGATACAATCGCACCGGATCCGGTGACCTGGTTAAACGCGCAATTGACCGATGTATCCTCAACGCTGGATACGTTTGGCTTAATAAGCAGTGTTGACGGTATAAAACTGTTTTATGATTTTGTGGCGGCTTTTCGCCTGGAAACCAGTACATCCACCACGCTTGCCACTGACAAGAAACAGTTGAAAAACACGGTCAGTCGTTACGCAACGTTCTTTGAGTCAACAAAAGAGACCAAACGTTCTGAACAAATGTTGCAATTGTCGAAGATGGATGAGTCTATGATTTCATCTATCGCCACTGCGGCGAGTAAACCCAAAGCTGTCAAAACCTCCCAGGACATCCAACAGGAAATCATCAACGCCCTTTTTCAGGATATCTCGGTACGCACGCTTCATGCGACCGTTACGCCAGCTTCGTTTCGAGAGCGACTGGTGCGTTTCTGGACAGACCATTTTTCCGTAGACGTCAACAAGGGCCTGAACGTGGTCGCTACGGCAGGTGCCATGGAACGCGAGGCCATTCGTCCCCATGTTACGGGCAAGTTTTTTGACATGGTTGTGGCGGTTGAAAGTCACCAGACAATGTTGATGTATCTGGATAACTGGACTTCGTTTGGCCCCAATTCCTGGGCTGGTCAGCAATTTGGCCTTGGTTTGAATGAAAACCTTGCCCGGGAAACACTGGAACTGCACACACTGGGTGTTGGTGGCGGCTATAGTCAAAATGACATTATTGAATACGCCAAGGCCATTACCGGCTGGACGGTTGGCAACCCGCAAATTAATGAGGATAAAATTGGCGAGTTTGTCTTTGATCCTCTGTTTCATGAGCCAGGCACCCGCACAATTATGGGCAAGGATTATCTGGATACAGGTCAAAATCAGGGGCTTGATGCCTTGCAGGACTTTGTCCGCCACCCCTCGACCGCCAAACATATTGCCCGCAAGCTGGCGTTTCATTTTCATTCGGACACACCGCCGCAAAGCCTGATTGACCAGCTATCGCAGGTTTTTACCGCTACGGATGGTGATTTGTTGCAGGTTAGTCTGGCACTGATCAGCGCCCCTGAAATGTGGCCAGTATCAGGGGTCGGGCAATTTCTTAAGCTTAGAAATTCCGAAGAATTTATCCTTGCCATGTTTCGGGCTTTTGATTTGCAAGGCCTGACGACAGATCAGGTTTTCAATGTTTTTAACTTGTTGGGCCAGGTGCCTTTTACTGCCGATTCACCAGCGGGCTGGCCGGACGATGAGGCAAGCTGGGCCAGTTCCAGTATTATTGCTGCCCGGCTTAATCTGGCAGTATTAATCGGTGGATTGATTGAGAACGTACCTCTGCCCCCTGATTTTGCCAGTGATATTTTCGGATCACACTTAAGCACCAGTTCTTTTGACATTCTTTCCGGGGCATTCACCAAGGCGCAAGGGTATGCATTGATGTTGATGACGCCCGAATTGCAAAGGAGATAGGCATGACAACTGCAAACTCAAAATTATGCCTGAACCGGCGTGGTGTGCTCAAGGGCGCGGCCGGGATTGCTGGAATAAGCGCCAGTGGTGCCAATTTGGCTTTTGCCGCTGGCCCGGAAGGGCGCAAGCTGGTGGTTATTATTCTGCGCGGAGCCATGGATGGCCTGAACGTGGTGGTGCCCTATTATGAAAACCGTTATTATGCCAAGCGGCCCAATATAGCGATATTGCCACCAGGCGAACCTGGCGGAGCTATACCTCTGATTGACGGTTTCGGGTTGCATCCGTCCCTGCCGGGTCTGGCGGCCATGTTCAACAAGGGTGAGGCGCTGTTTATGCATGCTGCCAGTGCGCCCTATAATGAACGTTCGCACTTTGATGGGCAGGATGTGCTCGAAAACGGTACAGAATCACCCCTTGGTACACTGGATGGCTGGCTGAACCGGGCCTTGGTTGCCCTAAACCTTTCTCCCGGTGCCGTTGGCGTAGGTCAGACTGTTCCGCTTGTACTCAAGGGCGAGGCCATTACTACAACCTGGGCACCATCCACCTTGCCTGAAGCCGATCCGGAAACAGTTGAAGAAACCCTGGAGCTATATAATACCGATCCGGTGTTGAAGGCTGCCTTGCAGGGTGCTGTGGATATTGGTGCCTTGGTCGGCGATCTCAATCAATTAGGCGTTGGCTTTGAACAATCGGCCCGTGCAGCAGGGAAAATACTGGTTGCCGAAGGTGGCCCCGGCGCGGCGGCGATTTCCTTTAACGGCTGGGATACTCATGCCGACCAAACCAGCGTATTAAATGCCAACCTTATCAATCTGAACAATGCCCTTCTTGGGTTGCGTGAGGAAATGGCTGCCCAGTGGGCTAATACAGCCGTTATTGTGGCAACAGAATTTGGCCGCACTCTGGCAGAAAACGGTACCAATGGCACCGATCACGGCGTTGGCGGTGCCGCGTTTTTGATGGGCGGTGCGGTCAAGGGCGGGCGTATGGTTGGCGGCTGGCCTGGTCTTTCCCCGGTCGATCTGTTTGAAGGCCGTGATGTTTTTCCTGCTAATGACTTGCGCAGTCTGTTCAAGGGTGTCTTGCGCGATCATTGGGGCGTTGACCTAAGCGCGCTGAACAACAGTGTGTTTCCAGGCAGTTCCGGCGTTCCACCTAAAAACGGCCTGGTGTCTTAGGATCAGCTTTCCAGCAATGACCGGCCAATGGTTAAAAAGCGCGCTTTGCGCTGGGCCTTTATTTTCTTTGCAGTCATGGCATCAAATTCATTTAATGCGGCTGCGATAAGGTCTGCTGCTGCGGTAATGGCCGTAGGATGATGGCGGTGAGCGCCGCCAACAGGCTCATCGGCAATGCCATCAATAATGTGCAGGCGCAACAGGTCTTGCGCGGTGATTTTCATGGCCGTTGCGGCATCCTTGGCCCGCGCCGAATCGCGCCACAGAATAGACGCGCAGCCTTCTGGTGAAATCACCGAATAAATGGCGTGCTCCATCATGAAAACGCTGTTTGCGGCGGCGATGGCTACCGCACCACCAGAACCGCCTTCTCCTGTGATGAGGGCAATCATCGGTACGTTCAAAGACAGGCATTTCTGGGTTGAGCGGGCAATGGCTTCGGCCTGACCGCGTTCCTCTGCGCCAACCCCGGGATAGGCACCTGCGGTATCGATAAAGCTTAACACCGGCAGAGCAAACCGATCGGCTATATCCATCAGGCGAACAGCCTTGCGATAGCCTTCGGGCCGGGCCATGCCAAAATTATGTTCCAGCCTTGTTTCTGTGTCATGACCTTTTTCATGACCAATAACCATCACCCGACGCCCCCGAAATCGTCCAAGTCCACCGATCAACGCCCGGTCTTCGCCAAAGCAGCGATCACCACGTAATTCTGTAAAGTCCTCGATCAGGGTTTCACGAAAATGCTTGAATTGTGGCCGTGCCGGGTGGCGCGCCACTTGCGTCTTCTGCCAGGCGTTCAGGTCAGCATAGGTATTTTTGAGGAGTATGGCGGCTTTAGCGCGCAGTTTTTCCACTTCTTCGGCAGTACTTACACCAGTTTGTGCTTCGTCCAGCTTTTCCAGTTCCTCGATCTTGCTCTCAAGCTCGGCAATCGGGCGTTCAAAATCCAGATAGGTTCGGGTAGGGTCAGACATTTTCAATGAATAGCCAGGCGCGTTAATGATGCTGATCGGCGAGGCCATAGGCCCTGCGCAGTCGGGCCGCACCATAGGCAATGCAAGGCCGTGGAACAAGCACTCTTGCCAGCAAGTGACCGGCTAACAATTTGGCTTCACGAAAAGGTGAAGACTCGCTTGATGGTCAATAAAGTGCGACCAATTTAGCACAATCTTCCAAAAAACATCACATTTTATCGGTTTTTTGGCGTTTAATTGAAATGTGATGCGTGGATGCGTTGCCATTTGTGTGCGTTTGCTCAAACATCCAAAATCGTTAATTTTGACGGCAATTTGAATTATCCAATTGATATTGGGGAGACCAATGAACAAGAAAATACTGATGATGGGGACTTCTGTGCTGATGCTCAGTGCCATTGGCACTACGGCTACCTATGCGCAGGAGGAGACCGTAACCGAAGAAAAAATCATTGTTACAGGCACGCGGCGAACAGCCCGATCGGCCGCCGATAGCCCGGCACCGGTTGATGTGATTACCGGGGACGAATTTATAAATCAGGGTGCAACTGACATGACGGATCTGCTTCGTCTTGCTGTGCCCTCCTATAACGTTAACCAGCAACCGATCTCTGATGCGGCTACATTGATCCGCCCGGCAAACCTGCGTGGTCTGTCACCGGATGAAACCCTTGTGCTGGTCAATGGTAAACGTCTGCACCGTGCAGCGGTCATTGCCTTCCTTGGTGGTGGTATTTCTGACGGTGCCCAAGGCCCTGATGTTTCGACCATTCCTGCGCTCGCGATCAAACGTCTTGAAGTCCTGCGTGACGGTGCGGCATCGCAATATGGCTCAGACGCCATTGCCGGTGTGCTTCACTTTATCCTCAAAGACGATGCTGAAGGTGCTACATTTGAAGCTAGAGTTGGCTCCAATTATGATAATGGCGGCGACACATATTCTGTTGCAGGTAATGTCGGTTTGCCGTTGGGTGACACCGGGTTTTTCAACATTACTGCAGAATATTCCGAGCAGGATCCAACGGATCAATCGGTTCAGCGTGATGATGCTGCGGCCCTGATTGCTGCGGGTAATACTGCTGTCGCGAATGCATTTCAGTTATTCCCGACAGACGTTGTGCAGCCATGGGGTCAACCTCGCATTGATGATGACATCAAGGTTTTCGTAAACACTGCGGTACAGTTTAGCGAAAATGGTGAACTGTATGCCTTTGGCAATTATGCACAGCGGCGCACCGAAGGCGGTTTCTTCTTCCGTAATCCGACCAATCGAGGCGGTGTGTTTGCCGGGCCATTGGTGGATCCGATAACTGGTGCACCTGATCCAAATGGTGTTCCTTCGGTTCGTGTAGGCAACCTTGCCGGTCTGGATGCTAACGCATGCCCTGCTGGTATCCCGCTTACCGCTGGTGGTGGCCTTTTACCTGATCCTACCGTTTTGGGACTTGTGACAGCGGATGCCAATTGTTTCTCGTTTGTTGAATTGTTCCCGGGTGGCTTTACGCCGCAATTTGGTGGCAATCTAACCGACCGAAGCATTGCTATTGGTGTGCGCGGTGACATCCAAATTGGTAACGGCCTATCCTATGATGTTAGCTATAGATACGGCAAAAACGACGCCAATTTCTTCATCTCGAATACTATCAACGCCTCTTTGGGGCCGGATACACCAACAAGTTTCCGCCCGGGTGGATACACACAGGAAGAAGACAATATCAACCTTGATCTGGCCTATGGTATCCCGGTTGCCGGCTTTGCTTCTGATCTGAATATTGCGGCGGGTTTTGAGTACCGGGTGGAAAGCTTTACCATTCGTGCTGGTGATCCTGCGTCTACGGCAATTGGGCCACTTTCTGCACCATCTCTGGCATTCCCGAACGGTCAGGGTTTCTCGTCCAGTTCCAACGGGTTTGGCGGCTTTATTGCCTCTAGCGCCGGTACCAGCAGACAGTCTAACACGGCCTTTTATCTGGATGCTGAAGCTGACGTTACTGATAGCTTGATTATGCAAGCTGCGGTTCGTTATGAGAACTTTGATTCCTTTGGCGGTACTACCAACTTCAAAATTGGTGGTCTCTACAAGCTCACGGATAATTTCACCGTGCGTTCAACGTTCAGTACCGGTTTCCACGCACCAACAGCTGGTCAGGCTAATGTAACCAATGTGTCTACGGTTTTTGTCGGCGCGGTTCTTGCAGATCAGGGTACCATTCCACTTTCCAGCACCGCTGGTCAGTTCATGGCTGATTTCCTGGTGTCTCAAGGACAGGATCGTCCAACGCTTGGCCCTGAAAACTCTGATAACTTCAGTGCTGGTGTGGCGTTCAAAATTGGCCCGGCCAGCATCACCGTTGATTATTTCAACATCAAGGTGACAGACCGGATTGCCCTGTCGGACAGCTTTAATTTTGTTGCAGCTCTACGGACTGTGGCGGCCAATAACGGAGTTACCGTTGGTGCCAATGACAGCACGTCACAATTGTTGAATGCTCTTGATGCAGCGGGTGTATTAAGCGCCGGTGACTTTGCCGGTTCTGAAGACCTGACCTCATTCGGGTTCTTCAACAATGACTTTGATACCCGTACCGAAGGTCTTGATTTTATCGTCAACGTACCGCTGGATATGGGTAGAGGCTCAACCAGCATTACCGGTGCAGCAAACTACAACCAGACCAAAGTTATCCGCACGGGTAATGTTAGTGCCGGTCGTCTTCGTCAACTGGAAGACAATCTTCCGGCATGGAGGGGTAATATCACCCTGAACCATGAAGAGGACAATTGGTCAGGTCTGTTGCGTGCCAACTATTATGGGAGCTTCTTTGAAGATCACCTGGATAGTAATCTGGCCTTCCCGATTGAAGGTGGTGCAGAGGTGACTTTTGATGCTCAACTGGCACTTAAGTTCATGGATGGGCAATACCAGATTGCTGTTGGGGCCAATAATATCCTCAACAACTTCCCGGATAAAAACCCATTTGCCAATGCTATTGTGGGTGCCAAGTATCCGCTTACATCGCCAATGGGTATAAATGGTGGTTTCTACTATCTCCGCCTGACGGCAAAACTGCCTTGAACGGATGAATGATTGTCAGATTTCTGACAATCAAATTACCGACATTAAACCCCGACTGGAAACGGTCGGGGTTTTTTATTGACCAAGGTAAAAATCAGGGCAGACGAGCCAGGTGATCGCTCAGAAGATCAAAATATCCATCGGCATCGATCTGGTTCATCACCGTGCAATTGGGTGCTTTGCCGGTGACGCCCCACCAGTCCATAACGGTCATGCCCAGGGTCAGGGACGATGAGGTTTCGATCTCGACATAGACGTCCTTGCCGCGAAACAATTCTGGTTTCAGCAAATAGGCAATGACGCACGGGTCGTGCAATGGTGCGCCTTCGCTGCCATACTTTTCTACATCATGACGGTTAAAAAATGACAATAGTTTCGCACATGCCTTGCCGGCTTCATTGCCGAGCGCGGCAATGCGGGCAATGCGTGGCGGTGTGGCCAGTGCCTTGTGGGTGACATCAAGCGGCATCAGGGTCAGGGGCAGGCCACTGGTAAAGACCACATGGGCGGCATGTGGGTCGACCAGAATGTTAAACTCGGCAGCGGGCGTGGTATTGCCGCCTGTAAAAAAACCACCGCCCATCATGACGATCTCGCCAATGCCGCGCGCACAGTCCGGCGATTTCACCAGCGCCATAGCCAGATTGGTCAATGGCCCCAAAGTGGCCAGCGTAATCGCGCCCTCATCAGCGGCCAGCAGTGTTTCGATCAAATAATCCACCCCGTGCCTGTCTTGCAAGGGTGTTTTGATCTCTGGCCAGTGGTAACCGTCCAGCCCGGTGCGACCATGCACATTTTCTGCGGTAATGAGATCGCGCATCATGGGCCGTGAACATCCGCCATAAACCGGCACATCATTGCGCCCGGCCAGATCACACAATCGTCGTGCATTCAATTGAGTCAAGGTTAAGGGCACATTGCCCGCCACCGCCACTATACCGCGCACATCAAGCACTTCTGATGCTGCCAGTGCCAACAGGATCGCCAGAGCATCATCCTGCCCCGGGTCGGTATCAATAATTATGCTTCGCTTCATTACCGAAGCGTATTTTGTGTTGCGCGTTATAGCAAATGTCTAGTTTTTGCTTTTCATCACGGCTGTGATAATGTTCGGGTCGCCACCTTTTTCACCGGGCATGGTCAGTTGCCAGGTCAAACCATCGCTCAACCCCAAAGACAATGACGCGCCGGTGTCTGCCTTCACATTCATCGAATCATCATCGCTGAACAACCGGGTTAATGGTTCGCCGCGCACATCTGATAACAGACTGATCTCCCATTTCTTTGTTCCGGTGAGCCAGGTGGCCAGCATGAACCATTTATTCTCGCCAATGCTCAGAAACCCTATGACCGAACACCCGCCCAGCACCTTGTGTGCGCTAAAGCTGCTCGGCACACTGGTTCCGTTGACCTGCGCCATGCCTTGCCAACTTCCGACCAGTTTTTCATAGGCACGAAATTGCTCACCAGCACACCACGTGACGGAGCCTAAGGTTGGTGCAGCTTGCCCTGGATCAAGCATGACAGGTTCAACGGCGCGTCTGGAAAACTCCATAATCCAGTTGAAATTCCATGTCTTGCCGCCATCTTTTGAATAGCGATCATCCCAGCGCAACGCGTTTTGCGACACATCGTTAAAGGAATACACCTGCATCATCTGATCGCCATTGGGCAGTTTATACTGGCTGGCAAAATCGCCGCGACCATGGCGAAACACACCCTGAAGGGACGAGTTGTTTGAGCGGTTTTTACCTGGCCAGTTTAACCACAACACCCATTTTTGTAACGCCGGATCGTAATAACGCAGACTATAACCCTTGATAGAGTCAGAATCCCAAAGCTCCAAAATCGCCTTGCCATCCAGGATGGAATAGATGCTGTCCCGGGCAGAAACCAGTTTTCCCCATTCACCATCAGCATTGCGTTCTCGCAAAAGAACATCCCACTCACCGATCCAGAAATCAAACTGGCGATGGGGATCGTCGGAAAAGGCACTCTGCGCCCGTTGATCCGGTGGTAGCGAGCCGTCATTTGCCGCAATCGCCGCGCCTGTCGTCATCAGTAATACTCCGAGTATAAGCCCAAGACTTCTATGAAATGACATGTTTTGGCTCCTTAGTACAAACTGGACGTACCCAGCGGTTATAACAGTACTGCCAATTTCACAGTACGCCATGCTTGTTGTCTCGATAAATGGGCGTTTGGTAGAATAAATCTGTGGAACAAACTGGAAACGCCGAGCGAGACAGGTTATACATCCGCCATGAGCAATCCCCCTGGCATGGATGACGGGCCACAGGCTGACTTTATTCTGGATGGCCCGGCACCGGAGGCTGAACTGTGGACGCCGCATAGGCCAAACCGCCCGGAAAAATCAGAAGGGGGCAAGGCATTTCGTTTGCAATCCCCGTTTGAGCCAAAGGGCGATCAGCCGCAAGCCATAGCTGATCTGGTGGCAGGCATAAACAACGGCGAAACCGATCAGGTTTTGCTGGGAGTTACCGGGTCAGGAAAAACCTTCACCATGGCCAAGGTGATCGAGGCAACCAAACGCCCGGCCCTGATCCTTGCCCATAACAAGACGCTGGCGGCGCAGCTTTACGGTGAGTTCAAAAGCTTTTTCCCCGATAATGCGGTTGAGTATTTTGTTTCCTATTACGATTATTACCAGCCCGAAGCCTATGTGCCCCGCACCGACACCTATATCGAAAAAGATTCGTCAATTAACGAAGCCATAGACCGCATGCGCCACGCCGCCACCCGCGCCATTCTGGAACGTGATGACGTGATAATTGTGGCCAGCGTGTCGTGCATTTACGGCATTGGCTCGGTTGAAACCTATACCTCCATGGCTTTCATCATTGAGGCAGGGATGCAAATGGATCAACGCACCTTGATGCGCCGTTTGGTGGATTTGCAATACCGGCGCAACGATGCGGCCTTTACCCGTGGTTCGTTTCGGGTGCGCGGCGATGTGGTGGAAATATTTCCGGCGCACTATGAGGATCGCGCCTGGCGCGTGGACTTTTTTGGCGACGAGATCGAGAGTATCGCCGAGTTTGATCCGCTAACGGGTAAAAAATCTGGCGCGCTTGAGGCGGTCAAGGTTTATGCCAATTCGCACTATGTGACGCCGCGCCCGACCATGAAACAGGCCATAAACGAGATCAGGGATGAGCTGAAAGTCCATCTCAAATGGCTCTATGACAGTGGTAAATTATTGGAAGCACAGCGCCTGGAACAACGCTGTATGTTCGATCTTGAAATGCTGGAGGCATCGGGTGTTTGCGCCGGGATCGAAAATTATTCGCGCTATCTGACCGGGCGCAAGCGCGGCGAACCGCCGCCCACAATGTTTGAATACTTGCCCGATAATGCCCTCGTTTTCGTCGACGAAAGTCATGTTTCCGTGCCGCAATTGGGGGCCATGTACAAGGGCGATTATGCGCGCAAATCCACCCTGGCCGATCATGGGTTTCGTTTGCCGTCGTGCATGGACAACCGGCCCCTGAAATTTGAGGAATGGGAGGCCATGCGTCCGCAATCCGTGTTCGTTTCGGCCACACCGGGGCCGTGGGAAATCAACCAGACAGGCGGCATTTTTACCGAACAGGTGATCCGCCCCACCGGGCTTATTGATCCGCCGGTTGAGGTGCGCCCGGTGTCCACCGACGGCGCCAACCAGATTGATGATGTCATTGATGAGGTACGTCAGGTCGCCGCCGACGGTTATCGCTCGCTGGTGACCACACTGACCAAAAAAATGGCCGAGGATCTGACCGAGTATATGCACGAACAAGGTATTCGCGTGCGCTATATGCACTCGGATATTGATACGCTGGAGCGTATAGAAATTATCCGCGATCTTAGGCTCGGTGCCTTTGATGTGCTGATCGGCATTAACTTGCTGCGCGAGGGGCTGGATATTCCTGAATGTGCATTTGTCGGTATTCTGGATGCGGACAAGGAAGGGTTTTTGCGCTCGGAGACCTCGCTGATCCAAACCATTGGTCGTGCCGCCCGTAATGTGGATTCCCGCGTGGTTTTATACGCTGATCGCATGACCGGCTCGATGGAACGGGCCATGGCAGAAACCAAACGCCGCCGCAAAAAACAAGAAGAATATAACACCGAACATGGCATCACCCCGCAAAGTATCAAACGCGATATTGGCGATATTCTGGATAGCGTTTATGAGGGAGATCATGTGCGCATCGCCGCCTCGGACACAGTGCGCGATTACGCCAAGGGTCTGGCTGAAGACGGCGAGCACTTTATTGGAGCCAACCTTGCAGCAGTAATCGCCGACATGGAAAAACGCATGCTGTCTGCCTCTGCCGACCTTGAATTTGAGGAGGCCGCACGGCTTAGGGACGAGATTGCGCGTTTACGCGAAACCGAGCTGGACATGCTGGAACCGGGTAGTGCAATGCGCAAAAAGGGGCGCACGTATCGAAGGCCCAAAGAACGCGCCCGTGATGAAGAACGCCAAGCCCGACGCGGGGTCAGCTGGAAACATAAACGCGGCAAGAAGGGGGGAGGGTGATGTTAAGGAAGTCAAACCTAAAAGCATGGATAACGCTAAACAAAAAACCCCGGCGTTTCCACCGGGGTTTTCTAGTTTGAGAATTATTCAGATGAAAAAGGTCAATCTTCCTGGACGATCTCTTCACCGGTTTCCTGATTGACGACCTTCATCGACAGGCGAACCTTGCCACGATCGTCAAAGCCAAGAACCTTGACCTTGACCTTGTCGCCTTCCTTGACCACATCTGTGGTGTTATTGACGCGCTCGGCAGCCAATTGGCTGATATGAACCAGACCGTCTTTGGGGCCAAAGAAATTGACGAAAGCACCAAAGTCCATGGTTTTGACCACGGTGCCGTCATAGATGACGCCCAGTTCCGGCTCTGCAGCAATGCTCTTGATCCAGTTCAGTGCCGCTTCAATGGATTTGGCATCCGAGGAGGCAACCTTGATGACGCCATCATCATTGATGTCGATCTTGGCACCGGTTTCCTCGACAATCTCACGAATGACCTTGCCACCAGAACCGATAACATCACGGATCTTGTCTTTGGCAACGGTGATGGTTTCGATGCGCGGGGCAAATTCACCAACTTCGTCGCGTGAGGCCGAGAGTGCCTTGTTCATTTCACCAAGAATGTGTATGCGCCCGCCCTTGGCCTGTTCCAGCGCGGTTTGCATGATCTCTTCGGTGATCCCGGCAATTTTGATGTCCATTTGCAACGAAGTGATACCCTTGTCAGTACCGGCAACCTTGAAATCCATGTCACCCAGATGATCTTCATCACCAAGAATATCGGACAATACAGCAATACCATCTTTTTCCTTGATAAGGCCCATGGCAATACCCGAAACCGGGCGGCTGATGGGCACACCGGCATCCATGAGCGCCAAAGAGCCGCCGCAAACGGTGGCCATGGAGCTGGAGCCGTTGCTCTCGGTAATTTCCGAGACCAGGCGGATGGTGTAGGGGAAGTCTTCCTTGGTCGGAAGAACGGCCCGCATGGCACGCCATGCCAGTTTACCATGACCAATTTCACGTCGTCCCGGAGGCCCCATGCGGCGCGCTTCACCAACAGAATAAGGCGGGAAGTTATAATGCAGCAGGAAGTGCTCTTTGGTGGTGCCGGTCAGGGCATCGATGAACTGTTCATCATCGCCGGTGCCAAGGGTGGCAATAACCAAGGCCTGGGTTTCACCCCGGGTGAAAAGCGCCGAACCGTGCGTGCGCGGCAGAACCGCCGTTTCGCCAATGATCGGGCGAACCTCATCCAGTTTGCGGCCATCAATGCGTTTGCCAGTTTTGATAATGTTGCCACGCACCACATCGGCTTCGAGTGACTTTAGTACACCGCCCAAAATATCAGAGGAAATGCCATCGGGGCGATCTTCGCTCATCCCCAGTTCAGTGCGTGCCTTGTCCTTGGCGGCACCAACGGCGTCCTGACGTTCCAGCTTGTCGGTGATCTTGTAGGCTTTGGTCATGGCCGCACCAACCAGTTTCTTGGCGGCGGCTTTTTCTTTTGAATGATCCGGCGACTTAAACTCAAAAGCAGGCTTGGCCGCTTTTTTGGCCAGGCGCTCGATCATTTCAATAACCGGCTGCATGGCGTCATGGCCGGCCATCACCGCGCCAAGCATATCGTCCTCGGACAGCTCCTTGGCTTCGGATTCAACCATCATCACGGCGTCTTTGGTGCCCGCGACCAGAAGATCCAGTTCGGTCTCGGTCATTTCCTCAATGGTCGGGTTGACCACGTATTCGCCATCAATCAAGCCAACACGGGCGCCGGCAATCGGCCCCATAAACGGCGCACCTGAAAGCGCCAGGGCGGCCGAAGCGGCAACCATGGCCAGAATGTCCGGGTCATTTTCCTGATCGTGACTAAGCACGGTAAGGATTACCTGTACTTCGTTTTTGAAGCCTTTGGCAAACAGCGGGCGGATCGGACGATCAATCAAACGAGAGGTCAGGGTATCTTTTTCGGTTGGACGACCTTCGCGCTTGAAAAAACCACCCGGAATACGTCCGGCGGCATAGTATTTTTCGGTATAGTTTACGGTCAGTGGGAAAAAATCCATTCCCGGTTTTGGTTCCTTGGCATAGGTAACAGCGGCCAGCACGCTGGTTTCGCCATAAGTGGCCAAAACCGAACCTTGTGCCTGACGGGCAATGCGCCCGGTTTCCAGGGTCAGGTCACGCCCTTCCCAGTCTATCGTTTCTTTTTGAATATCAAACATATGTGTTTTCCTCTAATGCCATACGCCCCATGCGCGTGGCCCTTGCATGAGTGGTCAATTCTTGCGCCCTAGCGGCGCAGGCCCAACTCTTTAATCAGCGCCTGATAGCGAGCAATATTCTCGCCTTTCAGATAGTCAAGAAGGCGGCGGCGCTGGGAAACCATTTTTAACAATCCGCGTCGCGAATGGTTGTCCTTCTTGTGCGTTTTGAAGTGTTCGGTGAGGTTGGAAATACGCTCTGTCAGGATTGCAACCTGTACTTCGGGCGAACCGGTATCACCTTTGGTTTGTGCGAACTTTTTGATAAGCTCGGCCTTGCGTTCGATCGTAATCGACATCTTTCGTTACTCCTCGGCGTCGTGGATATACTGGCCCTGCCGGGACACCGTCCAGCAAGGTCATTCAATGCGGGGGCTTATGGGCGAAAACTTACACAATAGCAAGTGATACAGCACGGTAAATGACACTACCTACTGGCGCATATTCATGACCTATATTAAATACGCGCGAGGGTTTGAAATGTGTGTCCGCAACAGCACCTTGAGCACGCCGGGCGGGTTGAACAACCAGTTCAAGCAGACTTATTTTTACGATCAGGACGGGCGACCAACCACGCATTTTTATGATGGCTGCACCAATGGTGCCTGCACCTCTATGGGTTCGATCAGCACGGTTTATGATGGCCTGGGGCGCAAGTCCCGGATGCTGTTCCCGGATGGACAGGCCACCTGGATGTATGGCCCTGCCGGAGTTAGTTTGATTTATTGGATCTGGTGGAGTTATGATCTACGGCATGAACATCCTTACCGGTAGCGACGGGTTTGGCTTTATTGTTGAATTTGGCCAGTTGTTTCGCATTGCAGGGTTTGTTTTTATTGTTTTTGGCGCACTGCTTATCTTGTAACGTAGCTGCATTGGAGCGGGAAGTGTTATAATCCTCACAACAATCTTCCAGAATATCCTTGCCATGATCGACAGGTTTGCCCTTGCTCTTCGTTGACACGACTGCACCACGCTGCTGTTTCTTTTGCTTTTTATCCGCCCCCAGCGCCGGGCTGGCCAATACGCCAAACATGAACGCGGTTCCTATGGTTAAACATGTAAGTTTTTTCATCGTCTTGTCTCCTGAATGATCCCTCGATCAGGGCAATTTACTGGCCGGCACGACTATGCCTATCCCATGAATATGGGGGTGTTTTGTGAGCCGCGGCTCCAGTTCCATGATGCGAAGGTTCTATTGCGCCCAGCAATTGCCCTTGCTCTGGTTTTTGATGTTCACCCAAAAGCGATCCTGTAATGAGCTGCTGTCGCCATAGGCGGTCATGTACCAGCCTTGCCCGTCATGGAAATCCGCCAGGCGCCAGTCTGCGCCAAACTCTTTAACGCAGCGCGCATTGGCCTGCCCAATGGTTTTGAAATCTAATCCTTTTACATTGTTTGTTGTTACCACCAGGCCACCAGACCATTTGTGCCTGCCAGGCTTACCCTGTTGCAGGGTCATTGGTTCCTGAAAATTGCCATCATAAAAGCAAAGCAACGGGCGTTCCTGATTGCAAAATGTATCGCCTTGATAGGGGTTACACCTGCCCGCACCGCCGCCGCAGCCAACGTCCACACTTCCGGGAGCGGGATCAGCACTATACTTTTTCCAGGTCATGCCCTTATTGCAGACGGGTGCAGGAAAAGTGGGGTCATCAAACTGCCCGCCGGATATTTTCACCGGCCCGTATATGAACTTGTGCTGGCCTAATGGTTTGCCAAGATCATCTACGGTAAATTCATATTTGACCGGATTGCTGGTATTATTATTGTTCATCACGGTGGAGGTCACCGTGAGTTTAGTGGTTTTGCTGCCCGTTGTCGGGCCAGGAATGGCGCCAAAATAGGTTACACCACCCCAAAGCGTATAGGGCTTGTTTACGCCCTTTTTATCACCGGAAGGCGGCGTTAAATCGGCTTCCCGGCCATGTCTTTTGGTATTGGCGTCGCCGCACATGTATGAGGTAAAGCGCACCTTGAATACATCCGGGTTCCCCGAAGTGTTGCCGGAGCTGAGGCTGTAATGAATCCCGTTGCCCTGCCCCGGATACCCGCCCTTTGTTCATTTTCTTGTATCAAAATCCACATAAAACCCAATGGCGTTTGGCGAGCCAGTGGTTGCCCCGCCTGTGGAACACGTGACATCAGCTTTTGCGGGCTGTAGCGCAAATCCAAGGCACAGTGCAAACACTAACAACATTATTTTTATAAAGGTGATGGCATGCGGCACCGATACAGATGAAGAAAAGTTCAAAGTGTTGTTGGGGGTATTTTCCATGACAACCTCGCTTGCACCTTCAAGAATTGCATCCGAAAGAATGAACCGGGTGCTGAAGTTTAGAAATACCTGTTCATGAACACCCGGCACATCCCATAAACATGGGATAGCCGGATCAAAATAATTTTGACTTCCTGAAGGGCGAGGGACTGACGGGTAAATCCGTCATGAACCATAACCTCTGGAGGAAATCATGAAACTGAAACTCAAAAAAACATTAACCGCACTGGCAATGGCCAGCATGGCACTGGCAACACCGGCCCTTGCGCAATTATCAGGCAATGTGCTGGTAAACGGAGATTTTGAGGCTGATCCTCAGCCCGGCTTTGGGAACCACACCAATGTAAACGTAAATAACCAGCCCACCGGCTGGACGTTTGGAACCGGGGCCAGGCCCAATCTGGTCAAGGTTGATGGCCCCGGCGGTCTTAGCTATGCCAATAATGGCCCGGAATCTGATGCCAGCGCCCCTGGTGCCGGCATCGATCAGTATTATCTGGATATCACCAATGGTCGAAACGATTTCTACCAGAGTTTCGTTCCAAAATGTTCCGGAGAGGTAGTTTTTGGAGGCTCTTTTTCAACACGAGCCAATCAAATGGCAACGGCATCGGTATCTATTCGCGAAGGCGATGGCCTGACCGGTTCTTTGGTGGGGCAGACCAGCCCTATCCCGCTCCCCGCCGGAAGGTCAAAGACTGATCCGTGGGTGTCATCCTCGTTCACTGCAAATCTTCAGGCTGGCCAGACCTACAGTTTTGTTGTCCGTATGAACAATAATGCCAATTTCGATAATGGGTTTGTAAAATTTCAGACTAATTGTCCGCACTATGATGATTTTACAATTATTAACGGCGGCACGATTGAACTCACCCCCCTGCCTCTCAACCCAAATATTTTGCAGTGGCTACTTAATGGTGGTCTTACAGATGGGCCAGCGAACATCTCTACCTGCTGCCCACCATGGGATGATACAAGACTTGAGGGCAGTCTGTATTATAATGGTTCTGGCGGTATTTCAGACCCCTACACGCTCACCTTTAACCCTGGCGCCACGATCAATGCGCAAATGCAGGCGTATATCAATTATCTGAACGCCCTTGATCCCGGTATTACGACTATAACGTTGTCAATCCGTTTGAAGGATAAAGGGCAGACACCAAATGCGCCGGGGCTAGGCATGCCAGTAAGCAGTTATCATTTTGTTACCTGGACGGCAGGCAGTAATACCTCGCCATCATCAGGCACGCCCAACTTCTTCACCATGCCGGACGCGAGTTTGCAGGTAAACAACTGGTATCTGGTTCAAACAAAATTACGTCTGAACGATGACAATGTTGCCTTCTCAAACGAGTGTTCAGAAAGCTATTACATGGTCAATGTGCAAGTGATGGGTGGCACCAACAAAAACGGCTCGCGCTCCTCTGCCAGCCCTTATCTGGTGATTAAAACCCTGAAAAACGGGCGGATTACCAGCCAGCGTCTGGATCAGGCACAAATGTCGATTGAAGAGACATCGGAATCGACACACAGCGAGGGCCAGGACGGCGCTGTGAAACAGGACAAGGCCGACAACAAGGCTCAGCGCAAACTTCAAAAAAAGCTGAAAAAAGAAGCCAAAGACAAGGCGAAAAACAAAATGAATAAAGCCAAAAACAAGGCAAAGGAAAAAGCAAAAAAGAAGTTCAAAAAACTCTTTGACTAACGGGATGCTCCGGCCCGACTGTTCAAACCGGGCCGGTATCCCCTGACATCCTGTTGGTTAACACTGCTCTGCCCCGATGATCGTGAAACGTCATTGGGGCAGATGCGTTACAACCCCCATAGTCATGGGGGTGTCTGGCAACAAAAACCTGCTAGATTATTCAACACCAATACCAGACATCATAACCTGATGACACACCCTTGATGGAGCCAACAAAATGAAAACAGGGATCATTTTGATACAGGCGGCCCTGGTGATGAGCATACTGGCGCTGTTGTTTTTCACTGGCAAATCCGTGCCCGATGCACAGGCAGCAGACACAAAGGGAAAGCCGATACTTGGCGATCCGCCCAAAAACGGCCTGACCTTTATGCTCAATGGTTCTTCGTCGGTCAGCGGTGTATCGCAAGTTGGCTGCAACGGGCCGGATGGCAGCCAATGCAACCCCTATGAGGGGGACAGCTCTTGCGATGTTGCCCGCCCCCTGTTGTATTTTCTTGATCTGAACGCCCCTATCCCGGCATCCCTGCCAGTTGGGACAGACAAGAATAAATGGTCAGGCGGGGTGATGGCCAGTACGCCAGATGTGGCTGGCTCAACATTTGATACCATAACAAATGCAGATCATTACTGCGCCAAAGAGTTTGGCGAAGGCTGGAAAGTCGCCAGGTTTGACCAGGGCAAGGGCTGGAATTTTCGCGCCTATGGCAATGTCGGCGATCCGAAGACGCGCATGTGGGTAGAGATAACTGATCGACACGGCGGCACCTGCTGGAAACGTTGAAGGTACAGGCTGTATTCTGCGTGCTATAAACGGGTGAGCCAATACTGAATGGCCAATACTGAATGGCCAATACTGAAGGGGAGGAAAATCATTGACCCGGTCTTTGCGTATCCTGCTCATCACCGTCAGCTTTCTTGTCGGGGCAACAGCTCTGTTCTTGTGGTCGGGCATGGGGTTTCCTGTGGCCAGTCCGGCGCGCCTTGCCAGCGATCTTACGCCGCAAGGCATGCAAATACTGAATGATTTTCAATGCCACCCGGCGGAAACCAAACATGTGATTGTCCGTGGCGTTGAGGATTATTTCTCACCGGCAGGTGATGAACCGGTTACGCCTCATCCTCGCCTGTTAACCCCGCGCCTGAAATCCTTTTTACTGGCCAGCCAGTATGACAATTCACAACCCGATCACCTGATTTATGATTATTTTCAGGCCGAAGGCCGGGTTGCAAAAGGCCTGTTCATGATCCGCATGAAAGCCTTTGGTGTTACCAATAACGATACGCTGGCTATTGGGAATATAGAAAACCTTACAAAGCCGACCAGGGTAAAAGATCATGATTACTTTTTAACTGAAATTTCCTCCCTTGGCAGCAACCCGAACTGGAGCAGGCAGGGAAATTTGTATAGCGCCCCGTTCATAAACATCTATTTTGACGGATATGCCTTGCCCGGCCAGACTAGCCAAAATGATAACAATGCAGAGCGGCACACTCTGCTTGATTATGTAAATCTGGAGGCACCACAAGGCGTTATCGACGTAACCGTGCAAGATGACACAAGCGTCGATTTTACCGCGATTGCCTATTGTCAGGAACCAGAGGCTGGTTTGGGGCTGACCTTCACTCGCGCAGCTTCATCACCGGAACCCATAACAGGTATTGCTGTGGCCAGTTGTGATACGGGTGCAGAAAACCAGTACACATGTAATGCTTGGGTCGGGGACACCGGATGCGATAAAAACATCCCGGTTCTATGTTTTTGGGATATTGATGCGCCAGTTCCCCGGTCAAAGAGGCGCGGTGATGATACTTCAGGTAGCTGGAGCGGCGGTATTCTTGCCTCCACACCACCGGTAAAAGGCAGCCAGTTTCAAACCATAACCGAGGCCAACGCCTATTGTGCCCGTCAGTTTGGCAAGGGCTGGCGTGTGGCCAGCTATCATGATGGCAGTTATGGTAAAAAAATAAGCGGGTTTGGCGCCTTGCGGGCAAAACAGGGCCGTTACTGGATCGACATCAAGGATCAGCCATATGCAACCTGCTGGTCGCGCTAGGATCGAGGAATGACTGAAACCATAAAAATCATATCAGTGCTGGAAGATGACAGCGATCTGCGCGGGTATCTCATCACCATTATCAGCCAGTGCGACGGGATGGCACCTGGCTTTGCCACAGGTTCTCTGGCCGAAGCCATAAAGGAATGCACGGCAACAAAAACTGACCTGTTCCTGGTTGATATTAACCTTGAAGATGGCTCCGGCCTTGATTTTCTCAATCATTTGCGGGCAAGCGACAATCCGGCCAAGGCGCTGGTGTTAACCGTCCTTGGTGATCGGGAAACCGTCATGACGGCCTTGCGCTCCGGAGCCAATGGCTATCTGTTAAAAGATACCCCGGCGGAGCAAATTTGCCGGGCCATGCAAATGACACTGGGCGGCGAAAGCCCGATCAGCCCGCAGGCTGCCCGTTTCTTGCTGCAAATGGTTCGTGCTGACCCGAATTCAGAGAATAGTGCAGACGAAAAACCTGTCGTTCTTACCTTGCGAGAAACCGAAGTGTTGCAGATGTTTTCGCGCGGCCTGTCCTATGATGAAGTTGCAAAAGCACTGGGTATTTCCCGCCATACAATCGGCGATCATGTCAAGGCGATATACCGTAAACTGCAGGTTCATTCCCGCTCGGAAGCGATTTATGAAGCGCGGCAAATGGGGTTGCTGCGCTCTTAGGCTTCAAGGGGAAAGGACAGGGTTACCGCTGTTCCGCGGGCATTTTTTGCGCGCTCTATTGTGCATTTCCCGCCCAGCCGTGTGGCTCGTAGTTTCAAGGAATACATACCACGACCTGTATTCTTTTCTATGGTATCCGGAATTCCTATACCATCATCCCGAACGCAGATTTTAATGACATCTCCTGTTTTTTGTTTTTGGCACGAAATCTAGATAGTTTGTGCCTCGGAATGGCGAATTGCGTTGGTTACAGCTTCTTGTAAAAACCGAAACACATGTAGTGTGCTTTCTGCATCCATTGCCAGGGCATTAAGCTGCGAATCATATTCCCACAATAATTCCATATTGGACGCTTCGATCTGAGGCTCGATACGATCCTTGAACATATGCATGACCATATCCAGGTCTTGACCCACATGGTCAAGCGAGTCGACGATCAGCCGTAAATCCGTTAGCCCGCTCTGCAACTCATTTTCGGTTTCTTCTTTACTAGATTTACCCAGACGAACACGAACAATCAGGGATGCCAGCGTTCCGCCAATGCCATCATGCATATCGCGAACCAGGCGTTGTCTTTCCTGTAAAATGGCACGCGCCTGTGCTTCCTGTTCCAGTTTTTTCGACTGGAAATCCAATTGCAATTTCTGCATATTTATCAATCGGGATAATTGCAGTCTCTGACGTGCAATTTCAGCGATCTGAAGCCGCTTTGATGCAGAACATGTATGACAAGAAAAGTTGAACAAAACAGAGTAGAAAATAGAAAAATACTTTCCAGTAAGCCTGCTACAAAATGCGGCATGTACGGGTTACCGCTAACAATCAGAACCAGAAAACCCAAAATCAGAAGAACCGTCGTACTACGCGTTACCGCTGCTCTGGTTTTTGTTCGTCGAAAATATCGCCAGGCACAATAAGCTATAGTCGCCAGAACTGTCAGGGTCATCAGCGGCCACAACCCGCCCAGAATGATATGCGCTATTTTCAATGACTGGCTCAGGACATACCCACCCAGTAGTGAAAAGAAAGCTGCCAACCCCAAAAGTAGATTGAGTGGCCAATAATCCATGGCCAGTATTTTTGCTTTATGCGAAAAACGAAGGGCAAAAAACAATGTTAACAGAACCAGCCCCTGATTAACGGGCAGCCACCAGTCACCCAAATAGCTGGATACAATCGGGAGTATTGTTAAAAATTTTACCCAGAGCACCCCAAGAAACAAGCCGATATAAATATATCTGATGCTTAGTATCCAAATTCCCCAAGCCAGAACAAGGCAGGCTGATAAGACAATGAGATAACCTGAAACTAATCTTAGAAAATCTATTTTTTGGATATAAGCCAAAATAGGGGACAGTTTTTTTTCAGGCCCAAAATAAAAGCTTGTAAAAGCTGTATGCGCCGCCGTCTTACCGGAGGTAAGCACCAGGCGGTTGATTCCAGGGTGGTAAAGCTGGTTACCTACCGGCAGGTAACCAGCCTTATCTGCAGTAAAATAATTTGCAGTTTTTGTTGTTTTCCAAGGTATGAAAATGGGGACACCATTGACGTGAAGGTCAATAGCTCCATTCATGTGCGGGATAAAGAGTGCATAATTATGCGGCAGGCCCGCATTACTGTGAAAACGATAAGTGAATTGTTGCCGCATTCCACTTTTTTGTGGCCAAGGCGTATTGAGGTTATTTACGGGTTCTTCAACATAAGGCTGTCGTACTGATTGTGTGTCCAATGCGTAAACCCATGAAATGTTTTCAGGTTTAAGGCGATATTGTTTGATGCCTTCAGTGTGTGTGTAATTCCAAATCCCCGAAGCAATCATAATGGCCAAAACAATGAAAACAGGCCACGTTTGTGACCAGTCTATTGCAAGCCGAGAGAAAATTTTTTTATTGATACTCATCAAAGTATGTGTGATCCAAAATGCTCAAGCTATCAATTTACATAGTTGAGCGTTTTTATACACCCCATGAATTCGGGGTATAAAGTGACATTGGTTATTCGTCTTTCTACTAATTTTTTGAAGACAGACAATCAACACTGAGCCACCTCCTCAACTAGAAGCCTGCAAGTGTGTTGGTGAGGGAGGTATAGAGCGGGAGGTAAAGGTTTTTGCTAAAGTCGGATCGCTTTGAGAGTAGGGGTGCTTTTTTGTTTTCAAGCGTTTGGAAGCAAAGTTAATCCGTACCTCGTGCTTACTGAAATATATTTCAAGTGAGCAACGTTACCTTAATTCATTGAAACAATGGTGATCCCGGCGCGATTCGAACGCGCGACCCCCAGATTAGGAATCTGGTGCTCTATCCATCTGAGCTACGGGACCAGCGACAGATGATGTAACAGAGGGACTGTATCTTAATCAACAAGTCAAACCGGTTGCGATATTTCATAACTGCTATATGAGTTTATGGCTCAGGGTTTGGGGTTCACAAGAAAAAGGCTCGTTTGTATGCGTTCCACGCGGCATGAAACACAATCCGTAAAAACTGTTATATCAGCCCGTGAGTGGTTGCCATTGTTGACCCGCTATTGGCAACCCAGCGTAACGCGCAGTGCACTTGAACTGGCTATAACCTTTGTTCCTTTTATTGCGTTATGGGCGGCGGCATACTGGGCCTTGTCGATCAGCTATTGGCTGACCCTGGCCATCAGCATACCGGCAGGCGGGTTTATGGTACGTTTGTTTCTGATCCAGCACGATTGCGGGCATGGTGCATTTTTTGCCAGAAAAAAAGTCAATGACTGGGTAGGCCGGATACTTGGAGTGTTTACCCTGACGCCCTATTATGTCTGGCGGCGTGCCCATGCCGCCCATCATGCCGGTTCGGGAAACCTTGATCGGCGCGGCCTTGGCGATATTGATACTTTGACGGTTAAGGAATATCAGGGGCTTTCGCGACTTGGCCGTTTTGGTTACCGTCTTTATCGACACCCCCTGATCCTGTTCGGGCTTGGCCCGGCGTATAATTTTCTGCTGCGCCAACGTCTGCCGTTGGGGTATATGCGCGCCGGTTGGCGATACTGGATTAGTGCCATGGGCACGAACGTTGTTATGGCATTGGTCATTGCGGTTTTAATATATTTTGTCGGATTAGGCCCGTTCCTTCTGGTGCATCTGCCCATTGCCATTATTGCAACCTCCATTGGCGTTTGGCTGTTTTATGTTCAGCACCAGTTTGAAGATACGGTCTGGGCCAGAACTGGTGAATGGACGGTTCAGGAAGCCGCGCTTTATGGTAGTTCCCACTATGACCTGCCGGGTATTTTGCGCTGGTTTACCGCCAATATCGGCGTGCATCATGTGCATCATTTATGTAGCAAAATTCCATACTATCGGTTGCAACAGGTGTTGCGGGACTATCCTGAACTTGCGGCATTAAAACGCATGACGTTGATGCAAAGTTTTGGGTGTATCAGGCTTGGGCTTTGGGATGAAAACCAGCAAAGACTAATCTCATTTGCGGAGGCGCGCACGTTGAAACCTGCTTGAGTCCCGTATCTTAGCCAAGTTGCAGTGTGCAGGTCTCATTTAGTGACGGTCTGGAAACGCTGACAGCACTGAGTTTAGGCAAAAACGGCAGGGCGAAGGCGGCAATCCAGGCGCAAAGTCGCTCTAGTGATGGTTTCTCCAACCCCTCAATGTCGTTGAGGAACTTGTGATCCAGTTGGCCTCGTATTTCATCTAAGGCAGCTTTAAGATCGGCCAGATCTTCTACCCATCCATTTGGCCCGGACGGAACACCTGATACCGTCAGTTCAACCCGAAATGAATGGCCATGCAGGTGCGTATAACCCTGATCGTGCGAACATTCAGCCAGATGATGCGCAGCCTCGAACCATGCAGCACGGCTAATGCTCGCTGTTTGGCGTTTCATGCTCTCAAAGGTGTTCAGGAAATTCCGATCCATTTGTGCGTCTGCAGGCTAAGACCCCACCCGGGGTGTGAAAGACAATGCCTTACGGCGCTGCGCGTATATTCTATCACGTCTGGCCCGTCCATGGGTTGTAGCACAAAGTGTGCAAAATCCAGATGTTCAAAATCCTCCGGTTTGTTTTCCTCTTGTGGGAAGACCAATTTTAATTCATCACCGCTTTTTTGCTTTAATGGCACTCCGGCCTTGGGGCTGACGCAGAGCCAATCTATGCCATCGGGCGCAACAATCGTTCCGTTGGTTTCTACTGCAATTTCAAAACCGGCATCGTGCAGGGCATCAATCAAAGGTGTATCCAGTTGCAACAATGGCTCACCGCCCGTGCAAACCACATATGGTTTGCCGCCGCCAGGCCAAAGCTTTGCTGCTGCCTGTGCAAGGGACATGGGTGTTGTGAACTGACCGCCATTTTGTCCGTCCATGCCGACAAATTCTGTATCGCAAAACCTGCATTGCGCCTTTTGGCGATCCACTTCGCGCCCTGACCAGAGATTGCAACCGGTAAAGCGTAAAAACACGGCGGCTCGCCCGGCTTGTGCGCCTTCGCCTTGCAGGGTCAGAAACATTTCTTTGACTGAATAGGTCATGGGGACGCCTGCCATTGTGCAAACCCTTTCGCGCGGAGCACACATGCCGGGCAGGTGGTGCATCCATAGCCCCAGTCATGGCGTTTATCCCTCAAGCCCAGATAGCAAGTGTGTGTGTGCTCTATAATCATATCCACCAAAATCGTGCCGCCAAGCTTTTGGGCCATGTGCCAGCTTTGCGCCTTGGTTGTGTGCATAAGAGGCGTATGAATAATAAACTGTGCGTCCATGCCCAGATTAAGCGCCTCTTGCATGGCGTTCAGTGTATTTTGCCGACAATCAGGATAGCCTGAAAAGTCTGTCTCGCACATGCCGCCCACCAGGTTCATCAAGCCACGCCGATAGCCTAGTGCGGCAGCTGCGGTAAAAAACAACAAATTACGACCCGGGACAAAGGTATCGGGCAGGCCAGTATCATTAAAAACAATTTCACGCTCCCGGGTAAGCGAGCTTTCCGCCAGTTTGCCAAACCCGGAAAGGTCAACGCAATGATCTGCGCCAAGATTACGGGTTAGTTCGGGCAGAGCTGTTTTGATCTCGTATAGAAACGCTTTACGCACAGTCAGCTCGATATTGTGGCGCTGGCCATAGTCAAACCCAATGGTTTCTACATGCTCATATTTTCCTAGCGCCCAGGCAAGGCACAGGGCGCTATCCTGCCCGCCTGAAAAAAGCACTAATGCAGTATTGTTTTTGTGCATTGTCAAAGTCTCCTGGACGCTGTTCACTAACGCTGGAAAATGAGAAAATCTATGACCTGACTGATGAATACGGTCTGCCTTTTACATGAAACCAAACACAGGAGTCGCAGACGTGAACAATAACCACAAGGGTGACGTGCTCACTGTCGCCATTATTGGCGCCGGGTTTTCTGGCATAGGCATGGGCATTGCCCTTATGCGTGCTGGCATTGAAGATTTTATCATTTTTGAGAAATCCAATGGCCTGAGTGGCACATGGCATGACAACACCTACCCTGGTGCGGGCTGCGATGTGCCTTCGCATCTTTACTGCTATTCACATTCCCCCAATCCCGACTGGAGCCGTGTTTATTCACTCCAAAGCGAGATTAAATCTTACGTGGAGAATTGCGCCCGCCGTTTTGGCATTACTGGAAATATCAGATTGAATACGGCCATTGCCGACGTGTGTTTTGACGACAGGGCACGGCTTTGGGTGTTGCATAGCGCATCTGGCGAAAGGCACATGGCCCGGTTTGTCATTAGCGCCACCGGGCCATTAAGCGTGCCAATGGTGCCGCAGATCAAAGGCCTTGAGACCTTCAAGGGCAAGACCTTTCATTCCGCCTGTTGGCCCAGGAAAATTTCATTGAAAGGCAAGAGCGTGGCAATGATTGGCAGTGCGGCCAGCGCCGTGCAAATTGCACCGGCTATCGTTGATGAAGTGGCACAGCTCACCATCTTTCAGCGCACGGCCAATTATATTGTGCCACGGTATGACCGTGACTACAGGGCATCCGAAAAAGCACGCTGGCGGCGTTTTCCATTGCTGTTGCGGGTCAGGCGCGCCTTTATGGAGATTAGCCGCGATCTGTTCAGTTTTCGTGCGTTCAAAAAAAACAGCCTGATTGCAAAATTATTTGCCCGGCAGTCTTTGCACGCCATGCACGCTATTGTTGCTGATCCGGGTTTACGCAAACAACTAACACCGGATTATCCGCTTGGCTGTAAACGTATATTGCTGTCGGACGATTATTATCAAACCTTGCTGCACGGCAATGTTGATCTTGTCACCGATGATATTGCCTGCATTAAAAAATACGGTGTGCAAACCAAAACAGGCCGGGAAATTCCTGCGGATATAATCGTTTTGGCTACCGGGTTTGAGGCGACAAACTTTCTTGCCGGCATCAGGGTGGCGGGGCGGGATGGCTGTGAGCTGCACGAAAAATTCTCTAAACGCCTGAGCGCCTATCGCGGGGTTTCCTATCCGGAGTTTCCTAACTTTTTTACCCTTCTTGGCCCCAATACCGGATTGGGACATTCTTCCATGATTCTCATTATCGAGGCTCAGATCGGCTATATCCTGACCGCCATGAGTTATGCAGGTTCAGGTGTGATCGATGTGCGTGAAAATGCCGAGGCACGTTATAATAATACCATAGCCGATGATCTTGAAGGCATGGTATGGGCGTCTGATTGTACCAGTTGGTATAAGGCAGAAGACGGCACCATTCCCACCTTGTGGCCTCATTCCACGGCTGCATTCAGACGGATGATGGCTCGGCCAAATTTTGAAGACTATGAGCTAAACGGTGTTTATGAGGTATAAGACATAAAACTCAATACAAACTATAAAGGTGACATATGTTTCAGAAATTTGCAGCACTTCTGGTCGTCGCGACCTTGTTTTGTGGCCCGGGTTTGGCGGATGAAAAAGCCGAACAGGCGATCATTAATGCGATAGAGACTGATTACTCCAGGATGCTTTTAACCCTCGAGCAGAGCGTAAATATCAATAGCGGCACAATGAATTTCGCCGGCGTGGCGCAGGTTGGAGCTTTATACGCAAAAGAACTGGATGAGTTGGGGTTCAAAACAGACTGGATTGATGGTGCAGACTTTGGCCGGGCCGGGCATTTGATCGCATCTCACGGCACAAAGGGGCCAAAAATCCTTCTCATCGGTCATCTGGACACAGTGTTTGCAAAAACCGATGATTTTCAGACATTTGAACCCTTGAATAATGAGCGGGTTAAAGGCCCGGGCATTACCGATATGAAGGGCGGTGACATCATTATCATCGCCGCGTTACGTGCCTTGAAGGCAGCGGATGTGCTGGATGATGTCAGCATAAAAATTGTCATGACTGGCGATGAGGAAAGCAGTGGTCGGCCTTTGGCTAAATCCAAAAAGGCCCTGATTGACGCGGCCATCTGGGCCGATATTGCACTGGGCTTTGAAGACGGCGACGGCAATATCAAAACTGCCGTTATTGCCCGGCGCGGCAGTGTTGGTTGGACATTGAACGTCACCGGCAAGGCCGCACACAGTTCGCAAATTTTTACCAATGATGTTGGCTATGGTGCGGTGCTGGAAGCAGCACGAATTCTGGATGGTTATCGCCAAGCTCTGTCCACCATGCCCAATCTGAGCTTTAATCCGGGCCGCATCGTTGGTGGCACTCGCATTGGCAAAGGTGACAGCGCCAATACCGGCACCGCATTTGGCAAAAGCAATGTGGTGGCGCAAACCCTGAAAGTCACGGGGGGTATACGCGCCCTGTCCCCGGAACAACTGAAAGAGGCACAGGTAAAAATGCAGGCGATAACCGCCGATAATCTCTTACATACCTCTGCCATTTTGACTTTTGATGAAGGTTATCCCTCCATGGGCCCCACTGAGGCCAATAAAAAACTGCTCGGGCTTTACAGCGCGGTTAGTCAATCTTTTGGTTATGGCGAGGTAATGGCGGTCAACCCGCGCAAAGCCGGTGCAGCGGATATATCCTTTACCGCCGGTTATGTGGATGCGGCGCTGGATGGCCTTGGTTTGATGGGAACCGGTGGTCACACCAAAGACGAAACCGCCGATATGAGCACCCTGAAACGCAATACCACAAAAGCTGCAGTGCTGATCTACCGCCTGTCGCTGGGAGGGTGATGTTTGCAACCGTATAGCTCCTGGTTTTCAAGACGCCTTGTGGTTTCAGTTTTGTTGTTTAAATTCCATGGGGGACAGCGTCCCATTGCTCCCATGTTTTCCACTGATCAAGTCGGAGGAGAAGCCCACAATTTTCTCAATCTATTTTCAATACATATGGCCTTGAAACATCAGGGCTTAACACATGTTTTATAATGTGAGAAATGGTGCGGGTCGAAAGACCAGCCTCGAACCGCACCAAAGGGCGCGACTGCGCACCGGCGACCGTTCGCCGCCCCGTCGGAGGCGCTTCTTCGCGCCGCGAGACAAAAGAAATGGTGCGGGTCGAAAGACCAGCCTCGAACCGCACCAAAGGGCGCGACTGCGCACCGGCGACCGTTCGCCGCCCCGTCGGAGGCGCTTCTTCGCGCCGCGAGACAAAAGAAATGGTGCCGCATAGGTGATTCGAACACCTGACCCCGTCATTACGAATGACGTGCTCTACCAACTGAGCTAATGCGGCCAAAAGTCCCGTAAGGGGGCCTTTCAATCGGCGCGCACGCTAACCGGTGCAGCTTGTATGGGCAAGGGCGCTGCGCACAGCTTTATATCGATATATTTGGTTAATGCACTTCGCGTTTGCGGGCTTGCATGTCCGCATCGTCGCTGGTGTTTTCGGGCAGAGGGCCGGGGTCATCCGGTTGGCGGGGAAACCCGGCAACATCCAGATCCGGGCTGGGTACAGCTTCAGGTTTTGGCTCGCTCTCTTTTGCCGGTTTGTTACGGTTTTCTGATTTTGCTTTCTTGCGGGGGTTCCGGGGTTTTCGGCTTCGCGTGCGTTTGGGGGCGACGGATTTTTCCACCACCTTATCAGCCTGGTCTTCAGGGTCGTTGGGTGCTTCCGTCATAGTTTCGCTAGCCTCGTCCCCAGTACCCACAATTGTTGTTTTGGCTTTCACGTCATCTTCGGCATCTTCAATGTCTTCGGGGGCTTGCAGGAAAAGTGCCTGCCCAGGATCCAGAGGCATGCGCTCGAAGCGTTCATGGCGTGGATGGATCAGCTCGCCCGCATCACCATAAGAATAAACCAGCCGCGCCCAGTCCTCATCACGATAGCCAAAGGCCGGGCCTTCGGGATCAAGGTCTGACCAGTCCGGTTCGCTGGGTGCCGAAAGGGAGCGGCTCAGCCAGACATTGGCCTCCCGTGCGTTGTCGGCGGCCCGCTCGATCTTGCTCATCAATGTGCACAGCCGTGAGGACGGCGGTGTTTCTGTTTCCAGTATGGGGGCCAGAGCCATACGTGCCGTCTGTGTATCATTTTCATCCAGGGCAATTTCAGCATTAAGTATCCGGCTTTCGCGGTGTTCAGGGTTCAGGTCGGCAAAACCGCGTAACCGCTTGGCCCGTGATTTTTCCCGTTCATCTTCTTTCAGATCGCGATAGGCCAGAGCCAGTGCCGGGTGTGGTTTTGCCGCCCAGGCATCTTCCAGCAAACCTGCCGCACGCCAGCTCTTTCCCGCAGCCACCAGAAGGCGCGCCGCCAGGGCTGCGCCCGGGGCAAACCCCGGCGCTGCAATAACCGCTTTTTCTGCCAGGCGTCTGGCCTCGTCTTCGTCGCCTCTGGCCTCGGCCCCGGAGCTTTCCGCAGCCAGAAGAACGGCGCGACGTCGTTTGGCAGCCAAAGATACAATATGGCCGCGTTTTTCACCGCGAGATAATGATGTGATGGCTCCGGCCCAGTCACGGGCGGCAATTTGCGCATCAAAAAGTGCCTCAAACGCCCATTTTGCGCCGGGTTCGGCGTCAAATGCGGCCATAGATTCACCTATGGCGGCCCTGTAATCGCGCCGCTCCAGTGCCGCTCGAACAAGGCCGCGCCGGGCGGCCAATGCGGTGCGCTTGTCCTCCAGTAATATCTGATACTGGCGTTCTGCACCGGCAATGTCGCCCGCTGCTTCGGCGGCGCGCGCAGCCAGCAAACCAGAAAGCGCAGGGCGATCCAGCAACATTTTTACCCGTTCGGCATTTTTTACAGCCCCTTGTGCATCACCGGAGGCCGCCGCAATAACAGCCATTTCCAGCGCGTCATAGCCTTTGTCACGGCGCGATTGCGCCCGCCCCTTGCGCAGCTGCGTCGGCAGTTCAATCAGCCAGGCCAGACCCCGCCAGGAAAATGCAAGCGCAAAGGTAAGCAGCAATAAAAGCACAAGCGAAGCCGCCGCGCTGGTGCGTATCTCCAGACCAAAGGCCTCAACGACCACCTGCCCCGGATGGGCCGCCAGCCAGAAGGCAAAAATACCAATCACAAGAGCGACGGCTATATAAAAGGCAAGACGGATCATGGGGTTACCTCTGTCACTGTATCGGCCCCTGCCATGGCTTTCAGACGTGCTATGGCCTGGCTCAAGGTTATGCGGGCACTGGCCTGGGCGAGCCAGCCTTGCGCGGCCCTTTGCGCTGCGCCCTCAAGCTCGCCGAGGGCTTGCACTGCGGTACTTAAATCTTCATCCTCCAGTGCCGCTTCAGCGCGTGTTAATACGGCATCCATGCCTTTTGCATTGCCATCAATACGCCGCACACTGATGATCGACCCCAGTGCAGCTTTGGCCTTGTCCACCATGCCGGGCCTGTCCAGATCACCAGAGTTTGCTGCATCGCGGATCGCCTGCAGGGTTTGTGCAAAAGAGCGCACGAGCGCGTTTTGGCTTGGCACACCTGTTGCGGCCAATGGCTTAATGACCAGCAGGTCACTGTTTTGCGGCAATTGCTTTGCCAGTGCGCGCCATTCAGCCTCAAAAGGCTGGCCGGTCTGAGCAGCACCATCAAGGGCCAGAATACCAAGGGAAAGACCGGCTGTTCCGTTGGTGCGTGTATTTTTCACTTCCAGTGCGTCAAGGCGACTTTGCAAAGAGGAAATTTCATCTTCAAGTGTGCCCAGCCGCTCGATTTGTGCCGTGGATGGTGCACCCTGATCGGTGCTTCGCTGGGCGCTTTCCAGGGCGTCCAGACGATCCAGTATATCGATCAATTGCTGAGCGGGTGGGGCGCTGTTTTGCACACCTGAACCCATGGTGCCTATTTGGGTCTCGAGCCGATCCAGCCTTTGCTCAAGCAAGCTTGTATTGCTTGGTGCTTTCTCCAGTGCCGTTAACCGGACTTGTAAATCCTCAATGGTTTGCAGGCTTGCACCTGTTGCGTCTGGTGCGCTCTCCAGAGCATTCAGGCGTGCGATAATATTTTTTTGTGATGCCTCTGCATCCGTTTGTAAGGCATCCACTCTGGCGGTAAGGTCATTCAACGCCACGCGATCAGCCTCATTTTGTGGTGCAGGCGCTTTGTTAAACACAAAAGCCCAACTGGCCCAGGCAATGATGATGACCAGAACGGCAATACCTACAGGCAATACCAGACGCACTGGTTTTGCTTTGACCTCTGCCGTCCCGGACGCTGCGTTGTCCTCAACCGGATCAAGGGTTTCAAACTCGGCATCTACCGGTTCTTCGGTTTTATTCTTGTCACTCATAACATGCCCGATGGTTCATAGAATCTATAATGTAAGAGTTACGCGCCCATGCGCAAAGGGTAAACATGTCGCAATTTCAGTTTTCACTTCAAGGGAAGATGCGTCAATACTGTTTCAATGATAGCTGTATCGCTTGGGGTTTGTGCATTGTGAACGGCGTTAAAACCGGCGCAGACAAGAGATTTGGCAACTTCCTTGCTAATGGCAAAGGCGCTGATCTGCCCCAAGGACAGGTCGGCTTGACCGGCAAGAGTGAGAAAAGTTTTGGCACCACGGGCCGAATGAAACAGGGCCGCAGTAATGTTGTCATCATGCCATGCCTTTATCGTTTCAGGTAAAAACGTCTTGACCGGACGGGTCACATAAGCCTCCCATTCACGTACCGCAAAACCTTTAGTGACCAGCGCCGTCGTCACGTCATAGGCAAAATGACACCCGCGCACCCAAAGTACCGCCCCGTTTTGGGGGCGCAAATTATCGCTTACCATGGCAGTTAATTCGTCTGCATTTCCTGTGAGCGTATGTAGGGGGCCAGGATAGACAGCATGATTTGCTGCCTCAAGGCTGGCCCCGGCAAAGCAATAGAGCGGTAAGACCCGAGTGTTTTGCAAGTTTACAAACGCTGTTACCCCGTGGGCGCTGGTGACGATGACAGCTTGTATGCCGTCAAGATCAGGCGTGCCTTGCCCGGTGCAGTGCACTTCAAGAACCGGATCAATAAAGGCCGTATAGCCTAAATCGGTTAACCGCGCCGCACTGGCTCGGGCACCCGGCAATGTGCGGGTGACAAGGATGCCGGGGTTTAGCCCTGCCATTTTATCCGATTTCCGGCTTTTTCCGCAAGGATATGACCTTGTGTAGCTCCAAGCTGTGCGGCTTCGCGTAAAGGCGATGCACCCAAAACAATAGTTTGCTCACAGATCCAGCTTTGCGTGCCCTCCGGGGTATAAACGCCGCCGCGAAATCGTAAACTATCTGCCTCAATTTCTGCCAATGCAGCAATTGGCGTGCGACAGGAACCATCCAGCGCCGCCAGAAAAGCACGTTCAACAGAAAGGCAGATGGCAGTTTGTGTGCACAATATCGGCGACAGTTTTTCCTGTCTTGCATGGTCTTGCTCACGAATTTGCAGACCAATGGCCCCTTGCGCCGGTGCGGGTAGCATAATGTCGGCGCTGATAATACCACTGGCCTTGTCTTCAAGGTCAAGGCGTTTCAGACCCGCCAATGCCAAAAATGTTGCATCAAATTCACCTTTGGCAATTTTTTCCAGCCGGGTGCCGACATTGCCACGTAATGTGTCTACCACGCAATCAGGCCGGGCAAGCTGCACCTGTGCCTGGCGGCGTAAGGATGCGGTGCCAATGCGCGCCCCTTTTGGCAATTCACCCAGCGTGCGTGCGCCCCTTGCAATCAAGGCTTCACGAGGGTCTTCGCGAGGTAAAAACCCAACGACGGACAGTCCGTCCGGTTGCAATACCGGCATATCTTTCATGGAATGAACCGCGACATCAATATCGTCATCAAGAAGCGCCTGTTCTACCTCTTTGGTGAACAATCCCTTGCCACCAGCCTCGATCAGTCGCCGGTCGGTGATACGGTCACCACTGGTGGTGATGCGGGTTATGGGAAAGGCTGATTTTGCCTCTGCTGCGTCCTTTATGCCCATCACCGCCGCCAACAAAGACCGGGTGAGGCGGCTTTGCGCCAGGGCCAAAGGCGAACCGCGCGATCCTAATCTCAAGACTGGTTGCAACTGACTGCTCCGGGGGTTATCGATCCTCCATGCAAATACGCTCAAATGATACACCGGCGCAATATCGCCCACTGACCATTCTTGGCCTTGAAACCAGTTGCGATGAAACGGCGGCGGCGCTGGTGCGGCTGGATATGCAAGGTCAGGCACATATTCTCTCGGATCAGATTTACAGCCAGATTGACGAGCACGCGCTTTATGGCGGCGTGGTGCCGGAAATTGCCGCGCGCGCCCATGTGGGGGTGCTGGACACACTGATTGCCCGGGCAATGAAGGATGCCGGTCTTGAATTTTGCGATCTGGATGGAATTGCTGCCACCACCGGCCCAGGACTTGTTGGCGGGGTCATGGTCGGCATGATGTGCGCAAAAGCGATCGCACTGGCCCAGGGTTTACCATTTTTATCTATCAACCATCTGGAAGGCCACGCCCTTAGTCCATTGCTTGCCAGGCAAGACGGCAAGACGCTTGAATTTCCTTATTTGTTGTTGCTGGTTTCTGGCGGACATACGCAATTGCTAAAAGTTGAAGGGCTGGGCCAGTATACGCGCCTTGGCTCCACCATTGATGATGCATTGGGTGAAGCCTTTGACAAAAGCGCCAAGATCATGGGGTTGGGCTTTCCCGGTGGCCCGGCACTGGAGCGCGCGGCTCGCAAGGGCGATCCGGTGCGGTTTTCTCTTCCAAGACCATTAAAGGGCAAGCCGGGCTGTGACTTTTCTTTTTCCGGGTTGAAAAGCGCCGTGCGCCGGTGTTGGGAAACAGTGCAGATAAAGGATGACAAGGCGCGTGCCGATTTGTCTGCGGCTTTTCAGGTCGCCGTGGCCGATGTACTGACTGACCGGACAAATAACGCCATGGACGAGTTTGCAAAAGCCCACGAACAAAAAAAGACTCTGCCAAAGACTCTGCCAAAGACTCTGGTGGTTGCGGGCGGTGTTGCTGCCAATGCATATTTGCGTGACCAGCTAGAGAGAACTGCGACAGCCAGGGGATTTGCCTTTATGGCACCGCCCTTACGTCTTTGCACCGATAATGGCGCGATGATTGCCCATGCTGGTGCCCTTCGCCTTTCTGCCGGGCAAAGTGATGACCTGAACATTAGTGCGAGGCCGCGCTGGCCGCTGGACGAACAGGCCGCCAAAGCGCATCCTGCGAGCGGATATGGGCGCAAAGGGCCAAAATCATGACCATGCAAAATATCAGCGTTATTGGTGGCGGTGCCTGGGGTACGGCACTGGCCCAGACCTGCGCCCAGGCCGGACGCAAGGTTACGTTATGGGCACGCGAGGATGGGGTGGTGCAGGACATTAACGAGCGCCATGAAAACCGACTTTTCCTGCCAGGTGCCAAACTGAATAATACCATCACCGCCAGTCATGATCTGGCACTGGCCGCAGGAGCAGACATCATATTGATGGTGGTGCCGGCGCAGTTCACCCGAACCATCCTGACCGCGCTAAACCCTCATATCGGCGAAGGCACACCTGTGTTGTTGTGCTCCAAGGGTATTGAACAAAACAGTCTGGAATTGATGAGCGACGTGTTGATGGAAACTATCCCCCAAGCCATTCCGGCGGTGCTTTCCGGGCCAAGTTTTGCCGCCGATGTTGTTCGCGGGTTGCCGACCGCAGTAACGCTGGCCTGTGCTGATCCGGTTCTTGGCCGCGTTTTGATGGATGCCATAGGTACGCGTAGTTTTCGTCCATACCTGGCCAGTGATCTTATTGGTGCCGAGATCGGCGGCGCGGTGAAAAACGTGCTGGCTATTGCTTGCGGCATCGTTTTAGGGCGTGATCTGGGCAAAAGCGCCCATGCGGCGCTCATTACGCGCGGGTTTGCCGAAATGACCCGCCTGGGGCTGGCGCTGGGGGCCATGCCGGAAACCTTACGCGGACTGTGCGGCCTTGGGGATCTGGTGCTGACATGCTCGTCGGAACAATCACGCAATATGTCTTGTGGGCTGGCGCTGGGGCGGGGGGAAACCCTGGATGAAGTTTACGCCAAAGGCACCGGCATTATCGAAGGCGCGGCCACCGCCCCGGCCCTGACGGCCCTGGCGACCCGTGAAGATGTTGATATGCCGATCTGCGAAGCCATAACCGCCATCCTTGCCGACAAAGTTGGCATTGATGAAGCCATTGAAGGCCTGTTGTCCCGCCCGTTTCAGGTGGAATAAATAGCTGGCAACCTATAAAATTTGCCCGAAACTAGACATAAGGCGGTTTATATATCATATATTCCCGTAATTTTCGACATATAACCGTTTGAATGTCGAAAAATACGATTTTTTGAGATATATGGGGAATTTCATGTCTGACAGGAATTTCGATGTGATTGATATCAATGCATTTGATGCGGGAGGTATTGAGCGCGGTTACCAATACGAAGCTTTTTTGCCAACTCGTATCAATGCCCAATGGCAAATGCATGACCGGCACATACCTGATCTTCTGGAAAATTCGAGCCGATTATTGGGAGAATTAAATGCCTATTCGCACCTGATCCCCAATGTTGATTTCTTTATCCAGATGTACATTACCAAAGAAGCTGTATCTTCCAACAAAATAGAAGGCACACAGACTAATTTGGAAGAGGCCGTGCAAGATTTGCAAGATATTGCCCCTGAACACCGTGATGACTGGCTGGAAGTCAATAACTATATAAAGGCCGCTAATGTATCCCTAAAAAATATGGGCGGCCTGCCCTTGTCAAACCGGTTAATCAGGAAGGCACATGAAATCCTGCTGACTTCCGTAAGGGGAGAGCATAAACAGCCGGGGATATTTCGTACCAGTCAAAACTGGATCGGCACGAGTTTGGCAAATGCAACTTTCATACCGCCAAGACATGAACATATCCCGGAATTGATGAGTGATCTGGAAAAATTCATGCACAACAAAGACGTGCATTTACCCCATTTAATACGGATTGCCATCATCCACTACCAGCTAGAGACCATACACCCGTTTCTGGATGGCAATGGCCGGATAGGTAGATTATTGATAACCCTTTATCTGGTTTATTTTGGTTTGTTGCAAAAACCGTCACTCTACCTTTCTGACTTTTTTATGAAAAACAAGGAAGAGTATTATGATCGGTTGATGGCTGTGCGTACCCATAATAAATTATCAGAATGGATACAGTTTTTTCTGACAGGCGTGCAGGAAACAGCGCGTCACTCCATAAATGTATTTCGTGAGATCACCAATATCCGCTCTATCATTGAGGCTGAAACCATGCCGAAATTTCAGGGGCGCAAGCTCAAAAATGCACAAACCCTGATGTATCACTTATATGGAGCACCAGTGGTAACGAACAACTCTGTAGCCGCATTACTGGGTGTGAAGCATAATATAGCAGCAACCTTGGTCAAAGACTTTGTTGCCAACGGGATTTTGAAGGAAATCACCGGTCGGTATCGCAATAAGATTTTCATTTTTGACATGTATTTCAAGCTATTCTGATGAGCTATGTGTCATAACCTACCCCACCGATACCAGCATGGAGGCCAGCGCCGCGCTCATAAGGTTGGAGAGCGAACCGGCGGCAATGGCTTTTATCCCCATGCGTGAAATATCGCCGCGCCGCTCCGGCGCCAGACCGCCAATACCGCCAAGCAAAATGCCAAGGGAAGAAAGATTGGCAAAACCGCACAGTGCAAAGGTCACTACCATCACCGTATGCGGGCTGAGATTTTCCTGCACCTGTTGTAGGCTGGCATAGGCAACAAATTCATTGAGCACCAGTTTTTGCCCGATAAGATCACCGGCAGCCATGGCTTCTTCCCATGGAATACCCAAAAGGAACATCAAGGGCGAAAATATCCAGCCAAGTATGGAATTCATGGTGACGCCCTCAAACCCGAACAGGCCGGTAATCCCGCCCACGAGACCGTTGAGCAGGGCAATCAAGGCCACAAAGGCGATCAACATGGCCCCGATATTGGCGGCCAGACGAAGGCCTTCACTGGCGCCAAGGGCGGCGGCATCAATGACATTGGCCGGGCGTTCGGTTATCTCGTTGGTGTCATCGCTAAGCTCAATATCGTCGTCCTTTAGCGGGCCGACATCAGGACGGATGATCTTGGCCATCAGCAGCCCGCCTGGCGCGGCCATAAAACTGGCGGCGATCAGATATTCTATATTAACCCCCAAAAGCGCATAACCGGCGAGGATGGCCCCGGACACGGAGGCCAGCCCTGAAACCATAACGGTGAAAAGCTGGTTATCTGATAGCCGTGAAATATAGGGCCGGATCACCAATGGCGCTTCGGTCTGGCCCAAAAATATATTGGCCGAAGCACACAGGCTCTCCACCCGAGACGTACCGATCACCCAACGCAGTGCGCCGCCAAACACCCGCACCACCAATTGCATAATGTGCAGATGATACAAAACGGCGGTGAGCGCGCCGATAAAAATAATCACCGGTAGTACCTGAACTGCAAAAACAAACCCAAGGTTTTCAGAAGTAGCCAGCCCGCCAAAAACAAAATTTATGCCGACCTTGGAATAGTCGATCACCACTTGTACGCCATTTGACATGGCGGTCAGGGCACCCTTGCCAAAGGGGGTGTATAAAACAAAGACGGCGATACCAACTTGCAAGGCAAAAGCCGCGCCAACGACGCGCAAATTTATCTTGCTGCGATTATCCGATAACGCCACCGCGATACCAAGAAGAACAATAATACCAATGATGGTGATAAACATGCCCACCCCTCCCCAAATCAGTTTTTATGTGCAGATAGAGACACAGCCCGGGCGATGAAGCAAGGGCGTTCAGAAATTACCGCCCAAGGCCAGATAAAGGTCAAGGCGAGCATCAAGGCGCGCCCGTTGATTAGCTAACCGTGCGCGACTGGCACCAAAGGCGCGCTGGCGCAAAGTGAGTACATCCAGAAGGTCACTTTCACCGGCAGAATAGCGCAATTGTGCCAGCCTTAATGTCTCACTGGCGGCTTGTTCGGCCTCCAGCAAAAAGCCGCCGCGCTCTTGCAAGGTGCGCCAGCGATCAAGCCCTGATTCAACCTCCGCATAGCTGTTCAAAACGCTTTGACCATAGCGTGCGAGGGTTTGGCGCTGGCTGGCCTTGGCGGCATCAATGCGCGCCCGGCGAAGGCCACCATCGAACAGGGGAGCCGCCAGTCTGGCCCCCAGGGAAAGTGCGATATTGGGGCCATCAAACAGGGTATCCAGGTTTTGCCCGGCTGCGCTTAAATCTCCTGAAAGGTTCAGGCTGGGCCAGCGATCCGCTTTGGCACGGGCGGTCAACGCAAAGGCAGCACGAATATCTGCCTCGGCGGCCCGTATGTCCGGGCGGCGCTGTAATAACTGCACAGGTGTGCCAGCCGGTATTGGTCGGGGATGCTCAGGCAACACATCTGCAAGTTTAATGTTGGTATCTGGATAGCGCCACAAAAGCAGTTGCAGCGCCCGCACGGCATCTCGATGGGCATTGTTGGCGGCGGCAAGATTATCACGGGCGCTGGCCACATCCGACAATGCCAAAACCAGATCCTGCCGGGCGGAGAAACCGAGATTTTTTCTGGTCTGGACGATATTTAGTGTTGCTTTTTGTGCGTTCAGTGTGGCGGCACTCAGATCGCTTTGTAACTGTGCTTCAATGCCAAGAAAATACGCCCGCGCTGTTTGTGCGGCTAACGACAATCTGGCCGCACTTAAACGGGCATCCGCCGCAACAAGGTCAGCCGCAGACGCCGCCTTGTCGGCAGATAACTTGCCCCATACATCCGCTTCCCAACTGGCCCCCAGGCCAGTACCAAGAGCAGTGCGTGATGAGGTTCCGCCGCCCAAAGCGCCGCTTTCATTGGCTGAGGCACTGATATTCAGGCTCGGCAACAATGAGGCGCGTGATTGCCCCAATAACGCTTTGGCGCGGGCAACATTATCGGCGGCAATTTGTATATCCCGATTGGCGTTCAGGGCTTCGGCAACAAGGGTGGACAATAGCGGGTCAGCAAAATCATCCAGCCAATGCCCGCCAATTTCTTCTGCGATGCTCTCTTGTGACCAGGTTTGTGGTATTGGCAATTGTTCTGCTTGTTGCGTCGCAATGCTTTCAAGCGGGGGCGTATAGGCACAGGCACCAAGAGCAAGGGCTATAACAGAGCAGAGGACAGAAATTTTATTCATAACGCAACGCATCAATAGGGTTGAGCCGGGCTGCACGCCGGGCAGGGAAGTAGCCAAAAAATATACCAACGGCGGCGGCGGCCCCAAACGACATCAACGTAATTTGTACGTTCAGAGACATAGACCAATCGCCGGTCTTTGCTGCAATCCAGGCACCGGCAAAGCCAAGCGCAACACCGATCAGGCCGCCGGTGCCACAAAGAACCAGGGCTTCGGTAAGAAACTGCGCCATTATATCTGTGCTGCGTGCACCCAGGGCCATGCGCAGACCGATTTCTCGCGTGCGTTCGGTTACCGATACCAGCATGATATTCATCACACCCACACCCCCAACGAACAAGGCAACCCCGGCCATAAATGCCAACAATATGCCCATTGTCTGTTGGGTTTCAGAACGCGCCCGAATAAAATCAGCAATAATATAAACCCTGAAATTGTCACTGGCACCGGGTTTGATCCTGCGTCGTTCGCGCAAAAAATCTTCCAGATCGCTTTGGGCAACGGCCATGTCATAACCATTAGCGACCATCACCTCTACGCGCGAGACATGCTTGGAGGTGGTCGGATGCGCACCAATGATACGGTTGCGCGCCGTTGTAAGAGGCAGGATAACAATATCGTCGCGATCCTGACCAAAACTGCTTTGCCCGCGCCCTTCCAAAACACCAATGACCGTAACCGGGACACTGTTGACCCGGAACCGCTGCCCCAAAGGGTTAATGCCATCAAACAATTCCTTGACCACCGACTGCCCTAAAACGGCAACAGCAGCACCGGATCGTGCTTCTCGTTCTGTAAACACGCGACCCTCAATCACATCAAGGCTTTGCACTTCAAAATATCCTGGGTTGGTGCCGATCAGTTGTGTTGACCAATTGGTTTGCCCGGAGACCGCCGTAACACCACTATTGATCTGACCATCAATGGCCTGAACAAACGGTAATCTGCGAATAACCTCCATATCCGCTTCAGTAAAAGGTGTAGATGCGCCCGCCCCCTGGGATACGCCGCCTCGGCGCGTGGCACCGGGTCTCACGGTCAGGGTTGAGGCACCCAGTGCAGAAATCTGTGCTTCGATCTGGGCTTTGGCACCGGCCCCCATGGCCATCATAATCATCACCGAAGCCACACCAATGATAATGCCCAGCATGGTCAAAAAACTTCGCAAGACGTTGGCGGTTAGCGCCTCGATCGCCGAGGCAAAAGCCACTGATAATTTCATAATCCTGACCTTTCATCACTCTCTATCAATCCATCGCGAAAATGGATTTGCCGTCTGGCAAAGGCGGCCACTTCGGCCTCATGGGTGACCAGTATAATGGTTATACCCGAAGCGTTCAGTTCCACCAATAATTTCATAATATCTTCTGATGTTTTGGTGTCCAATGCGCCTGTTGGTTCATCGGCCAATATAATACGCGGTTTGCCCGCCAGCGCCCGGGCAATGGCCACCCGTTGTTGCTGACCACCGGAAAGCTGTGCGGGCCGGTGATCCATACGTTCTTCCAGATCAACCATTTGCAGGCACTCACGAGCGCGAGCATCGGCATCGATAATCTCATGACGTGCATAGCGCAGTGGCAGTTTCACATTCTGCAAGGCATCCGCACGTGGCAACAGGTTAAACTGTTGAAACACAAATCCCAGCGTCCGGTTTCGTAGATCGGCAAGGGCGGGCGGGATCATGGTCGAAAGTGGCTGACCTTCAATAAACAACTCGCCGCTGGTCGGTTGATCCAGTGCGCCGATAAGGTTCATCAGGGTTGATTTTCCCGATCCCGATGGCCCCATTATGGCGGTAAATTCACCCGGTTCAATTTTCAGGTCAACACCGCGTAATGCGTGCACCTTTTGATCGCCCATGGTGTAGACTTTGGTAAGATTGCGGGCCTCAATGATGTACTGGTTCAAGGTCATTCAGCTTTCATCATTTGATTTCAGGCGTACTTTGCTGACAAACTCATCACCCTCGGTAGCACCGCGCAATATCTCTACATTATCACCGTCATCCAGCCCTAAAACCAGAGTGCGTTGGGTCAGGGCACCGCGCTCGTTTTGTTGCCATGCCTGCACCCTTTTTACGCTGGCACTGGCGGCCTGTTGTTTTTCCCAGGCGTTATATTGTTCGGTGGTAAGGTGGCGTTTCAGCACACGCTCGGTCATGGCCCGGCGGCGCTGGCGCAAGGCATTGCGGTTAAATTGTGCGCCGGGATTTTGTGCCAGTTGCGAAAAGGCCTGAAATTCCTTGCGCATGTCTGTACCAATGGCCTTTTGCTTGTCTTCGCTGACGTCAAGGGCAGCAAATTGTTGCCCAAATCCGCCGCCCTGCCGACCAGAACCTGATCTGTCGCCGGGGCGCCCCTCACCTTGGCCAGTGCGTCTAGCCCCTTCATTGCTTTCAACCGGGGGGCCGTTTTTGGGGGGAGAAAAGCGCAGGGTGGCGCTGGCAATGCGCAGAACCTTTTCACGCTTGTCTGCGGTTATCTCCACATTGGCGGTCATCCCGGGCAGCAGTTTTGCCCGTGGGTTTTGTGCGGCGATAACCACCGTATAGGTGACTACATTTTGCAGCTCTGTTGCGGCCAGGCGAACCTGTTCGACAACGCCGGTAAACTCATCATCCGGGTATGCGTCTACAGAAAACACCGCCGCATCGCCCGTATTTATGCCTCCAATATCGGCCTCAACAACGGCAGCATCAATGCGGATGTCACCAAGGTCTTGCGCAATCAGGAAAAGCACTGGCGCCGAAAATGATGCAGCAACGGTTTGGCCAACATCTATCGAGCGATTTATCACCACGCCATCAATGGGAGAGCGGATATAGGTGCGATTCAAATCGACATTGGCGGTCTCCAGCGCCGCTTCGCGCTGTGACTTGCTGGCCAGGGCGCTTTGGTGTTGCGCCTTTGCCAAGGCAACATCGGCTCTGGCTACGGCCAACTGACGTTCTGTGGCGTCAAAAAGCGCCTGGGAAATGGCATCTTCTGCAAGCAGCTGTTCCTGCCGCTTAAAATCTTTTTGCGCCTGGGCCAATGTTGCATCGGCACGGGCGATCCCGGCTTGCTGCACGGCGACATTGGCGCGGGAACTTAATAGATCCGCTTCGGCCTGTTGCACACGGGTCTGGAAGGTTTGCGGATCAATGCGGGCCACCAGTTGCCCGGCTTTAACCTCGGAATTGAAATCCGCATATAGTTCGACCACCTGACCGGACAATTGCGAGCCAACCTCGACAGTAGTCAGGGCGCGCACCGCGCCAGAGGCCGAAACAATGCGAGCAACATCACCGCGGCTGACCGACACGGTTTCAACGTCATACTCGCCGTTGGTCGCCGCCCCGCGTCCACGAAAAACAAATAATGCCAATAGGGCGAACGCAATTACGCCCGCAAGCACCAATACCCGTGTGCGATTCATCTCTTCATCCCTGTCAGTGGCCCTGATCCAGTGCCATTATTCCCCAACGGCACACTCTTGTCTTTTCCGTCGCTTATAACAAGCACGAAGCTGATAATGACAAAAAGTTTCTTGCTTGAAGTTTTCTTTTACAACTGTTTTTCGCACACTCACTTGGTTTTCATGTGCCTCTGGCCTGATATACCTCCTGGTGGAGGCTGGCAGCGGACAGGTGCCTCGCCAACCCGGTCAGATCCGGAAGGAAGCAGCCGTAACGAGTTTTACCCGGGTCGTTGTTCAGTCTCCACTCTTCACTTCGCAAACAGCTATTGACGCGCTAAAGTGGATTTATGAGCACAAACGATTCTTCTTCTGACGACCAACTCCCTGACCCGGATCAAGCCGGTCTTGGCCTTGATCTACCAACTCAGGCAGAGGGTTATCAGGTATTGGCGCGTAAATACCGCCCTTCATGCTTTGAAGACCTGATCGGCCAAGACCCCATGGTGCGTACCCTGACCAATGCCTTTGCTACGGGTCGCATTGCTCATGCGTTTATGCTGACTGGCGTGCGCGGGGTTGGCAAAACCACCACGGCACGGCTGTTGGCACGGGCATTAAACTATGAACGTGATGGCACTGAGAACGGCCCGTCGATAAACCTTGATCCGCCGGGCGTGCATTGCGACGCCATCGCTGCATCACGTCATGTGGATGTGATGGAAATGGATGCCGCCTCGCACACCGGCATCAATGATATTCGCGAGATACTGGAAGGTGTGCGCTATGCCCCGGTTTCTGCGCGCTACAAGGTCTATATCATTGATGAAGTGCATATGCTGTCAACGTCGGCATTTAATGCGCTTTTGAAAACCCTGGAAGAGCCGCCGCCCCACGCCAAGTTCATTTTTGCCACCACTGAAATTCGCAAAGTGCCGGTGACGGTATTGTCGCGCTGCCAACGGTTTGACCTGGCGCGCATTGGTCGTGAACAACTGATTGCCCACTTGCAGGGCATTTGCGAAAAAGAAGGCGCAAAAGTGGCCCGGGACGGCCTGGCGCTGATCTCTCGCGCTGCCGAAGGTTCGGTTCGCGATGCGCTGTCTATTCTGGATCAGGCGTTGGTACAGGAGGAAGGCAATAGCGAAGTGTCCGGCGAAGATGTACGCACCATGCTGGGTCTGGCAGATCGCACCCGGGTGCTGGAGCTGTTTGTACTGGCGGCCAGAGGCGATGCGGTGGGCTGCTGCACCGAGTTGCAAAGCCAGTTTGAAGCCGGGGCCGATCCCCTGATTATAATGCGCGATCTTCTGGATCATTGCCACCAGTGCACCCGGGTCAAAGTCGTTGGTGACGCGGCTGGGCTGGAAGACTATGGCGACAGCGCCGCCATTGTCCGCTCCATCGCCAGCGAGCAAAGCCTCGGTCAGCTAGCACGGCTCTGGCAAATGTTGCTCAAAGCTCTGGACGAAGCCCGCCTTGCACCCGATCCGTTAAGCGCCACAGAAATGGCCCTTATCAGGATATGTTCAGCGGCCAATTTGCCGGGGCCAGAAGAGGCCGCACGGCTTTTACGTGAAGGGCCGCCGCAAGGTACAGTTGAAAACCCTGACCCTGCCCCTGTATCGCCCTCCTCAAAAAACAAATCCCGCCCAGTTGCCAGTTCATCAGGGGGTGCGGCTCCGGCCATACAGGTGCAGCCCGATGTCGCGCCGCTGCCCAAAGGCGAACCTATGGCGCAATTACACAGCCTTGAAGATGTTGTGGTGCTGTTGAACGAAAAACGGGAAATGCAGCTTGGTGCTCTGGTGCGACGCTGTATGCGGTTGGTCAGTTTCAGGCCGGGCGCGATTGTGTTTGAACCCGGGCCGGATGCGCCCGCCGACCTTGCCCCGCAACTGACCCGGTTTTTGCGCGACAATACCGGGCAAACCTGGCTCATCAGTCTGGATGGCAAGGCCAAGGGCGCGCCGACATTGGCCGAAAAAAAGAAAACTCACGAAGCGCAATTACGGGCCGAGATAGAGCAATCGCAACAAATGCAGGACATATTAGAGGCATTCCCCGGGGCGAAAATTCTGAACATTCGGATGCCGGATAAAAAAATGGAGACAAGCAATGACTGATATTGCGGGCCTGATGCAACAGGCGCAGGAAATGCAGGCCAAACTGGCCGCTGCGCAAAAAGGATTGGCTGAACAAGAGGTTGTGGGCCAGTCCGCTGGCGGTATGGTGCGCGTTACCCTGAATGGTAAAGGCGAGGCCCGTGCGATTCACATTGATCCTGACCTGATTAGCGATGGAGCGGATAATGCTGCCGTGCTGGAAGACCTGATCGTGGCGGCAATCAATGATGCACGCCGCAAGGTAGATGAAATGGCACGCGCACAAATGGCCAAAGTAGCCGGGCCGTTGGCGGCCATGATGCCAGAAGGGTTCACGCCCTAACTCTGTGGGCTGCGGCAAAATCAAAACAAACACCGTCACTCCGGTGAAAACCGGAGTCTAGGGTCTGGACTCAACTGGATTACGCAATTCTGTTTGACGAGGAAGGTCAAGATGCCAGTAAATTCGACGAAGGACAGGTTTATTCCTATACTAGGAGAATTTACGCCGCAGATTGGCCTTTTTCGCCAAACCTGAAGGGCGCGATGAATTTGCGTCCTGAGTGTGTCGAAAGGTGTTAAAAATGCACCATATTTCCTGCGCCCTTTCTCCTGTTCAGGTCGCAAATTCATCAGCGCAGAATGGTTAATCGAATTGGGTTCAGACCCTAGGGTCCAAACTTATTCAGATGATTGATTTCACGAGGAGGTATTTTTTGGGTTAAACAGGAGAAAGGGCGCAGGAAATATGGTGTATTTTCAAGACCTTTTGACGCCTTTAAGCGAAAAAGAGACCTCGCCTTACAGGTGCTTTTGGGAAGCCTCGCCTGTCGAAAACCAGCCTTGCAAAGGGCA